>DASRWG010000022.1:0-89385 GCA_035654695.1 Gallionella sp. | reverse complement strand
GGAATTCATCCGCGGGGTGATCAACCTGCGTGGCGCGGTGGTGCCGGTGGTCGATCTCGGTGCGCGCTTCGGCAAGCGCACCACCAACATCACGCGCCGTACCTGCATCGTCATCATCGAAGTGGCGAGTGGCGATGAAACCTATGACATCGGCGTTATGGTGGATGCGGTGAACGAGGTGCTGGAAATCTCCGCGGGAGAAATCGAGCCGGCCCCGTCGTTCGGCGCCGACATCCGTGCGGACTTCATCGACGGCATGGGCAAGATCAACGACAAGTTCGTCATCATCCTCAATGTTCATCAGGTGTTGTCGGTGGACGAGATGGCCTCGCTGGCAGGCGTGGGCGGCGCAGCTCGCCCGGTCGCGCTCGCTTGATCGAACCCGGCCCGGACAGGAGTACAGCGAAGTGCGCACCAATTTGCCCGAGACCAATATGGAACGCCATCTGGCGGATGGCGAATATATTGTTTCGAAGACCAACCTCAAGGGGCAGATCACCTATGTGAACGGGCCATTTATCGGGATCAGCGGATTTTCCGAAGCGGAGTTGCTGGGCCAGCCGCACAACATCGTGCGCCATCCGGACATGCCGCCGGCCGCTTATGCCGACCTGTGGCGCACCCTGCAAGCCGGCAAGCCGTGGCGCGGCATCGTCAAAAACCGCTGCAAGAACGGCGATCACTACTGGGTGGAAGCCAACGTTAACCCGATCTGGGAAAACGACAGCATCGTCGGCTATATGTCGTTGCGAACCAGGCCGTCGCGCGCGCAGGTGGAGGCGGCCGAAAGTCTCTATCGCCGCTTCCGCGAAGGTACGGCGCGAGGGCTGACGGTGAAGGAGGGGGCTGTGGTGCGCACCGGCCTGTCGGGCTGGTTGGGGAAAATAGGCGACATGAGCATCAAGGCGCGCATGTCCGCAGCCTGTGTGTTGCTGGTTGCGATCATGTTCGGTTTAGGTGCAGAGGCCGATCAGCATATTCGTCGCACCTTGCTTGGCCTGGGATGCGCGGTGACGGGATATGTCTGGTGGCTGCTGGTCTGCAAGACCTTGCGCCCGCTGGACGAAGCGGTACGTTCCTGCCAGATGGTCGCGTCGGGCGATATGCGTTCGCACGATGTATCGGACTGGCGCAGCGAAACCGGGCGTTTGATGCATGCGATACACACGATGGCCGGCAATGTCGCGAGCATCGTTGCGGATGTGCGCAATAACGCCGCGGCAATCGCGTCTGCTTCGGTCCAGGTATCGTCGACCGCACAGTCCTTGAGTCAGGCGGCTTCCGAACAGGCGGCGAGCGTGGAACAGACCTCCGCCTCGGTCGAGCAGATGTCCGCCTCGATCAACCAGAATACCGGGAATGCCAAAGTCACCGACGGCATGGCTGCCCAGGCCTCGAAACAGGCTGTCGAAGGCGGCGAGGCGGTCAGGCAGACCGTCGCGGCGATGAAGCAGATCGCCGGCAAGATCGGCATCATCGACGACATCGCCTACCAGACCAACCTGCTGGCGCTGAACGCGGCGATCGAGGCCGCGCGTGCCGGCGAGCACGGCAAGGGCTTCGCCGTGGTCGCCGCCGAGGTGCGCAAACTCGCGGAGCGTTCGCAGGTCGCTGCGCAGGAAATCGGCGAACTTGCCGGAAGCTCGGTCGAAAAGGCAGAGACCGCGGGCAAGCTGCTGGACGAGATGCTGCCGGCAATCAACAAGACCTCCGATCTGGTGCAGGAAATCACCGCCACCTCCGAAGAGCAATCCTCCGGCGTCGGCCAGGTCAACACCGCGATGAGCCAGCTCAACCAGGTCACCCAGCAGAACGCGAGTTCCTCGGAAGAACTTGCCGCGACCGCGGAGGAGATGAGCAGCCAGGCCACGCAACTGCAGAACCTGATGGCCTTCTTCAAGGTGGCCGGAGGCCGGACTTCGTGAACTGTTTTTGAATAGTAGTGCAGCAACCAACCCGCACCCACGGGTGCATTTAAACCACGTTAACCAAGGAGACTTACAAATGAAAAAGACCGTATTTGCCCTCGCCATCGCTTTCGCCGCTCCGATGTCCTCTTTCGCCGCGGACGATTATGCCGACCGCAAGGATGCGGAAATGATGGTCGCCAAGGCCGTCAAGGCTGTTGCCGCCGACCGCGCCGGCGCGTTCAAGGAAATCACCGGCAAGAACAAGAAGTGGGTGCACCTCGATCTTTATCCTGTCGTCTACGACATGAACGGCAAATGCCTGGCCCACGGCCAGAACGAAAAGCAGGTGGGCAAGGACCTGATCGGTCTGGCCGATGCCGACGGCAAGGAGTTCATCAAGGAGCGCGTCGATCTCGCCAACAGCAAGGGCAAATTCTGGCAGGACTACAAGTTCACCGATCCGGTGACCAAGAAAATCCTGCCGAAGTCCGCCTATTGCGAAAAAGCCGCGGACGTCATCGTGTGTGCGGGGGTGTACAAGCGCTAAAGCGCCTGTCTGTCGAGCGTGCGCGGCATCTGCCGCGCATCCGGGGTAATCGGAGGGAGTGATGAAAATGGGAATCCGGCTGAAAGTTAGTTTGCCTTCGCTTGTTGCGATCGTGCTGATGTTGATCCTCGGTGCGGTCAGTTATGCGGGCATCAGGACGGTACAAGATGATCTGGATTATCTGGCCAATCAAAGCATGCGCAGCCTGACCGTCGCCAACGAAGGGCGCAGCGATCTGCTGGAGGCCAATGTCGCGACATACCGGCTGTTTTCATGGATGGCCAATTACGACGAGGCCCGCATCCGCAAGGAAGCGGATGTCATCGCCGCCAGCATAGACGCTGCGGAAAAGCACCTGAAGATGCTGGCGGAAGGCGAAGCGGCGACGGAAGCGGACAGGAAAGCGGCTGAAACCATCGGAGTTGCGCTTCTGAAATACCGCAAGGACATCCTTCAGGCCATCGACATGGCCACATCCGATATCTCGCTGGGCTCGGGCATGATGCAGTCGGCCAACAAAGGCTATCAGGCCATCGCGGTGCAACTGGACGCTCTGGTGGAGTTGAAGCAGAAGGAAGCCGACGACATGCTCCTGAATGCGCACCGGAGTGCTACGACGACGACCATGGTCGCGCTGTTTCTGGTCATCGCAGGCGCGGTTGTCACCTTCACGCTCTCATGGCGGGTGACGGCCGGCATCATGAAGCAACTGGGCGGCGAGCCGGCTTATGCGGCGGAAGTCGTGTCGAAGATCGCCGACGGGGATATGACGCTGCAAATATCGGTTCAGCCCGGCGATACCAGCAGCATGCTCGCAGCGACCAGGGCGATGGTGGAAAAGCTCGCGCAGATCATCGGCGAGGTGCGCGGCACGGCCGATTCATTGTCGAGCGCATCCGAACAGGTGAATGCCACGGCGCAGAGCATGAGCCAGGCTACGTCCGAACAGGCGGCGAGCGTGGAACAGACTTCCGCCTCGGTCGAGCAGATGTCGGCCTCGATCACCCAGAACACCGAGAACGCCAAAGTTACCGACGGCATGGCGACCCAGGCCTCGAAACAGGCCATCGAAGGCGGCGAGGCGGTCAGGCAGACCGTCGCCGCGATGAAACAGATCGCCGGCAAGATCGGCATCGTCGACGACATCGCCTACCAGACCAACCTGCTGGCCTTGAATGCGGCCATCGAAGCGGCGCGCGCCGGGGAACACGGCAAGGGCTTCGCCGTGGTCGCCGCGGAAGTGCGCAAGCTGGCCGAGCGTTCGCAGGTCGCCGCACAGGAAATCGGCGAACTCGCCGGAG
This sequence comes from Gallionella sp., assembly GCA_035654695.1. Classification (GTDB taxonomy): domain Bacteria; phylum Pseudomonadota; class Gammaproteobacteria; order Burkholderiales; family Gallionellaceae; genus Gallionella. The sequence goes on along the minus strand of DASRWG010000022.1, from coordinate 85,627 downwards.
GCTCGGTCGCGAAGGCCGAGACCGCCGGCAAGCTGCTGGACGAAATGGTGCCGGCGATCAACAAGACTTCCGACCTGGTGCAGGAAATCACTGCCGCATCGGATGAACAATCTGTCGGCGTCGGTCAGGTCAACACCGCGATGAATCAGCTCAACCGGGTCACCCAGCAGAACGCATCGAGCAGCGAGCAGCTGGCGGCGACCGCGGAAGAAATGAGCAGCCAGGCCACGAAACTGCAGAGCCTGATGGCCTTCTTCAAGGTGGATGCAGGCAGTCTTGCGATGGGGGGATTGCGCAAAGCCTAGGGCCGGCTTGGCGCGGGCATGCCTCCACGCACTCCCGGAAAATCAGTCAGGAGGTGGCGACATGGAACAGTGGCTGGAATACGAACATTGGTTGCATGAGGCAGCGGAACCGCAGTTTCTACTTGGCAACCTGAACGACGCGTCGGGCTGGTGCGGATGGTGGCAGTGGTGGGTGCTTCGTCCGGATTCGGCAGCACATGAAACCATGCCGCACATGGAGCCGGCACAAGCGGATTTTCACGTTTAAACGAGGAATGGATGATGTTGAAAAATTTCAGAATCAAATGGCGTTTGCTGGTTTCGATGGGGGTGGTGTTCGCATTCTTCATCGCCGCGATTTCTGTCGCGCTGGTGGGCATGCAGGACATCAAGAATCGCTTCATCGATTTCATCGACCACGATCAGGCACAGATGCTCGCCGTCGGCGAGATGTACGCCCAGGGACTGCAGATGGAACAGGCGCTGCGCAATATCGTGCTGGACCCGAACAACAGGAAGGCATTCGATAACCATGCGAGTGCAGCCAGGGATTTTCAGGCCGCGCATCGAACCGCAATGTCGCTGGCGCAGGGGAGCGGGCAGGCAGGGCGGTTGTTGCAGGAGGTCGCCGAATTGCGCGCCAGACAGGCGCCGGTGCAGGAGCAGGTGATGCTCCTGGCGCAAACCAGCCAGGCCGAGGCGATCGCATTCATCAACAAGGAAGAAACGCCGCTTTGGCGTGAAATCCGCACCCGGCTGATCGATTTGCGCAAACATCAGGGCGCGGAAGCCGAAAGCGCGCGAGCCGCGATGCTGGCAGAGGCCGGCAGCCGTTTCGACATGACGCTGATCGTCGCCGGCATCGCCCTGGCAATCGGCTCCATCGTGATCGCATGGCTCACGTCCAGCATCACGCTTCCGCTCCTCGCAGCGGTTGATGCGGCGAAGCGTCTGGCCTCCGGCGACCTGACGGGGCGCATAGCGATCACTTCACGCGATGAAACCGGGCAGTTGCTGGGGGCGATGCAAGATATCGTCGACCAGCTTTCCCGGGTCATCGGCGAGGTGCGCGGCACGGCCGATTCCTTGTCCAGCGCTTCCGAACAAGTGAGCGCCACGGCGCAGAGCATGAGCCTGGCCACTTCCGAACAAGCGGCGAGCGTGGAGCAGACCTCCGCCTCGGTCGAACAGATGTCCGCCTCGATCAACCAGAACACCGATAACGCCAGGGTCACTGACGGCATGGCCGCCCAGGCTTCGAAACAGGCTGTCGAAGGCGGCGAGGCGGTCAGGCAGACCGTCGCCGCGATGAAACAGATCGCCGGCAAGATCGGCATCATCGACGACATCGCCTACCAGACCAACCTGCTGGCCTTGAACGCGGCCATCGAGGCGGCGCGCGCCGGCGAGCACGGCAAGGGCTTCGCCGTGGTCGCCGCCGAAGTGCGCAAGCTGGCGGAACGCAGCCAGGTTGCCGCGCAGGAAATCGGCGAACTCGCCGGAGGCTCGGTCGACAAGGCCGAGGCCGCTGGCAAGCTGCTGGATGAAATGGTGCCGGCGATCAACAAGACCTCCGACCTGGTGCAGGAAATCGCCGCTGCCTCGCAAGCGCAGTCCACCGGCGTCGGCCAGGTCAACACCGCGATGAGCCAGCTCAACCGGGTCACCCAGCAGAATGCATCGAGCAGCGAACAGCTGGCGGCGACCGCGGAAGAGATGAGCGGCCAGGCCACGAAACTGCAGAACCTGATGGGTTACTTCAAGGTGGCGGGCGGCGGCGCATTGCGCCAGGCGTGACGCGGTGCCGTAGAGGATTTGATCCATGCGTAATTGGCGAGTCTGGGTGAGATCGAGCGACGGCAGGCAGTTTGCGGCCCGGGCGCTGGAGATTTCCGCGAGCCGCGCGGTGTTGCGCGGGGAGCATGTGTTGCCCGGGGGCATGTTGTGCGACTTGCAGGTCGTCATTCCTGCTGCGGACGATACGAAATCGGCCACGCTGGCGGGGTTGCAGGCCGAGGTCGGGCATGCGGTGTTTGCCGCCGGGGATGTGCGCCTCGAATGCAGGGTGGTTTCCCTGAGCCGCGAGGCCAGGCAGTTGATCGAATCGCGCAAGGGGTGATGTGGGAATTTTCCTAACTATGGTTGGTGTCGTTTCTTACGAGCACTTTCAATGTTGGCCGATATTGGATTTTCGATACACCGTGCAAGATGTGCATGACGGCTGACAGGTTTCAGAACTGATTATTTATATCGGAAATATGCTGGAGGTTTTATATGAGCATCCACGTTCAAGTTCGAGATCAGGCCGCACGCATAACAATGCCAAGCATTTTTTCTTTCCCGTTGTATCGAAAATTTATAGGGGCTTATGCCCCGTTGTTGAGAGACTCAGCCGTGCTCTCAATCGAGATCGAACTGAGCAAGATCGGCCATCTCGACAGTTCTTCGCTAGGTATGTTGATGTTATTGAATGAGCGAGCAAATGTGCTCAGTAAATCAGTGATATTGCTGAACCCTTCCAGCATTGCGTCGCAATATTTCGATGTCGCAGGTTTCAGCCGTTTTTTTATGATCAGGTACCAGTAATTAATTGAGGAAAAAATGCACAACATGACGGGAAATATCGGTCAGACAGGCAGGCAGGGCGGCAACCCGCCGGGATTCAATGCGGTGTTGCACGACAAGGAATTCAACCAGTTCCGCGACCTGATCTTCCGCATCGCGGGCATCAGCATGTCCCCGGCCAAGAAGCAGCTGGTGACCAGCCGCTTGGCCAAGCGGCTGAGGCACCACAATTACTCGTGCTACGGCGATTATTTCCGCCTGATCACATCGCCCCATGGCAAGGACGAATTGCAGGTGGCGGTGGATTCGCTGACCACCAACGAGACCCATTTTTTCCGCGAGCCGAAACATTTCGATTTCCTGCGCGAACGCATCGTCCCGTCCCGCAGACCGGGACGCGGCTTGCGTATCTGGAGCGCGGCCTGTTCCAGCGGGGAGGAGCCCTACAGCATCGCGATGATGCTGGACGAGATGCTGGGCGCCGAGCCGTGGGAAGTGGTGGCCTCTGACATTAGCACGCAGATACTGGATAAGGCGCGCAAGGGACTGTATCCCGCCGCGCGCATACCGGAAGTTCCCAAGCCCTATTTGAGCCGCTATTGCCTGAAGGGCGTGGGCAAGGACGAGGGCACCATGCTGATCGAGTCCGCGTTGCGCGAGCGGGTGAGTTTCGTGTTGCACAATCTGACCGAGGCGCCGCCCAGAGTGGGCGAATTCGATGTGATCTTTCTGCGCAACGTGATGATCTATTTCGATCTGGAAACCAAGCGCCGGGTGGTGTCGCGGCTGCTGCCGCTGCTGCGCCCCGGCGGCTATTTCCTGGTGGGCCACTCCGAAAGCCTGAATGGCGTGACCGAGGAAGTGCGTCTGGTCATGCCGGCCATTTACCGCAAGCCAGAGTAACCCGATTTTGTCCGCAGATTACGCAGATTTCCGCAGATTAAACAATGAATAATTTCGTTAAAAATATTCATTATTTCGATGAGGCATTCATCGAATATAAGGGCATGGAAATCTGCGTTAATCTGCGTAATCTGCTGATTATTTTCGGTTTTTCAGGAAAGAGAATCCGATGAAAAAGCCCGCGCACACCGTCGAGATATTCCTGCAGCCGGGCGAGGTGTATTTCGGCGAACGCGACACGCGCATACGCACGCTGCTGGGCTCCTGCGTGGCGGTGGTGATGTGGCATCCGGACCTGCTGGTCGGGGGCATGTGCCATTACATGCTGCCCTCCCGAACCGGGAGCATGGGCGGCGATATGGACGGCCGCTATGCGGACGAGGCGATGGAACTGATGCTGCGCGAGATCCGGATCGCCGGCACATGGCCGGGCGAATATCAGGTCAAGCTGTTCGGCGGCGGCCACATGTTCTCGGAGCGTCAGGCCGCCAGCGATGCGCATGTGGGGGCGAAGAATGTCGAGATGGCCCGCCGGCTGATGCGTCGGCATGGTTTCTCGTCCTGCGCCGAGCATCTGGGCGGCAACGGGCACCGCAATATATTTTTCGATATCTGGAGCGGCCATGTCTGGGTGCGCCACCAGCTGCCGCTGACCGGAAACAACAGGACCGGATTGTTATGCACACAATAAAAGTATTGATCGTCGACGACTCCGCTGTGGTGCGCCAGGTGCTGTCTGCCGCGCTGGAACACGATTCCGCCATCGAGCTGATCGGCGCGGTTTCCGACCCGGTGTTCGCGATGGAACGCATGCGCACACGATGGCCGGACGTGATCGTGCTGGATGTGGAAATGCCGCGCATGGACGGCATCACCTTTTTGCGCAAGATCATGGCCGAGCGTCCGACGCCGGTGGTGATCTGCTCCACGCTGACCGAGAAGGGCGCCGCCACGACCATGCAGGCGCTGGAGGCCGGGGCGTTCAGCATTATCACCAAGCCGAAGATGGGGCTGAAACGCTTTCTGGAAGATTCGTCGGACGACCTGCTGAGCACGATCAAGGCGGCGTCGCATGCCAATCCGCGCAGGCTGATGCCTGCTACGGCCCAGCTTGCTCCACCGCCGAAGTTGTCCGCCGACGCGATTCTTCCCGCCGCGACGCATGCAATGGCGGAAACGACGGATCGCGTGGTGGCCATAGGCACTTCCACCGGCGGCACGCAGGCGCTGGAGACGGTGCTCACCGCGCTGCCGCAGGTCAGTCCGGGCATCGTCATCGTGCAGCACATGCCGGAGAAATTCACCGGCGCATTCGCGGCACGGCTCAACGACCTGTGCCGGATCGAGGTGCGCGAAGCCAGGAGCGGCGACCGCGTGCTGCCGGGACTGGCGCTGATCGCGCCGGGCGGCAGGCACATGCTGCTGAAGCGCAACGGCGCGCAGTATCACGTCGATGTCGTGGACGGCCCGCCGGTGAGCCGCCACCGCCCGTCGGTGGACGTGCTGTTCCGCTCGGTCGCCAAGTGCGCGGCGAAGAATGCGCTGGGCATCATCATGACCGGCATGGGCGACGACGGTGCGGCGGGGTTGCTGGAGATGCGCAACGAGGGGGCGGCGACGATCGCGCAGGACGAGCAGACCTGCGTGGTGTATGGCATGCCCAAAGAGGCGGTCAAACGGGGGGCTGTCGGCAAGAGTCTGCCGCTCACGGGCATCCCCGGCGCCATCACGGGGTTTAACGTGAAATTCGCGTAGCGATTAACGTGAAAGAACGCTCGTGTGAGCGCCGGATGTGCAAAACAGGGGGCGGCGGTTTTCGTAGGAGCGGCTTTAGCCGCGATGGGTGAGCGGAGGGGCGCGGGGGAAATCGCGACTAAAGTCGCTCCCACAGGGCGTTTCATAATCAGGGGCGGCAGACTTGCCATGCCCGTCAGGTAGAGAGTCGGGAGGAATCATGGATGCATCGATAACCACGCTGCGAATTTTGCTGGTCGAAGATTCGGAAGACGATATGGAGCTGATTTGCAACGAGCTGGCCCAAGGCGGATTCAGGATAGACTGCAAGCGGGTCGAAACGGCCGCGGCGCTCCAGCATGCGCTGGAGCAATGGCGGTGGGATGTAGTGATCTGCGACCACAACCTGCCCGCGCTGGACTCGACCGCCGCGCTGGAGATCGTGCAGAAGGCGCATGAAAAAATGCCCTTCATCATCGTGTCCGGCATGATTCCGGAAGAACAGGGCGTGGCCTCGATGTTCAACGGGGCGCGGGACTTCATCGGCAAGGAAAGCCTGTCCAGGCTGGTGCCGGTGGTGAGGCGCGAAATGCGCGAGGTCGCGCTGCGCTCGGATCTCGGCAAGGCGCAAGAGATCCTTTATCGCCTCGCCCATTTCGACCGTCTGACCGGCTTACCCAATCGCGAGCATTTGTTTCAGCATCTTGCGGCTATCATGACCGATGACGGGCAGGACAGTCCTTTCGCGGTATTCCTGATCGACCTGAACCGCTTTCGCAACATCACCCGTTCGCTGGGTATACAGGCCGGGAACAAGGTGCTGCTCGACATGGCCGAGCGTCTGTGTGCGGTGTTCGGCGAGGAAGGTTTTATCGCGCGCTATGGGGCGGACCGCTTCGTCGCGGTGGTTCCATATCTGGTACACGAGTCGCAGGCCGAGCGGGTCGCTACGATGATCCATTCCAGTCTGGACCGGGCATTCATCACCCAGGTCAACGAGTTGTTCATCACCGCCAGCATAGGCATGGGCTTTTATCCCAGAGACGGACGTGCGCCGGAAGATCTGATGGAGAATGTCGAATCGGCCCTGTACGGAGCAAAAGCACCAGGGGGGCGCGGCTATCAGGCCTACAGGGCCGAGCTGGGTGGCGACGGGAAAGCTCGGCTGGCGATGGAGAGCAGTTTGTACCGCGCTCTGGGGAAGAACGAGTTCCTGCTGCATTATCAGCCCCAGTTCGATCTGCGGAATAAACGCATGATCGGGGCGGAGGCGCTGATACGCTGGCGTCACCCGGAGTCCGGCCTGATTCCGCCCGATGCTTTTATCCCTATACTTGAAGACACCGGGCTGATCGTGCCTGTCGGCGAGTGGATATTGCACACCGCCTGCGCGCAAAACAAACAATGGCAGGAGGCCGGCTTGCCGCCGGTCCGCGTCGCCGTGAATCTGTCGGCAACGCAGTTCCAGCAGCCGGGGCTGGTTGGTTCGGTCAGGGCGGCGCTGCAGGTCTCCGGCTTGTCGCCCGAGTATCTGGAACTGGAAATCACCGAGAACATCGCGGTCCACAACGAGGAGTCGGTGATCGCCGTTCTTGGGGAATTGCGCGCGCTCGGCATCCGGATCGCCATCGACGATTTCGGCACGGGTTATTCGTCGCTCAGCTATCTGAAGCGTTTTCCCATCGACAAGCTGAAGATCGACCAGTCGTTCGTGCGCGATTATCAGCCCAGCGCGCCCGACGACGGGATCATCAGGGCCATCATCGCGATGGCGCGCAGCCTGAACCTGAAGGTCATCGCCGAGGGAGTCGAAACACTGGAGCAGGCCGATTTTCTTCGGGCGAATGGCTGCGACGAAGTGCAGGGGTATTTCTATGGCAAGCCGATGCCGGGCGGCGAGCTCGCGGCGCTGATGGGACGGGGCGCTGAAGTTCATCCCGCGTCCATGGAAGCTTTGCCGGGCGACATGGAGGAGACGGTTTCAGGCATCGATTGAAATGCCGGGCCGGCTATGCAATAGTTCGGCGGATATTTCATTCTTGCTGTTCCAACGATATGCCAAACGACCTGAAGGACGATCGCGCCGCGGAAAACGATACGATTCCGTTATCGCAGAATGTGCGCCTGCCGGCTTCGTGGATCGCCTGGCTGGTGCTGGGCGTTTCGCTTTCCGTTACCGCTGTCGGCTGGTCTGTCGCCAACAAGCATGCGCAGGAAGCCGCCCGGGCTCAATTCGACGCGCGCAGCATCGATGTCATTCAGCAGATCCAGCAACGCATGCACACCTATGAATACGTGTTGCGCGGCGGGGCGGCGTTGTTCGCCTCGTCGGATTCCGTCGGTCGCGCAGAGTGGCGCCACTATGTGGCCGGCCTTAAGCTCGATCAGCACCTGACCGGTATTCTGGGGGTGGGTTTCGCCCGACATATTCCCGCACAGAAGAAGGGGGCACATATTGCTCAGGTTCGCGCCGAAGGATTTCCCGATTACGCGATTTCGCCGATCGGCCAGCGTAGCGAATACACATCCATCGTCTACCTCGAACCTTTTTCCGGGCGCAATTTGCGCGCGTTCGGCTATGACATGTATTCGGAGCCGGTGCGCCGGACAGCCATGGCGCGGGCGAGGGATACCGGAGAAACCGCCATTTCCGGCAAGGTCGCGCTGGTGCAGGAGACGGATAAGGACATACAGGCCGGCTTTCTGATGTATCTGCCCGTGTACAAGAACGGGGCGCCGCATTCCAGCTTGGCGGAGCGCCGCGCCGCGTTGCTGGGCTATGTGTATAGCCCGTTCAGGATGAACGACCTGATGGACGGCATCGTCGGCAGGCGCATCCCCGATCTGGATGTTCACATCTATGACGGCAAGGAAGCATCGCCTGCTGCCTTGATGTTTGAAAGTTTTCGGGAGGACCGCATGAGTCATGGCAAGGCGCCGAGCTTCGCCAGCCGGGTATCGATCTCTGTCGGTGGGCATGAATGGACTGTCCATGCAACATCGCTGCCTTCGTTCGATGCCGAGACCGCCAAGAAGTCGCCTTCCATCATTCTGGTCATGGGTTCGTTCATCAGCCTGTTGCTGTTTTTCATCGTCCGGGGTCATGAGCGTTCGCGCAGGCAGGCGACAAAAGCCTTGAGGGAAAGCGAGTTCCAGCTGCACACGCTGCTTGATCAGACGCCGGCTATCCTCTGGGCATTGGATACCAGGCTGCATTTCACCCTGAGCCAGGGGGCGGGGTTGGCCGCGCTCAAGCTGTCTCCCGGTCAGGTGGTCGGAATGCCCCTGCATGAGTATCTCGGAACGGACGATGCGGCGCATCCCATCATGGAGGCGGCCCGGCAGGCGTTGCTCGGGCGCGACGGCGAATTCGATTTCGAATCGAACGGGGTCTGGTTCCAGAACTCGATCAAGCCGTTGAAAAACGAGCAGGGAGAGATTGCCGGCGTGCTGGGAATTTCCTTCGAGATCACCGCGCGCAAGAGAGCCCAGCTGGAGTTGGAGTGGGTCGGGCGGCTGTATCGTTTGCTGAGCCGGGTAAACGAGGCGATCGTGCGTTCCCACGACAGGAATGAACTATTTGGAATGATCTGCCGCGCGGCCGTGGAATCGGGTCTGTTCCGCATGGCCTGGGTGGGGATGCTGGACGGGCAGGAACCGCTGGTCGTTCCGGTCGCCCACTCCGGGTTCGAAGACGGCTATCTGGAGAAACTGCACATCCGTCTGGACGACGAGCGTACCCGCAATGGCCCCACGGCGACGGCGATACGCAATGCGGCGCATGTGGTTTGCCAGGATATACAGAACGATCCGAAGATGCTGCAGTGGCGCGAAGCGGCGGTGCAGCGTGGCTATCACTCTTCCGGCGCCTTCCCGATCTGCGAGGCCGGCAAGGCGGTGGGCACGATCAACGTTTATGCGGTGGATGGCTATTTCTTTTCGTCGGACATCGTCGAGTTGATGCTGGAGCTGAGCGCCGATGTTTCGTTCGCGCTGGATGTATTCTCCGAGAAGAAGCTGCGGGAGTCGGCGGAGGAGGAGCTCAGGCAGCTCAACCTCGAGCTGGAACGGCGGGTCCAGGAGCGCACCCATCAACTGGAAGTCGCGAATGGCGAACTTGAGGCGTTCAGCTATTCGGTATCCCACGATTTGCGCGCACCCTTGCGCAGCATCGACGGCTTCAGCCAGATCGTACTGGAGAAATATCAGGCGCAACTGGATGCGACTGGGGCCGACTATCTGCAGCGCGTGCGGCGCGCCAGCCAGCGCATGGGTTTGCTGATCGACGATCTGTTGCAGCTCTCGCGGGTGGCGCGTGGCGTCCTTAAACACGAGGTGGTCGACCTGGGCGTCATCGCGGAAAATGTGGCGGGCGAGTTGCGCAAGGCGGCCCCGGAGCGGCATGCGGATTGGATGTTTCAGCAAGGATTATCCGTGTATGCCGATCCCGGTCTGATGCGCATCGTCCTGGATAATCTGCTCGGCAATGCCTGGAAATTCACCGGCAAGAAGGCGGACGCGAAGATCGAATTCGGCCAGTGCGATTGCGACGGGGAAAGCGCCTTTTACATCCGCGATAACGGCGACGGGTTCAATATGGCCTACGCGCATAAATTGTTCGGCGCGTTCCAGCGTCTGCACGGGGCGACCGAATTCGAGGGGACGGGAATCGGGCTGGCCACGGTCCGGCGCATCATCCACCGGCACCATGGTAAAGTCTGGGCAGAGGGAATAGAAGGGAAGGGAGCGATGTTTTTCTTCACGCTCCCGCAGCGATTACCTGAAACAGAAGGAAAAGAATGAAAAGCAAAGTCGTGTTGCTGGTGGAAGACAATCCGGACGACGAAGAGTTGACCCGGTTGGCTTTCGAGGAATGTCGCCTCGCCAATAAGCTGGTTATCGTGCGGGATGGACAGGAGGCGCTGGATTACCTGTTTGCCGCCGGAAAATTTTCGGATCGCGATGTCAATGAGATGCCGCAGGTGATCCTGCTCGACCTGAAGCTGCCCAAGGTGGATGGTCTGGACGTGTTGCAGATCGTGCGTGCAGACGAGAGAACAAAACTGCTGCCGGTGGTCGTGCTGACCTCCAGCAAGGAAGAGCAGGATCTGATCGACAGCTACTCGCTCGGCGCCAGCAGCTACATCCAGAAGCCGGTGGACTATCTCCAGTTCGTCGAGGCGGTGCGCCAACTCGGACTCTACTGGCTGGTGTTGAACCAAACGGCAACCGCATTGCAAACATGAGCGCATCCGGCCGTGCATTGCGCGTTCTGCTGGTGGAAGACTCACAGGACGATGCCGACCTGACCCTGATCGAGTTGGGGCGGGGCGGTTTCGATATCGTCAGCGCAAGGGTCGAGACCGAGGCCGGGATGCGCGAGGCGCTGCAGTCCGCAGGCTGGGATGTGGTGATTTCCGATTTCAATCTGCCCAGGTTCGATACCCGCGCCGCGCTGGCCCTGTTGCGTGAAACGGATGCGGATATTCCTTTCATCATCGTGTCCGGCTGCATAGGCGAAGAAAGCGCCGTCGCCCTGATGAAAGAGGGGGCCAGCGATTTCGTCATGAAGGACAAGCTGGCGCGACTGGCGCCTGCGATAGAGCGCGAATTGCGCGATGCCGCCATGCGGCGGGAACACCGCCGGGCGCAGGAAGCGTTGCGGGAGAATGAAAAACTGTTGCGGGAAATCACCGGCACCCTCGGCGAGGGCATTTATGTGCTGAACGCCGGCGGCGCGCTGGTGTTCATGAATCCCGAGGCGGAGCGCCTGCTGGGCTGGACCGAGCAGGAGCTGAGCGTGCGCAACGTGCACGACACCATCCATGCGCGCAGGCCCGGCGGCGCATCCTTGCCATCATCCGAATGCGGCACCCTCAATGTGATGAGGGACGGCGGGGTCTACCGCACGGACGACGATGTGTTCGTGCGCAAGGACGGATCGCTGATGCCGGTATCCTTCGTCGCCACCGCCATCATGGAAAACGGCAAGGCCGTCGCATCCGTGACGGCCTTCCAGGACATCAGCCAGCGCAAGCAGGCTGAGCGCGAATTGCTGGAATCGCGCATGCAGCTGCGGGAACTTTCCGCCCACCTGCAATCGGTGCGCGAAGAGGAGAGGACGCGGATCGCGCGGGAAATGCACGACGAGCTGGGGCAGATGCTGACGGGCGTCAAGCTGGATGCCAGCTGGCTGATCAACCAGCTGGACGAACATTCGCCCGGCGTGATGAAGAAGGCCGATGCCATGTCCAGGCTGATAGACGACACGCTGAATGCGATGCGCAGGATCGCCGCGGATTTGCGTCCGGTGATGCTGGACGACCTGGGGCTGGCCGCGGCGGTCGAGTGGCTGACCGAAGACTTTACCGAGCGAACCGGCATCGAGGTGCAACTGGTGATGGGCAGGGCGCAGTGCAAGACGCTTTGCGAGTGGGAATGCTCGCTGCAGTGGGACGACAATATCGACCAGCAGACCGCTACCGCCGCCTTCCGCATCGTGCAGGAATGCCTCACCAACGTGGCGCGTCATGCGCAGGCGGAGCAGGTGTTCGTGTCGCTGCAATGCCGCGATGGCAATCTGCTGCTGCAAGTGGTCGACGATGGTTGCGGCTTGCCGGTAGCGGGGCAGGCGAAGCGCGATTCCTACGGGGTGATAGGCATGCGCGAGCGGGCCTGGGGGCTGGGCGGGACGTTGAGTCTGTCCAGCGCGCCAGGAAAAGGAACCAGCGTGGAGGCGGTCATCCCGATCCGCGCGCAAGAGTTTGAGGGAGAAGAACAATGATCAGGATACTGGTTGCCGACGACCACACGATCGTCCGGGAGGGCGTAAAACAACTGCTGTCCGAGGAGAGCGACTTCGTCGTTGCGGGAGAGGCGGCGAACGGGCTGGAAGCGCTCAAGCTGCTGCGCGGGAATTCGTTCGATGTGCTGTTGATGGACATGTCGATGCCGGGCAGGAACGGGATCGAGCTGATCAAACAGGTCAAGGCGGAAAAGCCGAAACTGGCGATACTGGTGCTCAGCATGCACATGGAGAAACAATATGCGGTCAGGGCGCTGAAGGCCGGCGCGCAAGGCTATCTGACCAAGGAAAGCGCGCCCGCTCAGCTGGTTTCCGCCATCCGCAAAGTCGCCGGCGGCGGGGTGTTCATCAGCGACGGCGTCGCGGAGCGACTGGCGCTGGAACTGGGCGGCAATCACGACGAAGCGCCGCACACGCAGCTTTCCGACCGGGAATACCAGATATTCATGATGATCGTCGTGGGCGCGCCGATTGGCGGAATCGCCGACGAACTGTCCCTGAGCGTAAAAACCGTCAGCACGCATAAGACGCGCATCCTGCAGAAGATGCGCATGACCAGCAGTGCGGAATTGATCCATTACGCCATCCGCAATAAATTGATCGAGTTGCCTGATTGAGGTGTCGGGGCGAGCTTCGGGCGTGCCATGAAAGGGTTAGGCAGCGAGCGTTCCCCCATTTTCTTTTGATGCCGCTTCAGGGGCGTTCTGGATTCTGTCAGTCGAGCGGGGCGAAGCGCGGTACGCTTTCCCCTTCGTGTTGCACGGACTCGAAAAATATATCGCGGGGGCGCGTCCAGATCAGGCCCTCTTCGGATCGGTAAACGACCATGATGGTGCCGGGATTCGATTCGAGCCGCGCCTCGCAGATGACTTCATAGATGCCGCCCTTGTAGTGCCGATATTTCATTTTCATTCGCCCTGGTTGACGGGCCCTGAAAGCCCGGCTCGATATTCTATCTGACGCCGCCATGCATGCTTGCCTCCTTTGAGGAGGCAAGCCCGGATGGTAAGCTGCCGCTTTATTCCCGAGGCTTGAAGAGTGAACGCGCTAGCCATCCTTGTCCTGCTCATCCTCATCTGCGGATTCTTCGCCCTGGCCGAAATGGCGCTGGCTTCGTCGCGGCGTTCGCGCCTGCAGCTGCTTGCGGATGCGGGGAGCCAGTCGGCGGCACAGGCGCTGCGCATCAAGGCGATGCCGTCGCGCTTCATTGCCGCCACGCAAACCGGGCTGACGGCCGCGAGCCTGCTGGCGGGCATCTTCGGCGAGAATGCCCTGGCCGGCCACATCGAGCGTTTCATCGAGGAGTCGCTGCCGTTGCTGAGCGCCGTCCGTTCCGAGGTGGCGATCACGACGACGGTGGTGGTGGTGACCGCCTTCGCCATCGTCTTCGGCGAGATCGTGCCCAAGCGCATCGCGCTGGCCTACCCCGAGCGGGTGGCCAGTCTGGTCGCGCCATTCATGGGCGTCTTCATCCGCGTGCTGTCTCCGGCGATCCGCCTGCTGTCGTGGTCGGCGGACATGACGCTCCGGTTCCTGCCGTTCCGCTCAGCGCCCGACTTGACGAGCATCGAGGACATCCTGGCCGCCGTCGACGAGGGGACGCGCTCCGGTGCCATCGCGCCGGAAGAAAGCCATCTGCTGGGCAATATCTTCCTGCTCGAAGACCGCCATGTCGCCGCGGTGATGACGCCGCTCAAGGACGTGGCCTTCATCGACCTCAACCGCTCCCACAACGAGAACCTGCATGTCCTGCGGGAGTCTCCGCACGGGCGCTATCCGCTCTGCAGGGGCAGCATGCAGCAGGTGATCGGCCTGGCCGAGAGCCGCGCGCTGCTGAGTGCGGCGCTTGCCGGGGAGCTGAGTTTCGACCAGTTGCCGATGACGCCGCCGCTTTATGTGCCGGCGTCGCTGACGCTGATGGAGTTGCTGAAACTGTTCCGGCAGCACAGCGCCGACTTCGCGCTGGTGGTGAACGAGTTCGGCGGCACCGAGGGGATAGTCACCATCAGCGACCTGTTCCAGACCATGGCCGGCAACATGATGCCGGGCGCAGACGATCCGGCCATGGCGCTTGCGGTCCAGCGCGAGGACGGCTCATGGCTGCTGGACGGCCTGCTGCCCATCGACGAACTGGTGGAAAAGCTCGGGCTCGGCGGGATCAGCGATCCTCAGGGGCTGTACCACACCGTCGGCGGATTCGTGGTCGCCCACATGGGCAAGATTCCGAAGCGCGCCGAGAAGTTTCGCTATGGCGATTGGGAGTTCGAGGTGGTCGATATGGATCATAATCGGGTCGACGAGGTCCTCGCCACGCGTCTTGTGTTGTAGGGCGATTCCGATTGCCGGGAGCGGCCGGATCTAATCTAATCCTGCGTTACGAACATGCAGCATCCTCTGGCGGTTAAACCAATGTAAAGGAGCGCGATCTTGAACACCCCGAACTTGAATACCCCGGCCACCCCATTGTCGCCCGATGACGTCAAACGAATCGATGCCTACTGGCGCGCCTGCAACTACCTCGCCGCCGGCATGATCTACCTGCGCGACAACCCGCTGCTGAAACAGCCGCTGAAGCTCGAACACATCAAGAACCGCCTGCTCGGCCACTGGGGCGCCAGCCCGGGTCTGGCGTTCACCTACATCCACATGAACCGCCTGATCGTCAAATACGATCTGGATGCGATCTTCATGGCCGGTCCCGGACACGGCGCGCCCGGCGTGCTGGCGCCGGTGTATCTGGAGGGCCGCTACAGCGAGGTGTATCCGAACAAGGGCGAGAACATCGAAGGCATGCGCCAGTTCTTCAAGGAGTTCTCCTTCCCCGGCGGCATCGGCAGCCACTGCACGCCGGAGACGCCGGGCTCCATCCACGAAGGCGGCGAACTCGGCTACAGCGTGTCGCACGCGTTCGGCGCGGCCTACGACAATCCCGACCTGATCGTCACGGTGATGGTGGGCGACGGCGAGTCCGAGACCGCGCCGCTGGCGACTTCGTGGCATTCCAACAAATTCCTGAACCCGATCCGCGACGGCGCCGTGCTGCCGGTGCTGCATCTCAACGGCTACAAGATCAACAACCCGACCATCCTGTCGCGCATCTCGCACGAGGAGCTGGAGAGCCTGTTCAAGGGCTACGGCTGGACGCCGTATTTCGTCGAGGGCAGCGACCCGATGGAGATGCACGCCAAGATGGCGGAGACGATGGAAGCCTGCGTGCTGGAGATACGCCGCATCCAGGCCGAGGCGCGCAGCAGCGGCAAGCCGGTGCGCCCGCGCTGGCCGATGATCGTGCTGCGCTCGCCCAAGGGCTGGACCGGCCCGAAGGAAGTGGACGGCAAGAAGGTGGAAGGCTTCTGGCGCGCGCACCAGGTGCCGATCGGCGACGTGAAGACGCCGGAGCATTTCGCCAAGCTGGAAGAGTGGCTGAAGAGTTACAGGACGGAAGAGCTGTTCGACGAGAGCGGCGCGCTGCTGCCCGAACTGAAGGCGCTGGCGCCCAAGGGCAACCGCCGCATGAGCGCCAACCATCACGCCAACGGCGGCCTGCTGCGCAAGGCGCTGCTGATGCCGGACTGCAGGGATTACGCCGTCGAGGTGAAGAAGCCGGGTACCACCGTCGCCGAGAACACCCGCCCGCTCGGGCGTTTCCTGCGCGACATCATGCGCGACAACATGCACAACTTCCGCGTGTTCGGCCCGGACGAGAACAGTTCGAACAAGCTGGACAACGTCTACGAAGTCAGCAAGAAGACCTGGCTGGCCGATTACCTGCCGGAAGACGCGGGCGGCGGCGAACTGTCGCCGGACGGACGCGTGATGGAGATGCTGTCCGAGCACACGCTGGAAGGCTGGCTGGAAGGCTACCTGCTGACGGGCCGCCACGGCTTCTTCTCCACCTACGAAGCCTTCGTCCACGTGATCGACTCGATGTTCAACCAGCATGCCAAGTGGCTGGCGATGTCCAAGGACGTGCCCTGGCGCGCGCCGGTGTCCTCGCTCAACCTGCTGATCACCTCCACCGTCTGGCGTCAGGATCACAACGGCTTCACCCACCAGGATCCCGGCTTCCTCGACGTGGTGGTGAACAAGAGTCCGGAAGTCACGCGCATCTACCTGCCGCCCGATGTGAACTGCCTGCTGTCGGTCGCCGACCATTGCTTGAAGAGCACCAACTACATCAACGTGATCGTGTGCGACAAGCAGAAGCACTTGCAGTATCTCGACATGGACGCCGCCACCAAACATTGCACCAAGGGCATAGGCATCTGGGATTGGGCCAGCAACGATCAGGGCGTGGAGCCGGATGTGGTGATGGCGAGCGCCGGCGACATCCCGACCAAGGAGGCGCTGGCGGCGGTCGTGCTGCTGCGCGAAAACTTTCCCGACCTGAAGATACGTTTCATCAACGTGGTCGACCTGTACAAGCTGACGCCGCACAGCGAACACCCGCACGGCCTGACCGACCGCGACTTCGACAGCCTGTTCACGCTGGACAAGCCAGTGATGTTCAACTTCCACGGCTACCCCTGGCTGATTCACCGCCTGGCCTATCGCCGCACCAACCACAAGAATTTCCACGTGCGCGGCTACAAGGAAAAGGGCAGCATCAACACCCCGCTGGAGCTCGCGATCCAGAACCAGATCGACCGCTTCAGTCTGGTGATCGATGTGATCGACCGCATCCCGGCGCTGCATGTGGCCGGCGCGCATGTGAAGGAGAAGATGCTGAACAAGCAGATCGATTGCCGCAACTATGCGTACGAGCACGGCATCGACCTGCCGGAAGTGGATGGCTGGACTTGGCCGTTTTAAAACCGTGAAACGGGAAATGAGAAACGGGATGCCCACCCGGCACTTTGTGCCCCCCTCCCTGCCGGGAGGGTACGTTTCTCTTTTCCCATTTCCCTTTTCCCGTCGCAGATGAAAACCATCCTCACCATCAACAGCGGCTCGTCATCGATCAAGGCCAGCCTGTTCGACGCCGACGGCTCGCGGCGGAATTTCCGCTACGAGCATCTGCGCGACCATGCGCCGGCGTTCGATCAGCTGATGCGCGACCTGCACGGGCATCAGCCCGACATCGTCGGCCACCGCTTCGTGCACGGCGGCGAGATCGTCGATGCCGCGCGGGTGGTGGACGAGGCCGAACGCGCGCGGCTGGAAGGCATCGTCCACCTCGCCCCGCTGCACCTGCCGGGCAACTTGCTGGGGCTGGATTTATGCCGGCAGCGCTTCGCCGTGCCGCAGGTCGCCTGCTTCGACACCGCGTTCCACAGCACCATGCCCGAGCTGGCGAAACGCCTGCCCATCCCGCAGGAGCTCGGCCTGCGCCGCTTCGGTTTCCACGGCATCAATTACGCCCATGTCGCGTCGCGCCTCCCCGAGCTGCTGGGCGATGCCGCCCGCGGCAGAGTCGTCGTCGCGCATCTCGGCAGCGGGGCGAGCCTGTGCATGCTGGAGGACCTGCGCTCGGTCGACACCACGATGGGCTACACGCCCGCGGGCGGCATCGCGATGGGCACGCGCAGCGGCGACCTCGATCCCGGCGTGATGCTGGAACTGGCCAAGCGCTACGACGCCAGGCAATTGAGCGACATCGTCTTCCACCACATGGGATTACTCGCCCTGTCCGGCGGCGAGAGCAGCGAGATGAGCGACCTGCTGGCCAGCGACAGCGCGCAGGCGAGGTTCACGGTCGATTACTTCTGCCGCGAGGTGCGCGCCGCCATCGGCAGCCTCGCCGCCAAGCACGGCGGTATCGACGCGCTCGTCTTTACCGGAGGGATAGGCGAGCATGCTCCGAACATACGTGCGGCGATCTGTGCTCAACTGGAGTTTGTGGGATTTTCCCTGAATGTCGTCGCGAACGACCTCGCATCGCCCAGAATTGATCGCAGCGGCTCCAAGCCGGTGCTGATCGTTCCTGCCGATGAAGAGGCGATGATCGATAGTCTTTGCCGATGGGTGACTTTGGCGCCGTGAAAACCATCATTATCATGGCAGGAATTAAAGATGGGGTTGAGCATTAACCGGAAGGCACACGCAAGGAGGAGGTTATGAAACAGGGTACGTTTTCTCGCGCAAGACGCGGACTGTCTGTCGTGGCGATGGCGCTGGCCATTGCGGCTGATTTGCCCGCACAGGCGGCCGAGACAGGCGGATTCGATATCGGCGGTTATACCCGTTTCGGCGCTTATTCCAGCCCCGCGGGCACGCCGCGCGGAGGCTATACGCTGGGGGGCGACACCCAGAAATTCCGCCTTGGCAACGAGGGCGACAACGGCATCGAGCTCGGCATAGGCAAGACCGCCGATCTTGGCGACGGCAGGAAATTCAGCGTCATGTATATGCCCACCGTCTGGGGCGGCAATTACGGTACGGCGCAAGGCTATGTTGCGATGTCCGGCTTCGATTTCGCACCCGAAGCGCGTTTCTGGATCGGGCAGAACCGTCTGCGTCTCCAGGAAGTCCATATCGTGGACAGCTTCGTGATGGACTACGGCGACAATACCGGCGTCGGCATGACCGGTCTGGACCTGGGTTATGCGAAGCTGGGCGTAGGCCTGTTCAATAGCGGCACGTTCGATTACAGCAGCATCGTTCCCAACGATGCGAAACGCATCAATCTCGACCTGTCCGATATTCGGACGAACACGGGCGGCACGCTTCGGGTGTTGGCGACACTGGTGGAGGGCAATTTCCAGATGGGCAGCTCGGGGGCGGGGCTGTCGGTTTCGCATGACCAGTCCGATTTCTTGCTCAATGGGATGGCGAATACTTTATTCCTTCAAGGGGCGACCGGACATGCCGGCATCAACGGCAAGTTCCAGGGGCTGGGGGATGCGGCAAATGGGGCCGGGCAGCAGCCGGGAATGAAGAGCTTCCGCATCGCCGATATGCTCAATTGGCAATCCGGTGCGTTCGGCGGGCAGGCTTTGGCAGCCTGGCAGACCGGACGAGTCGACGGCGGTGTCAATCACGGGCGCAGCACGCGCGACACTTCCCTCGGCGGGCGGATATCCTATGCGATAGGGCGGAACTTCAAGCTTCTGGCCGAAGCCGGCGCCACGACGCGCAGCGTCGACGGCCAGGCGCGGCAAAGCCTGAATAAATTCACGATTGCACCGACCCTGGCGCTGGCGCCGGAGTTCTGGTCGCGGCCGGAACTGCGTTTCTATTTGACGCATGCCAGCTGGAATGCCGCCGCTGCCGCAGCCAATGCCGCAGCCGGCGGATTCGGCGCGGGAGGGCGCACTTCCAGCACTCTGGCCGGCGCCCAGCTGGAAGTCTGGTGGTAGTATCCGGGCGTAATAAATAGGGGGAGTCATGAGAACAATCAAACTGATATGCGTGGCGTTGGTGGCGCTCTGTCTGTCGCTATCGGCTGCCGCAGCAGACAAGCGCGTCATCGCTTTCGCCCAGGACACCATGGCGAACGATTTCCGCAAGGCCCAGGTCTACGAGGTGCGCGACGAGGCGCTCAAACACCCGCAGCTTTCGTTCGTTTATTCGGATGCGCAAGGGCAGACTTCATTGCTGATCCGGCAGATCGAGCAATTCATCGAGCAGAAGGTGGATCTGCTGGTGATCGGCACCAACGACGAGAAGGCCGTGGTGCCTGTGGTCGCCAAGGCCTATAAGGCGGGCATCCCGGTGATCGTGCTGGATCGCGGGATCAAGGGGACGCAGTACACCACCTTCATCAACTCGGACAACATCCAGATCGGCGCCATCGGGGCCCAATATATCGCGGAACGACTCGGCGGCAAGGGATTGGTTCTGCTCTTCGAGGGGCTGCAAAAGGCCGATGTGACGAAGTTGCGCAGCAAAGGATTTCTCGACGAGATCGGCAAGCACAGCGGCATCAAGGTGATCAAGCGCACCGGCAACTATCTGCGCAAGGATGCGGTGGTCGAAATGGAGAAGCTGGTGGCCGACGGTATCAGGGTGGATGCCATCTTTTCCGAAAGCGACAGTATGCTGAGCGGCGTGCGCATGGTGTTGAGCAAGAACAATATCGATCCGCGCTCCATCGTGATGGTGGGTTGCGACTACACCAGCGAAGCGCAGCAGGCGATTCGCGCAGGTTCGCAGAGCGGTTCGGTGCTGTTCCCGCTGGGCGGCAAGAAGACCATCGAGATTGCCTTGAAGATATTTGCGAAGGAATCCGTGCCTAAGCATATCTTCATACCGGTTAAACTGATCACACGAGAGAACGTGGAACAAGTGCCTCCGATTTTCTAGGAGCACGAAAGTTGATACAAGCCACCTTGCAGCCAGCAGGGGTAGATGATGCGATTGAAATTTGCGACACACAAGAAATACAGCCTGATGGTCAAGCTATCGGCGCTGGTCATTTTCGCCGTATTGATGGTTCTGGCGATACTGGGTTTCTATTTTGACGACTTCCTGAAGCAGCGCTTCCTCGACGACACCCAGCAGCGGATGTTGCGGGGTTACCAGCGACTCGCCTATAACCTGAAAAATACCGAGCGGGAACTGCTCGATGGCATCGCCTTCATCAAGGACGACGAAAAAACCATCGCATCGATCGAGCTGATAAACAATTATCAGGACAAAAGCAATTACAACACCTTCCTGATCGACGAGGAAAAGAAGGCTATCGCGGCAGAATTGCTGAGCCGCGTAAAGCTGTCGTTCAATAGCGATATCGCCTTGTACGACAAGAACGAGGAATTGATTGCCTATGTTCTGAAAGAGAACGGTAAATATCGGCTCAATTACGTCTCGTTCGAGGGCGGAGCGCGGAAAGTCTATAGTCGCTACGAGCCGTACGAAGAGTACATGCCTGCCGAGACGATACGCAATAATGAAAACATCCCCTTCCTGCACAAGAGCTATTACTCGCCCGGCCAGCTACAGCGCGGAAGTGTCATTACCTATCACCGGATAGGGGACGATGTTGTCATCAAATCCCACCAGAGCATTTTTCAGGGCGATACGGGCCGGGTTATCGGTCATATCGAAATGTCGAATGTCCTTAGCCAAGGTTATTTCGAGCAGTTGTCCAGGGATATCGCCCTCGATATCGGCGCATCCTTCGATACGAAATACGAAGGCCAGGCGGGAAAGCTGAGCGAGCAATGGGACATACCGGCATTGGAGATTGTCCAGACAGATCAGGAATATCTGGGAGTGCTGAAGAAAGAGCTCAATTCCGGAGCAGTGTACTTCGTTGCCCGGCTCGACAAGGCCGCATTGAATGCCGTCTTGAACAAGAATCGCGCCCAGTTTCTGCTGTTGCTGATTTTTGTCGCGGCGGCCACGTTGTTGCTGGTGCGTTTTGTGATCCTCCGTAGCCTGAAGCATCCGTTGACCGCATTGATGTCCCAGATCCGGAAGATCGAGCGGCAGGACTACTCGAACTCTACGCGGATCGCCACCGGTGACGAACTGGAGGATATTTCGCTGAGCGTCAATCAACTGGCGCTGGCGGTGCAAGAACGGGAAAACCTGCTCGAACAATCCAGGAATGAACAGGAGTATCTGTCAAATCATGATGCATTGACCGATCTGCCCAATCGTCGATTCTTCACGCAACGCCTTCAGCAGGCGCTCGAAACGGCGAAGCGCGACAACAGCCAATTGGCGCTGCTGTTCCTGGATCTGGACCAGTTCAAGCTGGTTAACGACACGCTGGGCCACGATATCGGGGATGCCCTGCTGGTCGAGGTTGCCCGCCGTCTGGTTCCGGATGGTTCCGAGACACAGACGCTGGCACGCATCGGCGGCGACGAATTCAACATCCTGATCGAAGGCGTCCAGGATGCGGCCGTGCTGAGAGCGACCGTCGAAAAATATCTCGCGCTTTTCCATGCCCCCTTCGTCTGTTCCGGGATGGAACTCAGCATTTCAGCCAGTATCGGCGTCGCGATATATCCGAAGGATGGCACCGATAGCGTCACGCTGATCAAGCATGCGGATTTGGCCATGTACAAATCCAAGGACAAAGGACGCAACCAATATAGTTTCTTCTCCGACGACCTTGCCGAACATACCCAGAAACGCGCCGACCTGACCCGGGCGCTGAAATCGGCGATAGAGTCCTGCGACCAGTTCGAGTTGCATTACCAGCCCAAGATATCCGTTGCCACCGGACGGATTGCCGCGATCGAAGCGCTGATCCGCTGGCACAGACCCGGTTACGGAAATGTTCCGCCGCTTCAATTCATCACGCAGGCGGAAGAGACCGGCTTGATCGTTCCTATCGGGCAATGGGTGCTGCAGCAAGGTTGCCGGGATTTCGTGCGGCTGATGGAAGAAGGTTTTTTGCTCGATCACATCAGCATCAATGTTTCGAATGTCCAGTTGCGCAATGACGACATGATGGCCGTGCTCAGACAGGCCATCGACTCCAGCGGGATCTCGCCCACGCAGGTCGAACTCGAGATCACCGAGAGCTATATCGCCAGCGATGTAAGCAATGCCATCCTGCTGCTACAGGCTTTCCGCGACATGGGCATCGGCCTGGCGATCGACGACTTCGGCACCGGCTATTCCTCCATGAGCTATCTGAAGAAATTGCCGGTGACCCGCGTCAAGATCGACAAAACGTTTGTCGATGGCTTGCCCCACAACAAGGACAGCGTCACCCTCACCCGGGCAGTGATCGCTCTGGCCAGAAACTTCGGCCTGGCGATCACGGCGGAAGGGGTGGAGCAGGATGAGCAACGATTGTTCCTCGTGCAGGAGCAATGCGATGAGATACAGGGATATTTCTATGCGAAACCGATGCCTATCGACCAGTTGCGGGAATATTGTCTGGCGGATTCGCGCGATCGAAACAGGGCGGGGCAGGATAAGGTCATTCATTTGCCTGTGAAGGGCGGTTAATCGGGCCCGCATGAATGACTGATTTGAATCCAAAGAGAAATGCCGAAGCTGAGCTCTTTAGCACTCTCCGTTGCATTGCCGGAACTCAAGGAATCCGAACTGGCGACCGCACGTGAGGTGTGGCGCAAGAAATTCGGTGTGCTGCCACGGAACCAGAAAGAGAAAGCCAAACAAGTGCGATTCTTGCAGTCGCGGGGGTTTTCGATGGATGTGACTTTTTAAGCGATGTGTGTGGATGCGGGGGAGGATTGACGATGCCTGTTATATTGCGCTACAAAGGCTATACATTTTTCTTCTTCTCCAACGAGGGTAATCCAAGAGAGGCGTTGCATGTGCACGTGAGACGGGCAGATGCCTCAGCGAAATTCTGGATGGAGCCGCAAGTTTGCGTAGCGGAAAGTTATGGCTTGAACGGTCAGGAATTGAATGAGCTTGCAAAGGTGGTTGCGGATAACCACCAATTGATAGAAAGGACATGGCATGAGTTCTTTGGCTAAAGCGGTGAGTTTCGATCCAAACACCATGTGGGTGGACTTCACCGATGGTCGCAAGCTGGGCGTGCCGCTCGCCTATTTTCCTCGCTTGTTGAGCGCCACACCCGCGCAACGCGATCATTACGAAATCAGCGGCGGTGGCAGCGGCCTGCACTGGGATGAGATCGACGAAGACATCAACGTCGAGAACCTGCTGCTTGGCATCGGCGACAGAACCAGAAGCCATCTGATGGCAGCCTGAAATCTGGCTCGGTTTTACTCATGAAATTGGATTGCGCAGCGGCTCGCCGCTGCGTTTTTCTTTTGGGGCTTCGAAAAGGCGGTTAACGATACCCCCCAGAATTGAAAAGTTGCAATAAATACCCCCTTTTATACCCCCATTATGGCTGGAGGCGGACGGATGTGCACTATTGTGGATTGCTGCGGATAACTTGGAGATGGCGCGGTTATTTGCTTTGGCGGGTATTGATAAATAAAAAAGCCCGGCTGATAAGGCCGGGCTTTTGTTTGAAGTGGTGGAGGCGGGGGGAATTGAACCCCCGTCCGCAAGCACTCTACAGATAGTTCTACATACTTAGTCTGGTTGTTTGATTTGATCCGTTTGCCGCCAACCGACAGGCTGCCACCGGACGAGTCACCTTGTTTTTAGCTTCGAGCAAAGTAACCCTGCTCGACACGATCCCATGTTAGGACCTCGCTCATCTCAGCCTTGCGGCTTCGAGCCTCCCCATGGGAGAGAAGGTGCGAGGTCTAGCAGACTAAGCTGCTAAAGCGTACTTTTCGTCGTTTGCGACTAGTTTTTTCCAGCTGATTTACGAGGTGGCGGGTCCTCGGTATGCCCTACGCTGCTTTGCAACCCACGTCGAAGCCATGTCGCCCCCGGTGTGTTTACAACCTGCCGCACGAACCATCCGTGCAACCGTGCCGAATTGTAGCACGTGCAGTCAGAGGCCGAGGACGCGGATAAGTTCAACGGGGTGGTTCACGCTGCCCTGCGCGTTCCAGTTCGCCTCGGAGACGTCGTCGCTGACGTAGCCGTAGTTGGCGATGATGCCGGGCATGTTGGCGGCGTTGGCGGCCTGGATGTCGCGGCGGTCGTCGCCGAGGTAGAGGCAGTGCGCGGGATCGGCGCCGGCGAGTTCGCAGGCATGCAGCAGGGGCGCGGGGTGGGGCTTGGCCTGTGCGCAGGTGTCGCCGCTGACGAGGCAGGCGGCGCGCTCCGCGTAGCCCAGCGCCTGCATCAGCGGGAGGGTGTAGCGGTGCGGCTTGTTGGTGACGATGCACCACTTGATGCCATTGCGTTCCAGTTCGGCGACCAGTTCGGCCATGCCGGGAAACAGCCGCGTGTGGGCGCAGATGTTCTGCTCGTAGTGTGCCAGGAAGATGTCTCTGAGCGCGTCGAAGTCGGGGTGGTCCGGGTCGATGCCGAAGCCGATCTTGAGCAGGCCGCGCGAGCCGTGCGAGGCCTGCGGGCGTATCGTCTCCAGCGGCAGCGGCGGCAGGCCTCTTGTGGCGCGGGTGTGGTTCAGCGCAGCGGCGAGGTCGGGCGCGGTGTCGGCGAAGGTGCCGTCGAGGTCGAACAGGACTGCCTTGATCACGTCAATCCTTGCGGCACGCGATCATGTAGTTGACGTCCGTGTCCTTCCCTAAGGAGTAGGTCTTGCTGAACGGGTTGTAGCTCATGCCGGTGAGGTCGGTCACGGTCAGGCCGGCGTTGCGGCAGGACTGCGCGAGTTCGGAGGGCTTGATGAAGCGGGCGTAGTCGTGCGTGCCGCGCGGCAGCAGGTTGAGGACGTATTCCGCGCCGAGCACGGCGTACAGGTAGGACTTGGGGTTGCGGTTGAGCGTGGAGAAGAACACCCAGCCGCCCGGTTTGGCGAGCTTCGCGCAGGAGACGATCACGCTCTGCGGATCGGGCACATGCTCCAGCATCTCCAGGCAGGCGACCACGTCGTAGTGGCCGGGCTGTTCGGCGGCGAGGGTCTCCACCGCGACCTTGCGGTAATCGACCTTGCGGCCGCTTTCCAGCAGGTGCAGTTTGGCGACCTTGAGCGACTTGTCGGCGAGGTCGATGCCGGTGACGTCGGCGCCCATCGCGGCTATGCCCTCCGACAGGATGCCGCCGCCGCAGCCCACGTCCAGCACGGTCTTGCCGGCGAGGCCGGCGAAACGGTCGATGTAGCCGAGGCGCAGCGGGTTGATGTCGTGCAGCGGCTTGAATTCGCTGTTCGGGTCCCACCACTTGTGGGCAAGCTGCGAGAACTTCTCCAGCTCGACCGGATCGACGTTCAGCGGAGTCTCATGCTGCGCAACGGTCATTTGCTGCGGGTTCCGGTCACGCGGATCTCGACGCGGCGGTCCGGTGCGAGGCAGGCGCGGAGCTGCTTGCTTTTCAGCTTGTCGCAGGCGCCCGGCTTGGTGAGGGGCTGGCTGCTGCCCTTGCCGCTGCTGGACATCTTGGCGGAGGAGACGCCTTCGCTGACCAGATAGTTGTGCGCGGCATTGGCGCGGCGCTCGGACAGTTGCTGGTTACCGGCGGCGGAGCCGGAGCGGTCGGCATGGCCGGTGATGACGATGCGGTCGTAGTTCAGGCCGTTCAGTTGTTTGGCCAGTTCGCTGAGCTTGGCCTTGGCGTCGGCGCTGAGTTCGGCTTTGTTGGTCTCGAAGGATTCGTCTGCGCTTAACTCGATCTTGATGATCGAGGGCGCGGCTTTGGCGACCGGGGCGGCCTTGGTCTCGGGGGCGGCAGCGGGCTTGGTCGCCGGAGCGGAGGGGGCAGTCCCGTCGCATTCGGGCAGCGCGTTGGCGGGAGCCCATTCGGCCGTGCGCACGCAACCACCGTAGCCTGTGTGTACGAGATTGCCTTGAGAGTCATACAGATAACCGATGCTGGTCGGGTGTGCTGCGGCGACAGACGCCAGGCTGAACAGGCAGAGCGATGCGACGATTTGCTGAATGCGATTCATGACGGCCCCTGATGTTGTTTGTATTGGAGGGACGGATGGTAATGGCTAGTCGAATTTGTTGCAAATCCAGCGGGAGGATGGAAGGCGGCGATCGGCTTTGTCTCCGGGCGGGGCCGCGTGGTAAACTTACGCGCTGTTTTTCGTGCATTTCCAACCATAATCGATACCATGGATCAATTCGCCAAAGAAACCCTGCCGGTCAGCCTTGAAGAGGAAATGCGCAAGTCCTATCTGGACTATGCGATGAGCGTTATCGTGGGCCGCGCGCTGCCCGATGTGCGCGACGGCCTGAAGCCGGTGCACCGCCGCGTGTTGTTCGCGATGCACGAGCTGTCGAACGACTGGAACCGCGCCTACAAGAAGTCGGCGCGTATCGTCGGCGACGTGATCGGTAAATACCACCCGCACGGCGACACCGCTGTCTACGACACCATCGTCCGTATGGCGCAGGACTTCTCGCTGCGCTACACGCTGGTGGACGGCCAGGGCAACTTCGGTTCGGTGGACGGCGACAACGCGGCGGCGATGCGTTACACCGAGATCCGCATGGCGCGCATCGCGCACGAACTGCTGGCCGACCTGGACAAGGAGACGGTGGACTTCGGGCCCAACTACGATGGCTCCGAAAAAGAGCCGCTGGTGTTCCCGGCGCGCTTCCCCAATCTGCTGGTGAACGGTTCCTCCGGTATCGCGGTGGGCATGGCGACCAATATCCCGCCGCACAACATGAACGAAGTGGTGGATGCCTGCCTGGCGCTGCTGAAGAATCCGGACATGGACATCGAGGAGCTGATCGAGCTGGTGCCGGCGCCGGACTTCCCGACCGGGGGCTTCATCTACGGTCTGGCCGGCGTGAAGGAAGGCTACCGCACCGGCCGCGGCCGCGTGATCATGCGCGGCCGCACTCACTTCGAAGACATCGGCAAGGGCGATCGTCAGGCGATCATCATCGACGAGCTGCCGTACCAGGTGAACAAAGCCAACCTGCTGGTCAAGATCGGCGAGCTGGTGCGCGAGAAGAAGATCGAGGGCATCACCGAGATCCGCGACGAGTCGGACAAGTCCGGCATGCGCGCGGTGATCGAGTTGCGCCGCGGCGAGATGCCGGAAGTCGTGCTGAACCACCTGTTCAAGCAGACACAGCTGCAGGACAGCTTCGGCATCAACATGGTGGCCATCATCGACGGCCAGCCCAAGTTGCTGAACCTCAAGGAAGTGATCGACGCCTTCCTGCGCCACCGCCGCGAAGTCGTCACGCGCCGCACGATATTCGAACTGCGCAAGGCGCGCGAGCGCGGCCATATCCTGGAAGGCCTGGCGGTCGCGCTGTCCAATGTGGACGAGATCATCGCGCTGATCAAGGCCGCGCCGACTCCGGTCGACGCGAAGAAGGAGCTGATGGGCCGCGCCTGGCGTTCGTCGCTGGTCGAGGACATGCTCTCCCGCGTCAGCGACGCGTCGCGTCCCGAGGGGCTGGCGCCCGAGTACGGTCTGGTGAAGGGCGCGGGCTACCACCTCTCCGACGCGCAGGCACAGGCTATTTTGGAACTGCGCCTGCAGCGCTTGACCGGTCTGGAGCAGGACAAGATCGTCGGCGAATACCGCGAGGTGATGGACAAGATCGCCGACCTGCTGGACATCCTGGCGAAGCCGGAGCGCGTGACCCAGATCATCGGCGAGGAGCTGGCGGCGGTGAAGGCGCAATTTGGCGACAAGCGCCGCAGCGAGATCGTCACGCACACGCACGACATGAGCATGGAAGACCTGATTGCGCCGGAAGACGTGGTGGTCACGCTGTCGCACGGCGGCTACATGAAGGCGCAGAAGCTGGACGAATACAGCGCGCAGAAGCGCGGCGGACGCGGCAAGCAGGCGACCGCGACCAAGGACGACGATTTCATCGACAACCTGTTCATCGCCAACACCCACGACTACATCCTGTGCTTCTCCAACCGTGGCCGCGCCTACTGGCTGAAGGTTTACGAAGTGCCGCAGGGCAGCCGCATCTCGCGCGGCAAGCCCATCGTCAACCTGTTGCCGCTGGAAGAGGGCGAAAAGATCAATGCGATCCTGCCGGTGCGCGAGTTCGTCGAGGACAAGTTCGTGTTCTTCGCGACCGCTGACGGCACGGTGAAGAAGACCGCGCTGTCGCAGTTCGGCAACCCTCGCCGTGCGGGCATCATCGCCATCGCGCTGGACGAGGGCGACTTCCTGATCGGTGTGGCGATCACCGACGGCAAGCACGACGTGATGCTGTTCTCCGACGAGGGCAAGGCGGTGCGCTTCGACGAGAACGATGTGCGTCCGCTGGGACGCGATACGCGCGGTGTGCGCGGCATGAATCTGGCCAAGGGCGGCAAGGTGATCTCGCTGCTGGTGGCCGAGAACGAAGAGCAGAGCGTGCTGACCGCTACCGAGAACGGTTACGGCAAGCGCACGCCTATCGCCGAATACACCCGCCATGGCCGCGGCACGCAGGGCATGATCGCGATCCAGACCTCCGAGCGCAACGGCAAGGTGGTCGCCGCGACGCTGGTGAATCCGGAAGACGAGATCATGCTGATCGGCACCAACGGCGTGCTGATCCGCACCCGCGTCAGGGAGATCCGCGAGATGAGCCGCGCGACCCAGGGCGTGACGCTGATCAATCTGGGCAAGGGCGAGAAGCTGGCCAGCCTGAGCCGCATCGCCGAGCCGGAAGAGACCGAGTCGGCGGAAGCCGGGGCAACGGACTCCGCGCCGACGGAAGAAGGACAGGAATAACGGGAAGGGAGAAGGGGGAAGAGGGAAGGGTAAAGGCTCGACGCCGATTTTCACCATTCTCCCTTCACCCTTCACCCTTCTCCTTCACAAAGGAAATGGTATGACGATCTTCAATTTTGCAGCAGGCCCAGCCGTATTGCCGCACGACGTGCTGGTGCAGGCGCGCGAAGAGTTGCTCGATTGGCGCGGCACCGGCATGTCGGTGATGGAGATGTCGCACCGCGGCAAGGAATTCATGGGCATCCACGCCCAGGCCGAGGCCGACCTGCGCGAGCTGATGGCGATTCCGAAGAACTACAAGGTGCTGTTCCTGCAGGGCGGGGCCACCATGCAGTTCTCGATGATTCCGCTCAACCTGCTGCGCGGCAAGGTTTCCGCCGATTACGTGAATACCGGAATATGGTCGAAGAAGGCTATCGATGAGGCGAAGAAGTTCTGCCATGTGAACGAGATCGCCAGCAGTGCCGACAAGAATTTCAGCTACGCCCCAGACTTTAAAACGTGGAAGCAGGATAAGGATGCGGCCTACGTGCACTACTGCCCGAACGAGACCATTGGCGGCGTGGAGTTCAACTGGATTCCCGACACGGGCGATGTGCCGCTGGTTGCGGACATGTCCTCCAACATCCTGTCGCGCCCGTATGATGTGTCGAAGTTCGGCCTGATCTATGCGGGCGCGCAGAAGAACATCGGCCCGGCCGGCGTGACGCTGGTGATCGTGCGCGACGACCTGGTCGGCCACGCCGATCCGCGCCTGCCGACGATGCTGGACTACAAGACGCATGCCGATGCCGATTCCATGTACAACACGCCGCCGACCTACGGCATCTACATGGCCGGGCTGGTGTTCCAGTGGCTGAAGCAGAACGGCGGCGTCGCGGCGATGGAGCAGACCAACATCGCCAAGGCGAAGCTGCTGTACGACGCCATCGACGGCAGCGGCGGTTTCTATGTCTGCCCGGTGGCGAAGGCCGACCGTTCGCGCATGAACGTGCCTTTCAGGACGGCCGATGCGGCGCTGGATGCCGAGTTCCTCAAGCAGGCGGAAGCGCGCGGCATGCTGCAACTGAAGGGGCACAAGCTGGCGGGCGGCATGCGCGCCTCCATCTACAACGCCATGCCCGTGGCGGGCGTGCAGGCGTTGGCGGACTTCATGATTGAGTTCGCGCAGCGCAAAGGTTGATCGCCCATGTCCGAAGAACTGAAAAAATACCGCGAACAAATCGACAGCATTGACGACGAACTGCTCAAGCTGTTCAACCGGCGCGCCGCGCTGGCGCAGCAGATCGGTCACACCAAGGGCGATGGCCCGGTGCTGCGCCCCGAGCGCGAGGCGCAGGTGCTGCGCCGCCTGCAGGACCAGAATGCAGGCCCGCTGGGCAACGACGCGATCGCGCAACTGTTCACCGAGGTGATGTCGCAATGCCGCGCGCTGGAGGCGCCGCTGACGGTCGCCTATCTCGGCCCGCGGGGCACGTTCACCGAGGCTGCCGCGCTGAAACGTTTCGGCAGCGCGGTGCAGGGCGCATCCTGCGCGACGATAGACGATGTGTTCCGCGCGGTCGAGAGCGGCGCGGCGCAATACGGCGTCGTGCCGGTCGAGAACTCGACCGAGGGCGCGGTGGGACGCACGCTGGACCTGCTGCTGAACAGCACCCTGCATATCTGCGGCGAGGTGATGCTGCAGGTACACCAGTGCCTGTTGTCGAACGAGAACGAGCTGTCGGTCATCCGCAAGGTCTATTCGCATCCGCAATCGTTCGGGCAATGCCAGGGCTGGCTGAATGTGCACCTGCCGCATGCCGAGCGCATCACCGCTTCCAGCAACGCCGACGCGGCGCGCCTCGCGGCGGAGGAGTCCTACGCCGCATCGGTCGGCGGAGAGCAGGCGGCGGAACATTTCAAGCTCAAGGTGCTGGCGCGGAGCATAGAGGACGACCCGCGCAACACCACGCGCTTCCTGGTGCTGGGCAAGCAGCAAGTCGCGCCTTCCGGCCACGACAAGACCTCGCTGGTGCTGTCCGCGGCGAATCGTCCCGGCGCGGTGCACGAGCTGCTGACGCCGCTGGCCCGGCACAGCGTGTCGATGACCAAGCTGGAGTCGCGCCCGGCGCGTTCCGGTTCCTGGGAATACGTGTTTTACGTCGACATCGAGGGGCATCGCGATGACGCCAGGGTCGCGGCCGCGTTGGGCGAGCTCGCCCAGTCTGCCGCATTCGTGAAGATTCTGGGTTCTTATCCGGTCGCCGTTTGAGCGATCTTCAGAGGGTTTTAAAGCATGGCATTGAAGCAATTGAGTTGGGACATCGATTTCCTGAAGGACAACCCGGTTTTCCAGGACGAGAATTACGGCATTCCGCCGGAAGTGAAGAAGATCAGCTATCCGATCCGGCTGGTGCGCTACTGGTTCATGTACCACTTCCTGCGCGAGGACGCCGCGCGCAAGGGGCCGCTGGACGTGTGCGAGATCGGCGTGGATGTCGGCCAGATGCTGGGCTTCATGCATGCGGCCGCGGAGCGTGGCGGCGAGAAAGTAGCGCTGGCGAGCTGGGATGCGGTGGACGCGATCATCCGCAAGGAGCGGCTGGAGCGCGTCGGCTACAACCATTTCTATGAAGTGAACCTGGAAAGCCCGGAGTTCAGGCTGGACGACGCCAAGCAATACGATGCGATGATATTGCTGCATGTGCTGGAGCATCTGTTCAAGCCGGAAGAGCTGATCACCAAGCTGGTGCCGCACCTCAAGCCGGGCGGCATGCTGATCGGCGGTTTCCCGTCCACGCCGCAGAGCTTCGCGCAGTCGCGCGAGGACAAGATACGCCCGGGCGCGCGCAAGTACGGCCACGTCAGCGTGTTCTCGCCGGAGCGCGTGTACGACATGGCGAAGGCCAACGGGCTGGAAGTGGAGTTCTTCACCGGCGCGTTCTTCATGCGCAAGAGCGGCTTCTTCATGGAGAACTACAAGTGGTGGATGCGCTTCAACCTGTGGTTCGGCGCGAAGTTCCCGGGCTGGCCCGGCGAGACCTACTGGATCCTGCGCAAACCGGCCAAGTAACAAGAGATTCGAGATGATGGATTACACACAACTGGCGCCGGACTACATCCGCGCCATCGCTCCCTACCAGCCGGGCAAGCCGATCTCCGAGCTGGAGCGCGAATTGGGCATCACCGGCATCGTCAAGCTGGCGTCGAACGAGAACCCGCTGGGCTGCAGCCCGCAGGCCACGGCCGCGATGCATGAGGCGATCAAGACCATCGCGCTCTATCCGGACGGCAACGGCTTCGAACTGAAGGACGCGCTGGCCAGGAAGTTCGGCGTGGCGCACAACCAGATCGTGCTGGGCAACGGCTCGAACGACATGCTGGAGCTGGCGGCGCGCGCCTTCCTGACCGTGGGCGACAAGACGGTGTATTCCGACCATGCGTTCGCGGTGTATCCGCTGGCGACGCAGGCGGTCGGCGCGACCGGCATTTCCGTGCCGGCGATCGATTACGGCCACGACCTGAAGGCGATGCTGAAGGCGGCGGTCGAGAACAAGGCCAAGCTGGTGTTCGTCGCGAATCCGAACAACCCGACCGGCACGTTTCTCAAGGCGGACGACCTGCTCGCCTTCCTGCGCGCGCTGCCTGCCGACATCCTGGTGGTGCTGGACGAGGCGTACAACGAATACCTGCCGGAAGCATGCCGCTACGACAGCGTGGCGTGGCTTAAGGAGTTTCCGAACCTGATCGTGTCGCGCACTTTCTCCAAGGCCTACGGGCTGGCGGGGCTGCGCGTGGGCTATGCCTTTGGGCATGCGCAGGTGGTGGACATGGTCAACCGCGTGCGCCAGCCGTTCAACGTCAACAGCGTCGCGCAGGCCGCCGCGGTCGCGGCGCTGGCCGATACGGACTTCGTGCGCAAGACCAACGAACTCAACCGCCGCGGCATGGAGCAGATCGTCGCCGGGCTGGAAAAGCTGGGGCTGGATCACATCCCGTCCTACGGCAACTTTGTAAGCTTCAGGATAGGTGACGGGCTTAAGATGTACCGCCGCCTGCTGGAACTGGGTGTGATCGTGCGCCCGGTGGCGAACTACGACATGGCCGAATACCTGCGCGTGAGCATAGGGACGGAAAGCGAAAACGGGAAATTTTTATCTGCATTGACGCAGGCATTAACAGAAAGACTCGCGTAGCGTTCGTTTGCCTCCTCTCCCGCATGCGGGAGAGGATTGAGGTGAGGGAACGGGCAATGCGGTTTCATTAATCAGGGATGGGCGTGTTGTCCATGCCCGTTGAGAGGAAACGAAATGATCATAGTGATGGGCAGGGATGTCACCGACGAACAGATCGGTGCGGTAGTCAAGAAACTGGAAACGGCCGGACTGAAGGCCAACATTTCGCGCGGCATCGAGCGCACCGTGATCGGCGCGATCGGCGACGAGCGCCAGCTGTCAGAAGAGATGTTTACGCCGCTGCCGGGCGTGGAATCGGCGATGCATATCGCGAAGCAGTACAAGATCGTGTCGCGCGAGTCGCATCGCGAGAACACCGTGATCGACATCGCCGGCGTGCCGCTGGGCGGCAAGCAGATCCAGATCATCGCCGGTCCCTGCTCGGTCGAGACGCAGGAGCAGATGGACCTGTCGGCCAAGTACGTGCACGAAGCCGGTTGTCGCCTGATGCGCGGTGGTGCGTTCAAGCCGCGCACCAGCCCGTATGCCTTCCAGGGCCACGGCGCCGAAGGGCTGGACATCTTCCGCAAGGCGGCGAGCCAGTACAAGCTGCCCATCGTCACCGAGCTGATGGATGCGCGCCAGATCGATACCTTTCTGGAATACGACGTCGATGTGATCCAGATCGGTACCCGCAACATGCAGAACTTCGACCTGCTGAAGGAAGTCGGCCGCATCAACAAGCCGGTGATCCTGAAGCGAGGCATGTCCGCGACCATCAGTGAATGGCTGATGGCGGCGGAATATATCGCGGCCGGCGGCAATCACAACATCATCTTTTGCGAGCGCGGCATCCGCACCTTCGAGACCGCTTATCGCAATGTTTTGGACGTGACCGCGATCCCGGTGCTGAAGAAGGAGACCCACCTGCCGGTGATCGTCGATCCCTCGCATGCCGGCGGCAAGGCATGGATGGTCGCGGCGCTGTCGCAAGCGGCGGTCGCCGCGGGCGCGGACGGTCTGCTGGTCGAGATGCACCCGAACCCCTGTGAAGCATGGTGCGACGCCGACCAGGCGCTGACCCCGGACGAACTGAAGAAGCTGATGGGCACACTGGGCGGTATCGCTGGCGCGATCGGGCGTTCGCTGTAGGACATGCAGCCGGCCTTGCGCAAGATCGTCGTCTTCGGCGTCGGCCTGATCGGCGGATCGTTCGCGCTGGCGCTGCGCAAGGCTGAAGCGGTCGGCGAGGTCGTCGGCTTCGGCCGCAGTGCGGCGACGCTGGAGCAGGCGCAGCAGCTGGGCATCATCGACCGCATCGGTGCCGACGTCGCCGCGGAAGTTCGCGATGCCGACATCGTGCTGCTGGCGACGCCGGTCGGGCAGATGGCGGAACTGATGGCGCGCATCGCGCCGCATCTGGGCAGCCATACGCTGGTCACCGACGGCGGCAGCACCAAGGGCGACGTGGTCGCCGCGGTGCGCGCGACCATGGGCGACCGTATCGCACAGTTCGTCCCGGCGCATCCCATCGCCGGGGCGGAGAAGAGCGGGGCGGCTGCCGCGATGCCCGAACTCTATGTCGGCAAGAAAGTGGTGCTGACGCCGCTGCCGGAGAATTCCATCGAATCCGTCGCACGCGTGCGTCATGCCTGGGAGCTGTGCGGTGCAGTGGTCAGCGAACTGACCGCCGAACAGCACGACGCGGTGTTCGCCGCGGTCAGCCATCTGCCACACCTGCTGTCCTTCGCGCTGGTGCACGACCTCGCGCAGCGCGACGACCGCGACCTGCTGCTGTCCTTCGCCGCCAGCGGTTTCCGCGATTTCACCCGCATCGCCGCCAGTTCACCCGAGATGTGGCGCGACATCTGTCTCGCGAACCGCGACGCGTTGCTGGGCGAACTGGGGCGTTACCAGCAGG
Organism: Gallionella sp.; assembly: GCA_035654695.1. GTDB lineage: Bacteria > Pseudomonadota > Gammaproteobacteria > Burkholderiales > Gallionellaceae > Gallionella. Next base: position 50,181 of record DASRWG010000022.1, on the reverse strand, counting down.
AACTCGAAACGTTGCACCAAGCGCTGGCGGAAGCCGATGCAGACAAGCTGGAACAGGTGTTCAGCGAGGCGCGCAAGGTGCGCAGCAACTGGCGCGCCGAATAATCAGCCAACGAATCGTCCATGAAATTCTGCCTCGCCTGTAAACAGTCCTATTCCGGTGCATCCTGGAAATGTCCCGCCTGCGGCCATGAGCCGGCGGAGCGAGGCGGCTTCGTGTCCTTCGCGCCCGAACTCGCCGCACAGAACGACGGCTTCGATCCCGAGCTGTTCCAGCGTTACGCGCAAGTCGAGGCGGGCAACTTCTGGTTCGTCGCGCGCAATGCGCTGTTGAAGAGGCTTATGCTGCGCCACTTCCCGTGCGCGGCCAACGTGCTGGAGATTGGCTGCGGCACGGGCTTCGTGCTGGCGAACACGCGCGCGACCTATCCGGACGCTCGGTTGTCAGGCAGCGACATCTTCACCGAAGGCCTGGGGTACGCGAAGCAGCGCGTGCCGCAGGCTTCGCTGTTCCAGATGGATGCGACCGCGATTCCGTTCCGCGACGAGTTCGACCTGATAGGCGCGTTCGATGTGCTGGAACACATCGACGACGATGCCGCCGCGCTGGCGCAGATCCATGCCGCCTGCAAGCCGGGCGGCGGGGTGATCTTCACCGTGCCGCAGCATCCTTCGCTGTGGAGCCGCATGGACGAATACGCGCACCACAAGCGCCGCTACACCCGCGCCGGGCTGCTGGAGAAGATGCGCGCCGCCGGCTTCCGCGTGCGCTACGTGACCTCGTTCGTGTCGCTGCTGCTGCCGGCGATGTGGCTGTCGCGCCTGTTGCAGCGCAACGCGCCGCCGGCCGACGACGGCATGGATCCCGGACTGAAGATACATCCCTTGATGAACGCGGCGTTCGGCGCGGTGATGGCGATTGAGCGCGGCCTGCTGGCGCTGGGCGTCACGTTCCCGGCGGGCGGATCGCTGCTGGTGGTGGCCGAGAAATAATGATGATGACGACAAAGAAAAATCTGCTGATCCTGCTCGCCGTGCTGGCGCTGATCTGGTTCTCCAACCTCGAATACCGCACGCTGGTCAAACCGGACGAGGGACGCTACGCCGAGATCCCGCGCGAGATGGTGGTCAGCGGCGACTGGACCACGCCGCGCCTGAACGAGCTGAAGTATTTCGAGAAACCGCCGCTGCAATACTGGGCGACCGCGACGGCCTATACGCTGTTCGGCGAGCACCAGTGGACCTCGCGGCTATGGACGGCGCTGACCGGCTTCGCCGGCATCCTGCTGGTGTGGTTCGCCGGCGTGCGCCTGTTCGGGCGCGAGGCGGCCGGTTATGCGGCGCTGCTGCTGTCGAGCAGCCTGCTGTATGTGCTGATGGCGCATATCAACACGCTGGACATGGGCGTGACCTTCTTCATCACGCTGGGCATCTTCGGCTTGCTGCTGGGACAGGCGCAGGCCGACGAGAAGAGGCGGCGCAACTGGATGCTGGTCGCCTGGGCGGGCATGGCGCTGGCGGTGCTGAGCAAGGGACTGATGGGCATCATCCTGCCGGGTACGGCGGTGTTCATCTACTGCATGGTGCAGCGCGACTTCACCGTGCTGAAGCGCATGCACTGGCTGCCGGGACTGGCGGTGTTCTTCGCGATCACAGCACCCTGGTTCTATCTGGTGATGAAGGCCAACCCCGAGTTTTTCGAGCGCTTCTTCATCTACGAACACTACACGCGTTTCACCACCAAGGACCTCGGTCGCTACCAGCCCTGGTATTTCTTCATCCCCATCCTGCTGGCAGGCGCGCTGCCGTGGACGGTGACGATGTTCGACAGCATGTGGCGCACCGTGCGCAACACCAGCCTGCCGGCGCAGATGTTCAACAGCCAGCGCTTCCTGCTGATCTGGGCGGTGTTCATCTACGTGTTTTTCTCGATCTCCGGCTCCAAGCTGCCGTCCTATCTGCTGCCGATGTTCCCGGTGCTGGCGCTGCTGATGGGCAAGCGCATCGCCGAGATGCGCGAGCGGACGCTGTTCTGGCAAGTGTCGGCGGCGATCCCGTTTGCGCTGGCGCTGATCGTGATCGGGCTGAAACTTCCCGGCATGGCAGATACGCCGAACCAGGCCGAGCTTTATCCGCACTACACCTCTTGGCTGGTGACCGCAGGGCTGATGTCGCTGGCCGGTCTGCTGATCGGGATGGCGTTGCTGTGGCGCGAAAAGAAACAGTCAGCTGTGCTGGTCCTGGCGCTGACAGCGCTGCTGTCCGCGCAGATCGGCCTGTCCGGTTACGAGACCATCGCGCGCGAGCGTTCCGCGAAGCATATTGCCGAGGCGATCCGCGCCGAGGTGAAGCCGGACCTTCCGTTCTACTCCATCCTGACCTACGAGCAGACGCTCCCGTTCTACCTGAAGCGCACCTTCACGCTGGTGCAGTATCAGGATGAAATGGCCTACGGCATCAAGCAAGAACCGCAGCGCGTGATACCGACCGTCGAGGAATTCGCCAAAGTCTGGAATGAAAAGCCCGAGGCGCTGGCGATCATGCCGGTGTATGTCTATCCGATGTTGCAGCAACTGGGCGTGCCGATGCGGATTATTTTCGAAGACACCCAACACATCGTGGTGAAAAAACCATGAACCTCGTCAGCTTCAGCCTCATCGTCACCGGCGTGATGTTCAACGTCGCCGCGCAACTGCTCATCAAGGCGGGCACCAACGCGGTCGGCTATTTCGAGTTCTCGCGCGAGAATATTCTGCCTATTGGCTGGAAGCTCGCGACCGAGCCGCACATCGTCGGCGCGATGCTCTGCTACGCGTTCGGCGTGGTGATCTGGGTGCTCGCGTTGTCGCGGGTGCAGGTCAGCATCGCCTATCCGCTGTTGTCGCTGGGTTATGTGGTGAACGCCGTCGCGGCCTGGTATCTGTTCAACGAGGCGTTCAACCCTGCCAAGGTGGTCGGCATGGGTATCATCATCCTCGGCGTCGTCATCATTTCGAGAGCTTAATCAAACATGTCATTCCTTCCATTCTCCAAACCCACTATCGACGAGGCGACCATCGCCGCGGTTGGCGACGTGTTGCGCTCCGGCTGGATCACCAGCGGGCCCAAGGTAGCGGAGTTCGAGAAGAAGCTGTCCGACTATTTCGGCGGCCGCCCGGTGCGAACCTTCAATTCCGGCACCTGCACGATGGAGATCGCGCTGCGCATCGCCGGCATAGGGGCAGGGGACGAGGTCATCACCACGCCGATCTCCTGGGTCGCGACCGCGAACGTGATCCTCGAAGTCGGCGCGACGCCGGTGTTCGCCGACATCGACCCGGTGACGCGCAACATCGATCTGGACAAGGTCGAGGCTGCGATCACGCCGCGCACCAAGGCCATCATCCCCGTGTATCTCGCGGGCAAGCCGGTGGACATGGATCGCCTGTACACCATCGCAGCGAAGCACAAGCTGCGCGTGATCGAGGACGCCGCGCAGGCGATGGGCTCGTCGTGGAACGGCAAACCAATCGGCAGCTTCGGCGACTTCGTCTCGTTCAGCTTCCAGGCCAACAAGAACATCACCACCTCCGAAGGCGGCTGCCTGGTGCTGAACAACGAGGAAGAAGCGAAGCTCGCCGAGAAATTCCGCCTGCAGGGCGTGACCCGCAGCGGCTGGGACGGCATCGAGGTGGACGTGCTGGGCGGCAAGTACAACATGACCGACATCGCTGCCGCGATCGGTCTGGGGCAGTTCGCCAAGCTCGATGCGATCACCGCGCATCGGCGCAAGCTGGCGCGGCATTATTTCGACTGCTTCGGCGCGGATTTCGAGGCGCAGACCGGCGCGCAACTGCCGCCGCAGGATTTCACCAACACCAACTGGCATTTGTTCCAGCTGGTGCTGCCGGGCCGCATCACCCGTGCCGAATTCATGGAGAAGATGAAGGCGCACGACATCGGCATCGGCTACCACTACGCGCCTATCCACTTGTTCAAGCTGTATCGCGCGCTGGGCTTCAAGGAAGGCATGTTCCCGGTGTCCGAGCATGTCGGCAGACAGATCGTCAGCCTGCCGATGTTCTACGCGATGAACGAAGCGGATGTGGAGCGCAGCGTCGCGGCGACGCGCGAGGTGCTGAAGCGTTAGTCTGACGCCGGGCAGGAGTCGGTTCTGCCCGCATTTTGCGGTTTGGGTTGTCGGGCGCTGCCTTCCGGTGGTATTAAGCATTCTTCATGTTCCTTGCGGGTGATGATTATGCAATCCATTCAGGCCTTGATAGACAATGTCGAAAAAGTGATCGTCGGCAAACGATCCGTGATCGAACTCGCCGTCATCTCGCAGCTTTGCCGCGGCCATGTGTTGCTGGAAGACGTGCCGGGCACCGGCAAGACCATGCTGGCGCGAGCTTTGGCAAAATCCGTCGCGGTCGATATGAAGCGGCTGCAATGCACGCCGGACTTGCTGCCTTCCGACATTACCGGCGTGCCTATCTACAACCAGAAGAACGGCGATTTCGAATTCCGTCCCGGCCCGGTGTTCACCCATATCCTGCTGGCCGACGAGATCAATCGCGCGACGCCGCGCGCCCAATCGGCGCTGCTGGAATGCATGGAAGAGTTCCGCGTCAGCGTGGACGGCAGCACTTACGACTTGCCTCCGTTGTTCATGGTGCTGGCCACACAGAACCCCATCGACATGGCCGGTACGCATGTCTTGCCGGAAGCCCAGCTCGACCGTTTCTTCGTGCGACTCAGTGTGGGTTATCCCACGATAGAAGAGGAGGTCAGGATTCTGGGTGCACAAGCATTGGCTCATCCCATCGACAAGTTGCATGCGGTAACCACGGAAGCCGAGATGATGGCGGCTCGCGAGGCGGTCAAACAAATCCACATCAACCCCGAGGTGGCTGAATACATCGTCCGGATCACTGCCGCCACACGTCAGCATCCCGAGCTGCGGCTGGGGGCGAGCCCGCGCGGCACGCTGGCGTTGGCGCGCGGCGCACGCGGCCTGGCTTTCCTGCGAGGACGCGATTACGTCACGCCGGATATGGTCAAGAGCATGGCAGGCCCAGTGCTGGAACACCGTCTGATCGTGCGTCCGCAGGCGGCTGCACTGGGTAAGACGGCGCACCATATCCTGACCGAAGTGCTGAATCAGGTGGCCCCTCCGGCGTAAGGGGCGGCCGACAAGGTTCGCAATAATCGATGGCTCTCGCCCTCCCTGTCTGGAATCCCCGTTACCTCAAGCCGCTGGTGTTGATCGGCGTCACGCTGGTCGCCTATGCGGCGGCGATCAATCGTGGGCAGGCCTTGCCCTGGGCGATTGCCGCATTGCTGCTGGCGACGCTGGTCACCGGCTTCGTCTGGCCGCGCTGGCTGGTGAGACAACTGTCGGTGACGCGAACCGGTCCGCAGCGCGCAGAGGAGGGCGAGACCGTTCACTTTCATGTGGCGGTGCGCAACAACGCCCGGCTGCCGCGTTTCATGGTGGAAGCGGTGGACCACTTGCCTTTCGTCGGTGCAGGCAACGGCGATGCCGCCCCCGCCGAGAAAGTATTGGGCGTGGTGGCCTATATCGGCGGCCGCGCGACGTGCGATTTCGATGTGTCGCTGCTATGCGAGAAGCGAGGGCTTTACCGGCTTGGCCCCGTCGGACTTGCCTCCAGCTTCCCGCTCGGGCTGGTCGAAGCCAGACAGCAAAAAGACGGCGGAATCCAGATGCTGACCATTTATCCCGATGTATTTTCCATCGTTGCGCTGCCGCTGTCCGGCACGCCCAGCGAGATTCATCGCGGCGGATTTTTGTTGCCCGAGGGGGCGGGGGCAGCCGAGTTTCTGGGCCTGCGCGAGTACAGGCGTGGCGACAATCCGCGCCATGTGCACTGGCCGACCACGGCACGCCTGAACGAGTTGATGGTGAAGGAATTCGAACCGCTGGCGTCAGCCTCGCTTTACATCGCGCTGGATATGTCGGCCGATGCCAATGTCGGCAAGGGCAAACATTCCAGCTTCGAATATGCAGTGCGCATCGCGGCATCCATCGGGCGTTATGCCTGCAACAACGGCATGCCGGTGCGTTTGAGCGGCGAGGGGGCGCAAAGCCTCGCTCTGGGCATCGGCTCAGGCGAGGCGCATTTCCGCAGCATGCTGGATGCGCTGGCGGTGGTCGATGCGGATGGTGCGATACCCTACGCCCAGTCGTTGCAGCGCGTTGCCATGAACTGCCGTCACGGTCAGACAGTCGTGGTATTCCTGTCCGAGCCGGAGTCGCGAGCCGTCGCCACGGTGCTGGCCGTCGCGCTGTTGCGGTCGCGCGGCGCTTATGTGCTGGCTGTCGTATTCGACCGGGATTCGTTCCTGTCTCCCGAGTCGCTGCGAGTACGGAAATCGACCTCGCCATGGGCCGGTTTGCTCGATCTGGGCGTGACCAGCCTTGTCGTGCGCAAGGGCGACGATCTGGTCAGGGTGTTCAATCCATGAGCCCGCCGCTCAGATATTTTCCCGCTTATCTCGGGCTGTTTGCCGCGCAAGTGTTGGCGTTGGTTTGCAATGCTTTTCTCGATATCCAGTATGGCGTTTTCACGACCGAAGTCGCGTTGTGGTCTTTTGCGTTCGCCATCACTTTGCGGGCAGGCTGGCGTCAAAACGGCGAAGCCGACGAGGCCGGCAGGCGCTGGATGCGAAACTCCCTGATCTTCGGCGCGCTGGTTTCCGTGTTGTTATTCATTCCGATGTGGGGTTTTCCCCGTGCCGGTCTGTATATGCTGGCGATGCTGCAGGTATCGTACAACTGCGTGACCACCACCCGCCGCCACCTTCACCTGGGTTTGCTCATCTCGCTGGTGATGGTGCTGTTCGCCGCCTCGCATTATCGGGCGGACTGGACCATGCTGTTTTACCTGCTGCCTTATGTCGTGGCGGTGGTGTTCACGCTGGTGGCGGAACAGATCAATCGCAAAGCGGGCGAACTGCGTCAGCAAAGTCTCGGGCATCAGGTCGTGGGAGCGCAGGGTGCCGCGATTGCGGCCGCGACGGCGGTGATCCTGATGCTGGGTTTGTTGTTCTATGCGCTGACTCCGCAAGTAACCTGGTTGACGCTGTCGTCGCACTGGGGGCAGGCGAGCAATATCTTGGGCGGCGATAGCCAAAATCAGGGGGGCGGTGGCGGAACGCAGATGGGCGGAAGCGGAGGAGTCGGGGGCGATAGCTTCGGTGGCGGAGCCGGAGCCGATGCAACTGGACAGAATGCAGGCACGGGGCTGGGCTGGCCTTCGGTCGGAGAAATGCGCATTGCCGCCGCACGCAAGGGGATGCCGGAGTGGCAGAGCAATGCGATCAACAGTCTGGCCGATTTGACTGAAAGCATGGAAAAGGTCATGAGGCCGGTCATGCAGGGTTTTATCGATATCTGGGAGGCTATTAAGGAGTGGCTCAAGGAGAATCGAGACAAGGTGGTCGGCATGCTCTTTGTCCTCGGGCTGCTGGCCTTGTTTTATGCGATATGGCGGCTCATGCGGGAAGCGCGGGCAGCTACCTGGCTGAGAACGCGGTTCGATTATGTGCGCCTGGTCTTGTTGGGCATGCATGGTGGCGATGAGCAGGGCGCACGCATCTGTTACGAGGCCATGGCGAGGCTGTTTGAGTTGCACGACATCGAACGCGGCAGCCGCGACAATACGCTGGAATTCCTGAACGAGATCAATTCGTTCTTCCGTCACTTGAGCCGGGAGACCGGCGAAATGACGCGTCTCTACGAAGATGCGCGTTACGGGAGAATGGCCGGAGAGATTCGGGTCGAGCGGATGCGGGAATTGTATGGGCAGTTGTACCGTTCGCTGGAATCGATACGTTGATCGAGGGGGCCGATGTGCCCCTGATGTCAGAAACGACAACGCCTGTTCAGCAGGCGTTGTCGTAGAGAGAAGAACTTACTGGTGCGACAGGACGAACTTCACCATCGCATCGATATCTTCCGGTTTCGCAGATTGCGGGGGCATCGCCATGCTGCCCCAAACTCCCTTCCCGCCCTTGGATACCTTGGCGATCAGTGTCGCTTCCGCATCGGCCTTGCCGCGATATTCGGCCGCGACATCCTTGAAGGCAGGTCCGACCTGTTTCTTGTCTATCGAATGGCAAGCGAAGCAGTTGTTCTTCTTCAGCAGTGCTTTTCCATCGGCATCGGACAGCACGGCCTTTACTTCCGGGGCCGCCGTCGCAACAGTTGCCGCTGCCGCTGCCGCTGCCGCTGCCGCTGCCGCTGCCGGAACGGACGAAGCCGCATCGGCCGCATAAGTCCCGCCTGCATAGACAACGCCGGCGATCAGCATCGAAGACATCCAATGGGTATTGCGCATATCGCTTCCTTTCAAATTTGATTGAATACTTCCGGTGCCTCGGAGGGAGGGATGCCGAAGCCCTGCCTGCGTTATCGCAGGCAAGCGGGAATAGGAGGGCGGTTGGCGGCTATGGTTCCTGTCCGATTTGTAACAGGATGTGAAGCGGGGAATCGAATCGATGAAGTCGGTTCGACCGCAGGACAGGGCGCCTGCGGCCGTTGTGGATCGGGGAATCAGCCCAGCAGATGCTTCACATGCTCCCGCTCCTCGAGCAGTTCGCGGTAGCTTTCTTCCATGTGCTGGCGTCCCAGTTCGCTGACCGACAGTCCCTGCACGATATGGTAATGGCCGTTGCGGCAGGTGACGGGGAAGCCGTAGATCACGCCCTCCGGGATGCCGTAGCTGCCGTCCGACGGCACGCTCATGGTCACCCAGTCGTTGTGGTGGGAACTCAGCATCCAGTCGTGCATGTGGCCGATCGCCGCATTCGCCGCGCTGGCCGCGCTCGACAGGCCGCGCGCTTCGATCACCGCCGCGCCGCGCTTCTGCACGGTGGGGATGAACACCTTCTCGACCCAGTCCTGGTTCGGCAGCAGTTCGCGCACCTTGCGGCCGCGGATCTCGGCGTGGTCGAGGTCGGGGTATTGCGTGCCGGAGTGGTTGCCGAACACGATCATTTTCTTCACGTCGCGGATAGGCTGGAACAGGTGCTGGGCGACCTGCGCGATCGCGCGGTTGTGGTCGAGCCGCATCATCGCGCTGAAGTTCTTCGTGTCGAGGTCGGGCGCGTTCTTCATCGCGATCAGCGCGTTGGTGTTGGCGGGGTTGCCGACCACCAGTACCTTGACGTGGCGCGCGGCGTATTCGTTCAGCAGCCGGCCCTGTTCGGAGAAGATCGCGCCGTTGGCCTCGATCAGGTCCTTGCGTTCCATGCCCTTGCTGCGCGGACGCGCGCCGATCAGCAGAGCGACTTCGGCGTCCCTGAACGCGACCTTCGGGTCGTCGGTGGCGATGACCTGCTGCAGCAGCGGGAAGGCGCAGTCTTCGAGTTCCATCACGACGCCGCGCAGCATGGTCTGCGCCTGCGGCAGGTCGAGCAATTGCAGGATGATGGGCTGCTCGCGTCCCAGCATGTCGCCGTTGGCGATGCGGAACAGCGCGGCGTAGCCGATCTGGCCCGCGGCTCCGGTGACCGTGACGCGTATCGGTGCTTTCATGGAAGTCTCCAGCTCGGGTTAGGTTGAATTGCATTCTGACAGCTATTGCTGTGTAGGCAAAGAGGGGCGGCCTGTGCCTGGATACGGTAGAATTCCAACATCGCATAAAGAGAATCCAAACGAGAGCCTGTGAGGTCTCGACCGATGCAGAAGAACAAAATGACCCCTTCCGACAAATTGCTTGCTTATGTCGAGGTCCTGACGCGCCAGCGTGATAGCTCTCTGGTCAGATTGAGCGCGATGCAATCATTGCTCATGCTGATCCATCCGGAAAGCATCAGGCTTTATGACGTCTTGAAGAAAGGCGATCAATACAGCGTGATTCTTGCGGCATGGAACGAAGGGGAAACGATGCATTTCAGCGATGCATTGGTGACGGAGGATAGATTCGAACCGATCACGGCGGATTCCCTGCTGGGGAAGACTCTGGTTAAGGGGGCAGGTTATTTTTGTGGAATGCAGGAGAATGGCTATGCATGCTGCATTCCGGTGTTGATGGACGACGAGCCGGTGTCCGTGTTCGAGATTCGGGGCAAGGAGCCGTTCAGCGCGGAGGAGGTCGCGATGGCCACGGGGATGATCTTGGTCTATCGCAACTATCTCGGGCTGCTCGAGGATAGCCAGCGGGACACGCTGACCGGACTGCTGAACCGCAAGACTTTCGATGCCGGCTTTGCGGTGTTCCTGTCTTCCGCGCTCCATTCCGACGAACCCTCGCAGGATGATCGCCGTTCGCACAAGGAAGGCAGCCATTGGTTGGCAGTCATGGATATCGATCATTTCAAGCGCGTCAACGACACCTTCGGCCACCTGTATGGCGACGAGGTGCTGATCCTGATGGCCAACCTGATGCGCGGGTCGTTCCGCCAGGGCGACCGGCTGTATCGTTTCGGCGGGGAGGAGTTCGTCGTGCTGATGCGCGACGTCGACTTTGCCGACGTGAAGAAGAAACTGGACGACTTCCGGGAAAAGGTCGCGCGGCATGTCTTCCCGCAGGTCGGCCAAGTTACCATTTCCATCGGTTTCACCTCGGTCGCGTCGACCTCCACGCCGGCGATGGTGCTGGGCGAGGCGGACGAGGCCCTGTATTACGCCAAGGCGCATGGGCGCAACCAGGTGCGTTGCTACGGCGAACTGGTCGAACAGAAGTTGCTGGCACAGAAAACGGTCCATACCGAGGTGGACTTCTTCTGATCATGTGTCCGGTGTGCGTTCGGTATAAGATTCCCCCGGGGAAGAGGTTCCAATGCGATGAATAAAAAACGACCGAAATATCTGGCGCTGCACCAGATCAGGCTGCCGTTGCCCGGACTGGTTTCCATCCTGCACCGGATCAGCGGGGTGATGCTGTTCCTCTCCCTGCCGTTGCTGCTGCTGATGCTGCAATACAGCATGGCTTCCATCGAGACCCATACCCGGTTGCAGGAACTGCTGGCGCATCCCTTGAGCAAGCTCGCGCTGACCGGTCTGCTGTGGGCATTCCTCCATCATTTCTGCGCAGGAATTCGCTATCTGGCGATCGATCTGCACTACGCGAGCAGTCTCGCGCAGGCGCGCGCCAGCAGCAAGATCGTGCTGGCGGTGAGCCTGGCGTTGACCGTCCTGCTGGGAGCGAAGCTATGGTGAATCGTGTCGTCGTCGGGGCGCATTACGGCCTGCGCGATTGGCTGGTCCAGCGCGTCAGCGCGGTGGTGATGGCGGTGTACTGCGTGACTTTGGCCGGCTGGATGCTGTGGCAACCCTATCTGGACTACGACGTCTGGACCGCGCTGTTCTCCAGCCAATGGATGCGCATCTGCACGCTGCTGTTCCTGCTCGGCCTGTTCTGGCACGCGTGGATAGGCGTGCGCGACGTGGTGATGGATTACGTGAAACCGGCCGGTGTGCGGCTGGCGATCCATGTGCTGGTGATACTCGCGCTGGCTTTCTATTCGATCTGGTCGGTGCAGATACTCTGGGGGTTTTGATGGCGATTGCTAAGCGGACATTCGATGTTGTGGTGGTCGGCGCCGGCGGTTCCGGCATGCGCGCGGCGCTGCATCTGGCACAGGCCGGGCTGAAGGTCGCGGTGCTGTCCAAGGTGTTCCCGACGCGCTCGCATACCGTCGCGGCGCAGGGCGGCATCGCCGCGTCGCTGGGCAACGTCAAGGAAGACAACTGGCACTGGCATATGTACGACACGGTCAAGGGCTCCGATTACCTCGGCGACCAGGATGCGATCGAATATATGTGCCGCGCGGCACCCGAAGTGGTGTACGAACTGGAGCACTTCGGTATGCCGTTCGACCGGCTGGATTCCGGCAAGATCTACCAGCGCCCGTTCGGCGGCCACATGCAGGACTACGGCAAGACGCCGGTGGATCGTGCCTGCGCCGTCGCCGACCGCACCGGCCACGCGCTGCTGCACACGCTGTACCAGCAGAACGTCAAGGCGAACACGCATTTCTTCATCGAGTGGATGGCGCTGGACCTGATCCGCGACGAGGAGGGCGACGTGCTCGGCGTGACCGCGCTGGAGATCGAGACCGGCGAGACGATGATCTTCCAGGCGCGCGCGACGTTGCTCGCGACCGGCGGCGCGGGGCGCATCTTCCAGTCCAGCACCAACGCCTACATCAACACCGGCGACGGGCTGGGCATGGCGGCGCGCGCCGGCATCCCCCTGGAGGACATGGAGTTCTTCCAGTTCCACCCGACCGGAGTGTACGGCGCGGGCGTGCTGATCTCCGAGGGCGTGCGCGGCGAGGGCGGCTACCTGCTGAACAAAAACGGCGAGCGCTTCATGCCGAAATACGCGCCGACCGCGAAGGATCTGGCGAGCCGCGACGTGGTGTCGCGCGCGATCACCGTCGAGATCAACGAGGGGCGCGGCTGCGGCCCGCACGGCGACCATATCCTGCTGAAGCTGGACCATCTCGGCGATGACGTGATCAAACAGCGCCTGCCGGGCATACGCGAGATCGCGCTGAAGTTCGCGCAGGTCGATCCGGCCAAGGCGCCGATTCCCGTCGTGCCGACCGCGCATTACATGATGGGCGGCATCCCGACCAACTATCACGGGCAGGTGGTCGCACCGTACAAGACCGGTCCGGACGAGATCGTGAACGGCCTGTATGCGGTGGGCGAATGCGCCTGCGTGTCGGTGCACGGCGCGAACCGGCTGGGTTGCAACTCGCTGCTCGACCTGCTGGTGTTCGGCCGCGCCGCCGCCCGGCAGATCGTCGAGGATTTGCAGCACCATCCGCATCCCAAGCCGCTGCCCGCCGATGCCGCCGAGCGTCCGCTGGTAAGGCTGGACCGGCTGGAGAACCAGAAGAACGGCGAGCGAGTCGCCGAGGTGGGCGACGCGATGCGCAAGGTCATGCAGAAGCATTGCGGCGTGTTCCGCTTCCCGGAACTGCTGGCCGAGGGCGTGGAACAGATCAAGCAGGTCGCCGAACGTGTCGGGCGGACAGAAATCGGCGACAAGAGCCGCGTGTTCAACACCGCGCGCATCGAGGCGCTGGAGCTCGACAACCTGATCGAGGTCGCGCAGGCGACGATGGTCGCCGCCGCGGCCCGCACCGAGAGCCGCGGCGCGCATGCGCGCGACGACTACCCGAACCGCGACGACGTGAACTGGCTGAAGCACAGCCTGTATTTCCGCGAAGGTCAGCGGCTGGACTACAAGCCGGTGCGCCTGAAGCCGCTGACCGTGGAGTCGTTCCCGCTGAAGCCGCGGGTTTATTAGGAGTGGCCATGAAATTTAGTTCCGGCCGCTACGCTTCACATCGGCTGCGCCGATATGAGCCTGCACTGAAACTCAGTGTTGGCATGGCTTTGGGAGGAGTTTAGGTTATGCCAACACTTCGTTTTAAGATATATCGCTACAACCCCGAGACCGATGCCGCGCCGTACATGCAGGACTACGAGCTGCAGTCCGAGCCGGCGGGCAAGATGCTGCTGGATGCGCTGCTGCTGCTGAAGGAGCAGGACGACAGCCTGGGGTTGCGCAAGTCCTGCCGCGAAGGCGTGTGCGGTTCGGATGCGATGAACATCAACGGCCGTAACGGATTGGCCTGCATCACGCCGATGGCGAGTCTGGGCGAAACGGTCACGCTGCGGCCGTTGCCGGGGCTGCCGGTGATACGCGACCTGATCGTCGACATGACGCAGTTCTTCAACCAGTACCGCTCGATCAAGCCCTACCTGATCAACAACGATCCGCCGCCGGAGACCGAGCGGCTGCAGTCGCCGGCGCAGCGCGCCCATCTGAACGGCCTGTACGAGTGCATCCTGTGCGGCTGCTGCTCGACCGCGTGCCCGTCTTTCTGGTGGAACCCGGACAAGTTCGTCGGTCCGGCCGGATTGCTGCAGGCCTACCGCTTCCTCGCCGACAGCCGCGACCAGGCAACCGCCGAGCGGCTGGACGACCTGGAAGACCCGTACCGGCTGTTCCGCTGCCACACCATCATGAACTGCGTCGACGTCTGCCCCAAGGAGCTGAACCCGACCGAGGCCATCGGCAACATCAAGGACATGATGGTGAAGCGCATGGTATGAGTAAGCAGGATACGGGATACAGGATACTGGATGCAGTTGAATCCGGAATTCAGGGGGCGGGAGTCGGCAACCGGGATTCGGCGGGGAAAGGAGAGCGGGTATCTCTGAATCCTGAATCCTGTATCCCGTATCCTGAGGCGGAACGCCGACTTCGCTGGCGCTGCCGGCGTGGTTTGCTGGAGCTGGATATCGTGCTGGGGCGCTTCGTCGAGCGCCATTACGCGACGCTGGACGAGGCCGAGCGACAGGCATTCGACGCGTTGCTGGATATGCCCGATAACCCGCTATGGGATATGATTGCGGGCAAGATGGATGCGGCGCCGGGCGAACAGCAGGCGCTGCTGGAAAAAATAAGGGCGGTCTGACCGCCTCAGGATACCAAGAGGGGAGCAAGGGATGGAGAAGCAACGCATGGCAACACTGACTCTGGACGACGGGCGCAGCATCGAGCTGCCCATCCTGTCCGGCACGCTGGGGCCCGAAGTGGTGGACATGCGCAGCCTGAACAAGCTCGGCGTGTTCACTTACGACCCGGCGTTCTTCGCCACCGCGAGCTGCACTTCCGCGATCACCTTCATCGACGGCGAGGCCGGCCTGCTGTATTACCGCGGCTATCCGATCGAGCAACTGGCCGAGAAGTCCGACTTCCTCGAGGTGTGCTACCTGCTGCTGAACGGGGAACTGCCGACCGCGGCGCAGAAAGACGAGTTCAGCGCCCTGATCACCCATCACACGATGGTGCACGACCAGCTGGCGCGTTTCTTCAACGGCTTCCGCCGCGACGCGCATCCGATGGCGGTGATGGTCGGCGTGGTCGGCGCACTGTCGGCGTTCTATCACGACTCGCTGGACATCAGCAATCCGCAGCACCGCAAGATATCGGCGCACCGCCTGCTGGCCAAGGTGCCGACCATCGCCGCGATGACCCACAAATACAACGTCGGCGAACCGTTCATGTATCCGAAGAACAAGTTCAGCTTTGTGGAGAACTTCATGTACATGATGTTCGGCACGCCCGCTGAGGACTATGTGCCGAACCCCGTGCTGGTGCGCGCGCTGGAGCGCATCTTCATCCTGCATGCCGACCACGAGCAGAACGCTTCCACCTCGACGGTGCGTCTGGCGGGCTCCTCCGGCGCGAACCCGTTCGCCTGTATCGCCTCGGGCATCGCCGCGCTGTGGGGCCCGGCGCACGGCGGCGCGAACGAGGCCGCGCTGAAGATGCTGGAGGAGATCGGCGACGTGTCGCGCGTGAAGGATTACGTGCAGGGCGTGAAGGACAAGAAATACAAGCTGATGGGATTCGGCCACCGCGTCTACAAGAACATGGACCCGCGCGCCAGCGTGATGCGCCAGACCTGTTATGAGGTGCTCAGGGAGCTGAAGCTGGAGAACAACAAGCTGTTCGAACTGGCGATGGAGCTGGAAAAGACCGCGCTCTCCGACCCTTATTTCATCGAGCGCAAGCTGTATCCGAACGTGGACTTCTATTCCGGCATCGTGCTGCGCGCGATCGGCATCCCGACCAACATGTTCACGGTGATCTTCGCGCTGGCACGCACCATAGGCTGGGTGTCGCAGTGGAACGAGATGATAGGCGACGCCGAACAGAAGATCGGCCGCCCGCGCCAGCTGTATCGCGGGGCCGCCAAGCGCGACTTCAAGCCCCTGGCCCAGCGCGGATAGCGAACCGGCCATGACCGCCCCGGACAAGAGTTATTTGCGCAGCATGCAGGAGACGTCGCTGCTGTTCGGCGGCAACAACGTCTTCGTCGAGGGCCTGTACGAGGACTTCCTGCGCAGCCCCTCCAGCGTGCCGGCCGAATGGCGCGAATATTTCGGCAGGCTGGCCGCCGCAGGCGGCAAACCGGACGTCGCGCATAGTCCCATCCAGCGCAGCTTTGCGGCGCTGCCCGGTGCCGCGGCAGTCCCTTCCGTCGCCCAGTCGGACGAGATGCGCAAGCAGGCTTCGGTGCTGCAGCTGATCAATGCCCACCGATTCCTCGGCGTGCGCGTCGCCGACCTCGATCCGCTGGCGCGCCATGCCAAACCGCAGATCGCCGAGCTGAACCCGGCCTACTACGACCTGGGCGAGGCCGACATGCACGCCACGTTCAACACCGGTTCGCTGGTGGGCGGGGCGCGGATGACGCTGGCCGAGATACTGCAGCGCCTGCGCCGCATCTATTGCGGCAGCGTCGGCGCGGAATACATGTACATCAGCGATGTCGCACAGAAGCGCTGGATACAGGCGCGGCTGGAAGGCGAGCGCGGCCAGCCCAATTATTCCGCGGAGACGAAGAAGCGCATCCTGGAGCGCCTGACCGCCGCCGAAGGCCTGGAACGCTACCTGCACACCAAGTACGTCGGGCAGAAACGCTTCTCGCTGGAGGGCGGCGACACGCTGGTCCCGCTGCTGCACCACCTGCTGCAGCGCGCCGGCGAGCAGGGCGTGAAGGAGACGGTCATCGGCATGGCGCACCGCGGCCGGCTGAACGTGCTGGTCAACACGCTGGGCAAGCTGCCGAAGAACCTGTTCGCCGAATTCGAGGGCATACACCACGAACACCTGACCTCCGGCGACGTGAAATACCACCAGGGTTTCTCCTCCGACATCGGCACGCCGGGCGGCCCGTTGCACGTCACGCTGGCGTTCAACCCGTCGCACCTGGAGATCGTCAACCCGGTGGTCGAGGGTTCGGTGCGCGCGCGCCAGCACCGGCGCGGCGACCATAACGGCAGGCAGGTGATGCCGGTGCTTATACACGGCGATGCGGCGTTCGCCGGACAGGGCGTGAACCAGGAGACGTTCAACCTGTCGCAGACGCGCGGCTACCGCACCGGCGGCACGGTGCATGTCGTCATCAACAACCAGATTGGCTTCACCACCTCGGACGCGCGCGACACCCGCTCGTCGCTTTATTGCACCGACGTGGCGAAGATGGTCGAAGCCCCTATCTTCCACGTCAACGGCGACGATCCCGAGGCGGTGCTGATGGTCACCGAGTTGGCGCTGGACTATCGCCAGCAGTTCGGCAAGGACGTCGTGATCGACATGGTGTGCTTCCGCAAGCTCGGCCACAACGAGCAGGACGAGCCGCTGGTCACCCAGCCCTTCATGTACCGCTACATCAACAAGCATCCGGGCACGCGCGCGCTGTATGCGCAGCGGTTGGTGGAGCAGGGCGTGCTGAAGGCGGACGAGCCGGACGCGATGGTCGCCGCCTATCGCCAGGCGATGGACGAGGGGCGGGATCCGCTGCAATCGGCCATCGTCGTCGAGAACCGGGAGAACAGCGTCAGCTGGGAGCGCTTCAAGAAAGATGCGCCGTGGAACATGCCGGTGGATACCGCCGTGCCGCGCGAGCGCCTGCAGCAGATGGCCAAGCGCCTGACCGACGTGCCGGAGAATTTCGTGCTGCATTCGCGCGTCGAGAAGATCGTCGCCGACCGCGTCGCGATGGGCAAGGCCGAGCTGCCGCTGGACTGGGGCATGGCCGAGAATCTGGCCTACGCGACGCTGCTGACCGACGGTCATCCGGTGCGCCTGTCCGGCGAGGATTGCGAACGAGGCACGTTCTTCCACCGCCATGCGGTGTGGCACGACCAGAACCGCACCCAGTGGGACAAGGGCTACCATATCCCGCTGCAGAACCTGGCGCCGGACCAGGCCGACTTCGTGGTGATCAACTCCATCCTGTCGGAAGAGGCGGTGCTCGCATTCGAATACGGCTACGCCACCGCCGAGCCGACTACGCTGACGGTCTGGGAGGCGCAGTTCGGCGACTTCGCCAACGGCGCGCAGGTGGTGATCGACCAGTTCATCGCTTCGGGCGAGGCCAAGTGGGGGCGGCTGTGCGGGCTGACGATGCTGCTGCCGCACGGCTACGAAGGCCAGGGGCCCGAGCATTCGTCCGGGCGCATCGAGCGCTATCTGCAGCTGTGCGCCGACTACAACATCCAGGTGTGCATCCCCTCCAATGCGGCCCAGATATTCCACCTGCTGCGCCGCCAGATGCTGCGCCCGATGCGCAGGCCGCTGATCGTGTTCACGCCCAAGAGCCTGCTGCGCAGCAAGGATGCCTCGTCGCCGCTGGACGAGCTGGCGCAGGGCGGATTCAAGCCCGTCATCGCCGAGGTCGATGCGCTGGATGCCGGCAAGGTGCGCCGCATCATCGCCTGCAGCGGCAAGGTGTATTACGACCTGCTGAAGGCGCGGCGCGAACGGGGCATCGCCGACATGGCGATCATCCGGCTGGAGCAGCTCTATCCCTTCCCGCACGACGACTTCGCCGCGCAGATCGCCGCGTATCCGAATGCCTCCGAACTGGTCTGGTGCCAGGAAGAGCCCGGCAACCAGGGCGCATGGCACCGCATCCAGCATTACCTGCTGCGCCACATGCGCCCGGATATGAGGCTGGATTACGCGCTGCGGCCTTCTTCCGCCTCGCCGGCGGCGGGTTATCTCGCGGTGCACAACGAGCAGCAGAAGGCGGTGGTCGACGCCGCCTTCCGTCCGGATCTGAACGTGAAGAATAAACCAGGAGCACATCGCCATGAGCGTCATTGAAGTTAAAGTCCCGCAACTCTCCGAATCCGTCTCCGAGGCGACGCTGCTGACCTGGCACAAGAAGGTCGGCGAGGCGGTGGTCGAGGGCGAGAACCTGATCGACATCGAGACCGACAAGGTGGTGCTGGAACTGCCGGCGATCAAGAGCGGGATCCTGAGCAAGATCATCAAGGGCGACGGCGAGAAGGTCGGCAGCAACGAGGTCATCGCGCAGATCGACACTGAGGCGGTTGTCGCCGCGGCACCCGCGGCGAAGGCGGCGGAAGCGGCCGTTGCGGCCACGCCTTCCGCGCGCAAGCTGGCGCATGCGCACGACGTGGATGCCGGCCGGCTGCAGGGCAGCGGCAAGCACGGGCTGGTGACCAAGGAGGACGTGCTGAATGCGGTGCAGGCTGCGGAAGGGTCGCTACGCAGCAGCGGGGCACCCACCGGCGTACCCCTTGCGGGTGCTGCCGCGCCGGCCGACCTGCCACCGCCGGTTGCGCCGGTAGTGGCGCCTTCCGGCAACCGCCCCGAACAGCGCGTGCCGATGACCCGCATCCGCCAGCGCATTGCCGAGCGTCTGCTGCAATCGCAGGCCAATGCGGCGATCCTGACCACCTTCAACGAAGTGAACATGCAGCCGGTGATGGACCTGCGCAACAAGTACAAGGACGCGTTCGAGAAGAAGCACGGCGTGAAGCTGGGCTTCTCGTCGTTCTTCGTCAAGGCCGCGGTGCTGGCGCTGCAGAAGTTTCCCATCGTCAACGCGTCGGTGGACGGCACGGACATCATCTATCACGGCTATTTCGACATCGGGGTGGCGATCGGCAGCGAGCGCGGCCTGGTCGTGCCCATCATCCGCGACGCGGACAAGCTGTCGTTCGCCGACATCGAGAAACGCATCGCCGATTTCGCCGCGCGCGCCAAGGACGGCAAGCTCGGCATGGAGGAACTCTCGGGCGGCACGTTCTCGATCACCAACGGCGGCGTGTTCGGCTCCATGCTCTCCACGCCCATCATCAACCCGCCGCAAGCCGCTATCCTCGGCATCCACGCGACCAAGGACAGGCCGGTCGCCGAGAACGGCCAGGTCGTGATCCGCCCGATGAACTACCTCGCGCTGTCCTACGACCATCGCATCATCGACGGCCGCGAGGCGGTGCAGTTCCTCGTGACGATCAAGGAAGCGCTGGAGTACCCGGGCCGGGTGCTGCTCGACCTCTGATGAGTCTCTTCCGCGCCTATCGCATCTTTGACGAAAACGGCAAGTCGCAGGGACGATTCGTCGAGCTGACGCTAGCCGATCTCGATCCCGGCGAGGTCGTCATCCGCGCGCATTATTCCAGCGTGAACTACAAGGACGCGCTCGCCGCGACCGGGGCGGGCAAGGTCGTGCGCCGTTTTCCTCTCGTCGGCGGCGTGGACGTGTCGGGCGTGGTCGAGAGTTCGTCCGATGCGCGCTTCAAACCCGGTGACGAGGTGCTGGTCACCGGTTACGGCATGGGCGTGGACCACGACGGCGGCTATGCCGAATATGTGCGCGTCCCCGCCGATTGGGCGGTGCCGCTGCCGCAGGGGCTGTCGATGTTCGACGCGATGGCGCTGGGCACGGCTGGGTTCACCGCGGCGCTGTCCATCCACCGGCTGGAACAGAACGAGCTCGCGCCGGAAAAGGGCAGGGTGATCGTCACCGGCGCGACCGGCGGGGTCGGCAGTCTGGCGATCCAGATGCTCGCGCAGCTCGGTTATCAGGTTGTGGCGATGACCGGCAAGGCGAGCGAGCACGATTACCTGAGGTCGCTCGGGGCGAACGAGATACTGTCACGCGACCAGATCGACCTGCACGGCGGACGCGCGCTGGAAAAGGCGCAATGGGCCGGCGCGCTGGACGCTGTGGGCGGCGACACGCTGGCCTGGCTGACGCGCAGCATGCAGCAGGACGGCGCAATTGCCAGCTTCGGCAACGCCGGCGGCGTCGAGCTGCACACCACCGTGTTTCCCTTCATCCTGCGCGGCGTGAAGCTGCTGGGAGTGGATTCGGCGGCGACCGCGATGCCGTTGCGCCGCGAGATATGGCGGCGTCTGGCGGGCGATCTGCATCCCGCCGCGCTGGCCCGGTCGGCGCATACCGTATCCTTTGCCGATCTGCCCTCCGCATTCCCGCAACTGTTGCGGGGGGAGGCGCGCGGCCGCTGCGTGGTGGACATCGCCGGAACGCGCTGAATCGGTGCGAGGATATAACTCTTGTCGGGCGGCAGCCCTGGAAGCACGCAAATGATACGAAAACAAAAACAACGTTTGTCCAGTCAACTCTACGTGAAGTTGACCTGGCTGACTTTGCTGATCGGCTTGCTGATCGGTTTTGCCGCCGCGATCTACGAGACGTTCGGCCATTACTCCGCCGAGAAAGACGGGCGGACCAGCGGGATATCCTATCTCCTCAACGCCAGTTTCCAGACCGCCAGCCGGGCGGCGGCCACGGGGGACAAGGCGCTCGCCGAAGAGGTGACACAGGGCATTCTGGCCTTGCCGTCAGTCTATCGCGCAGAGATCTCGAACGGGCGTGGGGAGGTGCTGAGCGAGTCCGGGCGGAACAAGTTTCCGCCGGGAATGATGGCTTCGCTCCTGTTCGAAGACGAGCAGGAGTATCGCATTTCGCTGGGCCCTTCCGGCAGCGTTGCTGCTCCAGCCGGCGCATCGTACGGAGAACTGTATGTGGCCGTGGATCGCGAGGTGATCGCCCAGCAGGTCTGGGGACATTTCATGGAGACGCTGGTCGACGAATCGCTGCACAGCGTGATGATCGCGCTGCTGCTGTCGCTGGTTTTCTACCTGATCGTGACGCGGCCGCTGTCGCGTCTTGCGACGATGCTGCGCCGGATGCACCCGGGCGACATGACGGGCGCGAAGATGGAGGTGCCGCCCGGACACGGGAACGACGAGATCGGTCTGGTCATCGCCACGATGAACCAGCTGATCGCCGAGCTGCGTTATTCCGAGGATCTGCTCCGTTCCGATGCGGACAAGTTGCGCCTGCATGCCGGCATCTTCCAGAACAGCCATGATTCCATTGCGATCACCGATGCGAACGGCATTATCGAGTCGGTCAATCCGGCATTCACTGTCATCACCGGATATTCCTCCGAAGAGGCGATAGGCAAGAATCCGCGCATCCTGCAGTCGGGGCGGCAGGGACGGGAGTTCTACGAAGCGATGTGGAAGAGCCTGCTGGAGAACGGTTTCTGGACCGGCGAGGTATGGAATCGGCGCAAGGACGGCAGCTTCTATGCCGGCTGGCTGTCGATCAGCGCGTTGCGTGACGCAGAGGGGAAGATCGAGCATTTCATCGGCGTCACCAGCGACAACACCGAATACAAGGCGGCGCAGGAGCGCATCCGGCAGATGGCGTTCTACGACCAGTTGACCGGACTGCCGAATCGCAGCCTGCTGCGCGACCGCGTGGACCGGCTGTTCGCGCAGATGCGCCGCGAGGAAAGTTCCTTCGCGATCATGTTCATCGATCTCGACAACTTCAAGCGGGTCAACGATTCGCTCGGGCATCATGTCGGAGACCTGTTGCTGAAGGAGGTGGCGAGCCGGCTGAGTTCTTGCGTGCGCGAGGTCGATACCGTGTCGCGGCAGGGCGGCGACGAGTTTGTGGTGCTGTTGCCGGAGTGCGACAGCGAATGCGCGCAAAGCATTGCGGCCCGGATACTGGCCAGCCTCTCCGCTCCCCATGATCTGGACGGACACGAAGTCGTCGCCACGCCGAGCATCGGTATCAGCATGTTCCCGCGCGACGCCAGGGATTTCGAGATGCTGACCAAGCATGCGGACACGGCGCTCTACCGGGTCAAGGAGAACGGGCGGGCCGGATTCCAGTTCTTTATGCCGGAAATGAATGTCGCTGCGCACAAGCGACTGAAGCTGGAGAATCAGTTGCGCAAAGCGCTCGATAATGGCGCTTTCTCTTTGCACTATCAGCCCCAGTTCGATCGCGTGCATGGCCGGATCGTCGGCATGGAGGCGTTGATCCGCTGGAACGATCCTGTGTTGGGGAACGTGCCGCCGGACGAATTCATCCCGATCGCGGAAGAGAACGGGCTGATCGTGCCGATCGGCGCATGGGTGTTGCGTGAGGCTTGCGCGCAGAACAGGCGCTGGCAGGATGAAGGGTTGCCGGCCGTACCGGTCTCGGTGAATGTCTCTGCTGTTCAGATTCATCAGTCCGATTTCGTCCAAGTGGTGGCCGAGGTGCTCGACGGTACCGGTCTGGCTCCCGATTTCCTCGATCTGGAATTGACCGAGCGTGTGGTGATGGCGGATGTGGATCAGTCGGTGCAGATCATGCGCGAACTGCACGCACTGGGGGTCGGGCTGTCGATAGACGATTTCGGCACCGGTTATTCGAGTCTGGCTTATCTGAAACGTTTCCCGCTGAAGACGCTCAAGATCGACAAGTCCTTCGTGCGCGACCTGGAAACCAATCCCGACGACCGGACCATTGCGAAGTCGATCATCCTGCTGGCGCACGGGCTCAACGTGTCGGTCGTGGCGGAAGGGGTGGAGAATCCCTTGCAGATTGACATCTTGCGCGAGCAGGGGTGCGACACCTTGCAGGGCTATCATTTCTCCCGTCCGTTGACGGCGGACGCTTTCGCCGCGTTCTTCCGCGAAGCGCGGGTGTGATGGGGCGGTCATCGCTTCGGACGGAAAGTGGCGGAGTGATGCTATAATTCGCGCCCGAAGCTGGAAGCATGACAGCGCGAAAGTGGCGGAATTGGTAGACGCACTGGATTTAGGTTCCAGCGCCGCAAGGCGTAAGAGTTCGAGTCTCTTCTTTCGCACCAGCAGCAGAATTTAACTTTAATCTCAAGGAAATACAGTATGTCTAGCGTAGAGGCCGTGAGCGCACTAGAGCGCCGTATCAATGCATCCATTCCACAGCAAGCCATTCGCGCCCAGGTTGCCGCGCGTCTGAAGAACATCGGTCGTACCGCGAAGATCGCCGGCTTCCGTCCCGGCAAGGTTCCGGCCAAGGTGCTGGAGCAGCATTACGGTGCGCAGGCGCAGCAGGAAGCACTGGGCGATGCGTTGCAGCAATCGTTCGCGGAAGCGGCCGAAAGCAACAAGCTGCGTGTGGCGGGCTATCCGCAGTTCGAGATCAAGACGGCCGACCTGAGCGCCGACCAGATCGAGTACAGCGCGACCTTCGAAGTCTATCCGGAAGTGGTGATGGGCGATATCGCCGCGGAGACCGTCGAGCGTGTGACTTACGAAGTGGGGCAGGCGGATGTGGACAACACCATCGCGACACTGCGCAAGCAGCGCGCCACTTTCGAGAAGACCGACCGTGCCGCGCAGGCGGAAGACCAGGTGCGCATCGACTTCGTCGGCAAGCTGAACGGCGAAGTGTTCCAGGGCGGCGAGGCCAAGGACTATCCGTTCCAGATGGGCGTCGGCCGCATGTTGCCGGAGTTCGAGGCAGCGATCACCGGCATGAAGGCCGGCGAGACCAAGTCGTTCGACATGACCTTCCCGGAAAGCTATCACGGCAAGGATGTGGCCGGTAAGCAAGTGACGTTCACGATCACGCTGAACAGCGTCGAAGCGCCGAAACTGCCGGAAGTGAATGCCGAATTCGCACTGGCCGTCGGCATCACCGACGGCGATGTGAGCAAGCTGGAAGCGGAGATCCGCAGCAATCTGGAGCGCGAAGTGTCCCGTCGCCTGAAGGCGCGCAACAAGGATGCGGCGATGGATGCGCTGCTGAAGGTGGCCCAGTTCGACGTGCCCAAGGCGCTGGTGGACTGGGAAGCGCAGAACCTGATGCAGCAGACCGCTCGCGACATGGAAGCGCGCGGCATGAAGATGAAGGGCATGCAATTGCCACTGGAACTGTTCGCCGAGCGCGCAGGCAAGCGCGTCAAGCTGGGACTGATCCTGGCTGATCTGGTGCAGAAGCACGACCTCAAGGGCAAGGCCGACCAGGTCCGTGCGCTGGTGGAGGATTTCGCGCAGAGCTACGATCATCCGGAAGAGGTGGTGAAGTGGTACTACGCCGATCCGGCACGCCTGCAGGAGATCGAGAATCTGGCTCTGGAAGAGAACGTCATGACCTGGATCATGGGCTTGGCGAAGACCGAGGATAAGGCGATCGCCTTCAACGAACTGATGGGAAACTGACGCGATGGATCGCATAGAGCCGCAGAATATCGGGTTGGTCCCGATGGTCGTCGAGACCAGCGGGCGTGGCGAGCGGGCGTATGACATCTACTCGCGCCTGCTGAAGGAACGCGTGGTGTTTCTGGTCGGCGAGGTGAACGACTACAGCGCGAACCTGATCGTGGCGCAGATGCTGTTCCTTGAATCGGAGAATCCGGACAAGGACATCCACTTCTACATCAACTCACCCGGCGGCTCGGTGACTGCGGGTATGGCGATCTACGATACGATGCAGTTCATCAAGCCCAATGTCAGCACACTGTGCATCGGCCAGGCGGCCAGCATGGGCGCGTTCCTGCTGACTGCGGGCGAGAAGGGCAAGCGTTTCTGTCTGCCGAACTCGCGCGTGATGATTCACCAGCCACTCGGCGGTTTTCGCGGTCAGGCATCGGATATCGAGATTCATGCCAAGGAGATCCTGTACCTGAAGCAGAAGCTCAACCAGATGCTGGCGCAGCACACCGGCCAGTCGGTGGAGACGATAGAGCGCGACACGGATCGCGATAACTTCCTCGGCGCATCCGCAGCCGTGGAATACGGTCTGGTGGATCAGGTTCTGGATAAGCGTCCGTAAAATTTTTGAATCGGCGCGCCGGTAACCGGCGCTAACATCTGGATGGAAGGTTTGGAGAAGAATGAGCGGCGATAATAAATCTGGCGACAAGTTGCTCTACTGCTCGTTCTGCGGCAAGAGCCAGCATGAGGTGCGCAAGCTGATCGCGGGCCCGTCGGTGTTCGTGTGCGACGAATGCATCACGCTGTGCAACGACATCATGCGCGAAGAGAGTCAGGCCGAGGCAGTCGGCGCGAACAAGAACGACGATCTGCCGGTGCCGAAGAGCATCTGCACGGCGCTGGACGAATATGTGATCGGTCAGGAGAAGGCCAAGCGCATCCTGTCGGTGGCGGTCTACAACCACTACAAGCGTCTGAAGAGCGACTCCAAGGATGGCGTGGAGTTGGCCAAGAGCAACATCCTGCTGGTCGGCCCCACCGGCTCCGGCAAGACCCTGCTGGCTCAGACGCTGGCGCGCCTGCTGGATGTGCCGTTCGTGATGGCCGATGCGACGACGCTGACCGAGGCTGGCTATGTCGGCGAGGACGTCGAGAATATCATCCAGAAGCTGTTGCAGGCCTGCGACTACAACGTCGAGAAGGCGCAGCGCGGCATTATCTATATCGACGAAATCGACAAGATCTCGCGCAAGTCGGACAATCCGTCGATCACGCGCGACGTGTCCGGCGAAGGCGTGCAGCAGGCGCTGCTGAAGCTGATCGAGGGCACCAAGGCCTCGATTCCGCCGCAGGGCGGACGCAAGCACCCGAACACCGAGTTCCTGCAGGTGGATACCACCAATATCCTGTTCATCTGCGGCGGCGCGTTCGACGGGCTGGAGAAGGTCATCCGCAACCGATCCAAGAAGGCCAGCATCGGCTTCGGCGCGACCATCAGCAGCAACGACGAGCGCAAGACCGGCGAGACGTTGCGCGACGTGGAGCCGGAAGATCTGGTCAAGTTCGGCCTGATCCCCGAGTTCGTCGGCCGTTTGCCGGTCGTGGCGACGCTGGAGGAGCTGGACGAGGCTGCGCTGGTGCGCATCCTGACAGAGCCGAAGAACGCGCTGACCAAGCAGTACCAGAAGCTGTTCTCGATGGAAGGCGTGGAGCTTGAGTTCCGCGAAGGAGTGCTGGCCGCGGTGGCGCGCCAGGCGCTGGCGCGCAAGGCCGGCGCACGCGGTCTGCGTTCCATTCTGGAGCATGCGCTGCTTGACGTGATGTTCGATCTGCCATCGATGGAGAACGTCGAAAAGGTAGTGCTGGACGAGACCGGCTCCGACGGCGAGATCAAGCCGTTGATCATTTATGCGGATAATCACAAGGCAGCCTGATCCGGTTGCTTCCGCCCGTTCTTTTGTTATCTTGTCCCGGTGGGGATGCTTGAAATAATTGCGGCCATCCCCATCTAACCCTTCGGTTAACGTATAGGTTGAAGCCATGCTAGAACAAGATACCCAAACAAATCCCACCCAGGCCGATCTGCACCCGCTGTTGCCGCTGCGCGATGTCGTGGTGTTCCCGCATATGGTCATCCCGCTGTTCGTCGGGCGCTCCAGATCGATCAAGGCACTGGAAGCCGCGATGGAGGCGGGCAAGGGCATCGTGCTGGTCGCGCAGAAGTCCGCGGCCAAGGACGATCCGGGCAAGGACGACCTGTATACGATCGGCAGCATGGCGAACATCCTGCAGATGCTCAAGCTGCCGGACGGCACCGTCAAGGTGCTGGTCGAGGGCACCCAGCGCGTCAAGGTGCTGCGCGTGTATGATGCGGACAGCCGCTTCGATGCCGAAGTCGAGATCATTCCCGCCGAGGACGGCACCAGCAGCGAGTCCGAGGCGATGCGCCGCGCGCTGATTGCCCAGTTCGACCAGTATGTGAAACTCAACAAGAAGATCCCGCCGGAGATATTGACCTCGCTGGCCGGCATCGACGACGCCGGCCGCCTGGCAGACACGATCGCGGCCCATCTCCCGCTGAAACTCGAACAGAAGCAGGAAGTGCTGGAGATATTCGGCGTGCGCCTGCGTCTGGAGCATTTGCTGGGCCTGCTGGAAGCCGAGATCGACATCCTGCAGGTCGAGAAGCGCATTCGCGGCCGAGTCAAGCGCCAGATGGAGAAGAGTCAGCGCGAGTATTACCTGAACGAGCAGGTCAAGGCGATCCAGAAGGAACTGGGCGAGGGCGAGGAAGGCGGTGACCTCGACGAACTCGAGAAGAAGATCAAGGCCGCGCACATGCCCAAGGAGGCGCGCGCCAAGGTGGATGCCGAACTGAAGAAGCTGCGCATGATGTCCCCCA
The DNA here is from genome assembly GCA_035654695.1 of Gallionella sp. Taxonomy (GTDB): domain Bacteria; phylum Pseudomonadota; class Gammaproteobacteria; order Burkholderiales; family Gallionellaceae; genus Gallionella. The sequence continues at coordinate 22,468 of DASRWG010000022.1, read as the reverse complement.
TGTCGGCGGAAGCCACCGTGGTGCGCAACTACATCGACGTGCTGATCGGTCTGCCCTGGAAGAAAAAGACCAAGATCAGCGCCGACCTGAAGAAGGCCGAAGTGGTGCTGGAAGAGGATCACTACGGCCTGGACAAGGTCAAGGAACGCATCCTCGAATATCTGGCCGTGCAGCAGCGCGTCGACAAGTTGAAGGCGCCTATCCTGTGTCTGGTCGGGCCTCCGGGCGTCGGCAAGACCTCGCTGGGGCAATCGATCGCGCGCGCGACCAACCGCAAGTTCGTGCGCATGTCGCTGGGCGGGGTGCGCGACGAATCCGAGATCCGCGGCCATCGCCGCACCTATATCGGTTCGATGCCGGGCAAGATCCTGCAGAACATGAACAAGGTCGGCGTGAAGAATCCGCTGTTCCTGCTGGATGAAGTGGACAAGATGGGCATGGACATGCGCGGCGACCCGTCGTCCGCGCTGCTGGAAGTGCTCGATCCCGAGCAAAACAGCACCTTCGTCGACCATTACGTCGAGGTCGAGTATGACCTCTCCGACGTGATGTTCGTCGCGACCGCGAACACGCTGAACATCCCGGAGCCGCTGCTGGATCGCATGGAGATCATCCATGTCTCCAGTTACATGGAAGAAGAGAAGATCAACATCGCCAACCGCTATCTGGTGCCCAAGGCGCAGAAGAACAACGGCCTTAAGCCGGAGGACATCAGTATCTCGGAAAGCGCGCTGCGCGACATCGTGCGCTACTACGTGCGCGAGGCCGGCGTGCGCGGTCTGGAGCGCGAGATATCCAAGATCTGCCGCAAGGTGGTGAAGGCGCTCGCGCTGAAGGGCAGCGACAAGAAGGTGACGATCAACGCGCGCAACCTCGAAAAATATCTCGGCGTGCGGCGCTATAGCTACGGCATCGCCGAAAAGAACAACCAGGTCGGCCAGGTTACTGGCCTGGCGTGGACCGAGGTCGGCGGCGAGTTGCTGACGATCGAGGCGGCGGTGCTGCCGGGCAAGGGCAAGACCACCACCACCGGCAAGCTCGGCGAGGTGATGCAGGAGTCCATCCAGGCGGCGCTGAGCGTGGTGCGCAGCCGTGCTAAGCGTCTGGGGATAGACGAGGAGTTCTACCAGAAGAACGATCTGCATATCCACTTGCCGGAAGGCGCGATCCCCAAGGATGGCCCCAGCGCCGGCATCGGCATGTGCACGGCGATCGTCTCCGCGCTGACGGGAATCCCGGTGCGCGCCGACGTCGCGATGACCGGTGAGATCACGTTGCGCGGCGAAGTGCTGCCTATCGGCGGGCTGAAGGAGAAGCTGCTGGCGGCGCAGCGCGGCGGCATCAAGACCGTGCTGATCCCGCAGGAGAACACCAAGGACCTGACCGAGATCCCGGACAACATCAAGAACAAGCTGGATATCCATCCGGTGAAGTGGATCGACCAAGTGCTTGAGATGGCGCTGGAGCGCAAGCCGGAGCCGCTGTCGGAGCCCGCGGAAAAGATCGCGGTAGCCGAACTGGCGACGGATGCGAAGCAGGTTGAATCGGCTGCCGCGACGAAGCATTAGAAATGCGATTTCGCCTCGTGATTCGCGGGGCGAGAGGCGGCGAAAAAATACTCCGGGCATGCTTGACCGACTCCGCAAAGCCTTGATATAAAGCCCTTGCAGGGCATAGTCCTGTTTTCAATTAACTAGCAAAGGGGGATTTACGTGAACAAATCTGATCTGGTTGATGCAATCGCAAAATCCGCTGACCTTTCCAAGGCATCTGCCGGTCGTGCGCTTGATGCTGCTGTCGAGTCCATCAAGAAGGCGCTGAAGAAGGGTGACACCGTGAGCCTGGTCGGTTTCGGTACGTTCAAGGTCGGCAAACGTGCCGCCCGTACCGGCCGCAATCCGCGCACCGGCGAGGCGATCAAGATCAAGGCAGCCAAGGTTCCGAAATTTACTGCTGGCAAAGGCTTGAAGGATGCTGTAAACTAGCGTTCTTTGTCGGGTGCTTAGCTCAGATGGTAGAGCACCGCCCTTACAAGGCGATTGTCGGCGGTTCGATCCCGTCAGCACCCACCAAAATGGCTGGAAGCAGTACAAGTTATGGAGTGGTAGTTCAGTTGGTTAGAATACCGGCCTGTCACGCCGGGGGTCGCGGGTTCGAGTCCCGTCCACTCCGCCAAATCAAGGCGAACGAAAGTTCGCCTTTTTTCATATCTGGCGTTTGCCGGAATACAACCATTGAGTGTTAACGCTATGTTTGATTTTGTCCGCGAGAAAAAACGACTGGTGCAAATAGTGCTCGCAGTCATCATCCTGCCGTTTGCGTTCTGGGGAGTCGATTCCTATAACCGTGCCGGCAATTCCGCAGATGTCGTTGCTACGGTGAACGGCGAGAAAATTACCCGTCAGGAGTTCGACGAGGCGCTGGGGCAGCAGCAAGAGCAAATGCGCCAGATGCTGGGTGCAAATTTCGATGCCGCGATGCTGGACAATCCAGAGATGAAGCACGCGGTGCTGGATAATCTCACTGTGCAGCGTCTGCTGCTGGAGCGCGCCAAAGCCGCCGGCCTGGCGGTGACGGACCAGCAGGTGGCTCAACTGATCGCCGGCATCGAGGCGTTCCAGCAGGACGGAAAGTTTGACAAGGCTCGTTACGAGATGGCATTGTCGAGCCGCAACATGAACCCGCCGATGTTCGAGGCGCGCGTGAACGAAGACCTGGTCAGGCAGCAGATGCGCGATGCCTATGTGCAGAACGGCTACGTTTCGAACAGTGTGATAGACAACATCGTTCGCCTGAACGAACAGCAGCGCACTGTCAGCATCTCGACGATTCCAGTTCAGTCTTTCGTGGCGCGGGCAGAAGTCCACGACGCTGCGGTGCAGGACTACTACAAGCAGAACCAGAAGGAATTCCAGCTGCCGGAGCAGGCGCGTGTCGAGTATGTGAAGTTCTCGGCCGATGATCTCGTGGCCAAGGCGAATGTGGCGGAAGCGGATGTGCGCCGCTATTACGACGAACACCAGCAGGAATTCGGTATGCCCGAAGAGCGCCGCGCAGCACATATCCTGATTGCTGTCGCTGCGGCCGCGCCGCAGGCCGATCAGGATGCAGCCAAGGCCAAGGCCGAGAAGTTGTTGCAGCAGGCCAAACAGGACCCGGCTCGTTTCGCTGAACTGGCCAAGGCCAATTCCGAAGATCCGGGTTCCGCTACGAACGGCGGCGATCTCGGTTTCTTCGGTCGCAGCATGATGGTCAAGCCTTTCGAGGATGCGGCCTACGCGCTGAAGCAAGGCGAGATCAGCGGGCTGGTGAAGTCCGACTTCGGTTATCACATCATCAAGCTGGTGGCGATCAAACCGGCTCAGGTGCCGCCTTATGCCGCTGTGCGTGACAGCATCGCCGGCAAGCTGCGTCAGCAGAAGGCGATCGACTTGTTCGCCGAGCAGGCGGAGAAGTTCAGCAACACTGTCTATGAACAAAGCGATACGTTGAAGCCGGCCGCCGAACTGGTCGGTGCGAAGATCGAACAAAGCGGCTGGCTTGTGAAAGGTGCGAATGCGGCAGAGCCGTGGACCGGCAAGATGCTGCAAGCCGTGTTCAGTGACGAAACCGTCAAAAACAAGCGCAACACCGCCGCGATCGAAGTGGGGATGAACACGCTGGTAGCAGCCCGGATACTGGAGCATAAGCCGGCGTCCGTACGCGCGCTGAACGAGGTGCAACAGGCGATACGCCAGAAACTGATCCAGCAGCAGGCATTGAAGCTTGCTGCCGAACAGGGCAAGGCGACGCTGGCGCAACTGCTGCGCGGAGATAAGACTGCATTGGGCTGGAGCCCGGTGCAAAGCATCACCCGCGCGCGCTTCGGCGATCTGGATGTCGCTCTGGTGCGGCAGATATTCCAGGCCAGCGGGGACAAGTTCCCGCAGTATGTCGGTGCTGAAACAGGCCAAGGCTATGTGCTGGTGCGCATCGACGCCGTGAAGCAGGGCGAGGCCCCGGACGAGATGAAGCGCATGCGTTATGCGCAGCAGTTGCGCCAACTCACCGGCGAAGAACTGTTCCAGGCTTATCTGTCCGATGCAAAAAAACATGCAGATATCGAACTAAAACTTCCGGAAGCGGTTATAATGCCGGCCCCTTGAACGGGGACTGAATCACATGGAGTGGTAGTTCAGTTGGTTAGAATACCGGCCTGTCACGCCGGGGGTCGCGGGTTCGAGTCCCGTCCACTCCGCCAACACCGAAAGGCGAACGAAAGTTCGCCTTTTTTATCGTCCGTATTTTGTGGTTCCGGCTTGCGCCGAAATTTTGTTGTGCGCTATTGTGCGAGACATCACTGGAGATAGCATGGCAAAGCCGAAAACGATCTATAGCTGCACCGAATGCGGCGGGCAATCGCCGAAGTGGCAGGGGCAGTGCCCTCATTGCATGGCGTGGAACACGCTGGTCGAATCGGTCGCGGAGACGGCGGCCAAGGGCGGCAACCGCTTCAGCGCGCTGGCCGCATCGGGCCGTGTGCAGATGTTGTCCGATGTCGAGGCGGCGGAAGTGCCGCGCACGCCGACCGGTATCGAGGAATTCGACCGCGTGCTGGGCGGCGGGCTGGTGTCCGGCGGCGTGGTGCTGATCGGCGGCGATCCCGGCATCGGCAAGTCGACGCTGCTGCTGCAGGTGCTGGCGCATCTGTCGAAACAGCAGAACACGCTCTATGTCAGCGGCGAGGAATCCGCGCAGCAGATCGCGCTGCGCGCTAAGCGCCTGTCGCTGGATGCGCGAGGCCTGCGCCTGTTGCCCGAGATCCAGCTTGAGAAAATCCAGGCGACCATCGCCGCCGACAAGCCCGACGTGGTGGTGATCGACTCGATCCAGACCGTGTATTCCGAACAGCTCACTTCCGCGCCCGGTTCGGTGGCGCAGGTGCGCGAATGCGCGGCGCAGCTTACGCGCATCGCCAAGAGCCAGGGCATCACGATGATCCTCGTCGGCCATGTCACCAAGGAGGGCGCGCTTGCGGGGCCGCGCGTGCTGGAACATATTGTCGACACCGTGCTGTATTTCGAGGGCGACACGCATTCCAGCTTCCGCCTGATACGCGCGTTCAAGAACCGCTTCGGTGCGGTCAACGAACTGGGCGTATTCGCGATGACCGAGAAAGGCCTGCGAGAAGTCAGCAACCCTTCGGCGCTGTTCCTGTCGCAGCACGGGCAGCAGGTTGCCGGTTCCTGTGTGATGGTGACGCAGGAAGGCACGCGTCCGCTGCTGGTGGAGATACAGGCGCTACTCGACGAGGCGCACTCGCCCAACGTGCGGCGCTTGTCGCTGGGGCTGGAACAGAATCGGCTGGCGATGCTGCTTGCGGTGCTGCACCGCCACGCCGGCATCGCCTGCTTCGACCAGGACGTGTTCATCAACGCGGTCGGCGGCGTGAAGATCACCGAGCCGGGCGCCGACCTGGCGGTGATACTCGCGATGGTCTCCAGCCTGCGCAACAAGCCGCTGCCGGAGAAGCTGGTGGTGTTCGGCGAAGTCGGCCTCGCCGGCGAGGTGCGCCCGGTGCAGCGCGGCCAGGAACGCCTGAAGGAAGCCGCCAAATTGGGTTTTACCCATGCCATCATCCCTAAGGCCAATGCGCCGAAACAGAAAATACCCGGCATGGAGATCATCGCGGTGGAGCGCGTCGAGCAGGCGGTCGAACGTATGAGGTAGAGGCACGGCGTGCCGTGCTCCTGCGTTGTTGTGCGGTTCCTTGTATCGCGTTAAAGTGCGGCGACAGACAACAAGAAAAACCGGGGAGTATCCACATGTTTCTGACCATCCTGCTGGCGCTGGCAATCTTCACCATTCTGGCGTTCTTCCGTGCGTCCATCGTCAGCTGGATGCTGGCGCTGATGGTGGTCGTGACGGTGATCGCGATCCAGTCGCGCGTCTCCGATACTGAGCTGCAGATCGTCTATGTGCTGCTGATCCTGTTCATTCTGACATTCGGTATTTCCTCGCTGCGCCGCAGTCTGGTCAGCGGCAACATCCTCAAGATATTCCGCAAGGTGCTGCCGCCGATCTCGCCGACCGAGCAGGAGGCGATAGACGCCGGTACGGTGTGGTGGGACGGAGACCTGTTCAGCGGCGATCCCGACTGGGACAAGTTGCTGGCGTTCCCCAAGTGCAGCCTCAAGCCCGAGGAGCAGGCCTTCCTCGACAACGAGGTCGAGCAGTTGTGCGCGATGCTGGATGACTGGGACATCACCCACAATCGTGCCGACCTGCCGCCCGAAGTCTGGCAGTTCATCAAGGACAAGGGCTTCTTCGGCATGATCGTGCCGAAGAGTTACGGCGGCCTGGAATTCTCCGCGCAGGCGCATTCCGCGGTGGTCGCCAAGGTGGCCTCGCGCAGCGGCACGGCGGCGGTGACGGTGATGGTGCCGAACTCGCTCGGGCCTGCCGAACTGTTGCTGCACTACGGCACCGACGAGCAGAAGGAAAAATATCTGCGCCGGCTGGCGACGGGACAGGAAGTGCCGTGCTTCGCGCTGACCGGCCCGTTCGCGGGCTCCGATGCCGGCGCGATTCCCGACTACGGTGTCGTGTGCTACGGCGAGTTCGGCGAGCAGAAGGATGTGCTGGGCATCCGCCTGAACTGGGAGAAGCGCTACATCACGCTGGCGCCGGTGGCGACGCTGCTCGGGCTGGCGTTCAAGCTGTACGATCCCGAGCGTCTGTTGGGTGGCGAGACCGAGCGCGGCATCACGCTGGCGCTGATTCCGACGGACACGCCGGGCGTGCAGCTCGGTCGTCGCCACTTCCCGCTGAATTCCGCTTTCCTGAACGGCCCGACGCAGGGACGCGACGTGTTCATCCCCATCGATTATGTGATCGGCGGTACGTCGCGCGTCGGGCAGGGCTGGCGCATGCTGATGGAATGTCTCGCCGCGGGGCGCTCGATCTCGTTGCCTGCCAGCAGCATCGGCGGCATGAAGATGGCCGCGCGCACCAGCGGTGCCTACGCCCGGGTGCGCAAGCAGTTCAAGATGCCGATAGGCTCCTTCGAAGGCATCGAGGAGCCGCTGGCGCGCATCGGCGCGCACACCTACATGGTCGATGCGGCGCGGCGCTTCACCGCACTCGCGGTGGACATGGGCGAGAAGCCGTCGGTGATCTCCGCGGTGATCAAATACCATGCCACCGAGCGCGGCCGCATCGTCATCAACGATGCGATGGATCTGCACGGTGGCAAGGGCATCTGCCTCGGGCCCGACAACTATCTTGGCCGCGACTACCAGCAGACGCCTATCGGTATCACCGTCGAGGGCGCGAACATCCTGACGCGCAGCATGATCATCTTCGGCCAGGGCGCGATCCGCGCTCATCCCTATGTGCTGAAGGAAGTCGCGGCGGCGCACGAGCAGGACCGCGAGCGTGCGCTGCACCAGTTCGACGAGGCGCTGTTCGGCCATATCAGCTTCGCGCTGAGCAACGCCGCGCGCAGCCTGGTGTTCGGCATCACCGGCGGACTCGGCATCCACGCCCCGCCGGGCGCGGAGACGCGCCGCTATTACCAGCAACTCACGCGCTTCTCGGCCAACTTTGCACTCGCGGCGGACATGGCGATGGGCGTGCTGGGCGGCTCGCTGAAGCGGCGCGAGAAACTGTCCGGCCGGCTGGGCGACGTGCTGAGCCTGATGTATCTGTGCTCGGCGACGCTGAAGCGCTTCGAGGACGATGGTCGTCCGGCCGAAGATTTGCCGTTGCTGCACTGGTCCATGCAGGACGCGCTATACCGTATTCAGCAGGCGCTGGACGGCATCGTGCAGAATTTCCCGAACCCGGTCATGCGCTGGCTGCTGGGCACGCTGGTGTTCCCGGTCGGACTGCGCCTGTCGCCGCCCTCCGACCATCTCGGCCACGAGATTGCGAAGCTGCTGATGCAGCCGGGTGCGACTCGTGACCGCCTGACCGAGGGCATGTTCATCGCGAAGGCGCATGCGCCTTCCCCTCTTCTCAATCCTCTCCCGCATGCGGGAGAGGAAGCAAACGAGTCGCTACGCGAGTCTTGCATTTACGACGAGAACGATGCGGTCGGTGCGCTCGAAGCGGCGCTGGCCAGCACGCTGGAATGCGAACCGCTGCAGGCCGAGCTGGAGAAGGCGCGCAAGGCCGGCAAGCTGAAGGCGCTGGAAGAATTGCTGCGCATCTCCGAGGCGCGCGACATCGGGCTGATCGATGCGGAGCAGGCCTTGCTGCTGGAACGCGACTACACGTTGCGCCGCAAGGTCATCATGGTGGACGACTTCGTCCCGGACGAGTTGCGGGCGAACGGCTGATGGCCGGACTGCGCGACAAGGTGGTGTTCGTCACCGGCTCTTCGCGCGGCATCGGACGCGAGATCGCGCTGCGCTGCGCGCGTGACGGCGCAAAGGTGGTCATCACCGGCAAGACCGCCGAGCCGCATCCCAAGCTGCCGGGCACGATACACAGTGTCGCCGCCGAGGTCGAGGCTGCCGGAGGGCAGGCGCTGGCGATACAACTCGATGTGCGCGACGAACAGGCGATCCAGTCTGCGGTAGCGCAGACCGTCGAACGTTTCGGCGGCATAGATGTGCTGGTCAACAACGCCAGCGCGATCGGTCTGACCGGTACGCTGGCGACGACGCCGAAGCGGCTGGACCGGATGTGGGACGTGAACATGCGCGCGACCTTTCTGGTGTCGCAGGCCTGCATCCCGCACCTGATGAAGGCGGCCAATCCGCATATCCTGAATCTGTCGCCGCCGCCGAATATGGATGCGCAATGGTTCGCGCCGCATCTGGCCTATACCATTTCCAAGTACGGCATGAGTATGTGCGCGCTGGGGATGGCGCGCGAGTTCGCCGCCGATGGCATTGGGGTGAACTGCCTGTGGCCGCGCACGACGATAGCGACCGCAGCGATAGAATTCAACTTTCCGGAGGCAATGCTGAACGCGTCGCGCCACCCGGCCATCGTCGCCGATGCGGCCTGGCAGATACTGACGCGCGACAGTCGCGAGTGCAGCGGCAACTTCTTCATCGACGAGGATGTGCTGAGGGAGGCGGGCATGGCGGATTTCGAACAATACTCAGTCATGTCCGGTGCCGAGTTGCAGCGCGATCTGTTTCTGGACTGATAACAGAATTATACAAATCAAGGAGGGTGGATGCAGGTACAACAACAAGAAGACGTGATCACGCCGCAACAGGCAGAAACCTTGCACGGGCTGTTTCTGGAACGCGTGCGGCGCACGCCGGACAAGGTTGCCTACCGCCATTTCATCGGCAACGAGTGGCGCGACTATAGCTGGCGCGAGATGCGCGACGAGGTGGGGCGCTGGCAGGCGGCGCTGGCAGGTCTTGGCCTGCATCGCGGCGATCGCGTCGCGATCATGCTGCGCAATTGCCCATACTGGATGATGTTCGACCAGGCCGCGATGTCGCTGGGGCTGGTCGTCGTGCCCCTGTATACCGTCGACCGTCCCGACAACATCGCCTACATCGTCAACAACGCCGAGGTGAAGGTGCTGCTGTTCGAGAATGCCGAGCAGTGGCAGGCGCTGCGTGCCGTGCGCGACCAGATGCGCAGCGTGCTGTGTTTCGTCAGCATTGACGAGATACGCAACAGCAACGACCACAGCCTGAAGAGCATGGCCGAGTTCCTGCCGGAAGCGGCGCGGCTGCAGTCTGCGCTGTCCGCGGCATCGACCGATCTCGCCAGCATCGTCTATACCTCGGGCACCACCGGCAGGCCGAAGGGCGTGATGCTTAGCCATCTCAACATTCTCTCCAACGCGCATGCCTGCCTGGATACCTTCACGGTGCATGGCGACGACCTGTTCCTGTCGTTCCTGCCGTTGTCGCATACCTTCGAGCGCACGCTGGGCTATTACCTGGCGGTGATGACCGGTGCGACCGTCGCCTTCGCGCGCTCGATTCCGCAGTTGTCGGAAGACATGCAGATCGTCCGGCCGACGCTGTTGATCTCGGTGCCGCGCATCTACGAACGCATTTATGCGGCGATACGCGCCAAGCTGGACGAAGGCTCGCCGCTGAAGCGCAAGTTATTCCACCTCGCCGTCGAGACGGGCTGGGCGCGCTTCGAGTATCAGCAGGGGCGCGGGCCGTGGAAGGCGTCGTTCCTGTTGTGGCCGCTGTTGCAGAAGCTGGTGGCACAGAAGATACTCGACCGGTTGGGCGGCAGGCTGCGTACCGCGATCAGCGGCGGTGCGGCGCTGGCGCCGGAGATTTCGCGCGTGTTTGTAGGACTCGGTTTGCCGGTGGTGCAGGGCTACGGACTGACCGAGACCAGCCCGGTGATCGCCGGCAACCATCTGGAATGCAATTTTCCGGACAGCGTCGGCCAGCCGATACGCGACGTTCAGGTGCGTCTCGGCGAGCAGGGTGAGTTGCTGGTGAAGGGTCCCAACGTGATGCTGGGTTACTGGAACCAGCCCGAGGCTACGCGCGAAATGATAGATGCCGACGGCTGGCTGAACACCGGCGATGTCGCTCATATCTCCGACACCGGACACATCTACATCACCGGTCGTACCAAGGACATCATCGTGATGTCGAACGGCGAGAAGATACCGCCGACCGACATGGAGATCGCCATGCTGCACGATCCGCTGTTCGACCAGGTAATGGTGTTCGGCGAGGCGCATCCGTATCTGGTCGTGCTCGGTGTGGTCAATCCGGAAGGCTGGCAGCATTTCGCGCAGGAAGTCGGCATCCGCGCCGACATGCCCGAGGCGTTGAGCGACAGCCGCGTCGAGGCCAAGGTGCTGAGGCGCATTGCGCGCAACCTGCGCGGCTTCCCCGGCTATGCCAAGGTCAACCGCGTGCTGCTGATGCGCGAACCCTGGACCATAGAGAACGGACTGATGACGCCGACGCTGAAGGTCAAGCGCGGCGAACTGGCGCGGCGTTATGCGGAACAGATCAGGACACTTTACGAGGGACACTAGCATGACTCAGGAACAGGAAGCGGGAGAGAACCGGACCGGCGCAACGGAAACCGACCGACTGCCACAGCGCGAGCCGACGATACGCGTCGTGGCGATGCCGTCCGATGCGAACTACGCCGGCGACATCTTCGGCGGATGGCTGATGGGGCAGGTGGACCTCGCCGGCAGCATTCCGGCGCTGCATCGCGCAAGGGGGCGGGTCGCGACCGTCGCGGTAAACTCCTTCGTGTTCAGGCAGCCGGTGCTGGTCGGCGATCTGGTCAGCTTCTACGCCAGGATAGTCAAGGTCGGGCGCACCTCGATCACCGTGGACGTCGAGGTCTATTCGCAGCGCGATCCGGAGAGGCCGACCTGCGTGAAGGTCACCGAGGCGGTGCTGACCTACGTTGCGGTCGATGAGAGCCGCAAGCCGCGCGTCGTACCTCCGGAAGCATAAGCATAACGGCGCAAAGATTTTTCGTAACAATAACGGGAGGAGAAAACATGACATTCAAAAAACTGGCGCTGAATTGTTCGGTCGTTGCGGTCCTGGCAACTGTATCCAATCTTGCTGCGGCCGCCGCGGGATACAGCCTGATCGAGCAGAGCGGCAGCGGTATGGGCAATGCCTATGCAGGGGGAGCCGCGAGCGCGGAAGACGCCAGCACGATCTACTACAACCCGGCGGGGATGTCGCGGCTGAAAGGGAAGCAGGTCGCGGTGGCCTTGCATGCGATCCGTCCTTCGGCGAAATTCGCGCCGGGTGCGATGGCAGCCGGCGCCTTGCTGCAACCGGCCGGCAATAACGGCGGAGACCCGGGCGACTGGGGCTATGTACCGAACGGATACTTTTCGATGGAGATCGATCCCGCGATGCGGTTCGGTGTCGGCGTGAACGTGCCGTTCGGTTTGCAGACCAATTACGATCCGGCATGGATAGGCCGATTCCAGGCTATACAGTCGAAGATACAGACCATAAATGTCAACCCCGCGCTGTCATATCGCGTGAGCGACAGGTTGACGCTGGGCGCGGGACTCAACTACCAGACTATCGACGGCACGCTGACCAGTGCGGTGAACTACAGCGCCGCGGCTTTCTCCATAGGCGGGGGAGGGGCGCTCGCGGCGATCGGCGGTGCCGGGGTGGAAGGGGTAAGCACCATCAAGGGCAACGATGCCGCATGGGGCTACAACTTCGGCATTCTGATGGATGCGACGCCGCAGACCAGGATCGGGCTTGCCTATCGTTCTACCATCGATTACACCCTGACCGGCACCGTCACCTTCACCAACCGTCCGGCCTTGCTGGCCGCGGCGATCCCGGACGGCGCGGTGAGCCTGAACGTGAAGATGCCGGATACGTTTTCCGCCAGCGTGTTCCACCAGATGGACGGCAAATGGGACGTGATGGCCGATGCGACCTGGACCGGCTGGAGCGTGTTCAAGCAACTCAAGATCGACAGGGCCAGCGGTGCGAATCTGATCACGGTGCGGGAAAACTGGAAGGACACCTTGCGGCTTTCGGTCGGCGCGAACCATCACTACGACGACCAGTGGATGACCCGAATGGGGCTGGCCTACGACCAGACCCCGGTGCCCGATGCGTTCCGCACCGCGCGCATCCCGGACCAGAGCCGCATCTGGCTGTCGTTCGGCGGGCAGTACAAGCCGGGCAAGGACAGTGCGATCGATGTGGCTTATACCCACCTGTTCATCAAGGATGCGCCCATCGCCGACAATCAAGCCGCGGCCGGCAAAGGGAATCTGTCGGGAACCTACGGTTCCATCGCGACGAATATACTGAGCGTGCAATACACTTACGGTTTCTAGCCGTGTAACGGGAGGCCTGTCTTCCCCCATTGTCCGGAGGATCGCGATGCCGAGGAATTTTCAGATACGCAAGGTGGCGGTGCTGGGTGCCGGCGTGATGGGCGCGCAGATCGCCGCGCACCTGGTCAACGCCAATGTCGAGACGCTACTGTTCGAATTGCCGGCCCAGAAAAATGACAAGGGGGAAGGCGACCCGAACGGCAACGTGAACAAGGCGCTGGATAACCTGAAGAAGCTCGATCCCAGCCCGCTGGCGAGTCCCGCGCGCGCCGGCTTCATCGCGGCGGCGAATTACGGCGAGCATCTCGAACTGTTGCGCGATTGCGACCTGATCATCGAGGCGATCGCCGAACGCATGGACTGGAAGTCGGACCTGTATCGAAAGGTCGCGCCGTTCGTGAACGAGCACGCGATCTTCGCCAGCAACACCTCGGGCCTGTCGATCAACCAGTTGGCGCAGGGCTTTCCGGAGCATTTGTGCCATCGCTTCTGCGGCATCCACTTCTTCAATCCGCCGCGCTACATGCATCTGGTCGAGCTGATTCCGGGCAAGAAGACCGAAGCCGGCCTGCTGGATCAACTGGAGACCTTCCTCGTCTCTACGCTGGGTAAGGGCGTGGTGCGCGCCAAGGATACGCCCAACTTCATCGCCAACCGCATTGGCGTGTTCTCCATGCTTGCGACCAAGCACCATGCGGCGGCATTCAACCTCGGCTTCGACATGGTGGATGCGCTGACCGGGCGCTACCTCGGCCGCCCCAAGAGCGCCACCTTCCGCACGCTCGATGTGGTCGGCCTCGACGTGTTCGCCCATGTGGTCGACACCATGCGCGAGAACCTCACCGACGACCCGTGGCACAAGCATTTCGAGCTGCCCAGCTGGTTCAACTATCTCGTCGACCAGGGGGCGCTTGGGCAGAAGACCAAAAAGGGCATCTACCAGAAGATCGGCAAGGAGATCCACGTCCTCGACCTGCAGACACGCGAATACCGCTTGTCCGATGCCAAGGTCGACGATGGTGTGAAGGACATCCTGCGCGAGCGCGACTGGGCGAAGAAGCTCGCCGGACTGCACGCCAGCCCGCATCCGCAAGCGCAGTTCCTGTGGGCCGTGTTCCGCGACGTGTTCCATTACTGCGCGCTGTATTTGGATAGCATCGCCGACAACGCGCGCGACCTCGATTTCGCCGTGCGCTGGGGCTTCGGCTGGGACAACGGCCCGTTCGAGATCTGGCAGGCCGCCGGCTGGCGGCGGGTGGCCGGCTGGATTTCCGCCGACATCGCCGCCGGCCGCGCGATGGCGAACGTGTCGTTGCCGGCCTGGGCGCTGGATCCGGAACGCAACGGCGTGCATACGCCGCAGGGTTCCTACGCTCCACTCACCCATCTCAATCAGCCGCGTTCCGCGCTGCCCGTCTACCGCCGCCAACTCTTCCCCGACCACCTGCTGGGCGAAGAGCGCCAGTACGGCGAGGCCGTGTTCGAGACCGACGAAGTGCGCCTGTGGCACATGGATGACGGCATCGCGATCCTGAGCTTCAAGAGCAAGATGCATACCGTCAGCAACGAGGTGCTGGACGGCATCCTGCGCGCGGTGGAAGAGGCCGAGGCGAATTTCAGCGCGCTGATCCTGTGGCAGACCGAGCCGCCGTTCTCCTACGGCGCAAACCTGCTGCAACTGATGCAGGGTGTGCAGGAACCGGCGCAGCACGCGACCATGTTCGACAAATTCAAGCAGGCCGCGAACCGCGTGAAATACACCGTCGCGGGCGGCGGCGGAGTCGGCGACGTGTTCAATGCCGCCACCGGCAACGTGCCGCATGTCGAGGCCGTGGTCGCAAAATTCCAGCAGGTGTCGCAGCGCCTCAAATACGCGCAGGTGCCGACCATTGCCGCGGTGGACGGCCTGGCGCTGGGAGGCGGCTGCGAATTCTCCATCCACTGCGCGCGCATCGTAGCCACCTTGGAAAGCTATATCGGCCTGGTCGAAGTCGGCGTAGGCGTGCTGCCCGCCGGCGGCGGCTGCAAGGAGATGGCGCAACGCGCCGCGCAGGAAGCGCAGCGCTTCGCCAACGAAAACCGCATCGACGTATTTCCATTTCTCAGGCGCTACTTCCAGAACATCGCGACGGGCGAAGTCGCCAAGAGCGCCGAACTCGCGCGCGAAATGGGCTACCTCAGGCCGTCCGACCGCATCGTGATGCACCGCTTCGAACTGCTGCATGTCGCCAAGGAAGAGGCGAGGGCGTTGACCTCCACCGCTTACCGCCCGCCGCTGCACCAGCGCCAGATCGCCGTCGCCGGCCGCACCGGCATCGCCACCCTGAAGGCCGCGATGGTCAACATGCTCGAAGGCGGCTTCATCTCCGAACACGATTACGACATCGGCTGCCGCATCGCCGAAACGATGTGCGGCGGCGACGTGGACGCCGGCAGCCTGGTCGACGAACAATGGCTGCTAGACCTGGAGCGCCGTAACTTCATGGAACTGCTCGCGACCGACAAGACGCAGGCGCGGATCGAGCACATGCTGAAGCACAGCAAGCCGTTGCGGAATTGAATTTATGAGTGAATACGAACAATCAACTCTTTGGCGGAATGCCTTTGCATACCGCGATGATGGCATCGATAAGCAGCGGGATATTCTGGCTCAAGCCTATTGAGATTTTCGTGATCGGGTGGAATTACTGCTACAGCAAATCCAAAGGGCAGAGACTAACCGGATGGTGGCACTCATCTGGCCAAGGGAGGCTCCCTGTGTGAGAGGGCAGGGGGATCCAGGCCAGTCGGCACACCCGGATTTTTCCTCGCTGGGGACTTCCAATACCATCAACGGACTTTTACGTCCTGAAGCTTCAGTCACAAGGGGGCAATGTCGACCTGCGGGCTTTTTGAATGCCAATTCCGAACGGAAAAAGTAAAAAGCCACTTTCTTTCGAAAGTGGCTTAAATACTGGCTCCCCGACCTGGACTCGAACCAGGGACCTGCGGATTAACAGTCCGTCGCTCTACCGACTGAGCTATCAGGGAATTGAAGAGGTGCGCATCATAGTGATTTTGCCAAACTTGGTCAACATTAAATTTGGATTTTTATGCACTTGTTGAAGAAATTGCTGGTTGGCCGATTTTGCTTTTGCTCGCTTGGGAATATAAGGGCAGTTTCGAATTCGAAATGCCCGTTGGATCAATGTGCCAGCTCCTGCCGTACCCGCTGTTCGATGCGATCCAGCTGCGGGCGCATCTGGGCGACGGTCTTGCGGAGCTGTGCCGGATCGGCGGAGCGTTTGCTGAGGTCGGAGAGTTCCTGGCACAGGTCGGCGAAGCCGCGCGCGCCGACCATCTTCGCCGGCGCCTTGTTGTGGTGGGCAAGCCGGCCCAGCGTCTCGTTGTCGTTGTGTTCCAGCGCGTTATCGATCTGATCCATGTCGCGCCGCGCCAGTTCGACGAAGCGGCCGGCGAATTCGCGCATCTTCGCGCGGTCGTCGCCGATCAGTTCGGCCAGTTGCTTCAGGTCGATGATCTCGCCGTCGCTGTGCGCGGGGACTGGGGCCGCGGCGACGGCCGGTACGGTGATCCGCTCTTCCGTGTCGTGGCGCGGCGGTAGCCAGTACGCCAGCTTGGCGTAGAGCGCGGCCGGGGTGAAAGGTTTGCCGAGGAAGTCGCTCATGCCCGTTTCCAGACAGCGGCGGCGGTTCTCTCTCGAGGCATGGGCGGTCAGCGCGATTACCGGCAGTTCCGCCAGTGCCGGATCGTTCCGGATCGCGCGCGTGGTTTCGAAGCCGTCCATTTCGGGCATCTGGACGTCCATCAGCACGAGTTCGATCCTGTTCCGGCGCAGCTGTTCGAGTGCTTCGATGCCGTTGTGGGCGTATTGCACGATGGCGCCAGCGCTTTCCAGTAGTCCGCCGAGGATAGTCTGGCTGAGTACGTTGTCTTCGGTCACCAGGATGCGCGCCCCCCTGATATGGGCGAACCGGTTGCCCGCGGTCTTGTGGCGTTCGGCCCTTGCCTTGTCCAGCCGGGTGCATAACCAGAAGGTGCTGCCGTGCCCCGGCTCGCTCTCCAGACCCAGTTCGCCTTCCTTCATCCTGTCGACCATTTTTTTGCAGATGGCCAGTCCCAACCCTATCCCTTCGTGACTGCGGGTCAACGAGCTGTCTTCCTGCCAGAAGGGGGAAAACAGGTGGCGCAGGTTCTTCCGGTCAATGCCGATGCCGGTGTCCCACACTTCGAAACGCAGCTTGATCGAGGAGTCGTTTTCATCCGTCGGGACGACTGCGAGGCCGATGTGCCCGTCGGGCGGGGTGAACTTGACGGCATTGTCCAGGAGATTGAGCAGCACCTGCTTCAGGTGTCCGGCTTCGCCATGCAGTTTGCGGGCGGACAGATCGGGGGCGATGTCGATGCTCAGAGCCAGTTTTTTGCTGGCGGCCCTGGACGTCATGAGTTTATCGAGATCGGCGATCAGTTCGCCCAGCGTGAAGTCCGTCGGGTGGGGCTGGGATATCCCGTATTCCATCCCCGAATAATCGAGGATGTTGTCGATGGTGTTCAGCAGATGCTCGCCGGAGAACTGAATCTTTTCGAGCCGCGTCCGCCGGCCCGGCTCGGTCTCCTCGGCGAGCGCCAGATGGGTCATGCCGAGGATCGCGTTCATCGGCGTGCGCAGTTCGTGGCCGATATTGGCGAGGAATTCGCTTTTTGCGCGGCTCGCCATCTCGGCCTGGTGTATGGCCTCCTGCAGCTGCCGCGAGTCATGCAAAGTCTGTTTCCGGCTGCGGAGCAGCAGCCAGATGGCGACCGCCAGCAGCAGGCTGGCAAGAGCGCCGATGACGGCTTCGATCCTGATATGCCGGGAGGACAGTCGGTCGTCGAAGGCGGGGGTGGAGGCGAACGAGATGGTCCATGACCTGCCGCCAAGCCGGACTTCCCGCATGCGCTGGAATGCCGCGACGGGATCTTCGATGCCGCGCTTGGCGTCATTATCGCTATCGTATAGCAGCGCGCCCGGGCTGGTGCCGGCGCCGTCGTAGATTTCGATGTCGAAATTCTGAGACTGGGGAGCGAGCAGACCCGACATCATGCTGTTCAGGCGGAATGCCGCCGACACCCAGCCGGCGATGGCTGCGCGGCGCGAGGCCGTTGTGTCGTGGACCATGCCGTTGCGGTAGATCGGCAGGAACATCAGGATGCTGGCTTGGGAAGTGTTGTCGTCCTGTACCAGAGTCAATTTGCCGGAGAAGCTGGCCTGGCCTGAATCGCGCGCCTGTTCCAGCGCCGCACGGCGTTCGGGCGAGGCGTAGTTGTCCAGGCCGAAGACGCGCAGGTTGCGTCCGTGGAACGGTGCGATATGAATGACCGGTGCGTAGAGTTTGCGCTGTCCTTCGGGTTTGATGCGGTAGTTGGGTGCGCCTTGTTTGCGGATGTCAGCGAGATGTCGTGCCAGTTGTTCGGCAGGTACGAGGGGGGAGTAACCAAGGCTCTGGATGCCGGGATGATTCTTCGCGAGCTGCAAGGTTGCCACATAGGCGGCGAACTCGGCGGGTTCGACTTGCTGCGAAGCCTCGTACAGCGCCTGCACACCGAGGAGTACATTCTGGTAATTCTGCAGGCGCTGTTCGATTTTCAGCATGGATTCGCGTATTCCGGAGTCGAATTCGCTTTGCAGTTCCAGGCGCTGGCGTTGATGTTCGTGATGCCATATCCAGTAAGTCGCCAGCAGGCCCATGGCGAACACCAGCACGGATACCAGCAGTTCCGGGCGCAATCTCGGCGCGGACGGACGGGCGGGCACTGCGGATTCCATCGGTGACGGCTTGTCCATGGCAGGTGACAATCATCCCGGCTGTCTGGGGGTCAGGGAATGGCGTACCAGTTCGGCGACGTTCTTCAGGCCGAGTTTGTTGAGCAGGTTGCTTTTGTGGGTGCTGACGGTCTTGTCGCTGATGCACAGCTGGCGGGCGATGTCGCCGATGTTCTCGCCCTGCACCAGCATGCGGTAGATCTGCTGCTCGCGGTCGGACAGGACTTCCAGCGGGTCGTTCGAGCGGGTGCAGGCCGAGGCGAATGCCAATTGCTCGGCGACGTTCGGTGGCAGATATTTGCCGGTGGCGATGACTTTGCGGATCGCATCCAGCAGCACCGGCGGCAGGCAGTTCTTGCTGATGTAGCCGGAGGCGCCGGCTTTCATGGCACGCATCACAATCTGCGTCTCGTTGTGCATGCTGAGCACCAGGATGGGCAGGTCGGGATAGATGCCGCGCAATCTGGCGATCAGGTCCGCGTCGCTCAGTCCGGGCATATTGAGATCCAGCAGCACCAGGTCGACCTCGGTGCTGCGCAGTTTTTCCAGCATCGTGGCGCCGTCGCCGGCTTCGGCTACCACCTTCACATCGGGAGCAAGCGACAGGAACTGGACCAGTCCGGCACGGACCAGGTCATGGTCATCGACCACCATCAAACGAATCATCGAGTCTCTTTCTACAGTGTTTAAGGTATTTACACGGGTGAATTAAACCGGATTCACCCCTCGCTGGCTATAGGAGAATCCCTATGCCTTGTTAATACTTTGAACGTTCAAGCAGGGCCGCGGCGCAGCGCAATCCGCTTTGCACCGCGCCTTCCAGTGTAGAGGGATAGTCGCCCGCGGTGTAATCTCCGGCCAGCAGCAGGCGGGGCAGGGCCGTCTGCTGCGCGGGGCGTTGCAGACCGGGAGCGCAGCAGAAGGTGGCGCGCTTCTCGGCGATGACCTTGCACCATGCGGGGGTATCGGCGATGCCGAATTCCTCGCGCAGTTCGGCGGCGACCTGCTGCGCCAGCGCTTCCTGCCCCAATTCCTGATGGATGCCTTCCGCGCTGATGACGCCGGCGAGCAGTCCGTGCTGTCCGGCGATGCGGCCCTTGTCGAACAGCCACTGGCTGACTCGCCGGTGCAGGCCGAGCATGGGATGGGGCAGGGTGACATGGGCGGGATATTGCAGGTACACGGTGTAGATGGGCTGGTGTTCCAGCGCGTCGATCTGCCGCACGGTGTCCTCAAGTCCGGCTAGCGGGCGCAGAAGTTTTGCGGCGACGACGGGCGGCGCGGCGCAGACGACATGGCTGAAGCGCTGCGCACCCTGCGCGGTGACCAGCTCGATGCTGTCGTCGTGCGGGACGATGGTTTCCACGCCGCATGAGAGATGCACCTTGCCGCCGTGCCGTTCGACATAGGCTGCGGCGCGTTGTGGGAGCAGTTCGGTGAAATCGATGCGCGGCAGCAGCATGTCGGAATCGGCGCGTGTGCGGTTCAGCGCGTCGCGCAGCACGTTCAGCAGCACCTGCGCGGAAGCCTTGTGGACAGGCGTGTTCAGCGCGGCGATCGTGAGCGGTTCCCACAGCTTGAGCGTCAGGTCGGCGTCCTGACCGTGCCGGGCCAGCAGCTCGGCGACGGTGATGTCCTGCGGCAGGCGAAAGTCCATGTTGCGCAAGGCGAGCATGAAACGCGCGGCCTTGATGCGCTCGCCCCAAGTCAGTCCTTGCGTGTTAAGCAGTGCGGCCAGCAGGTGCAGCGGCGCGGGCAGGCGCGGGGCACGCAGTTCGAAGTGACCATGCAGGTCGAGCTGCAGCGGCAGGCGCAGGAAGTCATGTTCGATATCGCCGCCGACCCGTTCGATCAGGCGCAGCGTGTCGCGGTAGCAGCCCAGCAGCAGGTGCTGGCCGTTGTCGAGCTGCATGCCGTTGTACTCCACGCCGCGCGCGCGGCCGCCGAGCTGCTTCGCGCTCTCGAATACCGTGACGGGGATGCCTTGTGCGGCGAGTTCGACAGCTGCGGCCATGCCGGCATAACCGCCGCCGATGATGGCAGGAGTTAAAGATTGCCTCTCTCGATTGCTCCCTCGCCCGCTTGCGGGAGAGGGTTGGGGAGAGGGCTTCATTTCAGTTCTTCAGCCATGCCTTCAACGCCAGCCACAGCTTGTATGTGGGGGTGAGCGACACGCGCTCCTTCAGTACATGGCAGCCGCTGCGCTCGACCTCGTCCAGCACGGCCCGGTAGATCTCGGCCATGATCAGTCCGGCGCGCTGCGCTTTGCGGTCGGCGGCGGGCAGGTGGTCGAATGCCTGTTTGTAATAGCGGCGGGCACGTTCGATCTGGAAGGCCATCAGTTTCTGGAACGCTTCGGTCTCGTTCGCGTTGAGGATGTCGGCCGCTGTCACGCCGAATTGCTGCATCTCGTCCATCGGCAGGTAGATGCGGTTGCGCCGCGCGTCCTCTCCGACGTCGCGGATGATGTTGGTGAGCTGGAATGCGATGCCGAGGTCGTGCGCGTATTTCAGCGTCTCGCGGTCGGTGTAGCCGAATATCTCCGCCGACAGCAGGCCGACTACCGACGCGACGCGGTAGCAATACAGTTGCAGCGACTTGAAGTCCGGATAGCGCGGCTGGTCGAGGTCCATCTCCATGCCGTCGATGATCTCCAGCAGGTGTTCCTGCGGCAGGTTGAAGCGTTTGACGATGTCCACCAGCGCGATGCAGACCGGATGGGTGGGGCGGCCGGAGTAGATCGCGGCGACCTCGCCGCGCCACCAGTTCAGCGCGGTGCGCGCGACGCCGGCGTCCGAGCACTCGTCGACCACGTCGTCTACCTCGCGGCAAAAGGCGTACAGCGCGGTCATCGCGCGGCGCTTGTCGGCGGGCAGGAAACGGAAGCTGCTGGTGAAGCTGGAGCCGCTGCTGCGGGCCTTGTCTTCGCAATATTCTTCGGGGGTCATATTCAGAAAGGTGCGCTTTTCGCCAGCATGATAACCCAGTCGTAAGGCTTCAATACCGGGCGCTTGTTGAACATGTCGTAGTCGGCCGCTTCCAGCTTGTCGAGGATGCGCAGGCCGCCCTGGATGATCATGCGCATCTCCAGCCCGATGCGGCCGGTGAGGATGGTGCCCAGCGGTTTGCCGTACAGCATCATCTCTCTTGCGCGATCCACCTCGAACTTCATCAGCGCGCGCCAGTTGGCGTCCGTCTGGCCCGCGGCGATCTGCGCTTCGCTGACGTTGTATTTAGCCAGGTCGTCCTGCGGCAGGTAGACCCGTCCGATCGCCCAGTCCTTCGCGACGTCCTGCCAGAAGTTGATCAGTTGCAGCGAGGTGCAGATCGCATCGGAATAGGCGAGGTTCACTGGCGTCGCTTCGCCGTACAGGTGCAGCAGCAGGTTGCCCACCGGGTTGGCCGAGCGGCGGCAATAGTCCTGCAGTTCGTCGAAATTCGCGTAGCGCTTCCTTTCCACATCCTGCGAGAACGCGGCTAGCAGGTCGTACAGCGGGCGCATCGGCAGCGCGTGGTCCTCTATTTCGGCCGCAAGGTTACGGAACAGCGGCGTCAGCGGGGCGTCGCCCGTTTCGATGCGTTTCAGCTCGACGCGGAACTCGGCCAATCGGAGCAGGCGCTCGTCGTTTGTCAGATCGCCCTCATCGGCGATGTCGTCCGCCGCGCGCGCGAAATGATAGATCGCCGCCACCGGCTTGCGCAGCCGCTTCGGCATCAGCACGGAGGCGACGGGGAAGTTCTCGTAATGCTCGACCGACGACATCAGAGCAGATCGTTCCTGTGCAGCATGAACACGAACTGGTCACCCGCCGTCACGTCCAGCCAAGTGAAGGGCAGGTCGGGGTAGGCGGCTTCCAGCGCGTCGCGGTTGTGGCCGATCT
>DASRWG010000021.1:0-3206 GCA_035654695.1 Gallionella sp. | reverse complement strand
GCCGTGCTCGCCGGCGCGCGCCGCTTCGATGGCGGCGTTCAGCGCCAGCAGGTTGGTCTGGTAGGCGATGTCGTCGATGATGCCGATCTTGCCGGCGATCTGTTTCATCGCGGTCACGGTTTCCTTCACCGCTTCGCCGCCCTGGGCAGCCTGCTTCGCAGCTTGCGAGGCGATGCCTTCGGTGACCTTGGCGTTCTCGCTGTTCTGGTTGATCGATGCCCCCATCTGTTCGACGGAGGCCGAGGTCTCTTCGACGGAGGCGGCCTGCTCGTTGGTCGCTTGCGACATGCTCTGCGCGGTGCTCGACACTTCTTCCGATGCGCTGGTCAGGTTCTCCGCCGCGCCGCGCACTTCGCCGATGATCTGCGACAGTTTCTCGACCATGGTCTTCATCGCGCCCAGCAACTGACCGGTTTCGTCGTTGCTGTTCACATCGATGCGCACCGTCATGTCGCCTTCGGCCACCCGGTTGGCGACACTCAATGCCACCATCAGCGGACGGGTGATAGACAGCAGTATCCAGATCGCGATGGCGATCAGCGCCGCCAGCATGACCACGCCGATAATCAGCGCTCGCGTGCTGGTTGCCTGCCCTGTGGCATCGAACTGGGCATCGGCTTCCTTGGTCTCTTCGTCGAGCGAGGCGGCAATCTTTTCCATCTTCTCTTCGATACCGGAAACCTCCACGTCCATCCGACCGTCGATGACCCGAATCCGGGCTTCGTCCGGAGTCGCGCTTTCCAGTTGCGGCAACTGCTCTTTCTCGAACAAGTCGATGAGTTTGTTGAAGTGCGCCAACGACTCCTCGGCCAGCTTTTGCTCTTCCGGCGTGTCGACGATCTCCTTCACATGCGCCAGCTTCCCCAGTCCGTTCTTCTTGGCTTCAGCCCAGTCCTTGCGGCTTTCGTCGAGGTTGCGGTTGATCACCGCATCCGCCACCACCACGTACATGTCCACACCGATATTGGCGGCATCTTCCATAAAGACGGCGTCATTGGCGCGCTGCGCGCCTTCGTCCTGCATTTCGCGCAGGGTCGAGATACCCTGCATGGAAATACCGACCAGCGCGACCGTCGCCACGACGATCAGCACGATGTTGAGTATCAGTTTCTGCTTGATGCTTAGATTCACTTCCGACTCTCTGAGTTATGTTTAATGCAAACCGATTCTTAAAACGCGGCTTCGATCCGCGCGCCGACCACCCAGGCATCCTTCAATGCCGGGTCCATGTTCGGGTTGGCGATGTATTGCAGGCTGGGCTGCAACGCCAGCCAGGGCTGCAACTGCATGCGATAGGTCATCTCGACGATGGTCTCGGACGACTCGCTTGCATTCAGCAAGCGATACTTGGCGCTCGCATGGCTGTTGGTTACCGCGATGCCGGCGGCATCGTCGTCGCGTCCGTCGAACAGGCCTTGGTAGTTCAAACCCAGGCTGCCCGACCAGTCGGTCTGATAGACATTTTTGTTCACGAAACCGAAGCGCACGAAGCCGGAAAGCCCCTGCGCCGGATTACCCTGCTCGGCCATCAGCGTGCGCTCCGCGACGATGTACGCACCTTGATCGGTGCGCAGCTCGGCAATTGCCGGATCGAGATCGGCCGCGCGCGCGGTGTAGCGCCACAGGCCGACGGCAGTCTTGTTGTACTGGCCCTCTGCAGTCTCAGGGGTGTAGCCGAACTCGGCCACCGCAAGGCTGCCGTCGCCCCGATCGAAACGAATCTGGGTGCCGTGCGGGTTATTCGGGTTGCCCGGAACGCCGTCGGTGACGGCGGCTTGCAGGTACATATTGTTTGCGGCGTATTTCACGCGCAGGCCCAACGCGCCCATCGGGAACACCGGCGGGCCGTTGCGGCCGGTCTGCGCCATTTCGGCGGACATGCCGTAAGGCGGTTGCAGGAACAGACCGGAGGTGTCGGTCACATAGAACTCGGAATCGACGGCATACAGGCCGGCCAATACCGAGAGATTGTCGAACTCCTGTTGCACCCAGGCCTGGAAAAACTGGCCGGTGCTGGTGCCGGTCTCGATGTTGGTCACGCCGGCGAAACTGCCGGTGTAGGCGTTGATCGATGGGTTGCCGTGCTGCACGTGATACTGGACAAAGGCGCTCGCGCCGCTCAACCCGGCAATCTTGTCGAGATCGAAGCTGGCTGCTGCTTCGCTGTTCATCAACACCACACCGCCTCGCGCGACACCACCATCCACGTTCGCCATCATGTCGCTCTTGTGGGTCAGCTCCACTGTGACGCCCTTGTCGCACAGGCTGCTGCGGCTGCCGCCCCAGTCGCCGCTCAACGTGTCCTGCTTGAAGTCAGGACAGCCTTCCGCAAACGCCGCATTGCTCGCCAGCAAACCCGCCAGCGCTACCTTGGTCCATCGATTGTTCATGCTGCTCTCGGTTCTATAAAAAATACCCTCTCGGGACGGATTGCGGGGCGGTCATCGAAATTGGGAAATACCCGCCCCATCCCCATATATTTCCAATGGGAATTAAGAATGACAGGCATCGCATGACGAAAACATAGGGAAATCCCGCAAATAATTTAGGGCGATTCTTTGTTGTAGGGATTGCCCTACACTTCGAGCCGCATCGTATTCGACAAAAACACGGGCAAACGCCATCGGAATAGCGGGGAGATTGAGCGACGTTTGTTAACAGGCATGAGGGGCATGCCACCCATGACTGGGCGATATAAAAAATAAGCCCCGCAATGCGGAGCTTATTGAATCACTTAACCAATTGACCAATATCGATTGTGAAACATCTACCACATAGCGATTATTCCCCCCCCTGAATGGGGAGGGATTTGGTTGCGCTGCCTATCACGGACAATTGATCCCATATCAATATGGGATATCCGAGCAGCCTTGCAATGTGCCCACGCGAAAACATCCTTCGCAAACACAGCCTGGAAAGGGAGAACGGCTAATGACGCAGCCATTGCGAACCCGTCGCCCTTTGCGTGAAACAAAAAACATGTCGCCTGCTCGGCCCGAAGCCCGTGCGCCTGTCGAAGGACGCGCCTACAAAACCGGCCTTAGGCCGCGACTGCCGTTCCGCCGTTGATCCCGGCGAGGCTGGACATCTCGTCCAGCGACAGCACGTGATCGACGTTCAGGATGATCACGAACTTGCCGTCCACCTTGCCCATGCCGCGGATGAAGTCGGCGCGGATCTTTGCGCCGAACGATGGAGCGGGTTCG
>DASRWG010000020.1:0-89662 GCA_035654695.1 Gallionella sp. | reverse complement strand
CCAACGCCGTCGCCGCATTGCAGACCCTGTACGCGGCAGACCCGGTAAACGCCATCGTCACCTTCAAGGAATTCGCCGACGCCCTCAAACAGGAAGGCACGGTCGGCTACCAGGTGATCGATGCGCTACGCGCGCAGGGCGACCCCGCCGGTATCGGCTTCGCGCAGATGCTGGGCAGAATCGGGCTGGACAGCCTGATAGGCGATGCGGGCAAAAACACATTGCACGGCACTTCGGGCGACGATTTCGCCTACGGCATGGGCGGGAACGACAATTTGTACGGTAATGCCGGGAGTGATCATTTGGAAGGGGGCACGGGCAATGATTATCTGGCGGGAGGGGCGGGCAACGATGTTTACCAGTTTAACTTGGGCGACGGAGCGGACGAAATCCTCGACCAGGATGCCACTGCGGGAAATATCGATACCCTGCGGTTCGGGGCGGGCATTGCCCCCGCCGATATCACCCTCACGCGCCGGGGATACGATATGGTGGTGTCCATCAACGGCACGGGCGACCAGCTTACCTTGCTGAACTGGGGAGACGGCAGCAATTGTCTCATCGAGCGGTTCGAATTCGCCGACGGCTCGGTGTGGGACGCGGCGCAAATGCGGACGAAGGTGATGGCTGTGCCTGTTGCTACTGCGGGCGATGATGTTCTTTTTGCTTGGGCTGGAGAAAGCCTACAAGGTTTGGCTGGTAACGACACCTTGAACGGCACGGACGGCGACGAGAGACTGGACGGCGGGGCGGGGGCCGACACCATGCAGGGCGGTTTGGGCAACGACACCTACGTGGTCGACAATCTTGCCGACATCATCATTGAAGCTTCCGCATTGCAATCCGGGACCGACACCGTAGAAACCGGCCTCACTTACAGCCTTGCCGGAGTGGCCAACGTTGAAAACCTCACCCTGACGGGGGCGGATGCAGTCAATGGCACTGGCAATGAACTCTCCAATGTCCTTACCGGCAATGCTGCCGCTAACATTCTGGATGGGGGGGCGGGGCGCGATACCTTATATGGCGGTGCGGGAGACGATACGCTGCTCGGAGGTTTCGCTGACGACAGACTGGATGGCGGTGCTGGAAGTGATACGGTGGTCGGAGGACTGGGTAACGACACCTACGTGATCGACAACATCGGCGATGTCGTCACGGAAAACGTGAACGAGGGGGCCGATCTGGTGCAATCCGGCATCAGCTATACCCTCACGGCGAATGTCGAGAATTTGACCTTGACCGGTACGGAAAACCTGAACGCCACGGGCAATGACATAAACAACGCGATTAGGGGCAACAGCGGCAATAACCGGATCGACGGCGGGCTGGGCAGCGACGCAATGTATGGCGGGGCCGGTGACGACTACTACATTACCAACGTGGGCGACATAATTTCTGAAACTGTCGGACAGGGTATCGACACCATCGAACGCAACTACGAAACCACTCTGGTTCTGGAGCGAAACGTCGAGAATCTGGTTCTGACGGGAGCCGCCATCCACGGCAACGGCAACGAACTCGACAACGTTGTCACCGGCAACGCCGCCGATAACAACATGTCGGGGCTGGCTGGAAATGACACGCTGGACGGAGGTGCTGGCAATGATTCATTGTTCGGTGGAACAGGCGCGGATACCCTGATCGGCGGCGCGGGCGACGATTACTACGAAATCGACAACGCGGGCGATACCATCATCGAGGCTGCCGGTGAAGGCAACGAAATGGTGCGCAGCACGGTGAGCTTCGCGCTGGGGGACAATATCGAGCGTCTGGCGGTCGATGGTGTGGCCGACCTTTCCGCGACGGGCAATGCGCTCGATAACGGTTTGTGGGGCAACGCAGGGAATAATATTCTCACCGGCGGGACGGGCAACGACTATCTGGTCGGGGGGGCGGGCAACGATGTTTATGTCTTTAACCGGGGAGACGGGCAGGACTCTATCGACAACACCGATCTGTTGGGCACCACCGATACCCTGCGTTTCGGCGCGGGCATCGCCGATACGGATGTGGTTGCCCTCCAGATCGGCACTGACATCTTCTTGAATATCAAGGGGACGAACGATCAGATCGCCTTAATCAACTACTACGGTGCCGACACCGTCAGCGGCAGCGCTATCTCGGACCACAAGATAGACCGTGTGGAATTCGCTAATGGGGTGGTGTGGGACCAGGCCATGATCCAGAGCGTCGTGGACCGCGCCAACACCAACCTCGCGCCCACGATCAACAGCTACCTGCCGATTTTGCAGGCCCGCGCGGACTCCGTGTTCACCTACACGGTGGCGGCGGACACGATCATCGACCCCAACCCGTGGGATTCGGTCAACTACAGTGCCACGATGCCGGATAGCACTGCCTTGCCTGCCTGGTTGACCTTCGATCCCGCGACCCGCACGTTTGCGGGCACCCCGACCGCAGCCGATGTAGGGGCGCTGCAATTCATCCTTTGGGGTACCGATAACTACGGCTACGGGACGGGCGAGTATGTCACCTTGAACATCGGTGCGCCCAACCACGCGCCCCTGTTGGCTGCGGCGCTGCCGGATCAGGCGGCAACGCTGGGCAGCGCGTTCAGCTACACCGTCGCTCCCGACGCGTTCGCTGACCCGGACGCGGGCGACACGCTCAGTTACAGCGCCACGCTGGCTGACGGCAGCGCTTTGCCGTCATGGCTCGGCTTCGATGCCGCGACACGTACTTTCAGCGGCACACCGGGGGCGCTCGGCACGGTCAGCGTGCGCGTGACGGCGAGTGACACGAGCAACGTGACGGCATCGGACATCTTCGATATCGCCGTCAGCGTGCAGAGCCTGACGCTCACCGGCACGGCGAAGGCGGATACGCTGAATGGCGGGGCGGGTAACGACACGCTTAGCGGGCTGGCTGGCAATGATGTTTTGAACGGCTATGCCGGCAATGACTTTATCGATGGGGGCGCGGGCAGCGATACCATGGTAGGGGGGGCGGGGGATGATACCTTCATCGTCGACAGCGCCGCCGATGTCGTCGTCGAGAATCTCAACGAAGGCATCGACAGCGTGCAATCCAGCGTTACCTACACGCTCGCCGCCAATGTGGAAAATCTGTCGCTCACGGGCACCGCCGCCATCAATGCCACCGGCAACACGCTGGACAATATGCTTAGCGGCAACAGCGCGGTCAACACCTTGACCGGTGGAGCAGGCAATGACCGTCTTGACGGTAAAGCGGGGGCAGACAAGATGCTGGGCGGGGCAGGGGATGATACCTACGTGGTCGATAACGCCACCGATGTCATCACCGAGAACGCCAACGAAGGGATCGATACGGTTGAATCCAGTGTCACACTTACCCTCGCCGCCAACGTTGAAAATCTCATCCTCACCGGCACGGCAGCGCTCAACGGGACAGGCAACACCCTCGACAATATCCTGACCGGCAACAGCGCGGCCAACATACTTAGCGGCGGCACGGGCAATGATGTCTACGTGTTTGGACGGGGAGGAGGCCAGGACACGATAAACGACCACGATGTTGTTGCGGGCAACGTAGACACTATCCGCTTCGGAAGCGGGATAGCCGCGAGCGATATTGTCATTAACAGACAGGGCAATGATCTGGTGCTGGGGATTAGCGGCACGACCGACCAACTGACCATTCTCGGATGGGGTTTGGGGGCGGACTATCAAATCGAGCGCGCGGAATTCGCGGATGGCACGATTTGGCAAGCAGCCGATCTGGCCGGTATGCTCAATGCGGCTCCAACAGGGAGCGTCAGCATAAGCGGCGCAGCTACCCAGAATCAGACCCTCACCGCCGCCAACACGCTTGCGGATGCAAACGGTCTTGGAACGATCGGCTACCAATGGCAAAGCTCGGCAGACAACGGCGCAACGTGGAACAGTATCGCCGGTGCAACGGCCAGCACATTTATTCTTGGCGAAGCTCAAGTGGGGCAGTTGGTGCGCGTGAATGCAAGCTACACCGATGGTCAGGGCACGTTGGAAAGCGTTAATAGCAGCGCCACGGCTGCGGTCGCCAACGTCAATGATGCGCCGACGGGAACTATCACCTTGAGTGGCAGCGCAACCCAGAACCAGATACTCACCGCCACCAACACACTTTCGGATGCAGACGGTCTTGGCACTATCGGTTACCAATG
Source organism: Gallionella sp. (assembly GCA_035654695.1). Classification (GTDB taxonomy): domain Bacteria; phylum Pseudomonadota; class Gammaproteobacteria; order Burkholderiales; family Gallionellaceae; genus Gallionella. Next base: position 85,515 of record DASRWG010000020.1, on the reverse strand, counting down.
GCAAAGCTCCGCCGATAATGGTGCAACGTGGAGCAATATCACGGGAGCTTTGGCCAGCACGTTGGTGTTGACCGAAGCTCAGGTGGGGAAACTGGTGCGCGTGAATGCTAGCTACACCGACGGTCACGGTACGCTGGAAAGCGTTAACAGCAGTGCCACGACAGCGATCGCCAACGTCAATGATGCGCCGACGGGAACAGTCACCGCGAACGGCAGCGCAATCCAAAACCAAATACTCACCGCCACCAACACGCTTGCGGACGCGGATGGTCTTGGCGCTATCGGCTACCAATGGCAAAGCTCCGCCGATAATGGGGCGACATGGAGCAATATCACGGGAGCTTCGGCCAGCACGTTTGCGCTCGCCGAGGCTCAAGTTGGTCAACTGGTGCGCGTGAATGCCAGCTATATCGACGGTCACGGCACTGTGGAAAGCGTTAACAGCAGTGCCACGACGGCGGTCGCCAACGTCAATGATGCGCCGACGGGAACAGTCACCGCGAACGACAGCGCAATCCAAAACCAGATACTCACCGCCACCAGCACGCTTGCGGACGCGGATGGTCTTGGCACTATCGGCTACCAATGGCAAAGCTCCGCCGACAACGGAGCAACTTGGAACAGTATCAACGGTGCGACGGCCAGCACGTTTGTTCTTGGCGAAGCTCAAGTGGGACAGTTGGTGCGCTTGAATGCCAGCTATACCGACGGTCACGGCACGCTGGAAAGCGTGAGCAGTAGCGCCACGACGGCGGTCGCCAACGTCAATGATGCGCCGACGGGGATTGTTAGCGTGAACGGCAGCGCAACCCAGAACCAGATTCTCACCGCAACCAACATGCTTACGGACGCGGATGGCCTTGGAGCTATCGGCTACCAATGGCAAAGCTCCGCCGATAATGGTGCAACGTGGAGCAATATCACGGGAGCTTTGGCCAGCACGTTTGTGTTGACCGAAGCTCAGGTGGGGAAACTGGTGCGCGTGAATGCTAGCTATACCGACGGTCACGGCACGGCGGAAAGCGTGGACAGCAGCGCCACGGCGGCGGTCGCCAACGTCAACGATGCGCCGACGGGAACGGTCACCGTGAGTGGCGGCGCAACCCAGAACCAGATACTCACCGCCACCAACACACTTTCGGATGCGGACGGTCTTGGAGCTATCGGCTACCAATGGCAAAGCTCCGCCGATAATGGGGCAACGTGGAGCAATATCACGGGAGCTTCGGCCAGCACGTTTGTGCTGACCGAAGCTCAGGTGGGGAAACTGGTGCGCGTGAATGCTAGCTACACCGACGGTCACGGCACAGTGGAAAGCGTTAACAGCAGCGCCACGACAGCGGTCGCCAACGTCAACAACGCACCATCTGGCAGCGTCAGCGTGAGTGGCAGCGCAGCCCAGAACCAGACGCTCACCGCCGCCAACACGTTGGCCGATGCGGATGGCCTTGGAGCTATCGGCTACCAATGGCAAAGCTCTGCCGATAATGGCGTAACGTGGAGCAGCATCAACGGTGCGACGGCCGGCACGTTTATTCTTCGCGAAGCTCAAGTGGGACAGTTGGTGCGCGTGAATGCTAGCTATACCGATGGACACGGCACTGTGGAAAGCGTGAACAGCAGCTCCACGACGGCGGTTGTCAACGTCAATGATGCGCCGACGGTGAGCATGGCGCTTGCCGATCAAGCTACGCTCCAGGAGGCGGTGTTCAGTTTCACCGTTCCGGCAGGGATATTCGACGACGTGGACTTCATCCACGGCGATGCGTTGAGCTACAGCGCGACGCTGGCCGATGGTGCGGCGCTGCCGGGCTGGCTAACTTTCGATGCGGCTACGGGCATCTTCAGCGGCATTCCAACCAATCAGGACGTGGGCAATCTGAATGTGCTGGTGACGGCCACCGACACGGGCGGCTTGAGCGCATCAAGCGCATTCAACCTCAACGTCGTTAATGTCAACGATGCGCCGACTGCCAATGCCGATAGCGGTGCGGCAACCGAGGACGGCGGCGCGGTATTGCTCGATGTAGCGACCCTGCTGGCCAACGACAGCGACCCGGACTTCATTCACGGCGACGCGCTCAACATTGTCGGCGTATCGCAGGCCGATTCCGGTGCGGCGGTATCGCTGCTGAACGGCGCGGTGCAGTACGATCCTTCGACAAGCTCAGGACAGGCTAACAGCACTCTGTTCCAGTCGCTGGCGCAAGGCCAGACCGCCACCGACACTTTCAGCTACACCGTGAGCGACATGGCCGGAGCGACCAGCACCGCCACCGTCACCATGACCATCACCGGCACGAACGACGGGCCGGTCACGGCAGACGATGTCGCGTCCGTCCAAGAAGATGGCACGCTCACCGCTGCCGGCAACGTGCTGGCGAACGACACCGACGTGGATCAGGGAGCCGTGCTAAGCGTTGCTAATATAGGCACACTGCAAGGCAATTACGGAAGCCTGTCACTGAATGCGGACGGCAGCTATGTCTACACGCTGGATAACGCCCTTGTGCAATTCATGGGAGCGGGACAAAGCGTGACCGAGACCTTCGCATACGAAGCGACCGATGGTATTGCCGCTACGCCAGCTACGCTGACCGTGACCATTGCGGGTACGAGCGATGTTCCTGTTCTGGCGACTCAGCTTGCGGACCAGACTAGGCAGCAGGATGCCGCCTTCAGCTTTGCTGTTCCAGCGGGCAGCTTCACCGACATCGACAACGGCGACGTGCTGAGCTACAGCGCGACGCTCGCCGATGGCAGCGCGCTGCCGAGCTGGCTGAGTTTCGACGCCGCCACGCAGACCTTTAGCGGCACCCCGGGTAACGCGGACGTTGGCAGTCTGAGCATCGTCGTGACGGCCACCGATAGCGGCGGCCTGTCGGCCAGCAGCACGTTTGCGGTCGATGTCGCCAACGTCAACGACGCGCCGACCGTGAGCGTAGCGCTGGTCGATCAGTCCACGCAGCAGGGCGCCTCGTTCAGCTTCGCCGTTCCGGTGGGCACCTTCGATGACCTGGACTTCATCCACGGCGATACGCTGAGCTACAGTGCGACGTTGTCCGACGGTAGCGCGCTGCCGGGTTGGCTGAGTTTCGATGCTACAACCCAGACCTTCGGTGGCACGCCGGGCAACGGCGACGCAGGCAGCCTGAGCGTCATCGTTACGGCCACCGACACGGGCGGCTTGAGCGCCTACAGTACGTTCAACTTCGATGTCGTCAACGTTAACGTCAACGATGCTCCGACGGCCAATGCGGACACAGGAACGGCGACCGAAGACGGCGGTGCGGTGCTGCTCGATGCCGCGACCTTGCTGGCCAACGACACCGACCCGGACTTCATCCACGGTGACGCGCTCAACATCGTCGGCGTATCGCAGGCTGCCTCCGGTGCGGCGGTGTCGCTGGTCAACGGCGCGGTGCAGTACGATCCTTCGACAAGCTCAGGACAGGCTAACAGCACTCTGTTCCAGTCGCTGGTGCAAGGTCAGACCGCCACCGACACTTTCAGCTACACCGTGAGCGATTTGGCGGGGGCCACCAGCACCGCCACCGTCACCATGACCGTCACCGGCGTCAACGACGGCCCGGTCACCGCGGACGACACGGCTGCCGTGCAGGAAGACACCATTCTTGTCGCGACCGGCAACGTGCTCGCGAATGACAGCGACATCGACCAGGGCGCGGTTCTCGTCGTGGCGAATGCGGGGGTATTCACAGGCCAATACGGCCAACTCACGTTGGCTGCGGACGGCAGCTACAGCTACGCGTTGGACAACGCCTCGTCCGCCGTCCAGTCGCTGGCCGCCGGACAGGTCGTCACCGAGGCCTTTGCTTACGAGGCGACCGACGGCATTGCCTCGACGCCATCCACCTTGAGCGTCAGCATCGCCGGAGCGAACGACGGTCCGGTTACCGCGAACGACACGGCCTCCGTGCAGGAAGATGCAAGCGTCACCGCCTCCGGCAACGTCCTCGCCAACGACAGCGATATCGATCAGGGCACGGTGCTGAGCGTCGCCGATGCCGGCGTCCGCGCGGGCGGCTACGGCAGCCTGACGCTGGCGGCGGACGGCGGCTACGCCTATAGCCTGGCCAACACCTCTGCTGCGGTGCAGTCGCTGGGACGCGATGCGCAGGTCGCCGAGCATTTCGGCTACACCGCCACGGACGGCATCGCGAGCGTCGCTTCCGGGCTGGACGTGTTCCTGAGCGGGACGAACGACGCGCCGATACTGGTATCGCCACTGGACGACCAGTATCTTCGGAGCGACAAACACTTCTCGTGGCAGATGCCCGTCGACAGCTTCACCGACATCGATCAAGGCGATGTGCTCGACTACACGGCGATGCTGGCCGACGGCTCCGCATTGCCGGAATGGCTGGAGTTCGACGCCGCCACCCGGACCTTCTCGGGCGAAGCGCCCAAAGAAAGAAACACTCTGGATGTCCGCATCACCGCCACCGACAAAGTGGGCGCAACCGGCAGCACCGCAGGCAGCCTCTCGGCTTCCGATGTATTCCGGATCACGGTCGGTCGCGGCAACGAAGGTGTGGGCAACGGCGAGGACGCGCCGCCACCGGGTCATGATGAAAACTCGAACGACGGCGCGAGCGCTTCGCCCGGTCATCCGGGAAGCTCCGGTCATTCAGGAAGCCGGGGCGGCAACGATCATGCGACCGATTCCGGATCGCATTCGCAAGACTCTGGATCCGAAAATCGCCCATCCGGCAGAAACGAGGACAGGACCGACGAGCATGCGAGGGATCGCGAAGACGACAGCCGGAATACCGACGAGCTGATCCAGTTGTGGTTCGACGGTGAAAGCGCAAGCGAACAGTTCTCGTCCTTCAGCCTGATGGAGCACAACGGCGGACGCGGCAGCCAGACCGAATGGCAAGTGAACCGGAATGTCGAACAAGGCATCGGCGGCGATGTCGCTTCGGAATGGGAGCGGATGAACGCGCGGCTCAAACAGCATCTGGAACAGAGCGGCGGCGACGAGGGCAACTTCGCCGATTCCGGCGCGGGTGCAGGATCATTCGGGCTGTACGGCTCGTCCGGTTCGCAGAACCTCGCTCGGCTGGGCGTGGGCGGCAGCGAGCAACTGCAGGGATTCTCGGGGCTCAAGGAGGGGCTGGAGCGGTTGGCCGCTTGATGAGTTGTTCCGTAGTTACCAGCAAAAAGGCAGGCTGCAATAGCCTGCCTTTTCGATTCCGATTCTGGCAAACATGGCGGACGGAATAGCACGGCTTTATCGTGCTTGGTCGAACGGCTACGGTGATGCTTATGAGCAAAACCATGTGGCTTACGAAAACCGGAGGCCTTCCCATAGATGGGAGTAGAAATGTTCGGGATGGCACATAACGCTTCTACCCCTTTGAATCGCTCCCCCAGTCGGGGGGCGGACTGCGACAGTTGGGGCAAAGCCTGATAGAATCGCGCCCTCAGAATTTTCTGATTAACTTTAATCATTTGGAGAGTAGCAATGGCTGTTGAACGTACCCTGTCGATTATCAAACCCGATGCAGTTGCGAAGAATGTGATCGGCCAGATTTACACCCGTTTCGAGAACGCCGGCCTGAAGATCGTTGCCGCGCGCATGGCCCAGCTGTCCCGCGCCGAAGCCGAAGGCTTCTACGCCGTGCACGCCGCACGCCCGTTCTTCAAGGACCTGGTGGACTTCATGGTCTCCGGCCCGGTGATGATCCAGGTGCTGGAAGGCGAAGGCGCGATCCTGAAGAACCGCGACCTGATGGGCGCGACCGATCCGAAGAAGGCCGACAAGGGCACGATCCGCGCCGACTTCGCCGACAGCATCGACGCGAACGCGGTGCACGGTTCTGATTCGGCCGAGAACGCCGCGATCGAGATCGCCTATTTCTTCCCGGCTCTGAACGTCTACTCGCGTTAATTCACGCATCAGCTAGATGAAGCAAAACCTCCTCGACTTCGATGTCCAGCAGTTGACCACCTGGTTTGCGGAACACGGCGAAAAGCCGTTCCGCGCCAGGCAGGTGCTGCGCTGGATTTACAAAGCCGGGGAGTCCGATTTCGATGCGATGAGCGACCTTGCGGTCTCTCTTCGCGAAAAACTCAAGCAGATCGCCTGTGTGGAAGCGCCTAAGGTGATGCGCGAGGAGCTGTCCGACGACGGCACGCGCAAATGGCTGCTGGACATGGGCACCGGCAACGCGGTCGAGACCGTGTATATCCCCGAGGAGACGCGCGGCACGCTGTGCGTCTCGACACAGGCCGGCTGCGCGCTGGACTGCGCGTTCTGTTCCACCGGCAAGCAGGGCTTCAACCGCAACCTCAGCGTCGCGGAGATCATCGGCCAGCTGTGGTGGGCGAACCGCCAGGTCGGCAAAGACGCCGAGGGCAACTGGCAGATCAGCAACGTCGTGCTGATGGGCATGGGCGAGCCGCTGCTGAATTTCGACAACACCGTGAGCGCGCTGCGGTTGATGCTGGACGACCATGCCTACGGCCTGTCGCGCCGCCGCGTGACGGTGTCCACCTCCGGCATCGTGCCGGCGATGGACCGGCTGCGCGACGAGTGCCCGGTGGCGCTGGCGGTGTCGCTGCATGCGCCGAACGACAGGCTGCGCGACGAACTGGTGCCGATCAACCAGAAATATCCGCTGAAGGAACTGATGGCGGCCTGCAAGCGTTATCTGGAAAAAGCGCCGCGCGATTTCATCACCTTCGAGTATGTGATGCTTGCTGGCGTCAACGACCGCGACCATGATGCGCGCGAACTGGTGATGCTGGTGCGCGACGTGCCGTGCAAATTCAACCTGATCCCGTTCAATCCGTTCCCGCAGTCGCCTTACCGCCGTTCCGACATGGAGACGGTGAAGCGTTTCCGCGACATCCTGATGCAGGCCGACATCGTGACCACGATACGCAAGGTGCGCGGCGACGACATCGCGGCGGCCTGCGGCCAGCTGGCCGGACAGGTGCAGGACAAGACCAAACGAACCATGCAGCGTTTAACCGAGGTGAATCGATGAAGAAGTTTGTCATTCCGGCCATGTTGCTGATCCTCCTGTCAGGCTGCGGAACGCCGTCGGGCGGCGGTTCGCAAGCGCCGGTGCAGAACGACAGCCGTGCCGGCGCGAGCGCCAAGGTGCATACCGAACTGGCCGGCATGTATTACGAGCGTTCGCAGTTGGGCATCGCGCTGGGCGAGATCGCCAAGGCACTGCAGGCGGATCGCAACTATGCGCCGGCCTACAACATGCGCGGCCTGATTCACATGGCGTTGCGCGAGGACAAGGAAGCCGAGGAGGATTTCAGCCATAGCCTGCAACTGGATAAGGGCGATTCCGACGCACACAACAACTACGGCTGGTTTCTGTGCCAGCGCGACAGGGCCAAGGAATCCATCCCGCATTTCATGGCGGCGCTGAAGAATCCGCTGTACACCACGCCGGAGCGCGCCTACCTGAATGCCGGCGTGTGTTCGCAGAAGGCGGGCAAGCTGAAGGATGCGGAAGAGTTCCTTCAGCGGGCGCTGCTGGTGCAGCCGGGCAATCTGCAGGCGCTGCTGGCATTGGCCGAGTTGAGCTTTTTCAACGGAGACTACCCGGCCGCGAAGAAATATTTTGCCGGTTTCGCCGAGCGTGTCGAAGAACCGACCGCCGAGCAGTTGTGGCTGGGCGTGCGCATCGAGCGCAAGGCCGGAGACCGCAATGCCGCCGCAAGCTATGCGGTGCAATTGCGCAAGCGCTATCCCGAGGCGCGTGAGACTCAACTGATGATGCAGGGCGAATGATGGAACAGCAGAACGAAAACAGTCAGGCTCCGGCCGAAAATATCGAAGCAGCAGCCCCGGTCCGGGCTGGCACTGCATTGCGCGAGGCGCGCGAGCGCTTGGGATTGAGCGTCGCGGACGCGGCGGCGCAGACCAAGCTGGCGCCTCGCCAGATCGAGGCGTTGGAAGCGGACGATTATCATCATCTCCCGGAGATGGCGTTCGTGCGCGGATTCGTGCGCAGCTATGCCAAGGTCTTGCAGATCGATGTGCAGCCGCTGCTGGCCGCGTTGCCGCAGGCCCATATTGTCACTCATGTGTCGCCGGCCTCGGTCGAGGTGCCGTTTTTGGATGCGCGTTCGCCGCAATTGCAGAACCTGATCTGGCTGGGAGCCGCGCTGTTCCTGTCGGTCGTCGTCGTCGCGTTCGCGGTGTGGCATTACACCTCGCCGAGCACCCCGGACGAGTCCAGGGAGACGTCTCCGGTCGAGGCGGCGATTCCGTTGCCCGCGCAGATGCAAGTCATTCCGGCTTCCGCTGTCGAGGAAGCGGAAGTATCGTCCGTCGCATCGGCTGTCCCGGCGGCGCAGTCTGCCGTTTCCGCCGCGCAGTCTGCGGTGCCTGCGGCCCAGGCCGCGCCGGTTGCCGCGATGCCTTCAGTCAAGCAGCCTCTGGCAGTGTCGGCAGTCAAGCCCGTCCCGGTCGCTGCGAAAACGTTGCCTGTCTCCGCCGTAGCCGCGGCTAAACCTGCTCCTGTTGCAACGAAGCCGCTGCCGGTTTCTGCCGTTGATGCGACCAAAACCGTGGCGGCTCCAGCGAAACCACTGCCTGCTTCCGCTGTGACCGCGACCAAGCCCGCGCCTCTTGCCGCGAAGCCGCAGCCTGTCGTGCCTGCCGTCAAACCGGCCGTACCTGCCGCAACTACGCAACCGGCCAATTTGCGTCTGACGTTCGGCGAGGAGTCTTGGACCGAGGTACGCGACAGGAACGGCAACATCGTTTCGTCCCAGCTGAATCCGGCCGGCAGCGAATTGCGTCTGTCCGGGCAGGGGCCGTTCTCGCTGGTGGTCGGCCGTGCCAGTTCGGCACGCCTGACCTACAAGGGCAAGACCGTCGACCTGAAGCCGAATACCAACGCCACCAGCGACGTGGCGCGCGTGACGCTGGAGTAACGATGAGCGAGGCAGCAATCAAGCGCCGTCCATCGCAACGGGTGCAGGTGGGCAAGGTTCTGCTGGGGGGCGGCGCGCCCGTCGTCGTGCAGTCGATGACCAATACCGACACCGCCGATATCGGCGCGACCGTGAAGCAGGTCTACGAACTGGCGCAGGCCGGTTCCGAGCTGGTGCGCATCACCGTGAACACGCCGGAGGCCGCCGCCGCGGTGCCTGCGATCCGCAAGCGCCTCGACGCGCTGGGCTGCGACGTGCCGCTGATCGGCGACTTCCACTACAACGGTCACCGCCTGCTGACCGAATATCCCGAGTGCGCGCAGGTGCTGGCGAAGTACCGCATCAATCCGGGCAACGTCGGCCGTGTGCGCGAAGAAGCCGATCCGTTCACGATCATGATCGAGACGGCGATACGCTACGGCAAGCCGGTGCGCATCGGCGTGAACTGGGGCAGCCTGGACCAGAATGTGGTCGTGCGCATGATGGACGAGAACTCGCGCCTGCTCGAGCCGAAGGACGTGAAGGAAGTCACGCGCGCCGCGCTGATCGCCTCGGCGGTCGAGAGTGCTGCACGCGCCGAACAGCTCGGCATGCCGCACGATCGTATCGTGCTGTCCTGCAAGGTCAGCGAGGTGCAGGACCTGATCGCGGTGTACCGCTCGTTGACGCAGCAATGCGACTACGCGCTGCACCTCGGCCTGACCGAGGCCGGCATGGGCTCCAAGGGCATCGTCGCGTCGACCGCCGCGCTCTCGGTGCTGCTGCAGGAAGGCATAGGCGACACGATACGCGTGTCGCTGACGCCCGCGCCGGGCGGTTCGCGCACCGAGGAAGTGGTCGTCGCGCAGGAGATATTGCAGACGATGGGGCTGCGCGCGTTCGCGCCCATGGTCACCGCCTGCCCCGGCTGCGGCCGCACCACCAGCACGGTGTTCCAGGAACTGGCGCAGAGCATACAGGCGCACCTGCGCGAGCAGATGCCCGAGTGGCGCAAGCAGTATGAAGGCGTCGAGAACATGACCGTCGCGGTGATGGGCTGCGTGGTCAACGGCCCGGGCGAGAGCAAGCTGGCGAACATCGGCATCAGCCTGCCCGGCACCGGCGAGACGCCCGCAGCGCCGGTGTATATCGACGGCGAGAAGGCGGTGACGCTGCGCGGCGAGAACATCGCAGCGGAGTTCGTGCGGATCGTTGACGACTATGTGGCGCGAAAATATTTGAAACGGGAAACAGGGAACGGGGAACGAGAAACGGGAAATGGGAAACGGGAAACGTAATCCGCCCGGCAGGGCGGGTGGCGCAAAGCGCCGGGTGGGCATCCCGTTTCCCTTTTCTCGTTTCCCTATTTCACGTTTCGCAATTATTTATCGATTATGAGCAAAGAAACACTGCAAGCCGTAAAAGGCATGAACGACATCCTGCCGGAAGAGGCGGAGCTTTGGCTATGGTTCGAAGAGGTGGTGCGTGACTGGTTGCACGGCTACGGCTACCGCAACATCCGCATGCCGCTGGTCGAGCCGACCGCGCTGTTCAAGCGTGCGATCGGCGAGGTCACCGACATCGTCGAGAAGGAAATGTACAGCTTCGAGGACAGCCTCAACGGCGACCACCTGACGCTGCGCCCGGAAGGCACGGCTTCCTGCGTGCGCGCGGTGCTGCAGCACAATTTGCTGTATAACGCGCCGCAGCGGCTGTATTACAGCGGCCAGATGTTCCGCCACGAGCGCCCGCAGAAGGGACGCTACCGCCAGTTCCACCAGGTCGGCGTCGAGGCGCTGGGCTTCGGCGGGCCGGACATCGACGCCGAGCAGATCATCATGTGCGCGCGGCTGTGGCGCAAGCTGGGCATACGCGACGTGTCGCTGCAACTGAACACGCTGGGCGATTCCGCCTCGCGGAGCCGCCATCGCGACAAGCTGATCGCGTATTTCGAGCAGCACAAGGACGTGCTGGACGCCGATGCGACGCGCCGCTTGCACAGCAATCCGTTGCGCATCCTCGACAGCAAGAACCCGGCGATGCAGGACATCATCGCGGGCGCGCCGAAGCTGATGGACGAGCTGGAAGGGGATGCGATTAAGCATTTCGAAGAGCTGCAAGCCATACTCAAGCGTCACGACATCGCGTTCGAGATCAATCCTCGGCTGGTGCGCGGACTGGACTACTACAACCGCACGGTGTTCGAGTGGGTCACCACGCGCCTCGGCGCGCAGGGCACGATCTGCGCAGGCGGACGTTACGACGGACTGATCGAGCAGATCGGCGGCAAACCGGCGCCGGCGATGGGCTTCGCGATGGGCGTGGAACGCCTGCTGGCGCTGGTGCAGGAAGATGGCATGATCGCGCCCAGGCCGGCAGTGGACGTGTACGTGGTGCATCAGGGCGAACAGGCGGCGAAGCTGGCGAGCGTGGTCGCCGAGCAGTTGCGCGACGACAAGCTGCGCGTGCTGCTGCACTGCGGCGGCGGAAGCTTCAAATCGCAGATGAAGAAAGCCGATTCCAGCGGCGCAAGTGTTGCGCTGGTGATCGGCGACGACGAGGCGCAGGCGAACGAGGTCAGCGTCAAGCCGATGCAGGGCGGCGAGCAGGTAAGGGTGGGCGTGCATAACCTCATCGCGACAATCAATCAAATCATCAAGTAGGAGTTGAACATGGCGGCATTGGACTTGCAGGAACAGGAACAGATCGAGGGCCTCAAGGCCTGGTGGAAGGATAACGGCAACTTCGTGCTCGGCGCGTTGCTGGTGGTTGTCGTCGCGATGGGCGGATGGCGCGGCTGGCAGTATTACCAGAACAAGCAGTCCGCCGAGGCGGCGACGCTGTATGCGGAATTCACCAAGCAGTTGCAGAGCAACGACGCCAAGCGCGTCAACGATGCCGCCGCCGCGGTGATGGATAAATTCTCCGGCACGGCTTACGCCGCGCGCGCCGCGCTGCTGGCCGCGCAGGTCAACGAATTCAACAAGGATGTCGCGCGCGCCAAGACGCAATTGCAGTGGGCGATAGACCATGCCGAAGAGGCCACGTTGAAGGATGTGGCGCGCCTGCGTCTGGCTGCGATCCTGATGGACGAAAAGAAGTATGACGACTCGATGAAGCTGCTGAACGCCGCTCATCCCGATTCGTTCAACGGGCTGTATGCCGACCTGAAGGGCGACGTGCTGAGCGCGCAGGGCAAGACCGACGAAGCGCGTACTGCCTACAAGCTGGCCTATGAGAAGACTGATGCGAAAAGCATGTACCGCAACCTGATCCAGATGAAGATGGATGCTCTGGGGGCGGCGAAATGATTTTGCCTCGCCTGACACTTCGACGATGCTCAAGGCCGGCCCTGCTGGCGGCGTTGCTGCTTCTGGGCGGCTGCTCGACGGTCGAAGGCTGGTTCGGCAAGAAGGATCCTATGAGGCCGGCCGAATTGGTCGATTTCAGTGAGACCGCGAAGTTTGATGTGCGCTGGCATGCCGATCTGGGCGAATCCGGAGCAAGCCTGTTGCGGCCTGCGCTGACCGCCGATGCGGTCTATGGCGCATCCGGCGACGGTGCGCTGACGCGTATCGAACGCGCGACCGGAAAGCAGGTGTGGCGTGTCGATAGCGGCATCAATGTCAGCGGAGGCGTCGGTGCGGGCGAGGGCCTGGTGGTGATCGGCAGTGGCAAGGGGGACGTGCTGGCTTACGGCGAAGACGGAAAGCTGCGCTGGAAGAGCAAGGTCTCCAGCGAGGTGTTGAGCGTGCCGCAGGTCGCCGACGGCGTAGTGATTGTGCGCAGCGGAGACGGCCGCATTGCCGGGCTGGCGGTGGCGGACGGCAAGCGTCTGTGGCTGTACGAGCGCAGCACCCCGGCGCTGGTGGTGCGCAGCCATGCCGGCGTGACGATACAGCGAGGCGTCGCGTTCGCCGGTTTCGCCGGCGGCAAGCTGGCCGCGCTGAAGGTGAAGGACGGCGGCGTGCTGTGGGAGAACTCGGTGTCTCAGCCGCGAGGCAACACCGAACTGGAACGTATCAGTGATATCACCAGCGATCCTGTGGTCGACGACGAACAGGTGTGCGCGATCGCCTTCCAGGGGCGCGTCGCCTGTTACGACGCCGCACAGGGCAGCCCGTTGTGGAATCGCGACATCGGCAGCGACAAGGGCATGATGCTGCTGCGCAAGTATCTCTACCTCAGCGATGCGAGTGGCGCGGTCATCGCGCTGGACAAGACCGGCGGCAGTACGCTGTGGAAAAACGAGCAGCTGTTCATGCGCGACACCGCAGCGCCGTATGCGCTGGACAACTATGTCGTCGCCGGCGATTACGAAGGTTATCTGCATGGTCTGAGCCGCGAAGACGGCAGTTTCGTCGCGCGCATCAGGCTGGACGGCGCGATCCAGTCCGCGCCGCAACAGATGGACGAGGGCCTGCTGGTGCAGACCCGCGACGGCGATCTTTATTCGCTGTCGATCAAATAAGGAAAGCAGTTGATGAGAACCCCCAGAAATCGTAGCGAGCGGCTCGAGAGCAAGGCGTGCGGCGCGCAGCGACAGAGACATACCAAACGGGTAGGCGACGAGCGAGCACCGCACAACGCAGCTATCGAGTCGCGCAGTAGTTTTATGGGGGTGCTCTGAATGTTGCCTACATTGGTTTTGGTGGGTCGTCCGAATGTGGGCAAGTCCACGTTGTTCAATCGTCTCACGCGCAGCCGCGATGCACTGGTCGCCGATCTGCCCGGCCTGACGCGCGACCGTCACTACGGACGCGGCCGGGTCGGCGAGCGCCCCTATCTGGTGGTGGACACCGGCGGTCTGGAGCCGGTCGCGAAGGACGGCATCCTGTACGAGATGGCCAAGCAGAGCCGCCAGGCGGTGGACGAGGCTGACGCCGTGCTGTTCCTGGTCGACGGGCGCGCCGGCTGCACGCCGCAGGACGCGATCATCGCCGAGCAATTGCGCAAGACCGGCAAGCCCATCCTGCTGCTGGTCAACAAGGCCGAGGGCATGCAGCGCACCCGCGTCACCTCCGACTTCTTCGAGTTGGGGCTGGGCGAGCCGATACCGATTTCCTCTGCGCACGGCGACAATGTCAACGAAGTGGTCGAACTCGCGCTGGAGCATTTCCCGCTGGAGAGCGAAGAGAAGGTCGAGGAAGAGCAGAAGCCCAAGCTCGCCATCGTCGGTCGCCCCAACGTCGGCAAGTCCACGCTGGTCAACGCCATCCTGGGCGAGCAGCGCGTGATCGCGTTCGATCAGCCGGGCACCACGCGCGACTCGATCTACATCGACTTCGAGCGCGACGGCAAGCAATACACCATCATCGACACCGCCGGCGTGCGCCGCCGCGGCAAGATCGACGAAGCCATCGAGAAATTCTCGGTGATCAAGACCATGCAGGCCATCGAGGACGCCAACGTCGTCGTGCTGGTGGTGGACGGCGCGGACCAGATCACCGAGCAGGATGCGCATGTCGCCGATTTCGTGCTGCAGGCCGGCCGCGCGCTGGTGCTCGCGGTCAACAAATGGGACGGCCTGGACGCGCACCAGCGTGATACCGTGAAGCGCGACATCGAGCGCAAACTGCATTTCTTGAGCTTCGCCAAGCTGCATTTCATCTCCGCGCTGAACGGCACCGGCATCGACAAGTTGCTGACCTCGGTCAACGAAGCCTATGCCGCGGCGATGATCAAGCTGCCTACCCCGAAGCTCACCCGCGCACTGCTGGCCGCACTGGAAAAACAGCAGCCGCCCAAGGGGGCGCGCTTCCGTCCCAAGATGCGCTACGCCCACCAGGGCGGCAGCAACCCGCCGCTGATCATCATTCACGGCAGCGGCCTGGACGACGTGCCCGCCAGCTACCAGCGCTACCTGGAGCGCGCGTTCTGCGAGATGTTCCGCCTGCAGGGCACGCCGCTGAAGATACAGTTCAACAGCAGCGCCAACCCTTTCGAGGGCAAGAAGCGCGTGCTGACCGAAGAAGAGCAGCGCCGCGCCCACCGCGCGCGAATCATCGGACGCAAGCGTTACGGCTGAGATGCTGTCGCACGCTTGAGTCGCCACCATGATGGGTGCTTTTTTCGAGGCCAGCATGGCCGAAATTCTTCTGCTCTACGGCTTGGCCTTCTTTACGCTGGGCCTAGTCATCTTCGTGCTTCCGAAGCAAGCCGGCGCCTTGTCTTTCGTCCCCCACCTGTCCTGGCTGGCCGCCTTCGGCCTGCTGCACGGCACGCTGGAATTCCTGATCTACTGGAAAACGGCCCACCCGCTCGATAGTGCCGTACTGGAGTGGGTGAGCGCGCTGTTGCTGTTTGCTTCATTTGTTCCGTTGTTCGAATTCGGCGTGCGGCTGTGCCGGGGCGAGGCCGGGGAGCGCAGCCGTTTTCTGCGGTGGCTGTATGTAGCGCTGCCGTTGGCGATGCTCGCCGTTGTCGCCGCCGCGGACGACGCGCTGACCGGATTCGTCACCGCCACGCGCTATCTGCTCGGGTTCCCGGCAGGGCTGCTGACGGGTTACGGCTTCTTTGTCCAGAGCATGAGCGCGGAAACGTCGACCTCGTCGCGTTCCCTGACAAAACATTTGCGCATCGCTTCGGCGGCTTTCATCGCCTATGCCCTGTCTACGGTGGTTCTTGCGAAGAACGATCCGGCCATTCCGGCGCTGTTCCTGACACAGAATGAATTCCGGGGGATGTTCGGTGTGCCGGTGCAGCTCCTGCGTGCGTTGTGCGCCGTTGTCGCCCTGGTGGCGATCGCGCATCTGGTGCGCCTGATCAATCACAACAGCCGGCAGCGCGAACTCGACCAGATAGAAAAGACCAGCCAGGCCAACGAGTCGTTGCAGGAGGAGATCGAACGGCGGCGCAAGTTCGAGGACGAGCTGGCGTTGATGGCGGTCGCCTTCGAGACGCAGGAGGCGGTGGTCATCACCGATCCGCATGCGAACATCCTGCGGGTCAACGATGCATTCCAGGCGATCACCGGTTACAGGGCGGAAGAGGTGGTCGGGCGGAATCCCAGCATGCTCAGCTCCGGACTGCATGAGCATCACTTCTACAGGAATATGTGGTCGGATTTGCAGAGCACCGGCAAGTGGAGCGGGGAGGTTTGGAATCGGCGCAAGAACGGCGAGGTCTACCCGGAATGGCTGACCATAGCCGCAGTGAAGGATAGCGAAGGCCAGTTGGTCCACTATGTCGGGTCCTTCGCCGACATCACCCTGCGCAAACAGACGGAAGAGCAGATCAGGCATCTGGCCTTCTACGATTCGCTGACCCGCCTGCCCAATCGCCGTCTGTTGCACGACCGCCTGACGCAGGCGTTCAACCTCAGCATGCGCAGCCGCAAGCTGGGCGCGGTGATGTTCATCGATCTCGATAATTTCAAGAACATCAACGACACCAAGGGGCACGAGGCCGGCGACCAGTTGCTGGTCGAGGTTGCCGGGCGGCTGTCATTCAGCGTGCGCGAATCCGATACGGTCGCCCGCCTGGGCGGCGACGAGTTTGTGCTGGTGCTGACGGATCTGGGGGCGAGCCCCGAAGAGGCCGCCGCGCAGGCCGAAAAGATATCCGAGAAGATACTCGACGCGATCAGGCAACCCTACAGCCTGGCCGATGGCGAATATCATTGTTCGGCGAGCCTGGGCATCAGCATGTTCATGGATCATGAGATGACCGTGGACGAGTTGTTCAAGAGCGCCGATACCGCGATGTACCGGGCGAAAGCCTCCGGCAAGAATACCTATTTCTTCTTCGACCGCGAGATGCAGGTCGCGCTCGAATCCCGCCTGAGCATGGAGATGGAATTGCGCCGCGCATTGGATAAACGGCAATTTCATCTTTGCTATCAGGCGCAGACCGACAGCGAGCGCCGCATTTTCGGCGCGGAGGCGTTGTTGCGCTGGGATCATCCCGAGCGCGGGCTGATCCCTCCCGGCGAATTCATCCCGCTCGCAGAGGAGTGCGGCCTGATCCTGCCTATCGGTCAATGGGTGCTGGAAACCGCCTGCGCCCAGCTCAAGACATGGGAAGCGGACGAACATTTCCGCCACCTGCAACTGGCCATCAACGTCAGCGCATACCAGTTCCGTCAGACCGACTTCGTTGAGCGGGTCAAACAGGCGCTGGAGCAGAGCGGCGCAAACCCGGCGCTGCTCAAGCTGGAATTGACCGAGGGCATGGTGGTGGACGACGTCGCCGGCTGTATCGAAAAAATGCTCGAACTGAAAGCGATGGGCATCTCATTCTCTGTCGACGACTTCGGCACCGGCTACTCATCGTTGTCCTACCTGAAGCGTTTGCCCATCGACCAGCTCAAGATCGACCAGTCCTTCGTCAGGGATCTCATGGAAGATGCGGATGACCAGGCGATCGTCAACACGATCATCGCGATGGCCAGGAACATGAAGCTGGGCGTGATCGCCGAAGGCGTCGAAACCGAGGAACAGTTCCTGTTCCTGAACCGCAACGACGGGATCGCATTCCAGGGCTACCTGCTGGGCAGGCCCGTGCCGCTGGGGGAATTCGAGCGTAAGCTGGTCGATTGAACGGCGGGGTGTCCTTGATGCAGCGTTCAATGGGGGCTGGTGCAAGAATGCCGATGGAAACTGAGCTGGAGTAGCTGGGCGGCGCATGGTCATCGAATAAATACGGACAGACTACGAAGACCGATGGTGTAGGAAATTTTGTGTAAACGGTCAACAGGCAGGAAACTGCCTCCTCTTTGAAAGGAGTCGCAATGACCGTAGCAAACTACCAGCAGCTGATCGACAACCTGCTTTCGGCTTGAATGATTCTGCTACAGACCACGACGACTCGCATCCGACAGCCGGCATCAACCGCGACGCGCTGCTTCAATTGCCGCGATGTCGATCTTTGACATCTGCATCATCGCTTCAAACGCACGCTTGGCGGCAGCGGGATCGGGGGCCGAGATCGCTTGAGTGAGCGCGATCGGCGTGATTTGCCAGGACAGTCCCCATTTGTCCTTGCACCAGCCGCACGCGCTCTCCTGTCCACCGTTGCCCACGATTGCATTCCAGTAACGATCCGTTTCGGCTTGGTCAGCAGTTGCAACCTGAAACGAGAACGCTTCGCTGTGCTTGAACGCGGGGCCGCCGTTGAGCCCCAGGCAATGAACCCCCAGGACGGTGAACGAGACGGTCAGCACGTCTCCCTGCTTTCCCGACGGGTAATCTCCCGGGGCGCGGTACACCTCGCCGACGACTGAATCGGGAAAGGTCTTGGCGTAAAACCGCGCCGCATCCTCGGCGTCGCGGTCATACCAAAGGCAAATCGTGTTTTTTGCGGGGTTGATCATGGTCATCCTCCATTGAGTGAAACGCCGGATACCGAGCGGCCTTGATTAAACCGTGGCACGAAGTGGCGTCGACTCGCGTTAGCGCGCTACCCTCTTCACGTCACCACACTCCATTCGCCATTTTTTTGCGTCGAACCAACTCTTTCCCACTCGGTTCGACACTCGCGAACGAACCGGGCCGGACATCGCCAGCCGGCACATAGGTACTCATCACAACGCCGGTGGTTGAAACCCGGGAGCGAACGAGCCGCAGCGCGGATGGCTTGGCGGTCTCGCCGAAGAGGCGCTTGCCTCGCCCAAGCACCAATGGAAAAGTCCATACGTTGTACTCGTCTATCAGCGATGCGGCCTGCAGCGTTTGAATCAAATTGCCGCTGCCAATAATCTGCAGGTCGGGGCCCGGTTGGGCCTTGAGAGCGATGACTGCAGCGACCACATCGCCTTGAAGCAGGATCGAGTTGTTCCACTGGAGCAACTTCAAAGTGCGCGAAGCGACATACTTTTTCGCTGCATTGAGCGTCCCCGCAATCGGATCGTCATCGGGCTGGTATGGCCAATACGCTTCAAATATCTCATAGGTCCTGCGACCAAGCAGCAGTTCTCGATCCTTGCCGTCGAAACCCGATGCCGAGATGTCCATGGCCTCGTCCCAGTAGTTGAATGTCCAGCCGCCAAGGGTAAAACCGCCAGTCGGGTCTTCTTCCGGTCCGCCGGGTGCTTGCAGGATGCCGTCAAGCGACACGAACGTGGATGCGATCAGCCTTCTCATGGCAACACTCCTTATAGTGAGGTGGACATCAGCAGTTCTGGCGTGTGGTCTTCGAGTCCCTTGCGCGCGTAGTTGCGTAAGTTGTCTGCTTTCGATTCCAGCACGGCGAAGGGATCCTGCACCTCGACAGGTTTTCCTGTCGCGCGAATCTACCCCCTTCCCGGCAGAGCGACTATGGGGTGTTCACTGGTCATTCACTACGGTGCAGAGTGGTGGCGCAATGGGGGTGCTGTCATGACGGAGAGCGGCGCTGCCCTCTAGCTCCAGTGAAGCTGCAGGTCACTCTTTCCGAGCCTTTCCGCGTGCGTGCCGAACGTTTTGCCTTCCCGGTTTAATGTGTCCACGAGCCAGTGTATGCCTTCCTCGGGAGCGCTGGTCACGCGGAAACGACGCATCCGGGTGGGGGTGCAGACGAAGCGGGTGAGGCGGCCTTGCTCAAAGGTCGGAAAATACATCAAGGCCAAATCGCCGCGATATTGTTCGTGACCGCCGATACCCTCGTAGTCGTTGAGAAAGTCGCCGCAGCCGTACATCACGGCCTTGCCGCGATATACCTCGATGCCCTTCACGTGGTGTGAAGAATGTCCGTGCACGACATCGACCCCGGCCCGGTCGATGAGGCCGTGCGCGAATGCGCGCTGTTGCTGCGTCACGTTGACATCCCAGTTGCCGCCCCAATGGATGGACGCCACCACCAGATCGCCAGCCCGCCTTGTGGCGCGCACCTGCTGCGCGATGGCTTCCAGATTGCGATCCGAAAGTCCGGAGAGGAAATTCACGCCGGGCCGTCGTTCGCCCGCGGCCCATTCAGCGGAAACGCCGCTGCTCTCCATGCCCCAGGCGAAGACCAGCACGCGGCCCTTGCCTGGCACATCGAGCACCGCGGGGGCCGCGGCCTCGGCCGCATTGCGACCGGCACCGGCGGTAGCGATACCGGCCTGGTGCAGGGAGTCCAGCGTCTCCGTCAAACCCTTGAGACCCCAGTCCATGGTGTGGTTGTTCGCGAGCACGCAGCAGTCGATGCCCAAGGCGGCGAGGCACGGAATGTTGGCAGGATGCATGCGGTAGTGGATGCCTTTGTCGGGCCAGGCGTCCTCGCTCGCGGTGACCGCTGTCTCCAGGTTGACGATGCGCAGGTCAGGCTGCAGGCGACGGAAAGCATCGGCGGCATCTCCCCGGATGTAGGCAAAGTCTACCGGCCGATGGATGAGGCCGTTCTCCTCTTCGGCGAGCTTTACGTAGCCCAGCGCAGAGCGCATGTAGGGTTCGAAGAGATGGGGAACGTTCGGGTGCGGCAGGATTTGGTCGATGCCTCGCCCGGTCATTACATCGCCGCACAGGAAAAGCGTGATGCTGCGTGACTGTTGTTCGCCCATGACTCGGCCTCCTCCGTCGATACCAGATCTCCATGCGCAAGCCCTTGCTGTCCAACGGCCTCGCGCTGCACGGTGGCAGATCAGGCCGGTGGGCATGTCCACCGCAAAAACTTTGACATAGCCGGTGCTGAGCCGTTTCGATTTTGTCATCCGAAAAGCGCAGCAGGGCCCTGCTTTTGGCACATAGCTGCCTTTACATATCCGATCCTCCGTCGTCCGCTTCGACCGAAGAACAGTCGCTCATTGAGAACGCGCTGACAGTCTTCAAAGGGTTAGACTTCCAGAATTAAAGAAGCCCGCAATCGCGGGCTTCTTCTTTTCCTGCATCGTGAGTCGAGCGCTTACGCCTTGCCCACCAGCTCCTTCAGCACATATGGCAGGATGCCGCCGTTACGGTAGTAGTCCACCTCGATCGGCGTGTCGATGCGCAGCAGCAGCGACACGTTCTGCTTGCTGCCATCCTTGCGCGTCACGGTCAGCGTCACGTCCTGTTGCGGCTTCAGGTCATCTGAAATCCCCGTGATGTCGAAGCGCTCGTCGCCGGTCAGGTTGAGCGACGACAGCGAGTCGCCGCCCTTGAACTGCAGCGGCAGTACGCCCATGCCCACCAGGTTGCTGCGGTGGATGCGCTCGTAGGATTTTGCGATCACCGCCTTCACGCCCAGCAGCTGCGTGCCCTTGGCGGCCCAGTCGCGGCTGGAGCCGGTGCCGTACTCTTCGCCGGCGAAGATGACGGTGGGGGTGCCGTCGGCAATGTGCTTCATTGCGGCGTCGTAGATTGCCATCTGCTCGCCGTGGTACAGCGTGTAGCCACCCTCGACGCGCGAGCCGTCTTCCTTCGGCGGCAGCATCAGGTTCTTCACGCGCACGTTGGCGAAGGTGCCGCGCATCATCACCTCGTGGTTGCCGCGGCGCGAGCCGTAGCTGTTGAAGTCCTTCACCGCGACATGCTTGCCCTGCAGGTACTGGCCTGCGGGCGTGGTTGGCTTGAAGCTGCCGGCCGGGCTGATGTGGTCGGTGGTGACGGAGTCGCCGAACAGCGCGAGCGCCTTGGCTCCCCTGATATCGCCGACCTCGGGCGCCGCCGCATCGAAGAACGGCGGACGCGCGATGTAGGTGGAGTCGTCCCACTGGTAGCGGTCGCCGGTGGGCGCGGCGATGGCGTTCCACAGCGGAAGGTCTTTGGTCAGATCGGAATACAGGCGCTGGTACACAGCCGGGTCGGCGGCGTATTTCATCACGGTCTGGATCTCCGCGCTGTTCGGCCAGATGTCCTTCAGGTAAACCGGCTGTCCATCCTTGCCGGTGCCCAGCGGCTCGGTGTCGAGGTTGATGTTCATCTTGCCGGCGATCGCGTAAGCGACGACCAGCGGCGGGCTGGCCAGAAAGTTGGCCTTGATGTTGGCGTGGATGCGCGCCTCGAAGTTGCGGTTGCCGGACAGCACCGCGGCGGCGATCAGGTCGTTCTTGACGATGGTCTCTTCCAGCTGCGCGTCCAGCGGGCCGGAGTTGCCGATGCAGGTGGTGCAGCCGTAGGCGGCGACCGTGAAGCCCAGTTGCGCCAGCGGTTCCAGCAGGCCGGCGTTGCCCAGGTATTCGGTCACCACGCGCGAGCCGGGGGCCAGCGTGGTCTTGATGTGCGGCTTGACGCGCAGGCCCTTGGCCACCGCCTTCTGCGCCAGCAGGCCCGCCGCCAGCAGCACGCCGGGGTTGGAGGTGTTGGTGCAGCTTGTGATCGCGGCGATCAGCACGTCGCCGTGGCCGATCTCGACCGGTGGCAGCATCTCGTCGGGCGTCTCGCAGCGCACCGATGCGGTCGGATGGTCGGATGCCATTTCCATTTCGCTGCTGCCCTGCGCGCCGTCCTGGCGGCCACCGCCGGAGATCGGGATGCATACTGTGCCGCTGCGGTCGGGCATCGCGGTGGTGTAGCGCTTGCCCAGTTCTTCGGCGGGCTTGTTGAAGCCGTTCTCCGCGACGGGCTTGCTGAACAGCGTGTTGAAGGTCTCCTTCATCTTCGACAGCGCGATGCGGTCCTGCGGGCGCTTCGGTCCGGCCAGCGACGGTTCGATGCTGGACAGATCCAGCTCCACCACGCTGCTGTAGTCGATGCTGCCGGCCTGCGGGATGCCGAACAGGCCCTGCGCCTTGAAGTAGGACTCGAAGGCGTCCACTTCCTCGGCCGTGCGGCCGGTATTCTTCATGAACTGCACGGTCACGTCGTCCACCGGGAAGAAGCCCATGGTCGCGCCGTATTCCGGCGCCATGTTGGCGATGGTCGCGCGGTCGGGCAGCGTCAGCGCGGCAGTGCCTTCGCCGAAGAACTCGACGAACTTGCCGACGACCTTCTGCTTGCGCATCAGCTCGGTCACGGTCAGCACCAGGTCGGTCGCCGTCACGCCCTCGCGCAGCTTGCCTTTCAGGTGCACGCCGACCACGTCCGGCGTCAGGAAGTACACCGGCTGGCCCAGCATGCCGGCTTCCGCCTCGATGCCGCCCACGCCCCAGCCGACCACGCCGATGCCGTTGATCATCGTGGTGTGGCTGTCGGTGCCGACCAGCGTGTCGGGGTAAGTGACGCCGTCCTTTTGCAGCACGCCGCGCGCCAGATATTCGAGGTTCACCTGGTGCACGATGCCGATGCCGGGCGGCACGACCTTGAAGGTGTCGAACGCCTGCATGCCCCATTTCATGAAGCGGTAGCGCTCGGTGTTGCGCTCGAACTCCATCTCCATGTTGATCTTGAGCGCGTTCGGGTTGTTATAGCTGTCGATCTGCACCGAGTGGTCCACGACCAGATTCACCGGCACCAGCGGTTCGATGACCTTGGGGTCGCAGCCCTGTGCTGCGGCGGCGTCGCGCATCGCGGCGAGGTCGGCCAGCAGCGGGACGCCTGTGAAATCCTGCAGCACGATGCGGGCGACGACGAAGGGGATCTCTTCGGTGCGCGGAGCAGCCGGCTTCCAGTTCGCCAGTTCGCGCACATGCTGCTCGGTCACCTTCTTGCCGTCGCAGTTACGCAGCACCGATTCCAGCACGATGCGGATGGAGACGGGCAGGCGCGAGATGTTGCCTACGCCGGCGGCTTGCAGCGCGGGCAGGGAATACATCGTGGCCTGCTTGCCGTTGGCGAGGCTGAAGGTCTGGCGGGTGTTGAACAGGTTGTGAGACATGGCAGAGGCTCCGAAATTGCGGGACATAAAAAACGGGAGCGCGATTATAAAGCCTAGCGGGTCCGGCTTGTACCTCGATTTGGCCGGAGCCGTTTTCGGGCAGGCATGGCGTTGCCAAGGTCGGGGCATTTTGGGGTAGCATGTCGGCGAACAATAATTGATCGATAAGTTAAGTCAGGCCTTGCCTATTTCCTGGAACGTTTCGCTGGTGCTGCTGTCCGTGCTGGTCGCCATGACCGGCTCGTTCACTGCTCTCGCCCATGCTCAGCGCATGCGCGAGAGCAGCGGGCGCGCGGCGATGTGGTGGATGGCCGTCGGCGGCATCACGCTGGGCGCGGCGATCTGGGCCATGCATTTCATCGGCATGCTGGCTTTCCACCTGCCGGTCCCGCTGGCCTACGATCCCTCCCTGACCCTGCTCTCCATCGTGCCGGCGATCGCCGCATCGCTGCTGGCGTTCCGCATGTTGCGCGACGAGAGGATCGCCACCGTGCGGCTGTTCGTCGGCGGTCTGGCAATGGGGGGCGGCATCGCAGCGATGCATTACATCGGCATGGATGCGCTCAAGATGTCTCCGCCGGTCGTTTATTCCCCCCTCATCGTTGCGTTGTCGGTCGCCATTGCGGTGGTGGCCTCCTGGGGGGCGCTGCTGATGATGTACCGCGGCGAGCGCATCAGGCTGGAACCGTTGCCGCGTTCCGTGTTGGGCGCGCTGATCATGGGTGTCGCGATCTCCGGCATGCATTACACCGCGATGCAGGGGCTGCAGATCCGGCCGGACAGCCTGTGTCTTTCCGACGGCTGGTCGATAGAGCCGAATATTCTCGCGTTGTGGGTTGCGACGATCTCGTTGCTCTGGTTCGGCGGCGGCATCCTCGCGTCGATGTTCGACCAGCGCATGGCGCATCAGAACGCCGAGGCGCTGGCGGCGCTGGAACGGGCGCACGAGGAATTGCAGCAGAGGGTGGCGCAGCAGGCGCAGGAAATGACCCAGTCACTGCGCGAATCGCACGAGGTATTGCAGCGCGTGCTCGATTCGGTGGCCGAGGGCATTTACGGCGTGGACATGGAAGGGCGCTGCACCTTCATCAACGCTTCCGGCCTGACGATGCTGGGTTATGCCGATGCCGGCGAACTGGTGGGGAAGAATATGCATAAGCTGACCCACCATACCCGCGTAGACGGCAGTTTCTATCCGGCAAGGGAATGCCGCATGTATCAGGCCTTTCTGGCCAAGCAGGAAATCCGGGTGGACGACGAGGTGTTCTGGCGCAAGGATGGGACCTCGTTCCCGGTCGAGTACTGGTCGCATCCCATCGTCAAGGACGGCGAAGTGCAGGGGGCGGTCGCGACCTTTTTCGACATCTCCGAACGCAAACAGGCGGAAATCGCACTGGCCCGTTCCGAGATGAAATTCCGCACCCTCTACGACTCCACCGGCGATGCGGTGATGCTGTTGGATCAGCGTGGTTTCTTCGATTGCAACAGAGCCGCGCTGGAGATGTTCGGCTGTACGAGCATGGAGGAATTCTGCGCCAGGCATCCGGCCGACCTGTCGCCGCCGCAACAGCCGGATGGCTCCGATTCGGCATTGCTGGCGAACCGGCACATCGCCACGGCGATAGAGCAGGGCAGCGACCGCTTCGAGTGGATGCACCGGCGCGCCGACAACGGCAAGAATTTTCCCGCCGAGGTGCTGCTCAGCGCGCTGGAGCTGGACGGCAGGACTATCCTGCAGGCCACGGTGCGCGATATCTCCGAACGCAAGCAGACCGAGCAGCAGATCCACCAGCTGGCGTTTTTCGACGCGCTGACCAACCTGCCCAACCGCCGGCTGCTGATGGACAGGTTGCAGCAGGCGATGGCGGTCAGTGCGCGCAGCCGTCAGCACGGCGCGATCATGTTCCTTGACCTGGATCATTTCAAGACGCTGAACGACACCAAGGGGCACGAGATCGGCGACCTGTTGCTGATCGAGGTCGCGCAGCGCCTGTCGTCCTGCGTGCGCGACGGCGACACCGTGGCGCGGCTGGGCGGCGACGAATTCGTCGTGGTGCTGGAGGCGCTCAGCAGCAGCGCCGACAAGGCTGCGACCCAGGTCGAGCGGGTGGCCGAGAAGATACAGGCGGCGCTGAACGAACCTTACCAGCTCAAGGGCCGCCCCCACCACACCACGCCCAGCATAGGCATCGCGATGTTCAAGGGGCACCGGGACAGCGTGGATAACCTGCTCAAGTATGCCGATATCGCGATGTACCAGGCCAAGACTGCGGGGCGCAACTCGATCCGCTTCTACGATCCCGAGACCCAGTCGGCGATCGAAGCGCGTGCCGATCTCGAGACCGAATTGCGTCTGGCGCTGGAAAACCGCCAGTTCCAGCTGCATTACCAGATCCAGGTGGACAGCCGCCATCGTCCGCTGGGCGCGGAAGTGCTGCTGCGCTGGCAACATCCGCAGCGCGGCCTGGTGCCGCCGATGCAATTCATTCCGCTGGCCGAGGAAGCCGGGCTGATCGTGCCGATCGGCCTGTGGGTGCTGCAAGTCGCCTGCGCTCAGCTCAAGACCTGGCAGGGCAATGCCTTGACGCGCGATCTGACGCTGGCGGTGAACGTCAGCGCGAAGCAGTTCCGGCAGGCGGACTTTGTCGCAAGAGTGCAACGCGCTTTGCAGGAGAGCGGCGCCAAACCCTCGCTGCTCAAACTGGAACTGACCGAGAGCATGGTGCAGGACAATCTCGAAGACACGATCGCCAAGATGCGCGAGCTGAAGCTGCTGGGCGTGAGTTTCTCGATGGACGATTTCGGCACCGGCTATTCCTCGCTTCAATATCTCAAGCAGCTGCCGCTGGACCAGATCAAGATCGACCGCTCCTTCGTGCGCGACATCACCACCGACATGAACGACGCGGCGATCGTGCAGACCATCATCGCGATGAGCGATGCGCTCGGCCTGAACGTGATCGCGGAGGGCGTGGAAACCGGGGCGCAGTGCGAATTCCTCGACGAACATGGCTGCCATGCATTCCAGGGATACCTGTTCGGCAAGCCGCTGCCGCTGGATCAGTTCGAGGCGTCGCTGCACCGGGAACCGGGACAATGACACGCAGCCTGTTTGCGATCCTGTTTGCGCTGCTTGTCTGGTTGCTGCCGTGGCAGGCCGCGCATGCCGAACCCGAGCAAGAGGTTCGCATCGGGGTGCTGGCGTTCCGCTCCCTCGAACAGACCGGAGAGCGCTGGCGGGCCACCGCCGATTATCTGAATGCCCGTCTGCCCGGTTACCGTTTCAGCATCGAGCCGATGTTCTTCCCGGAGCTGGATATGGCGGTGAACCGCCAACGGTTCGACTTCGTGCTGACCAACCCCGAGCATTACGTGACCACCCGCGCCGATCACGGGCTGTCGGTGATCGCCACGCTGATGCCGCTGGCGGAAGGCCATCCGGTCAGCAGTTTCGGCGGCGTGATCTTCACCCGCGCCGAACGCGGCGACATTGGCGGCATGGCCGACCTGCGCGGCAAGACGGTCGCAGCGGTCAGCGAACAATCTTTCGGCGGGTATCTGATGCAGCGCTGGGAGCTGTCCAAGCAGGGGGTGGACATAGCCGAACTCCGCGCGGTGCGCTACACCGGCATGCCGCAGGACAACGTGGTGGACGAAGTGATGGCCGGCCGGGCGGATGCGGGATTCGTGCGCACCGGCATCCTGGAGAACATGGCGCGCGAGGGCAAGCTCAGCCTCGACCGGATCAAGGTGATCGGACGGCAGGTTACGGACGATTTCCCGCAGCTGCACTCGACCGAGCTGTATCCGGAATGGGCCTTTTCGGCGATGCCGCATGTTCCGGAGCCGCTGGTCAAGGAGGTTGCGCTGGCGCTGCTGAACATCAGGCCGGAAGATGCCGCCGCGAGCAGCGGCAAATATTACGGCTTCTCGCCGCCCGGCAACTATGGCCCGGTCGAGGCGCTGGTGATCCGGCTTGGCGTGACTTCCGAGCGCGCGCACGATTTCGACTGGCGCGACGTGCTGCACAAATACGTGCTGTGGCTGCTGGGCGGCGGCGGGCTGCTTGCGCTCGGGATATTCGCCGCGGCGATCCACCTGTGGCGCAACAACCGCCGTCTGGGCAGCGCCTACCGGGAGCGCGACCATCTGGCGCTGGAACTGCTGTCCGCCAATGCGACGCTGGAAGAGAAGGTCGCGCAGCGCACCAGCGAACTCCTGGCCAGCGAGGCGCGCTTCCGCCAGATGTTCGAGCGCCACGATTCGCCGATGCTGTTGATCGAACCTCGCAGCGGCGAGATCGTCGATGCCAACCCGGCTGCCGAACATTTCTACGGTTATGCGGCTGCCGAGCTGAGGGCGATGAATATTTTCCAGATCAACCTGCTGCCGCCGGAACAGATCGCGGCGGAACGCGCCCGCGCCGAGCGCGAGGAACGCAATTTCTTCGTGTTTCCGCACCGTCTGGCCAGCGGCGAGGTGCGCACCGTCGAGGTGCATTCCTCGCCGGTCAGCGTGGAAGGGCGGCTGTTGCTGTTCTCCATCGTGCACGATGTCACCGAACGCTATGCAATGGAGCAAATGTTGCGTCTGAAAGACAGCGCGCTCGATGCGGCGGCCAACGCGATGCTGATCACCGATCCTGCCGGCCACATCGTCTGGGTGAACAAGGCGTTCACCAACTTGACCGGCTATGCCGCCGACGAGGCAGTCGGCCATACGCCACGCGATCTGGCCAAGTCGGGACAGCATGACGAGCTGTTCTATCGGCAGCTGTGGGATACCGTGCTGACCGGCCATGTGTGGCGTGGCGAACTGGTCAACCGCCGCCGCGACGGCTCGCTGTACGACGAGGAGATGACCATCACGCCTGTGCTCGACGAGGCCGGGCAGATCACCCATTTCATTGCGGTGAAGCAGGACATCAGCGAGCGCAAGAAGGCCGAGCAGGAGATTCACAACCTGGCTTTCTACGACGCGCTCACCGGCCTGCCCAACCGGCGCCTGCTGATCGACCGGCTCGGCAAGGCGGTGTCCGCAGCCGCGCGCAGCATGCATTACGGCGCGTTGATGTTCGTCGATCTGGACCATTTCAAGACCCTCAACGACTTGCACGGGCACGATGCCGGCGACCTGTTGCTGGTCGAGGTGGCGCACCGCATCACCGCCTGCATCCGCGAGCAGGACAGCGCCGCGCGGCTGGGCGGCGACGAGTTCGTCGTGATGCTGGAAGACCTGAGCGGCGAGATCGACGACGCGGTGCAGCATGCCGAGGTGGTGGCGGAAAAGATCCGCGCCGCGCTGGGGCAGCCCTACCGGATCGCGCGCCCGTCCGGCGAGGCGATCGAGCACCGCTGC
The DNA here is from genome assembly GCA_035654695.1 of Gallionella sp. Lineage (GTDB taxonomy): Bacteria > Pseudomonadota > Gammaproteobacteria > Burkholderiales > Gallionellaceae > Gallionella. The sequence goes on along the minus strand of DASRWG010000020.1, from coordinate 56,613 downwards.
ACGTCCAGCATAGGCGTGACCCTGTTCCGCAACCACCGCGACAGCGTCGAGGACCTGCTCAAGTGGGCCGACATGGCGATGTATCAGGCCAAGCTGACGGGGCGCAACGCCATTCGTTTCTTCGATCCGGCGATGCAGGCGAGCGTCGAGGCGCGCGCGGCGCTGGAGGCCGATCTGCGCGCGGCGCTGGAAGCAGGGCAGTTCAGGCTGTATTACCAGGTGCAGGTCGATGCCGCGCGACTAGCCTGCGGCGCCGAGGCGCTGCTGCGCTGGGAGCATCCGCAGCGCGGCCTGGTGTCGCCGCTGCAGTTCATTCCGCTGGCGGAAGAGACTGGACTGATCCTGCCGATCGGGCTATGGGTGCTGGACAGCGCCTGCGCCCAGCTCAAGGCTTGGCAGGATGACGAGACGATGCGCGGTTTGCAGCTGGCGATCAATGTCAGCGCCAAGCAGTTCCGCCAGGCCGGGTTCGTCGGTCAGGTACAGGATGCGGTGCGGCGTTCTGGCATCGATCCGAGGCTGCTGAAGCTGGAGCTTACCGAGAGCATGGCGCTGGAGAACGTCGAAGACACCATCGCCAAGATGTCCGAACTGAAGCAGTTTGGCGTCAGCTTCTCGATGGACGATTTCGGCACCGGCTATTCCTCGCTGCAATATCTCAAGCAGCTGCCGCTGGCGCAGATCAAGATCGACCAGTCGTTCGTGCGCGACATCGCCACCGACAGCAACGATGCGGTCATCGTGCAGACTATCATCGCGATGAGCGAGGCGCTCGGTCTGAGTGTGATCGCCGAGGGCGTGGAGACCGAGGCGCAATGGGCGTTTCTCGATAGCCACGGTTGCGGCGCGTATCAGGGCTATCTGTTCGGCAGGCCGCTGCCGCTGGCGCAATTCGAGGCTGCGCTGACGTGTAGGAATACCCTGACTTATTGACCGTGGAATGCGAGTTTGAGTTAGCATCCCGCAACGGCAAATTCTGCCGCTTCGATATTCGATGCTCACAGGAGAAATCATGAAGTCATTCATCGCCCTGTTCATCGCGCTGGCAGTGTTTCCTTTGCCTGCCGTCGCCGCAGAGCCTGCGGCCTTTGTCGAAAAGCCGGTCACTTCCGAACTCATCAGGCAACTGCGAGCGGGAGGTTATGTCCTGTACATGCGCCACGGCAACACCGACACCTCGCATCCGGACCGTGTGCCCAGCGTCGACCTCAACGACTGTTCCACGCAGCGGCCGCTGACCGAGGAGGGCGTGCGCGTGGCGACCCGGGTGGGCAAGGCGATCCGCAAGGCAAGGATTCCTCTCGGCGAGATATTCTCCAGTCCCTTATGCCGCGCCAAGGAATCGGCGGCTGCAGCATTTGGCGCGAATATTGTCGTGAACAATTCGCTGATGTATACCGCGAACATGACTGGCGAGGAGAAGAAGCCGGTGATCGAGCAGACGCGCGCGCTGCTCTCCGCACCGGTCCCCGCTAACACCAACCGCGTGCTGGTCGCACATGCCCCCAACCTGATGGACCTGATGGGCTACTTCCCCAAACCGGAAGGTACGGTGGTGATATTCAGGCCGCTGGGCGACGGTGGTTTCGAGTATCTCGGCAATATTGCGCCGCAACAGTGGCAGGAATTGGTCCGCTAACCCGGTGACTTCGATGAAGACCGGACGCTCCATTCTGGTGTTGTTCATGCTGCCGGTGTTGCTGGCGGCATTGGTCGCGCTGCTGATCAACTACTGGTCGTTGCACAGTCTGCGGGAGCAGCATGAGCAGAGCAGCAGTATGGAGAGCCAGGATGTCGCGCTGCTTACCGAAGCCGCACGCCTGAGCGAGGACATGGCCGTGGTGCAGCGGCGAGTGGCGGGTGCGCTGGAAGCGGCGGAAGGCAGGCGTCTGGACGAGGGGAAGCTGTACCTGGTCCATTCCGGCGTGGTCAACGACCTGGCGGCTCTGAACAAACGCGTGCTCGCCCTGTCGGAATCCGCGCAGGTGCGGGAGGTCAGCCCGAAGGATGCGCTGGCGTTGCCGGAACAGACCAGGGAGTATGGCAATTACGTGATCATGGCGACCGAGATCGCCGCGGTCGATCCCGGCACGGCGATCCGTTACGTGGGCCGTGCGCAACAGCATTTCATCGCATTCTCCGAGCATGCCCACCGCATTTCGGCCATGCTGGCCAACCGTACGGTGCAGCGCAATGACGAGGCTGCCCACGCTTTCGACCGATTCTTCAGTCAGCTGCTGGCGCTCGGACTGGCAGGCATGCTCAGCATAATGTTGCTGGCCGTGTTGTCTGCCAGCAAGATCAGCCGCCGCATGGCGGATGTGGCGGATGCGTTGTGGCAGTTGTCGCAAGGCGGGGATGAGCCTCCCGTACTGCCGAAGATCGAGCAGATGCGCAATGCAAACGGCGCAGAATTCAGGACGATGGCGCAAGCGGTGCTGGATTTTCGCGCGGCGCTGGTCGAACGCAAGCAGGCGGAGACCCAGATTTATCAGCTGGCTTTCTTCGATCCGCTGACTCACCTGCCCAACCGGCGTTTGCTGGTCGATCGTCTGCAACAGGCGCTTGCGCTGAGTGCGCGCAGCGGGCGGCATGGCGCGCTGCTGTTTCTCGATCTGGATAATTTCAAGGCAATCAACGATACCAAGGGGCACGATGTCGGCGACCTGCTGTTGGTCGAGGTGGGCAAACGGATCGAGTCCTGCATCCGCGAGGGCGACACGGTGGCGCGCACCGGCGGCGACGAATTCGTGGTGCTGGTCGAATCGCTGAAGCCCTGGGTGGCGGATGCCGCGGCTCAGGCGGAACTGGTTGCCGGCAACATCCGCGAGGTGCTGAACCGGCCCTACGTGATCAACGACTACACCCATTACATCTCGCCGAGCATCGGTATCGCGATGTTCAAGGGACATCAGGAGCGGGCCGACGATTTGCTCAAATATGTCGATGCGGCGATGTATCAGGCCAAGACGGCGGGACGCAATGCCGTCCGTTTCTACGATCCTGCGCTGCAGGTCGCGCTGGAAGCGCGCGCCGATATGGAATCCGAATTGCGCCGGGCGCTCGAAGCGCAGCAATTCGAGTTGCACTATCAGGTGCAAGTGGACTGCCAGCTCAGGCCGCTGGGCGCCGAGGCGCTGCTGCGCTGGCAGCACCCGGAGCGCGGCATGATCTCTCCGGGGCTTTTCATTCCGCTGGCCGAAGAGACCGGATTGATTGTGCCGATAGGCCTGTGGGTGCTACAGACTGCCTGCGCCCGGCTCAAGGCTTGGGAATCCGATGAGCTGACCCGCGACCTGAAACTGGCGGTGAACGTCAGCGCCCGCCAGTTCCGCCAGGCTGATTTCGTCGCGCAGGTGCGGCAGGTGCTGCGGGACAGCGGCGCCAGGTCTTCGCAGCTCAAGCTGGAACTGACCGAAAGCATGGTGGTGGACAATGTCGACGATACTATCGCCAAGATGCGCGAACTGAAGCAGTTGGGCGTGAGTTTCTCGATGGACGACTTCGGCACCGGCTATTCGTCGCTGCAATACCTCAAGCAGTTGCCGCTGGATCAGATCAAGATCGACCAGTCGTTCGTGCGCGACATCACCTCGAACGGCAACGATGCCACCATCGTGCATACCATCATCGCGATGGGAGACGCGATGGGGCTGGATGTGATTGCCGAGGGCGTGGAAACCGAGGTGCAGCGCGCGTTCCTCGACGAGCATGGCTGCCACGCATATCAGGGCTATCTGTTCGGCAGGCCGGTTCCGTCCGGGCGGTTCGAGGCCGCGTTGCGCGACATGCAGAAGTCGCCGGCGCAAAGCAATGCACTGCCGTAGGCCGCATCCTGCTGCGCAGCTGTGCCGATCGGCACGCCGAGCAAGCGCTCCCGCAGTTTTCGCCATGTTTCGTTTTTTGCACCGCCGCCGTTTGTCATCACCGCGCATAACGGCGTAGCGCCCAACTCTTCCAGCCTCGCGTAACCCGTCGCCTCGATGCGGGCCAGTCCCTGCAGCATGCCATGCAGGAACTGTGCATCGTTCGCGGGGCGCGGTTCCAGGCGCGGAGCCAGTTGCGGATCGTTGACCGGGAAGCGCTCGCCGGGTTTGGATAGCGGGTAGTAGTCCAGCGGGCTGTCCCGTTCCGGGTCGATGAACGCGCTCAGTTCGGCGATCCGCGCGTCCTCGAAATAGTGTCTCAGTATCCCAGCCCCGGCGTTCGACGCGCCGCCCGCCAGCCACAGCTTGCCGTAGCGGTGACTGTACACGCCGTATTCCGGAGCCTCGATGCGCTTGCTCGAGAGTTGCTTGAGCACCAGCGTGGTGCCGAGCGAGGTCACGCCGACGCCGGGTTCGGTCACGCCCGAGGCGATGAACGCGGCGTTGCCGTCGGTCGTGCCGGCGTGGATGCGGCAGTGCGGCGAGATGCCGAAGCGTTCCGCGATGTCCGGGCGGATGGTCCCGAGGTCGCTTCCGGGGGCGACCACATCGGGCAACAGGTGCGCATGCGGCAGCGCCAGCACCCAGTCCGGCCAGCGCAGCGCCTCGACGTCGTAGCCGGTCTTGAGCGCGTTGTGGTAGTCGGAGATGCCGGGCCTGCCGCTCAGCAGCGCGGTCAGCCAGTCGGCCTGGTGCAGGAAAAAATCGGCTTCTTCGGCATGTTGCGTCAGCCACAGGAACCGGGCCAGCCCCGGGAGTGCGCCGGACTGGTCGGGCGGTGCGATGGCCTTCAGTTGCCCGGCCTGTGCATGCGCGCGGGCATCGTCGTACATCAGCGCGTCGGACAGCGGCGCGAGCCCGTCGTCGCACAGCAGCACCGTGCCGGACGTGCCGTCGATGGCGATGCCTCGCAGGTTCGCCGCGACGCCGCTGGGCAGTCCGCCCAGCAGTTCGAGCAGCGCCGCGCGCCAGTCCTGCGGCGTCTGCCGCGCGGGGTTTATGTAGTCGACGCGCTGCGCGTGGACGACCGCGCCGCCTTCGCCGATCACGCAGGCGCGGGCGCCCGAGGTGCCGAAGTCGAGGCCGAGGCGGAAGCTCATGGGGGAGGGGAGGTCAGTGCAGCGTGCGCGGCACGCCGCAGCAGTCGCGGAAGACCTTGCCGGAGCCGCAGGGGCAGATATCCTCGCGCACCGGGGAACGGACGCCGTATACCTCTATCGTTTCGCCGTCCTTGCGCGCTTCGTGCATATGTTCGTAGAGCAGCGCCACCGAATCGGCGATGGATTCGTAGGCTTCCTGCGCGGCGCGGCGCTCGTCGCCGCTCTGTTCCAGTATCTCCCAGCCGCGCTCGGAGCCCAGCAGCTCCATCGGTGCGACCAGATCGGCGCGCTCGTCGAACAGCGTGTCCCACGGCTCGGTGAACAGCGAGGTCGCGAGGATGAAGCCGCAGCACCAGCCCTCTGCGTCGTAGAAGTCGCCGCCCTCGTCCTGCGGCAGCACGTAGAACAGCGGCTCGTAACTGTCTTCGCGGATGGCCTGCGACACGCCGGCGTAGTGGCGCATGATGAGCTCCATGGCGCGCGCGGCATGCTGCGGCGATGCGAATCCCGGCTCATCCTCGCCGCGTTCGGAATCCCATATCCAGCGCAGGTATTCGTCCGGCACGGCCGGCTGCGGATGCAGCACCAGCGCGGCGAAGAAACCGTCCAGCATGGTGATGTCCATCGCGTATCGCGGCATGTGCCGGGACAGCAGGAGATCGTCCAGTTCGTCCAGTTCGTCGTCGTTCAGAGGGGGATGCATGCTTCTTCCTTTTTGCGTTCTGCCGCAGGACGGCAGAGTATTGGCTTCGCGGCAGATTGGCAACTATTGCTGCAGGGTTGATTCGCGGCTGCCTGCGGGAGTATGCTGGCACCGCACCTGATATCCGGAGGAGACCATGAACGTCAATATAAACACCAGTGCGGCACCAGTGCGGGATTCCGGCGACGCCGTCGGCCTCTCCGTGCTGAAGAAGGCCATCGACATCGAGGCGCAGAGCGCGATGGCGCTGATCGCAGCACTCCCCCAGCCGCCTCAGCCCGCCAACCTGCCGCCCCACCTCGGCCGGAACATCAACACCACCGCCTGAGCCGTTATCCGGCCGCTTGGTCGGGTTGGTCTGACGCCACCTCGAAGAATTCCAGCTGCGGCTCCTGCGGCACGCCGCCGACCGGGGCGGGCTGGTAGGCATGCACCTTGAACATCGTTCCGCTGGGCAACTCCAGTCGTGTATCGAAGCGCTTGGTGATCTGCACCGCGCCTATGATGCCGGTCCTGACGAAGCGGTCGTCCTTGTGCGGCAACTGCCACAGGAAATCGTGCAGCAGCCTCGGGCTGACAAAACCGGCCTGCAGCGTCAGTTTCATCTTGCCGAAGTCCGCGTTCCATTCGATCTCGCAATTGTGCGCATCGGTCGCGGTGTGTTTCATCACGATGCTGGGCATGTTCTGTATTCCTCTGAAAACGGATCGGTTGGTTTCGGCGATATCTGATATTGAAATTATAGCGGGCTGCGCCAGCGCTTCAGCAGCAGCGCGTTGCTGACCACCGACACCGAGCTCAGCGCCATCGCGGCGCCCGCGATCATCGGGTTCAACATGCCGGCGGCGGCGAGCGGGATGCCGAGGACGTTGTAGCCGAACGCGAAGAACAGGTTCTGGCGTATCTTGCGCAGCGTCGCGCGCGATAGCGAGATCGCGTCGACGACGCTGGCGAGGTCGTTGCGCATCAGCGTGATGTCCGCGGCTTCGAGGGCGATGTCGCTGCCGCTCTTCATGGCGAAGCCGACGTCGGCGGCGGCCAGCGCGGGGGCGTCGTTGATGCCGTCGCCGGCCATGCCGACCAGCTTGCCCGGCTGTTTGTACGACTCCACCAGCGCGGCTTTGTCCTGCGGCAGCACTTCGGCGCGGAACTCAGATATGCCGATCTGTGCGGCGATGGCGGCCACGGTCGCCTGGTTGTCGCCGCTCAGCATCACCACGCGCACGCCCATGTCGTGCAGTCTCGCGACCGCGTTGCGGCTGCTGTCGCGCAATCGGTCGGCGAAGGCGATCAGACCCAGCAGCGCCGCGCCGCGCGCGACCGCGATGACCGACTTGCCTTGCTGTTGCAGTGCGAGCAGCTGCACATCGTCGAGCGCGATACCTTGCTGCATTGCGAACGCGGGCGAGCCGAGCGAGCAGGGTGTGCCGTCGAGTTCGGCGGAGAGGCCGAGGCCGGAATGCTCGCGCAGGTTCGCCGCTTCCGGCAGCGATATCTGTCCGGCATGGTCGAGCAGCGCGCGCGACAGCGGGTGGCTGGAGTGTTGCGCGAGTGCGGCGGCGGTACGGAGTAACTGGTCTTGTGTGACGCCGGCTGCGGGCAGCAGGTCGGTGACGCTCGGTTTGCCTTCGGTCAGCGTGCCGGTCTTGTCCACCACCAGCACCGCGAGCTGATGGGCGCGTTCGAGCGCGGCGGCGTCCTTGACCAGTATCCCGGCGTGTGCGGCGCGGCCGGTGGCGACGACGACGGCGGTGGGCGTGGCGAGGCCGAGCGCGCAGGGGCAGGCGATCACCAGCACGGCGACGGCGTTGATCAGCGCGGCGGGGAAGCCGGCGTCGGCCAGATACCAGCCGGTGAAGGTCAGCGACGCGATCACCAGCACCGTCGGCACGAACACCGCGGAGATGCGGTCGGCGAGTTTCTGGATCGCGGCCTTGGAGCCTTGGGCTTGTTCGACCAGGTGGATGATCGCGGCGAGCTGGGTGCGCGAGCCGACCGCCAGCGCGCGGCAGCGCAGCAGGCCCTGCTGGTTCAGCGTCGCGGCGTAGACCTTGGCGTCCACGGTCTTTTCTTGCGGCAGGCTCTCGCCGGTCAGCATCGCCTCGTCCACGCTGGAACTGCCTTCGAGCACCACGCCGTCCACCGGCACGCTCTCGCCGGGGCGCACGACGAAGATGTCCTCGGGGCGCAGCGAGCCGGCGGAGACGTCGAGCAACTGGCCATTGCGCTCGACGTGGGCGACCTTGGGTTGCAGGTTGATCAGCGCCTCCAGCGCGGCGGAGGCCTTGCCTTTGGCGCGCGCCTCCAGCAGCTTGCCGAGCAGCACCAGCGTAATCAGCACGGCGCTCGCTTCGAAGTACACCGGCTGGTCCAGATCGAGCAGCCACACCGCGACGCTCAGGAAATACGCCGCGCTGGTGCCGAGCGCGACCAGCACGTCCATGTTGCTGCCGCCGCTGCGCAGGCTGCTCCATGCGCCGGTGTAGAAGCGCGAACCGGCCCAGAACTGCACCGGCGTCGCGAGCAGCCATTGCATCCACACTGGCATCATCAGGTGGATGCCGAACAGCATCAGCGCCATCTCGATCAGCAGCGGCGCGGTCAGCAGCGCGGAGATCAGGAACAGGTTGCGCTCGCGGCGCAGCATCGCGATGCGTTCCTGCTTCTCGGCGGCGAAGTCGCGCGCCGGATGCGCGTCGAATCCTGCCTTGCGTACCGTTGCGATGATGGCTTCGACACTGGTGATCGCGGGGTCGTAGGTGACGCTGGCCTTCTCGGTGGCGATGTTCACTACGGCCTCGGCGCCGCTCATCTCGTTCAGGTTCTTTTCCAGACGCGCGGAACAGGATGCGCAGCGCATCCCGGTGATCTGCAGTTCGGTGTGTTCGTTCTGTTCGCTCATGCGGGGCATTATAGACGCTTCGTTCTGGCGTCCGTCTTCTGATACCATCGTCCGAAAATATCGGGAGGATGCGATGGATCAAGCTGTGTGGGCGTGGGCGATACTCGGTCTGGTGCTGCTGAGCGTGGAGATGCTGAGCGGGACGTTCTACATCCTGTGGTTCGGCATCGCCGCGCTGTGCGTCGCGGTCATGCTGTTCGTCTTTCCGGCGCTGCCGCTGGCGGGACAGTTGTTCGCCTTTACCCTGTTGTCGGTGCTGTCGCTGACGATCTGGCGGCGCAGTTACAAATCCAACCAGCCGGTGCTGCGCGTCGGCCAAGCGCAGGACGACACCATAGGCAAGGTCGGCCGCCTGACGGCCGCGGTGTCTCCCGAGCAGAACGGCACCATCGCCTTCACCGTGCCGGTGATGGGCAGCCGCGAGTGGGCTGCGATCTCCGACCAAACGATCGAAGTCGGCGAACAGGCCGAGGTCGTCGCGGTGGTCGGGAACTATCTGCGAGTGCAGAGCAAGGCCGATTGATGCCGGACAGTCTTTAATGAGGAGAAGAAAATGATCGAGTTCCTGGTAATCCTGCTGATCCCTGTCGCCATCATACTGTGGCAGGGCATCCGCATCGTGCCGCAGGGCGAGGAGTGGGTGGTCGAGCGACTGGGGCGATTCAGTTCCATCCTCACGCCCGGCCTCAGCATCATCGTGCCGTTCATCGACAAGGTGGCCTACAAGGTCACCACCAAGGACATCATCCTCGACGTGCCGGAGCAGGAGGTCATCACGCGCGACAACGCGGTGATCGTGGCCAACGCGATCGCCTTCATCAAGGTCAGCGACCTGCAGCGCGCGGTGTACGGCATCGAGAATTTCCGCGAGGCGATGCGCAACATGGTGCAGACCAGCCTGCGCTCCATCATCGGCGGCATGGACCTGAACCAGGCGCTGTCGTCGCGCGACCGCATCAAGGCCGAGCTTAAGACCGCCATCGCCGACGAGGCGGTCGACTGGGGGCTGACGGTCAAGTCGGTGGAGATACAGGACATCAAGCCTTCGCCGAACATGCAGAAGGCGATGGAACTGCAGGCCGCCGCGGAACGCGAGCGCGTCGCGCTGGTGACGCGTTCTGAAGGCGAGAAGCAGGCGATCATCCTGAACGCGGAAGCGCGCCTCGAAGCCGCGCGCAAGGACGCCGAAGCGCAGAAGGTCGCCGCCGAGGCGAGCGCGGAATCGATGCGCATGATAGGCGAGGCGGTGAAGGAGAGCAGCAGCTCGGCGACCTTTCTGCTGGGCGACCGCTACATCCAGGCGGTGCAGAAACTCTCCGCTTCCGAGAACGGCAAGATCGTGCTGCTGCCGGGCGACATCATCGCCGCGGTGAAGAACCTGCTGGGTTCGAAGTAATCCGGATTCGGAAAACAAAGCGCCCGATGGGGATTCCCATCGGGCGCTTTGTTATTCAACAGTTGATTCTTACAGCGGACGCTTGATGCTGACCGCGCCGCGGATCTGTCCCGCCTCGTAGCCGGTTGCCTGGTCGTGCGGATAGTCCGCCGCGAGGCCAGCCTTCACGTTTTCGTTGATGTCGGTCGGCTTGCCGTGGCAGGCGACGCAGCCCGGCTTCAGCGCGATGGCCTTCATGTAGCGGAAGTATTTGCCGTTCGGCTCCTTGACGATCTCGGCGGCTTCCATCTTGTCGGTGTCCTCGCCCTTGGCGGCGCGCTTCTCGAACTCCTTCAACTGCTTCTGCTCCCATGCGTCGGCCGTTCCGAGCAGCGGGTTGCGCACTTTCAGCGAGACGCGGGTCAGGCGCAGGCCGTTCTGGCGCGAGACGTCGCCGGCCAGCTTGGGCGCGATGTCCTTGCAGACCTTGATCGCGGCCTCGGGGCCGCCTTCGGTGACGGCTTTCTTGTTCTCGGCCATCAGTTGCTGGACGAAGGGGCCGACGATGGCGCGGCTTTCATCCTTGTATTTGGCGAGGTCGTCTGCCGCGAAGGCGGAGGCGGAAGACAGGGCCAGCAAAGAGGCGAGGGCGAATTGTTTTTTCATGCGTATCTCCTGTAGTCAAAAAACGCCCGATGGGTCGCATCGGGTGTAAGGGGAAGAAAGAGGTCAACTCAAAAACCGTAGAGAGCGGCTTGAGTGCAAGGCGCACGGAGCGCAGAAACCGGAATGTACTTTCAGTACATGAGGATTTCGAGCACCGCGCAACGCCGCAATCGAGCCGCGCAGTAGGTTTTTACTTCTTGTCCATCGGGCAGGTGCTCATGCCGAACATTGCATAGGCCGGGCAGAACTTGAACACGCCGGTCAGCAGCGGCACGATGCCGATATAGCCCCAGACGCCGACCATGCCGGTGGCGGCCAGGCCGATCAGGACCAGGCCTGCGATGATGCGTGCGATGCGGTCGAAACCGCCTACGTTCAATTTCATGATGATCTCCTTGTGGTTGATGTTGCTTGTGATTAAAAAAACGGCGTTACGTTCAATTCGACTGCAGTTGCCACGAGGCATGGCAGGCGATGCAGCTGGACATCGTGTCGGTCAGCATCCCCGTGATCTCGGTCGCCGGCTTGCCGGCTTCCGCCGCTGCGGCGATGTCGTCCATGCGGTGGTGTACGGTCATGCCCAGCTCCTTGAAGGGCAGCGGCAGCTTCGCCATCAGCGCGGGGTTGACGTCGACGGCAGCGCCCATGCCGGCCGAACGGGCGGCCGCCGCGACCTGCTTCATGTCGTTGGCGTTGACGCCCTGCAGGATGCCGTGAGTCGCCGTCAGCAGCAGGCGCATCTCGCCCAGCACCAGGTCGCGTTCCGCGGCCTGCAGCACGATGGCGGTGCGGCCGTCGGTGCCGGCGGCGGTGTTGCCGCGCACGAAGAACCACGCGAAGGCCGCAACGGTGGCGAGCCAGAGGACGAGGGAGAACAGTGCGAGCTTGCTGAGCTTCATGGCGATGTCCGGTGACGACCGAATCTGGTCGAGGCCGGATATTAGGCAGGCAATCGGGGGCTGTCTGTGAGGAAAGTCACAGAGCGGGAGGGATGCTTACAGTGCGGCGTATCTCTGCAGTGCGGCGATGTCGATGACTTCGATCTGCTCGCGCCCCAGCCTGATCCAGCCCTGTTCGGCGAAGTTCTTCAGCAGGCGGCTGACGATCTCGCGCACGCTGCCGAGCTCGTCGGCCAGCGCCTGGTGGGTGGTGCTGATCGGGCTGGTCCTGGCGGCCAGCAGCGAAGCGAGGCGCTGGTCCAGCTTCTGGAAAGCGACCGCCGAGACCAGTTGCATCAGGTCGGTGAGGCGCTCGGAGAACAGCGCGAAGATGTAGTCGCGGAAGGCTTCGTTCCCGGCGATCAATGCCTTGAACGTTGCCGGGGAGAGCACCGCCATGCGCGTATCCCGTTCCGCGATGCCGCGCGCATGGTAGGGCGAGTGCCCCAGCAGGCAACTGCTGGTCAGGATGCAGCTCTCGCCGGGGCCGACGCGGTACAGCTGCAGCTCGCGCCCGTTCGGCGAACTCTTGCTGACGCGGACGCTGCCGGAGAGCAGCAGCGGAAAACCCTGGCAGGGCTGGTCCTCGTCGAAGATCACCGTGCCGGCCGGGATGTCCAGCACATGCGCGGCTGCCAGCAGCGCATCAAGCTCGGCAGCGGGCATTTCGCGCAGCATCGGATAATGCTGCAGCAGGTGTTCCCTGGCGTCGCCGGTCAGCATGCGGGTTTGGCCGTTACCTACTCAGGCCGCATGTGCGGGAACAGGATCACATCGCGGATGCTGGCCGCATCGGTCAGCAGCATCACCAGGCGGTCGATGCCGATGCCCTGGCCTGCGGTCGGCGGCAGGCCGTATTCCAGCGCGCGCACGTAGTCGCTGTCCTTGAACATCGCTTCCTCGTCGCCCGCGTCCTTCGCGGCGACCTGAGCGTCGAAGCGCGCCTCCTGGTCTTCCGCGTCGTTCAATTCGGAGAAGCCGTTGGCGATCTCGCGGCCGACGATGAACAGCTCGAAGCGTTCGGTGATCTCCGGGTTCTTGTCGCTGCTACGCGCCAGCGGAGAGACCTCCACCGGGTAGTCGACGATGAAGGTCGGCTCGAACAGATGTCCTTCGGCGAGTTCTTCGAACAGCGACAGCTGCAGTCCGCCGATGCCGTCTTCCGGCTTGTACTTGGCCTTCAGGTCTTCCAGTTCGTTGACGACGAAGTCGCGGTCGTTCAACTGTTCGTCGGTGAACTGCGGATGGTATTTCTGGATCGCCTGCACCATCGTCAGCCGGTGGAAAGGCTTGCCCAGATCGAGTTCCTTGCCCTGATAGCTGATGACGGTGGTGCCCAGTACCTTTTGCGCGACTTCGCGGAACAGGTTCTCGCTGAAGTCCATCAGGTACTTGTAGTCGCGATACGCCTCGTAGAATTCCAGCATCGTGAACTCGGGGTTGTGGCGCGTCGACAGGCCCTCGTTGCGGAAGTTGCGGTTGATCTCGAACACCTTCTCGAAGCCGCCGACGACCAGACGCTTCAGGTACAGCTCAGGCGCGATGCGCAGATACATCTGCATGTCCAGCGCATTGTGGTGCGTGACGAAGGGCTTGGCCGACGCGCCGCCGGGGATGGGGTGCAGCATCGGCGTCTCGACTTCCAGGTAGCCGTGGCGCACGAAGTACTCGCGGATCGCCTGGATGATCCTGGTGCGGGTCATGAATACCTTGCGCGCGTCCTCGTTGGTGATCAGGTCGAGGTAACGTTGGCGATACTTCTGCTCCTGGTCGGTCAGGCCGTGAAATTTCTCCGGCAGCGGGCGCAGCGACTTGGTCAGCAGGCGCACCTGAGTCACGCGCACCGACAGCTCGCCGGTCTTGGTCTTGAACAGCGTGCCGATGGCGCCGAGGATGTCGCCGAGGTCGTAGTGCTTGAACTCGGTATGTGCTTCCTCGCCGATGGCGTCGTTGGTGACGAACAGCTGGATGCGGCCGCTGGTGTCCTGCACCGTCGCGAAACTGGCCTTGCCCATCACGCGCTTCAGCATCATGCGCCCGGCCACCGCGACTTGGACCGGCGCGGCCTCTAGTTCCTCGTTCGTCTTCTCGCCGAACTCGGCATGCAACTCGCCCGCCATGTGCTTGCGGTCGAAGTCGTTCGGGAAGGCGACGCCTTGCGCCCGGATCGCGTTCAGCTTGGCACGGCGCTCGGCGATGATCTGGTTGTCGTCTTGGTGGATGGTGGTCTGTTCTGTAGTCATGATGTGTCTTGTAAGGATGGTGAATTTACTTTTGCGTATCGATTTTAATTCATCGGCATTGATTCTCTAAGCGGCGGCAAGCGCCCGTTTGCAGCAAACGCGCCACGCATTCGCGAGTTTCGAGCTCGGGAGCAATAATGCGGCGTTTTGGATTGTTGCCGGAACGTGCGTTACGGGACATGACTTCAATGAAGTAGAATTTATTCAATTATCGCACGAACAGCCGGTGCGCTTAACAGACCCGATTCAAATCACACCACATGCTGAATACCGTAACGACAAGCCAAGCGGCCGAACTTATAGACGAACTCAAGGAAATTGCCGCCGGGAAAACAGATGCCGCACGTCTCGGGGAAATCGCCGCAACGGCCCATCGCATGGACGAGGCGGGACAATCTGTCGAAGCATGCAACGTGCTGGGCATGGCCGCCGCGTTGCGCAGGGATACGTTCGAAGTCGAACGCCTGTTCAATGCCGCGCTCCAGCGCGGCGGCAACGATGCGTGGACGCTGGGCAACTATGCGGCTGCCCTGAACATCCTGGCTGCCGGTCTGCATGGCGGCAAGGGCGACATGCCGGACATCACCGAGCGCAAGCGCATGGAGAGCGAACTCCGGCTGAAGGAATTCGTGCTGGATCAGGCGCGGATCGGCGTCTACCTGATTGATGATCAGGCCCGCTTCACTTATGTCAACGATGCTGCCTGCCGCGCGCTCGGCTACAGCCGCGAAGAGCTGCTGACGAAGACCACGATGGACATCGATGTCGATAGCTCCGTCGAGGCATCCATGGCCATTCAGCGGAAAGTTCTCGATGAAGGATTTTTCACGTTCGAGACCATGCATGTCAGGCGGGATGGCACCCTGTTTCCGGTAGAAGTCAGGGCGTCCATGCAAGAATACCAAGGTAAAACCATCGGGGTGGCGCTGGCGGTGGACATCACCGAGCGCAAGCGCATGGAAGCGGAATTGGCCGCAAGCGTGCGCGATTTCCGCAGCTTGGCCGAGAACATACCCGACAACGTCGCGCGCTGGGACACGGAAGGCCGTTTCCTGTATAGCAACCCGACTCATCAGCGGACACTGGGAAAATTATTCGACGAGATGGTCGGCAGGACACTTGGGGAAATTTTTCCCGACGGGTATTTCGCGCATTTCGAGGAGGCGCTCGCTCGGGTAGTTGCCACCGGCACGGAGGAGCACCTCCAGCGCGTCCAGGCGAGGACGCCGGACGGCGGCACGGTTATCCACGATGTCCGCCTGACACCCGAATTCGATGCAAAAGGCCGCGTCGTCAGCGTGCTGGGCTTGGGCCGCGACATGACGGAGTTTTACCGCATGCAGGAGGCACTTTCCGCGCGCGAGCGCGAATTCCGCAGCCTGGCGGAGAACTCGCCGGACAACATCGCGCGCTGGGACGCGGATGGGCGCTATCTTTACCTCAATCCCACCCACGAGCGTACGCTCGGCATTCCGGCTGGCGACATCGTCGGAAAGGTGATTTCAGCAAAGCATCCGTACGTCAAGGCGGGTATCGCGCAGGTCGCGGAGACCGGACAGTCTATGAAGTTGGTGCGACAGTTCGTGGTGGTGGATGGCAAGCTGCAAATACACGAAGTCAGGCTGGCACCCGAACGCGATGCCGATGGCAGCATCGTCAGCGTGCTTGGCCTGGGCCGCGACATGACGGATATCTACCGCATGCAGGAAATTATCGTCGCGCGCGAGCGCGAATTCCGCAGCCTCGCCGAGAATTCGCCGGACAATATCGCGCGCTATGACTGCGCGTTGCGCCTGGCTTATCTGAATCCGGCATTGGCGGCATCCTTGCAGGTGTCTGCCGACGAGGTGATAGGCAAGCATCTTATGGAGGCATTCCCGGGAGAGGATTTTCGCGCGCTTGCAGACAAACTGATAGAGACGATGCGGTGCGGCACCGTCGCCGATTTCCAGGTCATGACCCGCGACCGGGGGGAGGGTGAGCGCATCCATCACCTGCGCATCACGCCCGAGCGCGACAAGCTCGGGGAAGTCGTCAGCGCGCTGGTCATCGGTCGCGACATGACGGACATCCACCGCATGCAGGAAGCCATCGTCGCGCGCGAGCAGGCGTTCCGCAGCCTGGCGGAAAGTTCACCGGACTTCATCGTTCGCTATGACCGCGACGGGCGACACCGCTACCTCAACACCGCGTTGTTGAGTCTGTTGGGGTTGTCCAGTATCGATGAGGTGGCAGGCAAGCGTCCCGGCGAAGTATGGCCGGATGGTCGTTTCGGCCAGATCGAACAGGCCGCCGCGCGGGCGGTTGAGACGGGATGCAATGAGGTTATCGAACTCATTGCGCCTGCCGGGAGCGGAGAAAGCAGCATTAACCAAATTTCCGTTGTGCCGGAGCGCGACGTGAGCGGACAGATCGTCGGCACCATTGCTTTCGGGCGGGATATTACCGCCATCCGTGAGGATGAACGGCGATTGAAATATTTCATCGACAACCTGCCGGGGCTGGCCTTCACCTTCCGACTGACGCCGGATGGTCATGCCAGCTTCCCGTATGTCAGTTTCGCCATTCGGGAGATATATGGGATCGAGCCCGAGGCGGCGATGGTTGATATGTCCGTCATCCATGATCGCGCGCATCCCGACGATAGGGCGGTCATCGAGGCCAACATCGCCGAATCGGCGCGTACCATGACGCCGTTTACGGTCGAGTCGCGCGTCTGCCGTCCCGGCCAGCCGCTGCGCTGGCTGGACGTGCGCTCACTCCCTGAGCGGCAGGCCGACGGCAGTATCCTCTGGTACGGCATCATGCTCGACATTACCGAGCGCAAGCGGGCCGAACAAGCGCTCGAAGACTCCCGCACCCAGTTGCGCGGTCTGATCGCTCAGCGCGAGGAGGCGCGCGAAGAGGAGCGCCGTTATATCGCGCGCGAAATACACGACAATCTGGGACAAATCCTGAGCGGGTTGCGCCTGAGTGTTTCCCGCTTCGCCCGCCGCTATGCGTCGAACTCGGCGGAGATGCAGGCCCACCTCCGGAATACGGGCGAACTGGTCGATCTCGCCGTGAAGGAGGTGCGCAACATCTCCGCCGCCTTGCGGCCCGTCGAGCTGGATATGGATATCCGCTCCGCGCTGTCCAGCCACCTGGAGCGTTTCGGTGCATATACCGGTATCGCATGCGAGTTGCACGCCGGGGACGATGTGGACCTGACGGAAGAGGCGCACAAGCTTGCGCTGTTCCGCATCGCCCAGGAATCGTTGACCAACGTCGCCCGGCATGCGCAGGCGGACAGGGTGGAAATCGATCTGCGCATGGAGTCGCCGCATTGCATCCTGCGTGTGCGCGACAACGGTATCGGTTTCGATACCGGCGCGGATAAAACGAAATCGTTCGGGCTGGTCGGCATGCGGGAGCGCGTCGCCATGCTGGGCGGTTCCGTTATCATCGATAGCAGTCCCGGCAAGGGAACGGAAATCGTCGTGCGCATACCCGTGCAAAAAATTATGGAGGAATCGTGATAAGAGTATTGATTGCCGATGACCACGTCATCATGCGGAACGGCTTGAAGCAATTGTGCGAAGACATGGGCGACATCGAGGTGGCCGGGGAAGCCAAAAACAGCGACGAGGTGCTGGCGCTCTTAAATGGCGGCAAAAAAATCGACCTGGCGCTGCTTGACCTGACCATGCCCGGCGTGAGCGGGGCCGACCTGGTCGAACGCATTCGCGAGCGCGATGCGAACCTGCCCATCCTCATCTTCAGCATGCGCAGCGAATTGCAGGTTGCCAAGGCCGTGCTCAAGGCGGGGGCGAACGGCTACATCACCAAGGGCGGAGAAGAAGCGCTCCTGATATCCGCCATCCGCAAAGTTGCCAAGGGAGAGCGATTCGTCGATCCCATCATCGTCGAACAATCCATGTTCGCAATAAAAGCGCCGAGGGAGCCAGCGCTCGGTCGCCTTACCGAGCGCGAAGTGCAGGTCATGAAACTGACCGCGCAAGGAAAGACCCTCGCCGAAATTGCCGCGGAGCTATTCATCAGCATCAAAACCGTCAGCGCCCACAAGAAAAATCTCATGCTGAAAATGAATTTCAACAGCACCGCCGAACTGGCGATTTATGCTGCGGAAAACGGCTTGAACAAAGCCTGATTCATCCCCAATAAGCCATCAGGACACGTCATTCCGGCAGGTCGCATGTAGGTCGGGCTCTGCCCGAGATGCCGGGCAGAGCCTGACCTACCAATGCCGCTTGCACCTTAAGCCGCCACAATATGAAAGTCGGTGACTTTCGAAATTGGTCTTACGTGATTATTTTCACGCTTCATTCGCGGCATGGGCAAGGTGGACGGCAAGTTTGTCATTCTTCCATTAGGGGTAGGGAAATCCCTATGGTAGGCAATATCCATAGGTAAAACTCCCTCCCACGCTGTACGCCTTACAAATTAATCGTGATTTCCTGACTGTCAGCCCTCCGCGATTTTGCGAGTATCCCCTTCGTTCGGATGGATATGAACGATGCGGCACATAACGAACGCCCGACACAGCCGCTGAACGGGCGCGAGGTCGAACTGGTTTCGGAATTTATCAATCAGGGGGAATGAACGTGTTTAAAAATATGAAGATCGGGATGCGTTTAGGGCTGGGTTTTGGCTTGGTGCTGTTGTTGTTGTCTATCATCGTCTTTGAGGGGATCAGCAATCTGGCTAGTTTGAATCATGATCTGGAGACTGTGGCGAACGACAAATTTCCAAAAGTAGAAATCAGCAATGAGATCGTCGATCTTGTTCGAATCAACGCTTCGTTGATTCGTGACGAGATCATTATTACCGACACTGTTAAGTTGGAAGAGATCAAGCAAGCCATCAAGCACAATCGCGAAAAGATCGCCAAGTTGTTCGATGATTTGGATGCGCGAGTTAATACCGAGAAAGGCCGGGAGTTGTTTAAGGCTATGGAAGATGGGCGTGCTGCATACGCTAAGGATACTAATGAAGTGATCGAGTTGGCTTCTGTTAATCGCAATGACGAGGCGATCAAGCTGCTATACGGCGATGCTTTGCAAAGGGAGCAAGCCGCTTATATCGGCGCGATCGACGAGATGATCAAGTTCCAGACAAAAGGTACGGAGACGGCAGCGGAAGAAGCCGATGCAGATTATCACTCAAGTCGTAATCTGATGATCGGGTTGGGAGTTATCGCCGCTTTGCTGGCAATGGGCATCGCCTTTTGGGTCACCCGTTCCATCACCCGTCCGCTGAACGATGCTGTCGGCGTTGCCAATGCGCTGGCCGAGGGCGACCTGACGGTGAAGGTCGAGGTGAACAGCAAGGATGAGACCGGCATGCTGCTTGGCGCGATGCAGGCGATGGTTGAGAAACTGTCGCAAATCATCGGCGAAGTGAACAGCGCGGCGACCAACATCGCTACGGCTTCCGAGGAAGTATCGAGCACCGCGCAGAGCATGTCGCAAGCGACCAACGAGCAGGCTGCTTCCGTCGAGGAAACTTCTGCCTCGGTCGAGCAGATGGGCGCATCGATCAGCCAGAACAGCGAAAACGCCAAGGTCACCGAAGGCATCGCCTCGGAAGCCGCGAAACAAGCCGCCCAGGGCGGCGATGCGGTGAAGGAAACCGTGACTGCGATGAAACAGATCGCCGGCAAGATCGGCATCATTGACGACATCGCTTATCAAACCAACCTGCTGGCCTTGAATGCCGCCATTGAAGCGGCCCGCGCCGGCGAACACGGCAAGGGCTTCGCGGTGGTTGCTGCAGAAGTTCGCAAGCTGGCCGAGCGCTCTCAAGTAGCCGCGCAGGAAATCGGCGAACTGGCGAGCGGCAGCGTGAGCAAGGCTGAAGATGCCGGCAAACTGCTGGAAGAAATGGTTCCCGCCATCGGCAAGACCAGCGACCTGGTGCAGGAAATCACCGCGGCCTCCGAAGAGCAGTCTTCCGGTGCAGCGCAGATCAACACCGCGATGAATCAACTCAACCAGATCACCCAGCAGAACGCGAGCGCGACGGAAGAGCTCGCGGCCACGGCGGAAGAAATGTCGTCGCAGGCCGAGCAACTTCAGCAGTTGATGTCGTATTTCAAGGTGAGTGGCAGCCATGCGACGACAGTCAAGCACGCTGCTTCCCACCCGGCTCCGGTCAAGGCGGTCGCCAAACCGGCGAAAAGCACAGCGAAATTCGCAGCCGCGCCGAGCAAGCACGACGAAGCGGAGTTCGTGAAGTTCTAAGGGGGCGGCTGGTTTCTGTAGGTCGGGCTTCGCCCGCCCTACGGGAGTTCCCACAAGATCGCTCTAGGAGGCTGGCGTTGTTCGAGCCAAGTAGGGTGGGCACGTTTTATGTGCCCACGCTGTTTCGGAGCTTGTTTCCGCGTGGGCACACAAAACGTGTCCACCCTGCGGGGAGTTGCCCATGGGGGCGTTGTTCGGGATTCGTGCGGAAGCCATGTTGATGAGTTTGGTTAATGCGTGCCGTGCGCTGCTGCTGTCCCGGAGCGAGGCGACACTGGAGCCATTGCCGGTGCGTTATTGCCTGACTTTCACCTTGCACGGCATCCGTTTCGGCATCGATACGCGCACCGTCAACGAAGTCGTGCGTCTGGGCATATTGGCCGTGCCGGGAGATTTGCCGCAATGCCTGCGAGCCTTGTATCGCCACAACGGCGTCATGATCCCGGTGCTCGACATCGCCGCGCGTTACGGTAGCAAGCCGCTAACGCAAGGCGGGCGTTCTTGTCTGGTCGTAGTTGGCTTGGGCTGTGGCAAATGGCGGCGTGACATCGGGTTGATGGTGGACGAGGTGTTGTCCGTTGCCGAATTCCAGCCGGACGAGATGCGTCCCGCTCCGGAAATCGTCAGCCAGATGGCGCATGCCGGCATCGTCGAGGGCTTGGTCTGGCAGGCGAAGGATTTTCTGATCGTGCTCGATGCTTTGCGTTTGCTGCCGGATGCCGAGTTGGAGGCGGTGGCTGCATATATGGCGGAGTTGTAGGCGGCTTGGTTCGGTTTCCGTTACGTGACGGTGAAGTTACGTTATGGGCATCTCTGAAAATCCCGATTTTGTCATTCCGGCGCAGGCCGGAATCCAGTGTTTTTAATCAACTGGGCTCCGCCCTTCACCGGTGCGGAAAATTTTCTTATGACATTCACCGGAATGTTGTTTCCCGCAAGCGGAAATGAACTTTTCGGAAGGAGAAGAAATGAACGCAATCGCAACAATCGATAACGCACTGTCCGACAGTGCGGAGCAAGAAGAGCAGCAGCACCAGTATCTGACATTCATGCTGAACAGCGAGATTTTCGCCATCGGCATCCTGCGCATCAAGGAAATCATCGAATATGGCAATCTGACCGAAGTGCCGCGCATGCCGGAATTTATTCGCGGCGTCATCAATTTGCGCGGTGCGGTGGTTCCGGTGATCGACTTGGGTTCGCGCTTCGGCAAACAGGCCGCAACTGTCTCGCGCCGCACCTGCATCGTCATCATCGAAGTGCAGCACGAGGGCGAGCAGCAGGTGGTGGGTGTAATGGTGGATGCGGTGAACGAGGTGCTGGACATCGGGCCCGGCGAGATCGAACCCGCCCCGTCGTTCGGCGCAAAGATACGCGCCGACTTCATCCGCGGCATGGGCAAGGTGGAAGGCAAGTTCGTCATCATCCTGAACGTGGATCACGTACTGTCACTGGACGAGATGTCGAGTCTGGCGGGGGGTAATGCCGGGATGGCGGTGGCGGCGTAAGGTTGGTTTGTGTAGGCGCGACTTTGATGGAACTGCTGGTGAAACTACTAGCCATCTGATTAAGGCAGCAAGCTGCCAGTCATTGGTTATAGCCAATCCACTAAACGCGATTAAACCTGAACTAAGTGGCTGGTTATAGCCGTGAGGGGGGGAGTGCGGCGAGTCCATCGCGGCTGAAGCCTGTCCTGAGTTTATCGAAGGGCCGTTCCCGCAGGGGCCGCGGTTTTTGTCGGATGAGGAATGAGGTGTGGCTTGCACGGAAACGGAGAGATGCCGTCCCGGTGGTTTACAGGTAACCCTCTTGCTCGCCTTTTTCGCCGTGCTGCATCATCCATACGGCCAGTTCGGCGAGCATGGATGGCAACGCATGGTCGGCTTGAAGCGAAGCGAGTTGCTGGCGGTCGGTTTCGTTCAGTGGTTTGCGGGCGGTGAGCGCGGCGAGGTCGGCGGCGGACATCATCCACGGCTGCCAGTCGAGCCCGCGCTCGCGCCACGGTTCGGCGGCCTTGAGCGCGATGGCGATGCCTGCCGGGTCGGGGTCGCAGGCCAGTTGCGCGGGGGCAGGGGCAAGGTCGAGCAATCGCCCGACGGCCTCGCGCCACCAGCCCGGCGGGAAGCCGGGCAGCCAGATGACGCCGCTTTCCGCTTCGCGTTTTTTGGCGACGTTCTCGAAACTGGTGCGGTTCTCCACCAGCAGCCAGCGGCTGACGGCGCCGGATGCGGCTGTCGCGGCTTGCACCGTGGCGGGCGTGAGCGCGGCGAAGTCGGCGCAGGCGGCGAGATCGAGCCGACCGTTCGGCAGTTGCAACGCCAGCGGGGCGGAAACCAGCAACAGCGGCGTGTGGCGCTCGATGCCGAATTCGGCGAGGTCCAGCACCGATTCCAGCCAGTTCCATTCGCTGTCTTTGACGATCTTGGTGTCGCCGCGTGCAAACCAGGCGAAATTCCGGCGCGTACCGCTTTGTTGCTGCGCCTGCCATTCCTGCAATTTGAAAATCAGATCCTGCCGCGCCAGCGCGTGCTGCACCGGTAATTCGTCGAGCGCGAGGATGGCGGGGAAGAGGGAGGAATTGTCCAGCGCCTGCAATGCCGAGCGCATCTCCTGCCAGCGTTGCGCCTCGTCGTCCTTGTCGCGCAGGCCGAGTGCGCCGCGCAAGCGCGGCAGGTGGAGCAATTCGATCTGGCGCGGCAGCCAGTGCGCCAGGTCGTTGGCCCGGCGTTCCTCAATGATGGCGGCCCAGCCTGAGCGCAGCAGCCAGTCGAGCAGGTTGTCGGCCAGTTGAACGCGGGTCGATCCCGCCTCCTTGCGCAGCGTTTCCCAGCGGCTGTTGCCGCCGCGATTTACCCAGCGCTTGAGCAAATCGCGCCATTCGGCGGGCAGCGCATCCAGCGATTGCGGCTCGCACTGCGCCGTGCGCCGCCGCTTCCGGCAGACGGCGCGCTTGTCCAGCGGCTCGATCAGCCAATCAGCCATTGCGCTCGCGCACCAGCACCTTTACGCCGGGCGCCCAAGGTTCGTCCGGCTTCTTCTTGAAGGTCACCAGCGTCAGCATCGCCGGATCGTACACGTTGACGTTGTGCGTGACCGGCGTGGTGAGCAGGTATTGCGCGCGGGTGGCCTTGAGGAATTTTGCGACGCGTTCGATGTTGACGATGTCGAGGTGGGCGAAGGGTTCGTCGATGAACACGAAGCCGCCAGGGCGCGATTCTTCCATCATCAGCGCGACCAGCAGGATCAGCGACTTCATCACCTGCTGGCCGCCGGAGGCGTCGCCGTCGTTCATGCCCATGAAGCCCTTGTCGTCGAAGTTGAAGCGCACCGCGAGTCCGGCTTGTGCCAGCGACAGGTCGTTGTTCTCCAGTGCCACGGGTTCGTGCTCGACCTTGATGCCGGCGAGGTCGCCGAGCGTGCGGGTGTTCTTCACGTAGCGGTTGACGGTGTGTTTCAGCACGGCGATGTATTGCTCGCGCGCCGCGTCGGTCTGGCTGCGCGCCGTTTCGTTGTCGCGGCGGCGCGTGTCCAGATCGCTCTCCATGCGCTTGTAGTCGTCGCGGATTTTGTCGCGCAGCATGACGACCGTCTCGTCGGTCTCCCACGACTCTTCCGCGAAGCGGCGTTCGATCTCGTCGATGCGCAGGTCGATGTTGGTGGTGTCGCGGTATTTGTCGGCGATCTGGCGGTTGGCCTCTTCGTTGCACCAGCCTGCGGGGAATTGCTTGCGATTGTGGCGCAACGTTTGCAGGCGGCGGATTTGTTCTTCGCGCCCGGCGCGGTTTTCCTTGCCCGCGATCTCGCGCTCCAGCGCTTTCAGGCCGAACTCCATGCGCTGCAACTCGCCGCGTGCGGCGACCGCGGCATCGTCGGCCTGGGTGCGTTCCTGCTGAGCCTGAAACACGCCGTTGTCGCGGCGGCGCTGCACCAGCGCTTCGTATTGCTGGCGGGCTTCGGCGAATTCTGCCGCGCGCGCGGCGAGTTGCGCGCTGGCGCTGACGCCCGCCAGTTGCGCCTGCTGGTTGCGGATCAGGGCGGTCAGTGTGTTGAGTTGTTCGCGCAGCGGGGCGAGCGATTTCTCGATGCCGTTGCGCTGTTCGCGCAACGCTTCCAGTCTGGCCTTGCCGAAACGAGCATGCTCGGGCGCGGCATAACGTCCGCCGCGGCGTTCGCGCAAATAGCCCTGGCGCGTGATCCAGTCTTCGCCGCGCGGCAGCTTCGCTCCTTCGGCGGCGTCTTCCACGCGGCGGGTGCGTTCCAGCGTGCGCAGCAACCATTCCGGCACCGGCCTGGAAAAGCGCACCACTTCCAGCAGCGATCCCTTGGGGGCGAGGCCGGCGGGCATGCAGTCCGGCACGATGAACTGGCGGTAGCGCAGCTTTTCGCCGAGCGACATGGCTTTTTCCGCGTCGTTGGCGCGGGCGAGCAGCACGATGTGCGCGGAGGGCGCGAGCACGGCTTCCACCGCCGCCTGCCAGGCGGGATCGGCGATCTCCACCACGTCGGCGAGCAGGTCGTGCGCGATGCCGGCTTGCGTCAATGCCTGACGGAAGGCGACGACATCCTGCGGATCGGCGCGGCGACCGGCCGCGAGGTTTTCCAGCATCTCGTCGAGCTGGCGCAGCTTCTGTTCTTGTTCTGCGATGCGCACGCGCAGGTTGGCGCGCTCGCCTTCCATGCGCTCGATCTCGTGCGCGTCGGCAAGCTGTCCGCCTTCGCTGGCCTGCGCCTGCTGTTCCAGCCGCTTTTGCTGTTCGACGACGGTTTCCCAACGGCCCAGTTCGCGGTTCAGTTCGTTCAGCGCCTGCTGCTGGATTTTCTCGTTTTCGTGTGCGGCCTGGCGGCGCAAATCGGCGGCTTCCAGCGCCTGTTGCTGCATCTGCAATTCCAGTTGCAAGTTCTGACGCTCGACGCGTTTGGCGCGCCATTCCTTGCGCAGCGTCTGCAAGGTGCGCCGAGCGTTGTCGGCTTCGCGCCGCAACAAGTAATGTTCCAGCCTCGGACGGGTTTCGGAGACGAGCGAGACGCGCTCCTGATTCAGGCGATGCCATTCCAGATAGCGGTTCACCTTCTGTTCGTGCTTCTCCAGATTGTTGCCTAGCGCTTCCAGTTGGTTCTGCGCTGCATCGAGTTCGCGCGAGGTGTGCGCCTGATGGTGGCGCGCTTCTTCGTAGCGCTCCAGCACTTCCTTGTCGCCGAACACCTGGAACACGAGGTCGAGCAAATCCTTGTGCGACAGTTCGCACAGCTTGTCGGTCTGCCCCTGTTCCAGCGACAGCACGCGCGCGATGGCGGGCGACAGGCCGGCGCTGTGAAGCACGCGCTGGTAGTCGCGCACGCCGAATTCTTCGCCTTTCTGTTCGAGCTCCTGCAGGCTCACTTCGCCGTCGGCGATCCAGTATTTGCGCGTCCAGTCGCCGCCCTTCTTGTCGATGCGGCAGGCCAGCGTGATCTTGTCCTGCATGTAGGGCAGGGCGAAGGGGCGCCTGTCGCTGCCTTGCGGGCGTTGGTTGTCAACCACGCCGCGCAGCCAGCAGAAGTCTTCGCCGTTGCGGCGCACGTAGCGCTTGTAGTCGCGCTTCTTCGAGCAGTCCAGCGCGAGCAGCGTGCGCATCGCGTCGAGCAGCGTGGTCTTGCCGGAGCCGTTCGGCCCGGAGATGGTGACGATGGGGGCGTCCAGCGGCAGTTTGAAGTTGCGCCAGTAGTCCCAGTGGACGGTCTCGAGTTCCATCAGGCGAAACATTATTCGGACTCCTCGGTTGCTTCGGCGTCGCGCAGGATGCCGCGCTCTTTCAGCAGGTCGGACAGTGCGCCGTTGAGGATGCGCGGGGCCATTTCGGCGTAGTCGAAGGCGAGGTCGAGCAGCGGGCCTTCGTGGATGATCTTGTTCTTGCGCTCGATGAAACCGAGGCGCGACAACTGCGGCAGAATGAAGTTTGTGATGCGTCCCTTTCCACCGCCACCGAGCAGCTTGCCGTAATCCTCAAGCAGCACGTTCTCGGCGATGCCGCGCGAGGCGTCGTGCGCCAGCGGCGTGAGCTTCACCGTTTCGAACATTTCGCTTTGCGCCTCGGTTTGCGTGGCCTCGCCGGACAGTTGGCGTTCGCGTTTGGGCAGGATGATGAGCGCCCACAGGATCACCAACAAAGCGACCGCATCCTTGGGAAGGCCGAGGTTGCTGGCTTGCCATGCGTCGTTCTGCTCGAACACGGCGCTTTCGCATTCGCGCGCGAGGGCGACGCCGACATGGGCGGCGAAGGGGTGCGCCAACAGGCGCAGGCCGCTGGCGGCCAAGCGCTGATCCACTTCGTCGCGGAATCCGGCGTCGATCAGCAAACGGCGCACTTCGGCGTCCTCGCGCGGCAGGTAGCGCAATGCCAAGAGGCGCGCGATCAGGCGCGCGGCGTGGTCACGGTTCATTTAAAACTCCTTACTCTTTAACCGGCATATCGCTGGCGTTTTTTGTTCAGTCTCATCTCCCGCTTATGGGAGATGAGAATTTATTGTTCCGGCATCAACTATCCGTGATAGGTGATGCGACCAAGTTCCTCCCCCTTCAAGGGGGAGGCTAGGTGGGGGATGGGGCAATGGCCAGTATTCCACCCATCCCCACCCCAGCCCTCCCCTTGAAGGGGAGGGAGTAGTTAGCCGTAAATTTACGGTTAAATCGTGCCAAATCTAATGGCTATCTATCGGTTCGATATGGCCGTCGCTCATCGCGGCGATCTCGTCGCGTCCGATTTTTTTCAGTTCCGGACTTTCGTCCCAGCGCAGCCGCAGCGGCAGGTGCGCCAGCGGAGCCAGTTCGGGATCGACGTTCCGTTCGCCGAGGAAAGCCAGCAGCGACAATCGGTAGGACGCATCGCTGAAGCCGCCGCCGACTACACCGTCTGCCAGATCCAGCGGCGCTTCCAGCCCGGACAATAAGCGCACCATCGCGGCCAGTTGCGGCGGCGGTTCGAGCGGGATGTCGTCCACGTATTCGACTTCGGACGGCGAGGGCATGGTGGAGACGCGGCGGTTGGGCTGTTCGCGCTCGACGAATTCCTCGGTGTTGTCCAGCATCACGTCCGGCAGGATGAATGTGCTCTCGGGCGTGACGGCAAGTTGCGCCTCGGCGAAGCCGGCCAGTTCGTCCACCGTGCGCTGCTTGAGCCAGGCGGCGAGTTCGGATGAGCTGAGTCCGCCGTGAGACAGATGCACCTGCTGGCGCGCGATTTCCGCGAGTTCGCGCTGGAACACCGAGGACATGCGCATCAAACGCGATTGGCGCTGGCCGATCTGCTGCGACAGTTTCCAGGTCGCGTCGTCGAGTCCATCGGCGGCAAGGTCGCGCATCACCTCGTTGGCCTTGTCCATCCATTTCTGGACGGACTCCAGTTTGCCTTGTGCGGCACGCAGGCGGAATTCCGAACCGGAGGAGACGGCCTGCGAGAACTCGTCTTCCAGCTCGGTCAGCCGCGCCAGCAGGTGGGCGAGATTTTCCGGAGACAATTTTCCGACGGATGAACCGGCGGCAATCTGCGAAGTGAGAAAGCCCAGCTCGCCGTCCTGCTCGTCGCCGAACGACAGCAGGCTGGACAGCGCGGACAGCACCATGCGTCCGGCGGAGGATAGCCGGTAGACGTGGCGGTCGTTGTCCCACAGCAGCAGCTCGTGCTCGCGCAGGCGATTCAGCACGGTGTTGAGCTTTGCTTCGGCAATGAAGGAAAAGTGGGAATTCAGTTCATGGCGCGACCATTCCGGCGCGTCGGCGCGCAAGCCGATTTCGCGCAGCACCATCAGGCGCACCATCACCTCGTCGTCGCCGCCACGGAACAGCGCGATCATCGCGCCGATCAGCGGCTTGGCGGAAAACAGGGGGAAGAATTGCGGAACGTCGGCGGGCTCGACTCCCGCGACGAAGAACTCGGCGAGCCCGTTATCTTCCTGCACCGACATGAATTACACGCCTTGTTTCAGGCTGGCCTCGATGAAGACGTCGAGGTCGCCGTCGAGCACCTTCTGGGTGTTGGCGATTTCGACGTTGGTGCGCAGGTCTTTGATGCGCGAATTGTCGAGCACATAGCTGCGGATCTGGTGGCCCCAGCCGACGTCGGATTTGGTGTCTTCCAGCTTCTGCTGTTCGGCCTGGCGCTTGCGCAGCTCTTCCTCGTACATGCGCGATTTCAGCATGGACATCGCTTCGGCGCGGTTCTTGTGCTGCGAGCGGTCGTTCTGGCACTGCACGACGATTCCGGTCGGGATGTGGGTGATGCGGATCGCCGAGTCGGTCTTGTTGATGTGCTGGCCGCCCGCGCCGGAGGCGCGGAAGGTGTCGACGCGCAGGTCCGCCGGGTTGATGTCGATCTCGATGGAATCGTCCACTTCGGGATAGACGAACAGGCTGGCGAAGGAGGTGTGGCGGCCGCCCGAGGAGTCGAACGGCGACTTGCGCACGAGGCGGTGCACGCCAGTCTCGGTTCGCAGCAGACCGTAGGCGTATTCGCCCTCGACCTTCAGCGAGGCACTGCGGATGCCGGCCACGTCGCCGTCGGTCTGTTCCAGTATCTCGACCTTGAAACCCTTGCGTTCGCAGTACCTGAGGTATTGGCGCAGCAGCATCGAGGCCCAATCGCAGGCCTCGGTGCCGCCGGCGCCGGCCTGGATGTCGATGAAGCAGTTGTTCGGGTCTGCCGGGTTGGAGAACATGCGGCGGAATTCCAGTTCCGCGACGCGCTTCTCGATGTCCTTGACGTCGTCGGCGATGCTGAGCAGGCTGTCCTCGTCGTTTTCCTCGCGCGCCATTTCGAACAGTTCCGTGGCGTCGGCGAGGTCCTGCTGGATTCGGGTCAGGCCGAGCACCACGGCTTCCAGCGACTTGCGCTCGCGGCCCAGATCCTGGGCGCGCTTGGCGTCGTTCCAGATGGCGGGGTCTTCGGCGAGTTGGGTGACTTCTACCAGGCGTTCCTGCTTGGTATCGAAGTCAAAGATACCTCCGTAACTCGGCGCTGCGGGCGGTCAGGTCCTGCAGCTGGTTGGAGATGGCGTTGAGCTGTTCGGCTTCCATGATTTTTGTCGCTTGCTGAAAAGGCCGCGATTATACCGCAACCAGTCCTGCCAAGACGCCCGCGCTGATAGCGGCGAAGCCGACGGCGACCTGGCGGGCCAGCGCCCAGCCGCCGATGGCGATGACCATGCCGAACTTGAAAACGAGGTTGGACAGGAAGCCGATGGCGATCGCCATGACGGCCTGCTGCTCGCTCAACTGGCCGAGGTTCAGCAGGCGCAGGCTGGACAGCACGATGGCGTCCACATCGGTCAGGCCGGAGGCGAACGCGACGGCATACAGGCCCTGGCTACCGGCGACATCGGCCATCCAGGCGGTGAACAGCAGCACGACGACATACAGCAGGCCGAAGCCGATGGCGGCGTGCAGTTCGGCCGGGTTGGCGGTCTCAGGGATGAAGAGTTCCGTTGCCTTGCTCATCTTGCGCCAGTTGTACAGGGCGACGATCAGCCCGGCGAACAGGCCGCCCGCGAACAGCGGGATCAGTGCCGGCAGGCTGCCGTAGGCCAGCACCGAGCTGACCACGAACAGGCGCACCAGCACTACCATGCTGGCGATGACGATCACTGAGGCGGCAAGGTTTTGCATCGCCTGGTTGCCCTTGCCGTGCTTGGAATAGATCAGTGTGGTCGCGGTGCTGGAGGCGAGCCCGCCGAACAGGCCCAGCAGCGGTGCGCCGTAGCGCGTGCCCACGATTTGCAGCGCGGCGTATCCCGTCAGGCTCAAGCCCGAGATCAGCACCACCATCAGCCAGGCCTGGTGCGGGTTGAAGGCATTGTAGGGGCCGTAGTCCTGGTTCGGCAGGATGGGCAGGACGATGAAGGTCAGCACCGAGAACTGCAGCACGGCGACGAGATCGCGGCGCGTCAGTTTCTGGGATATGCCGCGCAGTTCCGGCTTGAAGTAGAGCAGGGCGGTGACGCCTATCGCAATCATCACGGCGAGCTTGGCGAGACCGAACCAGATCATCGCGCCCAGCCCGTAGCACAGCAGCAGCGCGATCACCGTCGTGGTGCCGGGATCGTTTTCTTCAGTGGGCGAATTGATGTAAGCGGCGACGATCATGCCCGCCACCGCGATCAACCCGGCGACCAGCATCCACGGGGTGGATAGCTTGTCGGACAGCAGCGCGGCCAGCGTGCCGAACACCGCGACCAGAGCAAAGGTGCGCAGGCCCGCCTTGGCCGACGGGTTGCGCTCGCGTTCCAGCCCGATCAGCAGGCCGATGGCGAGACTGGTGAGGAACTGCGGCAGCGCTTCCACGCCGTTACCCTGTATCAGAGCGAAGTCCATTGCATCTCCTTTATCCCCAATAGTTCATCGGAGAAATTCGTCGGGCATCTAATGGTTGCAGTGTTCTTGTAGGAGCGACTTCAGTCGCGATAGACACTCTCTAACTCCAGGTTTCCTTCGCGGCTGAAGCCGCTCCCACAAAGGCATCTTTACTCTTCCTGCCAGTGCCGCACAATCAGTTGCAAACTCTGTTTGCCATTGTATTCGTTGATATCCAGGCTGTACACGAGGCGTACCCGGTCCGGCAGCGGATCGGCGTGATTGAACAGGATCGCATCGACGATACGTCCCTGTTTCTCCAGCCGCAGTCGCAGGTGTTTTTCGCCGACCACGCGCTGGTTTGCGATTGCGAACTCGTCATCGAACTGCGGGGCGGGGAAGCCCTGTCCCCATACCTGCTGGTCCAGCAGGCGTGCGATTTCCAGTGTCATGTCGGCATGCTCCAGCGCACCGTCGGTCTCGATGCGACGGACCAGGTCACTCTCGTCCAGCAGTTCGCTGGCGGCTTGTTCGAAGGCGGATACGAATGCGTCGAAGTCGGTTTCGGCGATGCTCAGTCCCGCAGCTGCGGCGTGGCCGCCGAATTTCTTGATGAGCGCGGGGTGCCTCTTGCTGACCAGGTCCAGCGCGTCGCGCAGGTGCAGGCCGGGGATGGAGCGCCCCGAGCCTTTTATTTCTCCGTTGTTCGCGCGGGCGAAGGCGATGGTCGGGCGGTGGAACTTGTCCTTCAGGCGAGAGGCGAGGATGCCGATCACGCCCTGGTGCCAGCCCTCGTCGAATAGCGACAGCGTGTAGCCTTCTTGCGGGTCGATGTTCTCGAGGGTCGCCAGCGCGCTGTCCTGCATGTCGGCCTCGATGCTGCGGCGTTCGCGGTTCAGCGCGTCGAGGTCTTTGGCGATCCGGTCCGCTTCCGCCGGATCGTCGGTCAGCAGGCAGGCGATGCCCAGACTCATGTCGTCGAGGCGTCCCGCCGCATTCAGGCGCGGGCCGACGGCGAAGCCGAGGTCCAGACTGGAGGTGCGGGCCGGTTCGCGCTTGGCGATGCGCAGCAGCGCGTTGATGCCGGCGCAGGCGCGTCCGGCGCGGATGCGCTGCAAGCCTTGTTGGACGAGGATGCGGTTGTTCTGGTCCAGCTTGACGACATCGGCGACCGTGCCCAGTGCGACTAGGTCGAGCAGATTGGCCAGATTCGGCTCCGGGCGGTCGCCCCTCTCCCCCAGCCCCTCTCCCGCAGGCGGGCGAGGGGAGGAAGAAAATGCGCCGCGCTCGCGCAGCTCGGCGCGCAGTGCCAGCAGCACGTAGAACATCACGCCGACGCCGGCGAGGTTCTTGCTGGGGAAGTCGCAGCTTGGCTGGTTCGGGTTGACGATGCAGGCGGCGTCGGGTAGCCGGTCGCCCGGCAGGTGGTGGTCGGTGACCAGCACCCGCATGCCCAGCCGGTTCGCTTCGGCGACACCGTCTACGCTGGCGATGCCGTTGTCCACTGTCAGCAGGATGTCGGGCTTCAGTTCCGCGGCGAGGCGGACGATTTCCGGCGTCAGGCCGTAGCCGTATTCGAAGCGGTTCGGCACGATGAATTCGATCCTTGCGCCCAGGCTGCGCAGGCCGCGCACGGCCACCGTGCAGGCGGTCGCGCCGTCGGCGTCGTAGTCGGCGATGACCAGCAGCCGCTGCTGCGCGGCGATGGCGTCGGCCAGCAGCCGCGCCATCTCGCGTATGCCTTTCATTCGTTCGAACGGCAGCAATGCGGCGAACGTGGTGTCCATCTCGCTGCCGTCGCTGATGCCGCGCGCGGCGAAGATGCGGGCCAGCGCGGGCGGGTAGCCGTTTGCTACCAACTGTCGTATTGCCGATTCGCAGGCTGTGCGCGGGGAGATTGCTGTCATGGTGGGGAAAATGCCGGTGTTCGATTCCGGAAGAGTGTAGCAAAACCCTACTATTCGCCTCCTCGTTTTTTTATGGCACTTAAGCTAGAATTGCGCCCACTTTAAACAAGTCTGGCATGGAAAAATCGTGGCATTGATCGTTCAGAAGTACGGCGGCACCTCGGTCGGCAATCCCGACCGCATCAAGAACGTGGCGCGTCGCGTCGCGAAATTCAAGGCACAGGGGCATCAGGTCGTGGTGGTGGTCTCCGCGATGAGCGGCGAGACCAATCGCCTGATCGGCCTCGCCCACGAGATCCAGAAGCACCCCGATCCGCGCGAGCTGGATGTGATCATCTCCACCGGCGAGCAGGTCACCATCGGCCTGCTGGCGATGGCGCTGAAGGAGCTCGGCCTGAAGGCCAAGAGCTACACCGGCGGCCAGGTCAAGATCCTGACCGACAGCGCCTTCACCAAGGCGCGCATCGTCAGCATCGACGAGCAGAACATCCGCGCCGACCTGGCGAACGATTGCGTGGTCGTGGTCGCGGGTTTTCAGGGCATGGACGAAGACGGCAACATCACCACGCTGGGCCGCGGCGGTTCGGACACGACGGGCGTGGCGATCGCCGCCGCGTTGCGTGCCGACGAGTGCCAGATCTACACCGATGTGGACGGCGTTTACACCACCGACCCGCGCGTGGTGCCCGAGGCGCGCCGCCTGAAGACCATCACCTTCGAGGAGATGCTGGAAATGGCCAGCCTGGGCTCCAAGGTGCTGCAGATACGCTCGGTGGAATTCGCCGGCAAGTACAAGGTCAAGCTGCGCGTGCTTTCCAGCTTCGCGGAAGAGGGCGAAGGCACGCTGATTACTTTTGAGGATGACGACAAAATGGAACAAGCAATCATTTCCGGTATCGCGTTCAACCGCGACGAAGCCAAGATCACCGTGCTGGGAGTACCCGACAAGCCCGGCATCGCCTACCAGATCCTGGGCCCGGTCTCCGACGCCAACATCGACGTGGACATGATCATCCAGAACGTCAGCGAAGACGGCACCACCGACTTCTCCTTCACCGTGCACCGCAACGAGTTCGCCAAGGCGATGGACATCCTGAAGAACAAGGTCCAGCCGCATATCGGCGCGCGCGAAGTGGTCGGCGACAACAAGGCCGCCAAGGTCTCCGTGGTCGGCGTCGGCATGCGCTCGCACGTCGGCATCGCCAGCAAGATGTTCCGCACGCTGGCGGAAGAGGGCATCAACATCCAGATGATCTCCACCTCCGAGATCAAGATTTCCGTCGTCATCGACGAGAAATATCTGGAGCTGGCCGTGCGCGTCCTGCACAAGGCTTTCGACTTGGATCAGGAAGACGCATAACCCGCATAATCAGTTTGACCTTTCCGGACGTTTACATTAATATGCGCGGCCTTCGGAGAGGTGGCCGAGTGGTCGAAGGCACGCCCCTGCTAAGGGCGCATACGAGCTTAAACTTGTATCGAGGGTTCGAATCCCTCCTTCTCCGCCAAGGTAACAGGCAGTAATGCTAAAGATGCGCCCGTAGCTCAGCTGGATAGAGTACTTGGCTACGAACCAAGGGGTCAGGAGTTCGAATCTCTTCGGGCGCACCAAAGAATTACACGGGTTAGATCAGGAATGATCTAACCCGTTTTTATCAGAAACCCCTGCAAAGGGAACAACAGTTTTACACGCGCCCGTAGCTCAGCTGGATAGAGTACTTGGCTACGAACCAAGGGGTCAGGAGTTCGAATCTCTTCGGGCGCACCATATAAACAACGGGTTAGATCGTAAAAGGTCTAGCCCGTTTTTATTTCGAAGGAACTTGAAGGTACGTGGCTTGATGCGGGAGGCTGGCCGACGGGGCAATACTTCCCTAGTCAATCAGCGAATATTGCGCCGCGTAAAGCACCAGCTCGGCGATGTTGTGAAAATCCATTTTCAGCATCATGTTGCTCTTGTGAGTACTAACGGTTTTTTTGCTGATCGATAGTGACCTGGCGATCTCGTTGCCACTCATTCCCTTTGCGAGCAGTTTCAGGATATGCAACTCGCGTTCGGTTAACTTTTGGTGAGGAGTTTCCGGCTCTGCAGGAGGGGCGAAAAACATGTGTTCGGCCAGTTCCGGATCGACGTAACGTCCGCCGGATGAGACTGTGCGAATCGCCACTATAAGCAAGCCGGCCGGGCAGCCTTTCATGACAAATCCGCGCGCGCCTCTTTCGAATGCCTGTTTTGCAATGGCGAGATCGCTGTGAATGGTAAACACCAGAATGGGAAGATCCGGATGGCTCGAATGAATCAATGGAATCAGGTCGAGTCCGCTGATGTCAGGCAGGGTCAAATCCAGCAACAAGACATCGAAATCGGTTCTCCGTTGGAGGAGGCTTAGAAGCCTCTTGCCGCTATCGGCCTCGCAAGAAACGCAAATATCTTCGATCAGGGCGAAGAATTGCTTCAGCCCGGTGCGAATGATGCTGTGATCATCCGCGATGAGCAATCGTATCGTTTTGTCCACTGTTGTCTGGCTCGTACTTGAATATTCGTATCTGATGATGGTCTCAGAATCGAGGGGCCGGGGCTATCAGACAATCTTTCTTTCGGTAGTTGAAAAATAGGACTAGTCCTAGTTGGCGGCATTGCCCGGGGTGTGGCAAGGTGGTGATCTACAATGAATTTTTTGCGGTCATTTTCAGTTCATGTTTGGGGCAAGAATATGCTGCGTCCGCATGTGGATTTGAGCGAGGTGACAGCTGGCGGCAAGCTGCGCGAAGAACAATAGGCCGAAATATCTGCGAAATTCGGCATCATTTAGCCAAAACGAACGCCATAGAACTACAATTGATAGCGTTCATTTACCTTTACTGGAGTTATCGATTCCGGCAGCATACAGCCCCTTCGAGTCGAGCTCGAAGCGTTTGGAAGGTACGGGGATTTTCGGGATGATATTTTCGACATGGAGAATAAGCGATGAATAGACATACTCGCCGTTTCTGGATGTGCGGGACGCGAGTATGCGTACTGCTCGCCATGGGAGCGTCTTCGGCCGTCGCCCAGTCGCCGGAAAACGAAAGGAATGCAGCGAACGAACTCGATACGGTCGAGGTCGTCGGCATTCGTTCGAGCCTCGCCACGGCGCAAGGCATCAAGCGCGAGAAGATCGAGATTGTCGATTCCATCGTTGCCAGCGACATCAATAAACTTCCCGATTTCAGCACGACCGATGCGCTCTCGCGCGTCACCGGCATCCAGATCGCGCGAGATCGCGGCGAGGGCGGAGATGTCGGCGGAGTGCCGGGCGCTTCCGGCGTTTCCATCCGCGGCCTCACCCAGATGGAAACGTTGCTGAACGGTCGCGAAGTGTTTTCCGCCGGTTGGGGACGCACCCTCGATTTCGCCGACATTCCGGCGGAGATGCTGGCGGGCATCGACGTTTACAAGACTTCTTCCGCCGAGCATATCGAGGGCGGCGTCGGCGGCACGGTGGATTTGCGCACGCGGCGGCCGTTCGATTTCGCGGGGCGGGAGATTGCCGCTTCGGCGCGTGTCATCCACGGCGATCTGGTGAAGAAGGAGCAGGCCCAGTTCTCCACGCTGCTGAGCGACCGCTGGCAGACATCGGGCGGCGAATTCGGCGCGTTGCTGAGCCTGGCTTACCAGAAGCGGGGGTGGCGCGAAGACCAGAAAAGCGCCGGCGCTCCCGTCGCGCGTGCGGGTATCGTCGCCGGACAAACCGTGATCGCACCCAATGGCATCACGGAAAGCGTCAGCCTCGGCAGCCGCGAGCGTGCCGCCGCCAATATGGTGCTGGAATGGATGCCGGCGGAGAGCCTGTCGCTGTATGCCGAAGCGAATTACGCCGAGTTTCTGACCGTTCAGGATACTTATCAACTAACCGCATCGCTGCCGGGTGTGCCGACCTTTACGGCGGGCAGCCCGGTATTGTTTCCCGGCAGCAGCGATATACAGCGCATCACCTGGACCAATGCCGCGGCCACGACCGTCGGCACGGCGCGCGACACGCTGGACCGTACTGCGCAAGTCGCCGTCGGCGGCGAGTGGACCGGCGCGGCGCTGACACTCAAGGGCGACCTGAGTTACACCAAGGGTCACAATAGCCTCGTTTATTCGGCTATCCCGCTGGGCGGTGCCACGGTCACGTTGACACAGGACCTGTCCGGCGGCGTGCCGTCTTCGAGCGTGGCCGGAACCACGCTGACCAGCCTGGCCGGCTTCACCACGGCGGGCATCTGGTATGCCTATCGCCCGTTCGATGGCGATTTGACTGCGGCCAGTTTCGACGGCGAATACCAGCTCGACGGCTCGTTCGTCCAGACGCTCTCGGCCGGATTGCGGCTGGCCCAGCGGCATGCCACCGACGCGCCGGGGCAGATCGGGTTCTTTCCTGCGACGGTTCCCGCTGCCGGGGCGGCGGGTATCGCCATCGCCAATCCCTATGCGAATTTCATCGTGGGCAATCCCGCCGTGGCGCGCAGCGTCACCGGCTCATGCGCGGCGCTGGCGGTCCCCTGCGCGATTCCGGCGAGAAACGACCTCGGTACCTGGAATATCGACGAGCAGACGCAGTCCGGTTATGCGATGGCCAAGTTTGGCGTAGCGCGTTTCGACGGCAATGCCGGCCTGCGCGTCGTGCGCACGCGCGAGTCCGTATCGGGTTACCAGACCGCGCCGGGTGGCGTCGCGCCGATACGGATCGGCGATACCTATAACGATGTCTTGCCCAGCATGAATCTGCGCTACGAAGTCGGCTCCGGACTGTATTTGCGCGGTGCGGCTTCTAAGACCATCACCCGTCAGGATTTCAATCAGCTGTCTCCTTCGCTGACGCTCAATCCGGTGTTGCTGATCGGCTCTTCCGGTAATCCGTCGCTCAAGCCGGTTCGTGCCGACAATTTCGACCTGGCCGTGGAGAAGTATTTCAATCCGTCCACCTTCGTTCATGCCACCGGTTTCTGGAAGCGGGTGGACGGTTTCCTGACCACGGTGAGCGCGCCGGAAACCTACGCCGGGGTGACCTACCAGGTGAGCCGCCCCCGGAACAGTAACGCCGCGAACATCAAAGGGGCCGAATTCGGCTACCAGCAGTTCTACGACTTCCTGCCCGGCTGGATGAGCGGACTCGGCCTGCAGGCGAACTACACTTATGTGGACAGCGGCATGAACAACGCCCTGCTGGGACAGAACGTGCCGTTGCAGAACCTTTCCAAGCACAGCTACAACGTGGTCGGCATGTACGAAAAGGAAAAGGTGTCGGTGCGGGTCGCCTACAACTGGCGCGACCGCTTCCTGAGCGGCGTCGCCAACGTCGTCGGCATCGGCGCGCTGCCGGTCTATACCGCGGCCTATGGCTGGCTGGATGCGTCGGTGACCTGGCGCTTCGACAAGGAGCTCTCGATCGCGCTGGAAGGTACGAATTTGCTTCGCACGGTGCGCCGCTCTTATTATGGTGTCGAAACACGCCCGCAAAGCACCTGGGCGAACGACAGGCAACTCGGCGTCACCATGACAGCAAAGTTTTGAATTCCATATTCCGACAACATGGCAGCTTGCTTCCGGCAAGATGTATCGTCCTGGCGGTGCTGCTGGCATTCGGGACTCTACTTCCTTTTGCGGCTCACCCGGCAATGCCCTTGGAGGACTGGCGCAACGAGCTTGCCGACCTGCGGGTGAAGGCAGAAAACGATGCGCCGCAAGCCTATCTGGAAGCCCAGTTGCTGCAAAAGGACATGCCTGCCGGCGCAACGCTCGCCGACCGCGCGCGAGTGCTCAACCTGCTTTCCCGCATCGAACTCCACCTTGCCCTGATGCCCCAGTCCGTGCGGCACAGCGCGGAAGCCCGCACCCTCGCCAGACAGGCGAACGATGCGGACGGGCAGGTGGAGGCCATCCTCAACTTCTCGCTGGGCGCGATCAACCAGGCGCGCTTCGACGACATGATCGATGCGACCCAGGACGGCATGGCCTTGCTCGAAAAGGTCGGCCGTGAAGAACTTCGAGCCGAGATGATGTTTCAGGTCGCGATGATGTATCTGCGCTTCGGCCAACTCGAAGAATTGGTCTCGATGGCCGTGCAGGGGCTGGATTCCGCCAAGGGGAGCCGGAATCCACGGGTGCATCTCTATGCCGCGCAGAGCATGGCCACAGCCTTCATGCAAAGCAAGCGGCATGAAGAGGCGCGCGAGCATTACCGGAACATGCTGGATGCTGCGCGGCAGACGCACTCCAGCCTGATGGAGGCCGCCGCGTTGCTGGGACTTGCCTCCGTCGCCGACGGCATGGGCGACCATAAAGAGGCTGAGCGCCTGACCGAACAGGCGACCGGTCTGTTCCGGCGCGTCGGCGCGCCGTTTTATGTTGGTCATGCCCGGCACCAGCTTGCCGACATGTACCGCATGAGCGGGCAGCCGGGAAAGGCCCTGCCGCTGGTCGACGCGAACATAAAGCTTTACGAGGAGCACGACAATCCCATCGGCCTGTGGTGGACGCTGCAATTGCGCAGCCATATCCTGCAGGCGCAGGGCAGGCTGGATGCAGCGCGCCGGGATGCCGGAAGGGCCTATGTCCTGGCACAGAAGAGCGGCTTCAACGTCTACTTGGGCGGCAGCGCCCAGCGCCTGTCCGAAGTCATCGCCGCACAGGGCGACCACGAGGAGGCTTATCGCTGGGCTACGGAAGCCATGGCGCACAAGGAGAAAACTGACCGCGAGAAGACCGGCGAGCGCATCGCCCAGCTTGCAAAGCGCTTCAGCGAAGAAAGCAAGCAGCGCGAGATCGACGAACTGAACCGGGAGAACGAACGGCATGAGGCGCAGCAGCGGCAACTCCTGATTGTGCTGGTTGCCAGCATTGCCTTGCTCGCGGTCACGGCGTTCTTTCTGCTGCGCCTGCGCAAATCTCGCGAAGAAATCCGTTCCCTTAACGTCGGCCTCGAACAGCGCGTGATGGAGCGCACCGTAGAGTTGCTCGAAAGCCGGCAATCGCTCGCCGAGGCCCAGCGCATCGCCCATGTCGGCAGTTGGGAAATGAACCTGGTGGACAATGTCCTGACCTGGTCGGAGGAGGTCTATCGCATATTCGAGATCGCCCCGCAGCAGTTCGGCGCGTCTTACGAGACCTTCATGGATTCTGTGCATCCGGACGACCGCGAGGGGCTCGACCGCGCTTTCAAGGCATCGCTGGAAAACCGGGAGCCCTTCGAAATCGAACACCGCCTGCTGTTGCCGGACGGGCGGATCAAATACGTGCACGAGCATTGCGAGACTTTCTACAGTGCCGACGGCAGGCCTCTGCGTTCCATCGGCACGGTGCAGGACATCACCGAGCGCAAGGAAATGGAAAATGCCCTGCACGAAAGCCGGCAGCTACTGACAGAAGCCCAGCGCATCGCTCATGTCGGCAGTTGGGAACTGGATATTGTGTCGAACAGATTGATCTGGACCGACGAAAGCTACCGGATATTCGAGATCGATCCTCAGCAAGTCAACGTAACTTACGAGGTATTCCTCGATACCATTCATCCGGAGGATAGAGACACGGTTAACCGGGTTTATCTGGCGTCGCTGGAGAGCCGCACGCCTTACGAAATCGTGCACCGCTTGCTCTTCCCGGACGGGCGGATCAAATACGTGCACGAGCATTGCGAGACCTTCTATAGCGCCGACGGCAGGCCTCTGCGTTCCATAGGCACGACGCAGGACATCACCGAGCGCATGGAAATCGAAAACGCCCTGCACGAAAGCCGCCAATTGATGGCAGAGGCGCAACGCATCGCCCAGGTCGGCAGTTGGGAATACGACATCGCGAGCGACACCCATACCTGGTCGGACGAACTGTTCCGCATCTACGAGATCGACCCGGCCGAAGGCGCGTCGTATGAAGGCTGCGTGAATGCCACTCATCCGGACGACCGCGATGCGATAGCGAACGCTTATCTGGCGTCGGTGGAAACGGGCCAGCCCTACGAGAGCGAACACCGGCTGCTGATGGCGGACGGGCGGATCAAGTATGTCCATGAACGTTGCGAAACGATTCGTGGGCCGGACGGCGCGCTGCTGCGCTCCGTGGGCATGATGCAGGACATCACCGAACGCAAGCTGGTGGAACAGAAGCTGAAAGAGGCATTGGAGTTTTCGGAGGGCATCATCAACGCCATCCCGGACATCCTGTTCGAGATAGATCGGGACGGGCGTTATCTGAATGTCTGGACGCAGAACCCGGAGTTGCTCGCGGCCCAGAGGGAAGTACTGCTGGGCAGGACCTTTCACGAAGTGCTGTCTCCGGAGAATGCCGAGGCCTCGATGGAGGCCATCCGCGAAGCCGATGAGAAGGGGTTGGTCCATGGCCGGGATATTTGCATCGACCTGCCGCAAGGCAAGCGCTGGTTCTCCCATACGCTTTCGAAAAAAATCAGCGGGGTGTCGGGCAAAGTCACCTTCCTGGCGTTGTCGCGCGACATCACCGAGCGCAAGCAACTGGAGGAGGCGCTTGCCAAGCGCGAACGCGAATTCCGTGCGCTGGCCGAATCTTCTCCGGGCATGATGGTCAGCTTCTACCTCAGGCCGGACGGCAAGGTTTGCATGCCCTATGTCTCGCCGAATATTGACGAGTTGTTCGGACTGCATCCGCAGGATGTCGCCGAGGATGCCGAGCCGCTGATGCGGCTGAACCATCCCGACGACGCGCGACGGGTGGCCGACACCATCGCAGAGTCGGCACGAAGCATGATGCCGTGGCATTGCGAATTCCGCATTTTGCACCCCACCAAAGGCGAACGCTGGATGGAAGGCAATACCAATCCTCAGTCACATCCTGACGGCGGGACGATCTGGTATGGCTATGTGCACGACATCACCGAGCGCAAGCACCTGGAAGCGGAGTTGATGGCCTCGCGCAACTTCCTCGACAGCGTGATCGATGCGGTTCCCGACCCGATCTTCGTCAAGGACAGGCAGCATCGCTGGGTGCTTCTGAACGAGGCGAATTGCCGATTTACCGGATTACCGCGCGAGGCCTTGATCGGCAAATCGGATTACGACGTATTCCCGGAGAAAGAAGCGGCCGTGTTCTGGGAAAAAGACGAGTTCGTGTTCGGTTCGGGCGAGGTCAACCTGAACGAGGAAAGCTTTACCTCGGCGAACGGGGAGGAGCATTTCATCCAGACCAAGAAGACGCCGTTTGTGTCGGCCGATGGCCGCCAAATGCTGGTCGGGGTGATC
The DNA here is from genome assembly GCA_035654695.1 of Gallionella sp. Taxonomy (GTDB): domain Bacteria; phylum Pseudomonadota; class Gammaproteobacteria; order Burkholderiales; family Gallionellaceae; genus Gallionella. The sequence continues at coordinate 15,056 of DASRWG010000020.1, read as the reverse complement.
CGTGACATTACCGACCGCAAGCAATACGAGGCCGCCCGTGAAGCGGCGCTGGCCGAAGCCCGGCGGTTGGCGGATTTGCGCAGCGAATTCATCGCCCACATGAGCCACGAGTTGCGTACTCCGCTGAACGGCATCCTGGGTTACGCGCAGATGCTGGGCCGCGACGACAAGCTGGACGAGAGGCAGCATGCGAGCATGGACGTGATCCGCCAGAGCGGCGAGCATTTGCTGGCGCTGATCGACGACATTCTCGATCTCGCCCGCATCGAATCCAGCAAGCTGGAACTGGACATGAGCGACATCCCGCTGGCGAGATTCCTGAACGTCGTCGCCGGCATCGTCGGCGTCAAGGCCAAACAGAAGCAACTCGAATTTGTTTGCGAATTTGCCCCGGACCTGCCGGAAGGCATACGCGGCGACGAGAAACGGTTGCGCCAGGTGTTGCTCAACCTGCTGTCCAATGCCGTCAAGTTCACCGATAGCGGCAGGGTCACCCTGAGCGTCAGCCGCGTGACGCCATCGCGACTGGCGTTCGCCGTCGCAGACACCGGCATCGGCATCGAGTTATCCGACCGGGAAACGATATTCCAGTCCTTCGAACAAGTGGGCGATACGCAACACCGGCATGGCGGCACCGGCCTGGGCCTGTCCATCAGCCGGCAACTGGTCCGCCTGATGGGCGGCGACATTGCGGTCGAGAGCCGTCCCGGCGAGGGCAGCATCTTCCGTTTCGAACTGGAACTGCCCGAAACGAGTATCGAGCCGGATGTCTTACGTATGCCTGTTGCCGATACGCAGCACGCCGAGCCGGACGGAGAAATCGAGCTGGTCGAACCGCAGATCGCTCCACCGCAGGAGGAGTTGCAGACTCTGCACCGGCTGGCATTGCTGGGCAATATGCGCGACATCGCGGAGTTCGCCGAACGAATCGGCGGCATCGATCCGCGCTATCGGCCATTTGCCGAGCGGTTGAGAAGCATGGCCAATAATTTCCAGTCGAAGGCCATCCTCGCTTTTGTGGAAGAGCATCTGATATGACACCCCCCATCGATACGCCCACGATCCTGATCGTAGACGACACCCCCAGCAACCTGAGCGTGGTTGTGAACCTGTTCGAGGATCGCGGCTATCGCGTCGCCATCGCGCAGGACGGCGAAGAAGGTTTGCAGCGCGCGCAACTGGTGCAGCCTGACCTGATCCTGCTCGACGTGATGATGCCGGGCATCGACGGCTTCGAAGCTTGCCGGCGACTGAAGGCGCAGGAAAGCACGCGGGACATTCCGGTAATCTTCATGACGGCGCTGGCCTCGGCCGAACACAAGGTCAGGGGCTTCGGAGCGGGGGCGGTCGATTACGTCACCAAGCCGCTGCAGATAGACGAAGTCATGGCGCGCGTCGAAACCCACCTCAAGCTCAGCGCCGCGCAAAAGAAGCTGGCGGAACACAACGAAGAACTGGAGCGCCGCGTCGCCGAGCGCACGGCGGAACTGGCGGCGCGTGAGCGCGAATTCCGTACGCTGGTGGAGAATGCACCGGACGAAATTGCCCGGCATGACCGGCAAGGCCGATTCATTTACATCAATCCCCAGCACGAGCAAACACTCGGTATTCCGCTGGCCAATCTGGTCGGCAAGACCCCGGTGGAGTGTTTTCCCGGCATTCCCGGCGTTGTGGCCTACCAGGCGTGCCTGATGGAGGTGATCGCAACCGGGCGCTCCCTGGAATATGAGGCGACTTTGCCGGATGCCGGCGACGGACCTCGTTACCACAGTGTCCTTCTGGTGGCCGAGTGCGGGGAGGATGGCGAGATCGTCGGCGTGCTGGCGATTGGCCGCGACATCACCGAGTTGAAACGTGCCGATGCCGCTCTCCGCGAGCGAGAGCTGCGTTATCGCCAACTGTTCGAGAACTCCCCGATCTCCATCTGGGAGGAGGATTTTTCGGCGGTGCACCGCTATTTCGAGGAATTGCGGCAAGCCGGCGTCGAGGATCTGGTCGCGTATTTCGATGCGCATCCGGAAGCCGTCGGGCATTGCGCCGAACTGGTGCGCATCGTCGACGTCAATCAGGCTGCGGTGACATTGCACCGGGCGCAAAGCAAGGCCGAACTGTTTGCCGGACTGCAGCAGACCTTCACGCCGGATTCCTTCCGCGCTTTCCGCCAGGAGCTGATCGGCCTGTGGCGCGGCGAGACCGAGATGAGGCTCGATGCCGTGGTGCGGACGCTGGCGGGCGAGCCGAGGCATGTGACAGTGCAATTTTCCATCGCGCCGGACACGGGAAACCCCTGGTCCAGAATGCTGGTTTCGCTGGTGGACATCACCGAGCGCAAGCAGGCCGAACAGCAGCTTGCAATGCTGGGGGCCGCTATCGATCATGCGCATGAAGCCGCGTATTTCGTCGATGAACACGGCGGTTTTTTCTATGTCAACGAAGAAGCAAGCCGCATGCTCGGCTATAGCCGGGAAGCGCTGCTAGGCATGACGGTCATGGACATCGCGCCCGGCTGGACGCCCCAGGTGATGGCGGAAAGCTGGCAGGCGATAAGCAAGGTTGGGGCGTTTACCATCGAAGCCGAGCACCGGCACAAGGATGGCCGCATCGTCCCGGTGGAGATCAATATCACCCACATGAATTATGGGGGGAGAGCATTCAATCTTGCAATGGTGCGCGATATCACCGAGCGCAAGCGCACCGAGCGCGAACTGCTTTTGCTTAATCTCGCAGTGAATGCTTCGACCGAAGCCGCGTTTCTGTCGGACGCGCAAGGACGTTTCGTTTACGTCAACGAAGAGGCTTGCCGCAGTCTGGGCTATCGCCGCGAAGAGTTGTTGGGTATGACGCCGGTCGACATCGATCCGGATGTCACCGACGAGGTGCTTGCCGGACTGCTGGAATCGATATTCACCCATGGGCCGACCAAGAGTCCGATGGAGAGCCGTCATCGCACACGCGATGGGCGCATATTCCCGATCGAGATCGCTGCTTCGCCGCTCAAGCTGGAAGGCGATAACTATTGTCTGACCATGGTGCGCGACATCACCGAGCGCAAGCGCACCGAGCGAGAACTGCATGAAAAAGAGCAGGCGATACGCGCTGTGGTGGAAAATTCACCCGATACCATCATCCGTTACGATAGCCAATGCCGGCGAATTTATCTCAATCCTGCAATGGAGAAAATATTCGGGCAGCCGAGAGAGCAGTTGCATGGCACATCGCCGGCAGAATCCTCCATTTTGCCGGAGCAATATCTCGACACGATTAAAAAGGTATTGGAAACCGGCCGCGAACAGCGCATGGAATCGTCGTTCCGAAATGCCGAAGGCGAGACGTGCTGGGTCGATTTGCGTTTGGCACCTGAGTTCGGTGCTGATGGGAAAGTTGCGACTGTGTTGGCCATAGGGCGTGATATCACAGAACGCAAGCGTGCCGAAGAAGAATTGGCGGTGCGCGAGCGAGAGTTCCGCACGCTGGCGGAGAATATCCCGGATAACATCATTCGCTACGACCGCAACTGTCGCAAGGTTTACCTCAACACCGCCACCGCGCGCCTGATGGGCATCAAGCCGGAAGAAGTGCTCAACCTGTCGCCGGAAGAGACGCCGCAAGACAAGCGCGCGATGAAAATCGATGTCTTCGCGGAGCGCCTGCGGCGGGTGCTGGAAACCGGCGAGCCACAGGAAATGGAAGTGACCATGCGGCATGTCGAAAAGGGTATGCAGGTGCACAACGTCAGGTTCGTCGCCGAGCGGGATGAGCAGGGTGCGATCGTCGGGGCATTGATGGTCGGGCGCGACATTACGGCAATGAAGGACATCGAGAACGAATTGACTGAACGCGAGCTGCGCTACCGCGAAATTTTCGATAACGCCGTCGAAGGTATGTACTTGCTGGAAGTGACCGAGGAGGGGCGCTTCCGCAACCTCGATATCAATCCCGCACTGGCGGCATCGACCGGCATTCCGCGCGAGGCGATGATCGGCAAGTTCGTCGACGAGGCGGTTCCTGGAGAGGCCTCGCGATTGAGTATCGAAAAATACCGGCGTTGCCTGGCGGTGGGCAAGACCATCGAGGAAGAGGTCGAATTCGACTTGCCGGCCGGCAGGCGCCATTACCTTTCCACGATCACGCCGATCTATTCCGGCGGGCGCATCCACCGCCTGATCGGTATCTCGCGCGACATCACCGAACTCAAGAGGGCCGAACGCGCGCTGGAAGAGTCGCGCGCCCAGTTGCGCGGGCTGACGGCGCGCCGCGAGGAAGCGCGGGAAGAAGAACGCAAGTACATCGCGCGCGAAGTGCACGACGAGCTTGGGCAGATACTCACCGGGCTGCAATTGAACGTTTCGGTGCTGAATCACAAGTTCGCGGGGGATTCGCCGGCGTTGCGCGAACAATTGCAGGAAACCAGGGGGCTGACCGACAGGGCGCTTGCCGTCGCGCGCAACGTCGCCTCGGCGTTGCGTCCCGCGGCCCTGGATATGGGCATCGTCTCCGCGCTGGAATGGCTGGTCGGCCGCTTCAGGACGAATACGGGCATCCATTGCGAAGTGCATGCGGAGGATGCGGACATTCAGCTCGACGAGAGCCAGGCCATCGCGCTGTTCCGCATCGTCCAGGAATCGCTCACCAATGTCGCCCGACATGCAAAGGCCGACAGGATAGACATCGACTTCGGCGTGACGGGAGATGATTATTCTCTGAAAGTGCGCGACAATGGCACAGGATTCGATGAGAAGACGGCGAAGGCGGATTCGTTCGGACTGGTCGGTATGCGCGAGCGCGCGTTGCTGCTGGGCGGCGAAGTCGTCATCAAAAGCAAACCGGGAGAGGGGACCGAAGTCGAAGTGCGCATTCCCGCCCATAACGTTTCGAGACTATCGTGATTAGAGTATTCATCGCCGACGATCATGTCGTGGTAAGAGGAGGGCTGAAGCAGCTTTTCGCGCTGATGGGCGACATTGTCATCGCGGGCGAAGCGGCCGACGGCGCGGAGCTGCTGGAAAAGCTGCGCCACGAACAATTCGACTTGCTGCTGCTCGACCTGACCATGCCCGGCATCAGCGGCATCAACCTTATCGGGCGCGTCCGAGCCGAGCATGCCAGGCTGCCCATCCTCGTGCTCAGCATGCACAACGAACTTCAGGTCGCCAAGCGCGTGCTCCAGGCCGGCGCTGCCGGTTTCGTCACCAAGGGCAGCATGCAGGAAACCTTGATGGATGCCGTACGCCGGGTTGCGGCCGGCGGCCGCTTCATCGATCCCGTTATCGCCGAGCAGATGATGTTCGAGAAGACCGTGCCGGGCGAAGTGGCGGCCCACGAGCGGCTTTCCGAGCGCGAGCTGCACATCCTCAAGCTCTTCGCCAAGGGGCGGGGTGTCAACGAAATCGCCGCGGAATTGTTCATCAGCAACAAGACCGTCAGTACCCACAAGGCGCGCCTGATGCAGAAGATGAACTTCCAGAACAATGCCGATCTTGTGCGCTACGCGGCAGACCACGGCTTGATCGAATAGCGCCGGGAAGTCTTAATGAGAAGCCGCTCCGCAGGAGGCGGCAAGTTCTTGTCGGACGATTCCTACCCCCTTTTGGTATTCCTACGGAAAAGTCGTGATTGCCTGATAGCAGGCGTGCTGCTCATTTGTCAGAGTGGCCTGCTATGCAGATTGAGCTCATCACCGTTTTTCTGACCGGTTTGATCGCCCTGATCGGGGTGGTCGCCGGGTATTTCTTGCGCGGGAGAAAGGGCGTTCTGCGTCAGGCCGTGCGGTTGCCTCCGGATGAGCCCGCGCCCGCAGCCGGCAGGCGCTACAAGGAAATATTCGACAACGGTTCCGACGGCGTATTCGTCGTCGAGGTCTTGCCGAGCGGCAAGTTCGGCTTCGAGAGCCTGAATCCCGCCGCAGTGCAGGCCATTTGTCCGCGAGGTGTCGATCTTGCCGGGCGTCGCCTGGATAAGATCGCCAGGCAGGAATCGGAGCCCGAGTTGACCAGGTTTCTGGAAATATTGCAGCGGCAGCTAAGCCAGTGCATCGCCAGCGGCCTGCCGGCGGAATACGAGTGCAAGCTCCGAGTTTCTTCCGACGGCGCGCGCAACCTGCTCGTCAAGCTGGTTCCGATGGCGGACGACGGCGGCATCAGCCATATCCTTTGTTTCGCCCAGGACATTACCGCGCGCAAACTCTACGAACATGAATTGCTGGAAAGAGTGAAGCTGGAAGAGCGTTTGTCAGGTTTTGTGGCGAGCGCCCCGGGTTTTTTCTACACCTACCGCCACGGGGCGAACGGCAGCAATGCCATGCCGTTCGCCAGCGCGGGCATTCATGCGCTGTTCGGCCTGCGTCCCGAAAATGTCGCCTTGAGCATCGCACCGATGAACCTGCTGATCCATCCGGACGACCTGCAGGGCGTCATCGACGCCACCGCGAATTCCGCTGTCGCCCTGTCGCCGCTGGAGATCGAGTTTCGCGTCCAGCATCCCAAGCGGGGTGAGGTCTGGGTCGAGTCGCGCGCATTGCCGAAATCCGAGCCGGACGGCAGCATCGTCTGGCATGGATTCATGCACGACATCAGCGAACGCAAATCGGTCGAGCAGCGTTTGCATGAGGCGCACGAGTTCGCCTCCGGCGTTATCGACGCAATTTCCGATCCGATTTTCGTCAAGGATCGCAAGCATCGCTGGCTGATGCTGAACGATGCATTTTGTGAATTGATCGGACATTCCAAGGATGAACTGATCGGCAAATCGGACTACGATTTTTTCCCGACAGAGCAGGCCGACGAATTTTGGGCCGGAGACGAGCGGGTCTTTGCCTCCGGCAAGACAGACCTGAACGAAGAAGCCTTCACCGATGCCGATGGCAAGACGCACTTCATCCAGACCAAAAAATCGCTATTGAAGCGAAATGGTGCGGAATACCTGATCGGTTCGATTCGCGACATTACCGGGCGAAGGAAGATGGAAATCGAACTGCGCCGCAATCGCGAAAATCTGGCCGAAGCACAGCGCATCGGCCAGATGGGCAGTTGGGAACTCGATCTGGCGACCGGCGAACTGACCTGGTCTGACGAAATCTACCGCCTCTTCGAAATCGATCATGACCTGTTCGGAGAATCTTACGAAGCATTCCTGAATGCGGTCCATCCGGACGATCGCGAGGCGGTGGACAGGGCCTACCGAGATTCGCTGGAAACCCGCAATCCGTATTGCATCGACCACCGCCTGCTGTTTCCGGACGGGCGCATCAAGCATGTGCGCGAATGCTGCGAAACACGCTACGGCGCGGACGGCAAGCCCGTTCGTTCGCACGGCACGGTACAGGACATCACGGTGCTGAAGGAAACGGAGCTGCGCCTGCAAGAAACGCAGGACAAGTTGCGGGAACTCGTCATCAGCCGCGAAGCGCTCATCGAGACGGAGCGAAAACGCATCGCCTGGGAGATGCACGAAGAGCTGGGCCAATTGCTGGCGGCAATGCGATTGCGTGTGCACGGCATGCGCAACCACTTTCCGGAGAATATTCCGGCCCTTAACGAAAGCTACCGTGCAGTCGATTCATTGATCGAGCGATCCATCAAGACGGTGCTCGGCATCGTTTCCGATCTCCGTCCGACGGTGCTCATGCACGGCCCCGCTGCCGCACTGGAATGGCTGGTGGCCAGGGAGGGCGAACGTCACGGTATCGCATGTGAACTGGCGGTCGACGAGGACGGCACGATCGCGGGCGACGAGTTGACGCTGCTGGTATTCCGGATCGCCCAGGAGGCGATCGAGAATATCGCCCGGCACACCGGCGTTAACAGCGTTATGGTTTCATGGGCCTGCAACAGCGGCGGTTATTGCCTGAAGGTGCGGCACGACGGGGAGAACCATGGCGGCGCTCCTGCCGGACTTCCCTTGCTGAGCCTGTTCGGCATGCAGGAGCGGGTAGCTGCATTCGGCGGCGAAATGAAAATACTGGATATGCCGGAAGATGGCACCGTTATCGAGGCAAGATTCCCGATCCGCGACGTCGATGACATCCAGTATCCGCTGTTCGGCAACGTGGCGGGAATGGTCGGGTAAGTTGAGGCAATTTCAAAACTCCAATCGCGGATAGATGCAACGTGTCCATCGCGCTGAAGCCGAAACCCGCAGGCTGCAGTGCGGCGGAATCCGGGTCACGCACCGCTAACCTGCGAAGCTGAACGCCGGCCTGCGCCGGGGCGAAGAATATTTTCCGGATGTATCCCGTGCGTGTAGGGATAGTCCTACCCCCCTTGCCTGAGTCTACAAACAATTCAAGATTGTCTGATAGTTGATCTCCCTCTGTTTTGCGATTCTTCATCCTACTCAAAAAGCGTGGATGGACATCATGCAGACGACGATGGGAGGTTTCGTAGTGAATGGATTTGACAGCGGGAAGAAGGCTTCCGCAGCGGGGTGGATCGTTGCGCCGCTTTATGCTTCGGGCATTGCAGGGGCCGCGGGCGTGCTCGCCGTGGGCGGGTTGGAAGTCGTGTCGATGGGAGTCGCCGCGGCATTGGCAGCGGCGGCCTTTGCCGGCGCATCCTGGGCGGCGAACAAGCTGCATGCGGAAATCGCCGGTGCGGTCGAGGCGGAGAACCGCAAGCTTTCGGAATTCCAGTGCCCCAAGAAGGGCAGGTGCATCGAAGGACTGGATGCGCTTTGCATCGACGTCCTGCCGGTCTGGTATCGCCAGATCGACATGGCGCGCACGCACACCGAGGAATCGACCATCAATCTTGCGAACCGCTTTGCCACCTTGTCGCAAGGGCTGGAGAAGGCCATTCATCTGTCGAACGGCAGCGGCGATGGCGAAGGGGCGGGGCTGGTCGAGCTGCTCAAGGAATGTCACGGCGAGCTCAACGGCGTCATCGCTTCGATGCGCGCTTCGCTGGACGGCAAGCAGGCGCTGCTGAACGAGGTGCAGGAGTTGTCGCATCTCACCGAGTCGCTCAAGACCATGGCCGCCGACGTCGGCACCATCGCCGGCCAGACCAACCTGCTCGCATTGAACGCCGCCATCGAGGCCGCTCGCGCCGGCGAGGTCGGGCGCGGCTTCGCGGTGGTCGCCGACGAAGTGCGCAAGCTCTCCACGCTTTCCGCCGAAATCGGCAAGAAGATCGCTGCCACGGTCGGGACGGTGAACAGCGCTATCGCGGCGACGCTGCAGGCGTCGGAAGAATATGCCCGCGAGGATGCCGTCATGGTCGGCAACTCGGAGCAGGTCATCGCCCAGGTGCTGGGTCGCTTCGAGCAGGCCGCGACCGGGCTGGATAATTCCGCCGAAGTGCTGCGCCAGGAAAGCCAGGTCATCGGCGCGGAGATCAGCGACGTGCTGGTATCGCTGCAATTCCAGGATCGCGTCAGCCAGGTGCTCATGCATGTGCGAAACGACCTCGAAAAGCTCGAAACCAAGCTGTCGAACTGCGAGCGGGACATCGCGCGCGGAGCCTTGCCGATGCCGTTCGACGCGCGCATCTGGCTGAGCGAGCTGTCCCAGACCTACACCATGCCTGAGCAGCATGCGGTGCATGGCGGCAAATCGGTCGGCTCCATCGGCACACCCAAAACGGCAGCAGCAGAAACCGAAATCACTTTTTTCTAGGAGAACAATATGGCTAAGACAATTCTGGTTGTGGACGACTCGGCATCGCTGCGTCAGGTGGTGAGCATCGCGCTGAAGGGCGCGGGCTACGACGTGATCGAGGCATGCGACGGGAAGGACGCATTGAACAAACTCACCGGGCAGAAGATCCACCTGATCATCAGCGACGTGAACATGCCCAACATGGACGGCATCACCTTCGTCACCGAAGCGAAGAAGAAGCCGGACTATAAATTTACCCCGGTAATCATGCTGACCACCGAGGCCGGCGAGGACAAGAAGCAGGCCGGCCAGGCCGCAGGCGCCAAGGCCTGGGTGGTCAAGCCGTTCCAGCCCGCGCAGATGCTCACCGCGGTATCCAAGCTGGTGCTGCCGTAAGCGCAGTACACCTGAAAAACATAAAGCGAAAGGGAGTCGTCATGGCAAGCAAACACGCAGCAAAGGTATTTCAATTCGCCATCGAAGGCGAGTTGACCATTTTCAGGGCGGAGGAGTTGAGGGAATCCATCCTTCCGGTGATCGCCAACAACCATGAAATCGAGATTGACCTGTCCCGGGTCACGGAAATCGATGCTGCCGGTCTGGTGCTGATGATCTCGGCCAAGCTGGAAGCCTGGCAGCAGAAGAAGCAACTGCATTTCGTCGGGCATAGCGGCGTGGTCACCACGGCGGTCGACATCTGCGACCTGTCTACTTTCTTCGGCGACCCCATCGTCCTTTCCTCGCAATCGGCATAAGAACTGCCGCATCAATCAAAGGGAGAATATATGAATCTGGACGACGCACTGCAAACCTTCGTGATCGAAGCGCGCGAGCTATTGCAACACATGGAAGAATCGCTGCTCGACATGGAGCGCGGCGAGTCCGACGAAGACGGCATCAACGCCATCTTCCGCGCGGCACACACCATCAAGGGTTCGGCCGGCCTGTTCGGCCTGGACTTCGTGGTCGAATTCACCCACATCGCCGAAAGCGTGCTGGACAAGGTGCGTTCCAACGAACTGGCCATGGACGGCACCCTGGTCGCGCTGATGCTGGACGTCTGCGACCATCTTGGCAGCCTGATCGAACATGTCGCCAAGGGCGAAGGACCGAGTGCTGCCACCGGACGGACGAGCGGCGAACTGAGCGCAAAGCTGTCGGTTTATCTCGGGCAAGAGAATAAGGCTCGCGCAGGCAAGGCCGCGCCATCCATGCCGGTCCAGCACGAAACCCGCTTCGAGAGCGAAGGCGGCGGCGAGGTCGAGACCGACAACTGGCACATCTCGCTGCGCTTCGGGCCGGATGTGCTGCGCAACGGCATGGACCCGCTGTCCTTCATCCGCTACCTGGCCACCCTGGGGCGTATCGTCCATATCGTCACGCTGACCGATACGATCCCCCCGCTGGGCGCGATCGATCCTGAAACCTGCTATCTCGGCTTCGAAATTTCATTCCAGACCGAAGTCGATAAATCCGTGATCGAAGGCGTGTTCGAATTCGTGCGCGACGACAGCCATATTCGCATCCTGCCGCCGCGCAGCAAGATCACCGAGTACGTCGGCCTGATCCGCGACATGAACGGCGAGAACATGCGCCTCGGCGACATCCTCGTCAGTTGCGGTACGCTGACAGACGCCGAACTCGAACTCGCGTTGCGTATCCAGTCCGGCGGCGGCAACGAAAGCCGCCCCATCGGCGAAGTGCTGGTCGAACAACACATGGTGGACGCGCCCGTGGTCGAAGCCGCGCTGGAAAAGCAGAAACAGATAAAGGAAGGCAGCAAGAGCAACGGCGAAGTCAACCTGATCCGTGTCGATTCCGAAAAGCTGGACCAGCTCATCAACCTGGTCGGCGAACTCATCATCGCCGGCGCGGGCACCACGCTGATCGCCCAGCGCGCCGGCATGCCCGAGCTGGTCGAGGCAACGGCCAACCTGTCGCGCATGGTCGAGGAAGTGCGCGACTCCGCGCTCAGCTTGCGCATGGTGCAGATCGGCGCGACGTTCAACCGCTTCCAGCGCGTCGTCCGCGATGTCAGCAAGGAGCTGGGCAAGGACATCCGCCTCGAAATTCACGGCGCGGAAACCGAACTGGACAAGACCGTGGTGGAAAAGATCGGCGATCCGCTCACCCACCTGGTGCGCAACTCCATGGACCACGGTATCGAGCCCGCCGACGTGCGCATCGCGCGCGGCAAGCCCGCGCACGGCACGCTGAAGCTCAACGCCTATCACGACTCGGGCAGCATCGTCATCGAAGTGTCCGACGACGGCGGCGGACTGAACCGGGCCAAGATCCTGGCCAAGGCCATCGAGCGCGGCCTGATCCAGCCCGGCCAGCAACTCGCGGACAACGAAATCTGCAACCTGATTTTCGAGGCCGGATTTTCGACCGCGGATGCGGTGAGCAACCTCTCCGGCCGAGGCGTCGGCATGGACGTGGTGCGCCGCAACATCCAGGCGCTGCGCGGCACCATCGACATCGAATCCGAAGAGGGCAAGGGCAGCACCATGCGCATCCGCCTGCCGCTCACGCTCGCCATCATCGACGGCTTTCTCGTCGGCGTCGGCAGCTCGGCCTACGTCGTGCCGCTGGACATGGTGGTCGAATGCATCGAACTGCCCTCCGGCAACAAGACCGAGGGCGACTACCTCAACCTGCGCGGCGAAGTGCTGCCCTACCTCAAGTTGCGCGACTTGTTCGAAGTCGAGGGCCAGCCGCCGCGCCGCGAAAACATCGTCGTCGTGCAATACGCCGGCCACAAGGCGGGCCTCGTCGTGGACAACCTCATGGGCGAATTCCAGACCGTCATCAAACCGCTGGGCAAAGTCTTCGGCGGCGTGCAGGGGCTTGGCGGCTTCACCATCATGGGCAGCGGCGAAGTCGCGCTGATCCTCGACGTGCCGCGCCTGATGCAACAGGTCTCCACCCGCGAAACCGCCATGACGGGAGGTCAATGATGGAAAAACTTATCGGACAGATGATGGCGGTCACGCCAATGCTGATACCGCTGATCGGATTCTTGCATAGCCTGGTAACGGGGTGACGACGCGATGCGGTTATTGAGTGAAACGATGAAACAGTTGCAGGAGGCGGCATTGGCCGTGCCGCCGCTGCTGATCCTGATGGTACTGATTATCGGGATACAGATGTTGCCCGGAGGAAGTGTTTAGGGATTTTTTCCAAGGTGGCATTGGAATGCCAGCTTATTTTTAACTTGTTTTTTTAGGGAGTCATAGTATGAACAGGAAAGTAATTGTTACTACGCTGGTTGGTATTTTTTGCGCACCGGCACCAGTGCTGGCCGCGACAAACGTAACGTTGGGCGACATCGAAGTCTATGGCCGTCTGGATGCAAATCTGGAGAGCGTGAAGAATGATCGCGCAACGGGTGCGACCACGCTTAACCGTCTGATGACCAATGCTTCCCGCTTTGGCGTGCGCGGCAACAAAGATGTCGGAAACGACCTGCAAGTGATTTATCAGCTGGAAGCCGGGTTCGACCTGAACGGCTCTGCCAATAACGGCTTGGCGACAACGCGCAACAGCAACATCGGATTGAAAGGGGGCTTCGGCACGGTATTCATGGGGAACTGGGATACGCCGTACTTCGTCGCGCACGATCCGGTCGAACTGTTCGGCAATACCACCGTTGCCACCGGCGTGAACCTGACCGGTCGCGTCGCCAATGCGGCCAGCATTGCCAACTTCAACAACCACCAGAAGACCGTTGTGCAGTACTGGAGCCCGAGTGTCGGCGGCTTCCAGGCCAAGGTCGCCTATGCGCCCGACAACAACAAAACGTTGCTGCAAAATCAAACCGTACTGTCGTTGTCCGCCACTTACGAGAACGACATGTTCTACGGCGCATATGGATTCGAAAGCCACAAGGACGGGTCGTTTGCCGGACAGACGGATCAGGCGAATCGCCTGGTGGGCGCATACAAAGTGGCCGGCGCATTGGTCAGTCTGACTTACGAACGCCTGACGGTCGGCACGGCTGCCACCAGCAACGCATCGCGCAACGGCATTGAGCTGGCTGGCAAATACAAGTTCGGTTCGAGCACCATCGGCGCGGTTTACAGCCGGGCAGGCGACCTGGGCGGCGTAGCCAATACGGGCGCGAGCCAATACTCCCTGCGTTACGGCTATGACTTGGGCAGCGATACGGAAGTGTATGGCTTCTACACAGCGCTGACCAACAAGGTCGCAGCGACATACAACTTCAAGGATGGCGCGGTAGCAGGCGCGGCAGGCTCGAAGCTGTCCGGTTTCGGCATCGGCATTGCTCACAATTTCTAATCAGGAGAGATGAAAAATGTTTAACAACATGAAAATCGGCGCACGTCTCGGAGGCGCATTTTCCCTCGTTGTTCTGGTGCTGGTGTCCGTGATCGGCATCGGTTATCTAAATCTGAGCCGCTACGCAGAAACCAGCTCCTGGAATACTCACACCTATCAGGTGCTGGAAGAAACAACCGGCATTCTGGGGGCCCTGGTCAATATCGAAACCGGCCAACGCGGTTTTCTGGTTGCGGGTAAGGACGAGTTCCTCGATCCGCTGAATGCCGGAAAGCAAGCTTTTTCCAAGCATTTCGACAAAGCGAAAGAGCTGACTTCGGATAATGCGAAGCAACAGGAGCGTTTCGATAAGCTTAAGGAAGCTTACGATTCATGGCTGAAAAACTCGGTCGAAACGAGCATCAGCACACGCCGTGCGGTCGGCGACAACATGGCGCAATACGGCGATGTTATCGATGTGGTCGGCAGCGGAAAAGTCGGCATGGATGCGATGCGCGTCATTCTCGCCGACATCGACGGTGCCGAGCGCGGATTGCTGGAAACTCGCGGAAATGAAATGGCCTCGATGTATACCATCACGCAGAACACGCTGGTTATGGGAGGTCTGGTCGGTTTGATACTCGCGGCGATTTTCGCCATCTGGGTTACGCGCTCCATCGTTCGTCCGCTTAACGAAGCCGTCGGCGTTGCCAATGCATTGTCCGAAGGCGACATGACCGTGAAGATCGAGGTGAACTCGAAAGACGAGACCGGTATGTTGCTTCTTGCCATGCAAACGATGACCGGCAAGCTGTCGCAGATCATCGGCGAAGTGAACGGCGCGGCGACCAACATCGCCTCCGCTTCGGAAGAAGTCTCGTCCACCGCGCAGAGCATGTCGCAAGCCACCAACGAGCAGGCCGCCTCCGTCGAAGAGACCTCGGCCTCCGTCGAACAGATGGGCGCATCGATCAACCAGAACAGCGAGAACGCCAAGGTGACCGAAGGCATCGCCTCGCAAGCCGCGAAGCAGGCTGCCCAAGGCGGCGAAGCGGTGAAGGAAACCGTGACCGCGATGAAACAGATCGCCGGCAAGATCGGCATCATCGACGACATCGCCTACCAGACCAACCTGCTGGCGCTGAACGCCGCCATCGAAGCGGCGCGCGCCGGCGAGCACGGC
>DASRWG010000019.1:0-5317 GCA_035654695.1 Gallionella sp. | reverse complement strand
CGTCGCGCCGTTCGTCAAGGACAACAGCGCGCTGCTGACCGCATGGCTGCTGGCACTGTCGATCCCGCCGCTGGCGCCCTGGTGGCTGGTGGTGGTCGGCACCGCATTCGCGATCAGCGTTTCCAAGCACCTGTACGGCGGTCTGGGCAACAACCCGTTCAACCCGGCGATGATAGGCTACGCCGTGCTGATCATCTCGTTCCCTGTGCAGATGACGCACTGGGTCACCCCGCACGGACTGGGATCGATCGAGTTGACGCTGCTGGACCAGATGAACTACATCTTCGCCGGCTCGCTGCCGCCGGGCGTGACGCTGGATGCAATCACCATGGCCACGCCGCTGGACACGCTGAAGACCCAGCTGCACATGGACAAGTCCATGCAGCAGATCATGGAGATGCCGATCTACGGCCGGCTCGCCGGACACGGCAGCGAGGCCGTCGCGCTCGCCTATCTGGCCGGCGGACTCTACCTGATCGCCAACCGCATCATCAGCTGGCATGTGCCGGTGTTCTTCCTCGGCTCGATTTTCGCCACCGCCGGCATCTTCCATCTGGCCGACCCGGCCCACTACGCCACGCCGATGTTTCACTGGTTCTCGGGTGCGGCGATGATAGGCGCGTTCTTCATCCTGACCGACCCGGTAACCGGCCCGACCACGCCGCGCGCCAAGATGATCTTCGCCGCAGGCGCGGGCTTCCTCACCTACATCATCCGCGTGTTCGGCGGCTTCCCCGATGGGATGGCGTTCGCCACGCTGCTGATGAACATCTGCGTGCCGCTGATCGACGCCTACACGCAGCCCAGGGTGTTCGGCAAAAAGGAGAAGAAACCATGAGACGCACGATGGCGAAAGCATCGGTCCATGCCGCGCTGAACCTGCTGTTCTTCGCGATGCTGGCCACCATCGTGCTGGCCTCGACCTATTTCCTCACCCGCGACAGCATCGCCAAGAGCGTGGAGGACGAGAAGCTCAGGCTGATCGGGCAGGTCGTGCCGCAGGAACTGTTCGATAACGCCATCGTGCAGGACACGGTAAAACTGCCGCCCAGCGAGCTTCTCGGCACCGACGGTGAAACCCTCGCCTATCGGGCGCGCCTCAACGGCGAAGCAACCGCGGTGGTGCTGCAGCCCATCGCCCCGGACGGCTACAGCGGCAAGATATTCCTGATCGTCGCGATCCGCAGCAGCGGCGAACTCAGCGGCGTGCGCGTCGTATCCCACCGTGAGACGCCGGGGCTGGGCGACTACATCGAACTGCCGAAGAGCCCGTGGATCAAGGGATTCGACGGCCAGTCGCACGCCACCCGCAAGGAGGGAGACTGGAAGGTGAAGAAGGACGGCGGCCAGTTCGACTACGTCGCAGGCGCCACCATCACCCCGCGCGCGATCGTCAAGGCGGTGCACAAGTCCCTGCTGTATTTCGAGCAGAACCGCGACAAGCTGCTCGCAGAATCTGTAGGGGCACAGCGCGCCGTGCCCGCCGCGAAGGAGAAATAAAATGAGCATGCAGGAATACAAGGACATTCTGCACAACGGCCTGTGGAAGCAGAATCCCGGGCTGATTCAGCTGCTCGGCCTGTGTCCGCTGCTGGCAGTCAGCTCGTCTGTGGTCAACGGCGCCGCTCTCGGGCTTGCCACCACGCTGGTAATGACGCTCAGCAACGCCAGCATTTCCCCGCTCCGCAACTTCGTCCCGAACGAAATCCGCATCCCCGTCTTCATCCTGATCATCGCGGTGCTGGTCACCGTGGTGCAGTACCTGATGAACGCCTACATGTACGGACTGTATGTGGTGCTCGGCATCTTCATCCCGCTGATCGTGACCAACTGCATCGTGCTGGCGCGCGTCGAGGCCTTCGCCTCCAAGAACGCCGTGCTACCTTCCGCGCTGGACGGTTTCGCGATGGGGCTGGGGCTGACGCTCGTATTGGCGGTGCTGGGCGGAATGCGCGAGATCTTCGGACACGGCACGCTGCTGTCCGGCATCGACCTCGCACTGGGCGAGGCGGCAAAGGGCTGGGTCATCCACCTCATCCCGGACTATCACGGCTTCCTGCTCGCGGTGCTGCCGCCCGGCGCGTTCATCGTGCTCGGCCTGCTGATCGCCGGGCGCAACTGGCTGAACCTGCGCGCCGAACAGAAGGCGCGCGAACAGATGGTCGCCGCAGTCGCCGACAGCACCGCACAAGCCTGATGAACGCAGCCAAGCGCCGCGAGATATTCCTGCGCCTGCAAGCGGCGAACCCGCACCCGACCACCGAGCTGGAATACCGCACGCCATTCGAGCTGCTGGTTGCGGTGATGCTGTCGGCCCAAGCCACCGACGTCAGCGTCAACGCTGCGACGCGCCAACTGTATCCGGTCGCCAACACCCCGCAAGCCATCCTCGATCTCGGCGAAACGGGACTGCGCGGGTATATCCAGCGCATCGGCCTGTACCAGACCAAGGCCAAGCATGTAATCCAGACCTGCCGATTGCTGCTGGAACGCCACGGCGGAGAAGTCCCGCAGACGCGCGAGGAGCTGGAAGCCCTGCCCGGCGTCGGCCGCAAGACCGCCAACGTGATACTCAACACCGCCTTCGGTCAACCCACGATTGCGGTGGATACGCACATCTTCCGCATCAGCAACCGCATCGGCCTGGCCCCCGGCAAGACCGTGCTCGAAGTCGAGACCAAACTGCTCAAGGTAATCCCGAACGAATTCAAACAGGACGCGCATCACTGGCTGATCCTGCACGGTCGCTATGTCTGCAAGGCCCGCAAACCGGAATGCGGCAGATGCGTCATCGAAGACCTGTGCGAATACAAGAACAAGGTGCTATGAAAACCTCCAGAAATCGTCGCGAGCAACCCGAGAGCAAGGCGCACGGAGTGCAGCGAACGAGACATACCTTATGGGTAGACGAGGAGCGAGCACCGCGCAACGCCGCTATCGGATTGCGCAGTAGATTTATGGAGGTTTTCTGATGCTGTTCAACCCCACCCGCGACGAGGCGCGCACCTTCCTGATCGAATCCTGGCGCAAGCGCCGCGAAGGCTTGCTGCTGTCGCCGCTGGAAGACCTTACCGCACAGTTGATCGACAAGCATCCCGAGTACCATGCGGTATTCGAGAATCGCGAGGCCAACCTGGACCGCGACTACAAGCCGCAGCACGGCGAGATCAATCCCTTCCTGCACCTGATGATGCACCTGACCATCGAGGAGCAAATATCCATCGACCAGCCGCCGGGCATACGCGCGCATTTCGTCCGGCTGACGCACAAATTCGAATCGGAACACGATGCGCAGCATGCGATGATGGAATGCCTGACCGAGATGATCTGGCAGGCGCAGCACAACCGCACCCAGCCGGATGCGGCGATCTACTTGGATTGTCTCGCACGGCAGCAATAACGGGTAAAATGCGCGCTGCAACACCGGAACGCCCGTCATTCACCCAAGGTTCGCCGTGCACCCCAGATTCGTCAAACGCCTGATACGCAACTTCCTGCCCGCCGCGCTGATAATCGCAGCACTGGGCAGCGTGTTCTATGCGTTCGAATCCGAGGACGACCTGAAGGCGCTGATCGCCCACGAGAAGGACCATGTGCATGCCGGCGTGGAATCGGTCAACCGCACCCTGCTGACGCTGAAGCACGACACCCAGTATCTGGCGCGTTCGACGCTGCTCGCCGAGGCCGTCGAGCGTCCCGACCGTGCCAGCCTCGACAGGCTGGAACAGGATCTGGCCGCCTTCATCGCGGCCAAGGGAATCTACCACAAGGTGCGCTGGATTGACGAAACCGGACAGGAACAAGCCCGCGTGGAAGTAAACGGCCGCGTCGCCATCGTCCCGCCCGGCAATACGGAAAACAAGGCCACCCGCTATTACTTCGACCAGGCGATGAAGCTCAAGCGGGGCGAGACCTATCTTTCGCCGCTCGATCTCGAGATCGAACAGGGCGCCGTCGAACGCCACCAGCGCCCCACCCTGCGCGCGGCCACGCCGCTGTTCGACCGGTCCGGCCGCACGCGCGGCATTGCCGTGATCTCCTATTCGGCGCGCGACCTGTTCGAACACATCGACCAGGTCTCCGCGACCGCCGGCACATCCTGGATGCTGCTCAACGAACAGGGCTACTGGCTCAGAAACAGCAATCCGGCACTGGAGTTCGGTTTCATGCTGCCGCACCGCGCCAGCATGGCAGCGCAACAGCCGGAAGTCTGGAAGAAAATCGCCCTGGCCCCGTCCGGACATTTCTTCGATACCGATGGCGGCCTGTGGATGTTCGACACCGTCTATCCCAACCGGGTCATCACCGACAATCCGGCGCCAGCGGAAGAAAACGCCGGACGGATGAAGATGGTGAAATACATCGATGCCGCAACACTGGGCTCTCAGCATCAGGCCCTACGCAAGCAAACCGCTCTGCTGGCCTTCTTGTTCCTCGCATTGGCCTTCGCAATCAGCTTCCGCCTGAGCCGCTCCCAGCTCGACAAGGAGGACAGAGACATCGACCTGCAGCACCTTCTCGGCGAGCTGAACCAGCAGAAATTCGCGCTCGACCAGCATGCGATCGTCGCGATTGCCACCCTGGACGGCATAATTACCTATGTCAACGACAAGTTCTGCGCGATCAGCCAATACACGCGCGAAGAGCTGCTCGGGCAGAATCATCGCATCGTCAAGTCCGGCGTGCACGACGCCGCGTTTTACCGCGAGATGGCGGATGCGATCCAGGGCGGCGTCGTATGGCACGGCGAGACCTGCCATCGAGCCAAGGACGGCAGCCTGTACTGGGCAAAGAACACCTTCGTGCCGCTGCCGAGTTCGGCCTCCTACATCGCCATCAGCACCGACATCACCGCCCAGAAACAGACCGAAGAAAAGCTGCGCATCGCTTCGATCGCCTTCGAGACCCACGAGGCCATCGTGGTCACCGATATGCAGGCCAACATCATCAATGTCAATCGTGCTTTCGAACAGCTGACCGGTTACAGCGCCGCGGAAGCCATCGGCCAGAATCCGAAAATCCTGCAATCGGGGCGTCACGATAAACAGTTCTACCAGGACTTGTGGGCTACGCTAATCAAGGACGGCATCTGGTCCGGCGAGATGTGGGACAAACGCAAGGACGGCAGCGTCTATCCGAAGTGGCTGACCATCTCCGCGGTGCGCAACGAAAAGCAGGAGACCACCAACTATGTGGCGATCTTCATGGACATCAGCGAGCGCAAGCGCGCCGAGGAGGAGATCCAGCGGCTGGCCTTCTACGACACCCTGACCGAACTGCCGAACCGCCGCCTGCTGATGGACCGGCTGATCCAGTC
>DASRWG010000018.1:0-36851 GCA_035654695.1 Gallionella sp. | reverse complement strand
AATCTTCCCGAACAGCTGGATGAAACGGCGATAGGTGTCGTAGCCGAAGCGCGGGTCGCCCGTCTGGGCGATCTCGCCGGCCAGCGTCTGCGGATTCAGCCCGAGGTTGAGGATGGTGTCCATCATGCCCGGCATGGACATTGCCGAGCCGGAGCGTACCGACACCAGCAACGGTGCCGCGGCATCGCCGAAGCGCTTGCCGGTCTTCTTCTCCAGCGCCTTCATCTGGGCGTCGATCTCGTCCAGCAGCGACTTCGGCAACTCCTCGCCCGAGGCCGCGAGGTAGCTCAGGCAGGCCTCGGTGCTGATGACGAAACCGGGCGGAACGTTCAGCCCGATCTGGGTCATCTCGCACAGGTTGGCGCCCTTGCCGCCCAGCAGTTTCTTGTTCTTGCCGTCGCCCTCTTCGAATGCGAAGACCTGCTTTCCTGCCTTTACGATGCTGTCCACTGCACACCTCCATAGGATGAATCCAGACTGACGCTCGCAATGCTTTGCAACTGCGAGCCCGCAACAACAACGCCGAACAATCTAGCAACGAAACTTCCCGGGCGCTATAGGTAGAAGTCTACTGCTTCTAATCCCAATCCGATACGTAAAGCAGCGCATCTTCGATTGGGATTGCCGTCCGCGTCGAGCACATCGAATTCGCGGCAGGTGGAGGGACGCTGGAGGTAGATGCTGCAGGAAACCTGTCGGCCGACCTCGCCTTCGAGCGCGATGCAGCGCACCGGCTTGCCGGACGTGCCCTTCATGCAGCGCAGATGCGGAGAGACGGGCTCGGTGAGGTGTGCGGGGACGATGCCGCCGGGGGCGTCGTCGGCCTCGGCCCAGTAGAAGGAAACGCGGTAATTGGCGCAGCAGGCGCCGCAACTCAGGCAGGGATGATCTGGAGTCGCCCCCATGTTTGCGCTTATGCGAACACGCCGGCCGCCCCCAGAGCGGCCACGCTCACGGTCAACAGGCCCAGCGTCAGGTTCGCCGCGACCAGTTTGCGTATCCGGCCCAGCTGCTCGCCCGCCTCCTTCCAGCACTGCTTGGAGACATGCACGCTGAGCGGCACGTAGCAGGAAAAGAACACATAGCCGTAGACCGCGATCATCGCCAGCCCCAGCGCCAGCATGATGTGCACATGACGCGGCGCATAGGCGATGCCGCCGTACAGGTAGACCATGTAGAGACCGCTGACCAGCAGCAATCCGATCGACAGCCACACCCAGTTGAAGAAACGGGCGAACACGCCGTTCCACAGGCGCAGGCGTTCGGGCGGCTGCAACACCTCGACGGCGGCGGGGCGCAGCACGACATAGGCGAAGAACATGCCGCCGACCCATACCAGCGCGGCGAGCAGATGTATCAGTTTGAACAGGGCCATGGTTTCCTCACAGATTGTTTTGCAATATTTCGCGCACAGGTTTGAAGCTGCGCCTGTGCACGGGTGTTGCGCCGTGCTCGCGCAACGCGGCCAGATGCGCGGCGGTCGGATAACCCTTGTGCTCGGCGAAGCCGTAATGTGGATACTGTTCGTGCAACTGCAGCATCAGCTCGTCGCGCGCGGTCTTCGCCAGTATCGAGGCGGCGGAGATCGCCGCGACCTTGCTGTCGCCCTTGACGATGGCTTCGCTGGGAATGCCGGTCTGCGGACAATACAGGCCGTCGACCAGCACCTGATGCGGCCGCACCGGCAATGCCTCGACTGCACGGCGCATCGCCAGCAGCGTGGCCTGAAGGATGTTCAGCTCGTCGATCTCGCTGGCCTCGGCCCAGGCCACGGCCCAAGCCAGCGCGCGTTCGCGTATCAACGGTGCGAGGCGGTCGCGCTGCTTTTCGGAAAGCTTCTTGGAATCGGCCAGCCCTTCGATCGGGTTCGCCGCATCGAGTATCACCGCCGCCGCGCTGACCGGCCCGGCCAACGGCCCGCGCCCGGCCTCATCTACACCACAGATCAGGATGATATCGCTCATGTGGGCAGGTAAGGCAGGATGGCCGCCGCCGCTTTCTGCGCGGTGTCCTGGCGCAGCGTGCGATGCAGTTCGTGGAACGTCTCTTCCAGTTGCGTCACGGCCTCGCCGTTGTTGACCAGGTTCAGCAAAGCCTGCGTCAGGTTCTCCGGTGTCGCGTCTTCCTGGATCAGCTCGGGCACAACGAAGCGCTCGCACAGGATGTTGGGCAGGCCGAAGTACGGCTGATAGCGTTTGCGCTTGATCATCCACCAGGAGAATGCCGGCATTTTGTAGGTGATGACCATGGGGCGCTTCAGCAGCGCACACTCCAGCGTTGCGGTGCCGGAAGCGACCAGCACGCCGTCGGCGGCGATCATCGCGTCCTGCGCGTGGCCGAACAGCAGCGTGATCGGCAGCTGTTCCGCATCGCAATCGTACAGCGCCTGCTCGAAGATGCCGCGCGTCTCGCGGCTGACCAGCGGCACCAGGAAGCGCGCATCCGGTATCTGCTTCAACACCAGTTTCGCGGTCTCGATATAGGTGTGCGCGAGATATTTGACTTCGCTCTGGCGGCTGCCGGGCAGGAAGGCAAACACCTTTGCGTGCAACGGGATGCGCATGGTTTCGCGCATCTCGGCGCGCTTGGGGAATTCCGGCAGCATGTCGGCGAGCGGATGGCCGACGTAGTCCACCGCGATCCCGGCCTGTTGATACAGTCTGGGTTCGTGCGGGAACAGCGCCAGCACGCGCGACACGGCGCGGCCGATCTTGTGGATGCGCTCGCCGCGCCATGCCCAGATCGACGGGCTGACGTAGTGGATCGTCGGAATGCCGCTCGTCTTGAGCGCCAACTCAAGATCGAGGTTGAAATCCGGCGCATCCACGCCAATGAACAGCTCCGGGCGGTTGTCCAGGAAATGCGCGCGCAGCTTGCGGCGGATGCCGACGATCTCGCGGTAGTGACGCAACACCTCGACATAACCGCGCACGGCCAGCTTTTCCATCGGGAACAGCACTTCCATGCCGGCGGATTGCATCTTCGGTCCGCCGATGCCTACGAAATTGATGTCGGGACGCGCTTCCTTCAATGCGGTTATCAGGTGGCTGCCGAGCATGTCGCCGGACGCCTCGCCAGCGACAATGCCGATTACGATTTTTTTCTGCTGCTGCATGGAGAAACCTTTGTGTTGCCCGATTTAACGAACGATGCCGCGGGTGGAGGTGGCGAGGAAATCGACCAGCGGTTGCAACTCCGGATGCTCGGCCTGTTGGCCCTCGATTTCGGCCTTGGCCTCGTCGAAGCCCAGGCCGGACTTGTACAGCGTCTTGTAGGCACGCTTGATCGCTATGATCGCCTCGCCGGAGAAACCCCGGCGCTTCAGCCCCTCGGCATTGATGCCGTGCGGCGCGGACGGATTGCCGGAAGCCAGCACATAGGTCGGTACATCCTTGAACAGGATGGTGCCCATGCCGGTGATGATGTGCGCGCCTATCCGGACGAACTGGTGCACCACGGTGAAGCCGCCGAGGATCGCGTAGTCGCCGACATGCACATGGCCCGCGAGTTGCGCGTTGTTCGCGAAGATCGTGTGGTTGCCGACCTGGCAGTCGTGCGCCAGATGCACGTAGGCCATGATCCAGTTGTGGTTGCCGACGCGCGTGACGCCGACATCCTGAGCGGTGCCGAGGTTGAAGGTGCAGAACTCGCGAATGGTGTTGTGGTCGCCTATCTCCAGCCGGGTCGGCTCACCCGCGTATTTCTTGTCCTGCGGGATCTCGCCCAGCGAGCAGAACTGAAAGATGCGGTTGTGCTTGCCGATGCGCGTGTGGCCGTTGATCACCACATGCGGGCCGATCACCGTGCCCTCGCCGATCTCGACATGCTCGCCGATGATCGAATACGGCCCCACCTCGACATCGTCGGCAAGCCTGGCGTTGGGATGGACTATCGCGGTCGGATGAATCATGTATGCCTCGTCGAACCCGGGATTACGCGACCGACTTGACGGTGCACATCAGTTCGGCCTCTGCGGCCAGCTGGCCGTCCACTTCCGCGATGGCCTTGAACTTGAACACGCCGCGCATGCTGCGCGTCAGTTCCACCTTGAAGATCAGCTGGTCGCCCGGTGTGACGGGACGCTTGAAGCGCGCGCCGTCGATGCCGGCGAAGTAGTACACCGATTTCTCGTCCGGCTTGCTGTCCATGGATTTGAACGACAGCAAAGCCGCGACCTGCGCCATCGCCTCGATGATCAGCACGCCGGGCATCACCGGATGATGCGGGTAATGGCCGGGGAAGAAAGGCTCGTTGATGGTGACGTTCTTCAGCGCGACGATGTTCTTCCCCGGCTCGACCGACAGCACGCGATCGACCAGCAGGAAGGGATAGCGGTGCGGCAGGTGTTCGAGGATGGCGTGGATGTCCATGGCGGTGCTCATTATTCTTCCCTTTCAGTGATGCTCGTTTTCAATGATTCGAATTGTTGTTCCAGCGCCTTGATGCGCTTCGCCATCTGGTCGAGGTGGCGCAGATGCACCGCGTTCTTGCGCCAGTCTTCCTGACTGGAGAGCGGGAAGATCGCGGCATAGGAACCTGCCTCGCGGATCGACTTGCCGACCAGCGTATGCGCGGCGACCTCGACATGGTCGGCCAGTTGCAGGTGGCCGAGGATGCGTGCCCCGCCGCCGATCAGGCAATACTTCCCGATCACCGCGCTGCCGGCGATGCCGGCACAACCGGCGATGGCGGTATGCGCGCCGATGCGCACGTTGTGCGCGACCTGGATCTGGTTATCAAGCTTCACACCGTCCTCGATCACGGTGTCGTTCAGCGCGCCGCGGTCTATCGTCGTGTTCGCGCCGATCTCGACGTCGTTGCCGATCACCACGCGGCCGATCTGCGGGATCTTGAGCCAGCGCCCCTCGTCCATCGCGATGCCGAAACCGTCCGAACCGATCACGCAGCCGGAATGCGCGATCAGGTCGTCGCCGATCACGCAGTCGTGGTAGACCGTCACGCGCGGATACAGCCGTGCGCGCTTGCCGATAATCACATTGGGGCCGATGCAGCAGCCCTCGCCGATCACCGAATCCGCGCCGATCACCGCCCCTTCGCCGATCACCGCGGTCGCGGCGATGCAGGCGCCCGGATCGACTTGCGCACCCGCGCCGATCACCGCGGACGGGTGCACGCCCGGGCGAATCTCCGGCAACGGGTTGAGCAGCGCCGAGACTCGGGCGAAGTAAGCATAGGGATTGGCGCAAACGATGCGCGGCAGATCGGTCGCGTCGGCATCCGCCTCGGCGAGGATCACCGCCCCGGCCTTCGTGGTCGCCAGCTGCGCGCGGTACTTGCTGTTGGTCAGGAAGCTGATGTGCTGCGGCTGCGCGCTTTCCAGCGTCGCGATCTGGGCTACGCGCACCTCGCCGTCGCCCAGCACGCGGCCGCCGAGCCGCGCGGCAATCGCGGTCAGACTATATGTGACAAACATGTCGGGAATGTCGCTTACTTGGCATCCTTGGCAGCGGGCTTTTCGATGGCCAAGTGTTTGATAACCTTGTCGGTGATGTCGATCTTCGGATTGCGATACACAGCCTCCTGCAGGATCAGGTCGTACTTCTCCATTTCGGCGATGGCTTGGATTGCCTTGTTGGCCTGTTCCAGCACGATGGCCAGTTCCTCGTTCTTGCGCAAGTTAAGATCCTCGCGGAACTCGCGCTGCATGCGCTGCAGGTTCACATTCATCGCAGTCAATTCGCGTTCCCGATTGCGATGATCCGCATCCGACATCATGCCGGCTTCCTTCTCCAGCAGCGCCTGCAACTCCTTGGCCTGCTTCATCAACTTCTTGATTTCCTGGTCGCGCCCCGAGAACTCCTTCTCGATGCGTTTCTCGGCCTTTAATGCCGGAGCAGACTCGCGCAACACGCGCTCGGTATCTACCACGCCCACTCTGAAATCGGCAGCCTGCGCCGTTCCGACACCCAGCCCCAAAGCCAGCATCGCCATCATGATCTTCGTCTTCATCACATACTCCTTGCTAATCGTAATCTGTACCGGAAATCTCGGGATACCTGTCAGAACATCGACCCCAGGTTGAACTGGAATTTCTGTACCTTGTCGACTGGCTGCTTGTTCAATGGCACGGCATAGCTGAACTTGATCGGCCCCACAGGCGAAATCCAGGTGACCGCACCGCCGGTGGAATAGCGCAAGCCCGCACTCCCCGGCAGGTCGCCCGGCCCATAGATTGCACCGCCATCGACAAAGCCGCTCAGTCGCACCGACTTCTCCTTGCCCAATCCCGGGAAAGGCACCATCAATTCAATGTTTCCATTGACGCGGCGCGTGCCACCGAGCACCGCATTGGTGGCATCCCGGGGCCCCAGCGAGTTGGACTCATAGCCTCGCACCGATCCGGTTCCGCCGCCATAGAAGTTCTTGAAGAACGGCAGCTGCCTGCCGCCATAGCCTCCGCCTATACCCACCTCGCCGTTCAACAGCAGCGTGACATCATGGGCGACCGGCTGGAACCATTGATGCTGGTAGTTCATCTTGTAGTAGCGCATGTTGAACACCGGCAATGCAATTTCGGCATAGGCATTCTGCACCGTACCTTCGGTGGTGTAGATTGCGCTGTCGCGAGTGTCGCGTCCCCACCCGATCGTACCGAGCAGATTGGAGTTGGATGCGCCGTAGGTGTTGACATAATTCGTCAAACGCACCGGAGAGGCTGGGCCA
Source organism: Gallionella sp. (assembly GCA_035654695.1). Lineage (GTDB taxonomy): Bacteria > Pseudomonadota > Gammaproteobacteria > Burkholderiales > Gallionellaceae > Gallionella. Next base: position 30,167 of record DASRWG010000018.1, on the reverse strand, counting down.
AGGATCAGTTTGGTGCTTTCGGCAGACAACCCGTAATTGATCGACTCGTCCTCGTTGATCGGCACCCCGAAACGCACCCCACCCCCCAAAGTATGGGTGCCATATTGAGTCACTGCGGTAGAAGTCAGATCCGTGTTGCGCTTGTAGACATCGAAGCCGCGGCTGACGCCCTCATCGGTGAAATACGGATTGGTATAGGAGAACGAATACACCTGATTGATATTGCTGGTATTGATTTGCACAGCCGCATGATTTCCGCTGCCGAACAGATTGGCCTGGCTGATGCCTGCAGTCAGGGACAAGCCTTCCGTATCCGAAAACCCTGCACCTACAGAGATATTGCCGGTGGACTTTTCCTCGACGGTGACATTGACGTCCATCTGGTCACTGGTGCCCTGCACCGCGAGCGTCTCCACGTTCACTGCGGCAAAGAAATCCAGCTTGTCGACACGCTGCTTGGATTTCTTGATCTTGTTGACGTCGAACCAAGCTCCCTCGACCTGTCGGAACTCGCGACGGATCACCTCGTCGCGCGTCTTGTCGTTGCCGGCGATGTTGATGCGGCGGATGTACACGCGCTGCCCCGGATCGACCACGAAGTTGAACGCGACCTGATGCTTTTCCTTGTCGACCTCGGGGATCGCATTCACGTTGGCGAATGCATGGCCTTCCTGACCGAGACGCTCGCCGACTTTCTTGCTGGTCTCGGTCAACGCGCTGCGCGAGAAGGTATCGCCCGGTTTTACCTGGATCAGCTTCTCGATCTCCTCTTTCGGCACCAGCGTATTGCCCGACACGGACACCTTGGACACGGTGAACTTCTCGCCCTCGGTGAAATTGATCGTGATGTAGATATCCTTCTTGTCCGGCGTGATCGAAACCTGTGTGGAATCGATGTTGAATTCCAGGTAGCCGCTGTCCATATAAAACGAGCGCAACGCCTCCATGTCGGCGGACAGTTTTTGCTTGGAATACTGGTCGTTCTTGCTGAACCAGCTCATCCAGTCCGGCGTGCTGAGCTTCATCAGGTCAAGCAACTCCTCTTCGCTGTAGGCATGATTGCCGACGAGGTTGATCTGCTTGATCTTGGAGACTTCGCCCTCCACCACGTTGAACACGATCGCGACGCGGTTGCGTTCCAGCTCGGTGACCGTGGTGGTCACATTCACCCCGTACTTGCCGCGCGCGACATATTGGCGCTTCAACTCCTGAGTCGCTTTCTCCAGCGCCCCCTTGTCGAAGATGCGCGCCTCGGCCAGCCCGGCGTACTTCATGTTGTCCTTGAGCTGGTCCTTGGGAAAGTCCTTGATGCCATTCAGTTCGATGCTGGCGATCGACGGGCGCTCGCGCACCAGCACGATCAGCACGCCCTGCTCGACCTCCAGGCGCACATCCTTGAAGAACCCGGTGGCATACAGCGCACGAATCGCCTCCGCGGCCTGCGTGTCGTCCATCGTGTCGCCGACCTTGACGGGGAGATAGCTGAACACCGTGCCGGCTTCGGTGCGCTGTATGCCCTCGACGCGGATATCCTTGACCGTGAACGGCTCGATCGCCCAAGCGGGCGAGATGCAGAGCAGGGAAATCAGCCCCGCCAGTTTTTTCAGTTTCATTTTCAACCTGAGATAAGCCGAGTTATGTCGTTATATATGGCAAACAGCATCAGCGTGCCGAGCAGCGCGACACCTATCCTCTGTCCAAGCTCCCATGCCCGTTCCGAGACCGGGCTTCCCTTTGCCAGTTCGGCAGCATAATACAGCAAGTGCCCCCCATCCAATAAGGGGATGGGCAACAGATTCAACACGCCCAGGCTGACGCTGATCAGCGCCAGGAAACCCAGATAGGCCGCCGGTCCCATTTCTGCGGACTGCCCCGCATAATCGGCAATGGTGATCGGGCCGGAGAGATTCTTCATCGACACTTCGCCCAGCACCATCTTGCCCAGCATCTTCAGGCTGACGACCGAGGTCTCCCAGGTCTTGCGCAACGCCTGTCCGAATGCGGCGAACGGGCCGTAACTCACCTCGGTCAGCATCGCCTCCCACTCGGCCTTGTCGACTTCAGGCGCCGCCCCGATCTTGCCGACCTGTTTCCCGCCCTCCTCTACCGCCTGGGGGATGACCGTGATTTTCAGCATGATCTCGCCGCGTCTGACATCCAGTTGCACGGATTGTCCCGGATGCACGCGCACCACATCGACCAGATCGCTCCAGCGTTGAAGCTCCGCACCGTTGGCTCGCAGTATTTCGTCGCCGGCCCGCAGGCCGGCAAGTTGCGCCACGCCGCCGTCGACAAGCTTGCCGATGACCGGCAGGACCAGCGGCTGATGCAGTTGCAGGCCGAGCTTGCCGAGGAATTCGCCGTCCAGTTCGTTCGCTTCCAGCCCGCGCATGTCGAGCATATGGGTCAGCAGCTCGCCCTGCGCGCTGCGACCCTCGATCCTCACTTCGGACTGTTGCAGGGCATGGTCCAGCAACATCCAGCGCATCTCTTGCCAGCTCGGGACGGCTTCGCCGTCGACGCTCAGGATGGTCTCGTCCGGCTGCATCGATGCCGCAGCGGCGGGCGTAGCCGGCGGCACCTCGCCCAGCACCGGCTTCAGTCCGGGCACGCCGTGGACAAACAGGGCCCAATACAGGACGATGGCCAGCAGGAAATTCGACAACGGCCCGGCCACGACAATGGCCATGCGCTGCAGCACCGGCTTGCGGTTGAAAGCCTGCTCCAGTTCTTCCGGAGCGACCTCGCCTTCGCGCTCGTCCAGCATCTTGACGTAACCGCCCAGCGGAATCGCCGAGACCGCCCATTCGGTGCCATCTGCGGCACGCTTGCTGTAGAGCACCTTGCCGAAGCCGACCGAGAAGCGCAGCACCTTGACGCCGCAGCGCCTCGCCACCCAGTAGTGTCCCAGTTCATGGAACACCACCAGCAGCGCGATCGCGACGATGAAGGCCAGCAGAGTGGTCATTGCGGGATATATTGCAGCGCTGCGCGGCGCGCCTCTGCGTCCGCACCGACAACGTCGTCCAGACAGGTGACCGCATGGACTGGCAGCTCGTCAAGCACACTCGCGATCACGCGCGGGATATCGAGGAAAGCGATGCGGCGATTCAGGAAGGCATCCACCGCGATTTCGTTCGCCGCGTTCAGGATCGCCGGCGCGGTGCCTGCGGCGCGCAACGCCTGATAGGCCAGCGCCAGACAAGGGAATCGCTCGAAGTCGGGCGCGACGAAATTCATCGTCGCGACCTTGAACAGGTCCAGCGGCGCGACGCCGGCATCGATGCGCTCCGGCCAGGACAGGCCGTAGGCGATGGGCGTGCGCATGTCCGGGTTGCCAAGCTGCGCCAGCACCGAGCCGTCCACATATTGCACCAGCGAATGGATCACGCTCTGCGGATGCACCACCACCTGGATATCGTCGGCGCTGGCGTTGAACAGCCAGTGCGCCTCGATGACTTCCAGGCCCTTGTTCATCATCGTGGCGGAATCCACCGAAATCTTGCGGCCCATGCTCCAGTTCGGGTGCGCGCAGGCTTGCTCGGGCGTGACGTTATGCAATTCGGCCAGCGGCGTATTGCGGAACGGCCCGCCGGATGCGGTCAGCAGTATCTTGCTGACGCCGCTGCGCTTCATGTCGCCGCGATAGTTATGCGGCAAGGACTGGAAGATCGCGTTGTGTTCGCTGTCGATAGGCAACAGCGCGGAGCCGCTGGCGCGCACCGCCTCCATAAACACGTTGCCCGCCGTCACCAGCGTCTCCTTGTTCGCCAGCAATATCTTCTTGCCGGCGCGCGCCGCCGCCAGCGTGGGACGCAGGCCCGCCGCGCCGACGATGGCCGCCATCACCGCGTCGACTTCGGGCAACACCGAAACCTGCTCCAGCGCTTCCACGCCGCACAGCACCTCGGTGGATATACCGGCATCCTTCAGGCGTTGGCGCAATCCTGCGGCAGCCGCCTCGTCCAGCAGCACGGCGTAATCGGGCTTAAATTGTTCGCATTGTTTGAACAGCAGATCGACCTGTGAGTTGGCGGTCAGCGCGACGATGCGGAAGCGGTCAGGATGGCGGGCCACCACGTCCAGCGTGCTGGTGCCTATGCTCCCGGTGGAGCCCAGGACGGTCAGGTGTTGCATGGGTTAAGCGATCCTCTGGAATAATATTGCCAGTGCAGCGAGCGGTAGCGTCGAGGTCAGCGCGTCGATGCGGTCCAGCAGGCCGCCGTGCCCCGGCAGCAGCGCGCCGCTGTCCTTAACACCGGCCTGGCGTTTGATCGCCGACTCGAACAGGTCGCCGATCACCGCCAGCGCCACCCACCACCACGCGGTCAGCAGCAGCGGCGGCAGTATCTCGCGGGTGGAGAAATAGGGACTGAAACTCCACACCATCACCACGTAGACCGACACGCCGAACATCGCGCCCGCCACGCCTTCCCAAGTCTTGCCCGGGCTGATGCTGGGCGCGAGCTTGTTCTTGCCGAAACGCCGTCCGGCGAAATAGGCAGCGATGTCGGCGACCCACACCAGCCCCATCACGAACAGCAGCAACCAAGGGCTGGGCGCGGCTTCGCGCAGATCCATCATCGCCGTGCCGGTCGGGATCAGCACCGCCCAGCCGACCGCCGCCATCGCCAGCGGATTGGTGACCTTCCAGCCCACCATCAGCCAGGTCGGCACGATCACCAGCCACAGCAGCGCGGACACCAGATAGATCGCCAGATGGACGTAGAAATTGACCGTCTCGGCGGCATAGGCATCGAGCGCCACCAGTCCCACCATCAGCAGCAGCGTCAGCCACCAGTACAGGCTCGCCTTCCTGCCCTCCAGCTTGGACAGGTGCGACCATTCGGTCGTCCCTTGCATCATCATCACGACGATCAGCAGCGCCCACGCAACCGGCGGCAACAGGAACAACGCCGCCAGCAGCAGCGACAGCAGCACGATGGCGGTGATTACGCGCGACTTAAGCATTGCCCTCTCCCCGCTCGCCCTTCAATTGATCGCTGGTCCGGCCGAAACGCCGTTCGCGTTTCTGGTACGAGGAGATCGCCGTCTCCAGCTCCTTGCGCCCGAACTCGGGCCACAGCACGTCGGTAAAATACAGCTCGGTGTAGGCCAGTTGCCACAGCATGAAGTTGCTGATGCGCTGCTCGCCGCCGGTACGGATGAACAGGTCCGGCTCGGGCGCGTCGCTCATCGACATGTAGGGGGCCAGATCCTCTTCAGCGAAGCCCTGCGCCAGTTGGGGATGTTCCTTCAGCATGGACTGCACCGCGTTCATCATGTCCCAGCGGCCGCCGTAGTTGGCGGCGATGGTCAACGTCAGGCCGGTATTGCTCGCAGTCAGCTGCTCGGCATCCAGCATCGTCTGCCTGAGCTTGTCGTCGAAATGGCCGCGGTCGCCGATGATCTTCAGACGGATGTTGTTCTTGTGCATCTTGACGGCTTCGCGCTCCAGCACCTTCAGGAACAGCGACATCAGGAAGGAGACTTCGTCGGCGGGACGCCGCCAGTTCTCGCTGCTAAAGGCGAAAACGGTGAGATATTCGACGCCGAGGTCGCGACAGGCCTTGACGACCTCGCGCAGCGACTCGACGCCGCGCTGGTGCCCCATCACGCGCGGCATGAAACGCTGCTTCGCCCAGCGCCCGTTGCCGTCCATGATGACGGCGATATGGCGCGGCACCGCCGGCGCTTCGGGAATGATGCTGGTGGAGCTCTGGAATAACGCCATCGGGAAAGTCCTTGTGAGCTGGTAGCCTGTAGCGGGTAGCTTGTAGCGTATTCAAGGTGCGCGGGAAGCGCGCGGCTATATCAAGCTACAAGCCGCAAGCTACCGGCCACAAGCTGTTTACCACCGGCTAAACCGCCATCAGGTCGATTTCTTTGGCAGCCAGCGCCTTGTCGATCTCGGCGACGTAGCGGTCGGTCAGTTTCTGGATCTCGTCCTGTGTGCGGCGCTCGTCGTCCTCGGAGATTTCTTTCTTCTTGAGCGCGTCCTTGAGATGGGTGTTGGCATCGCGGCGGATGTTGCGCACCGCGATCTTCGCATCTTCGCCTTCGCTCTTGACCACCTTGATCAGGTCGCGGCGGCGTTCCTCGGTCAGCATGGGCATCGGCACGCGGATCAACTCGCCCTGGCTGGCCGGATTCAGCCCCAGGTCGGAGTCGCGGATCGCGCGTTCGACCGGGCCGACCATGTTCTTCTCGTAAGGCTGCACGCCGATGGTGCGCGCATCGACAAGGGTGATGTTCGCCACCATGTTCACCGGGGTCATGCTGCCGTAGTACTCCACCATCACGTGGTCCAGCAGGCCGGTATGCGCGCGCCCGGTGCGCACCTTGCCCAGATCGGTCTTCAGCGCCTCCAGCGACTTCTGCATCTTCTGTTCGGCAGTTTTTTTCAGATCAGCAATCACGGTTCCCTCCTGGATCAATCGATACGCACCAGCGTGCCTTCGCCTTCGCCGAATACCACGCGCTTCAGCGCGCCGGCCTTGAAAATACTGAATACGATGATGGGCAGCTTCTGGTCGCGACACAATGTCAGCGCCGTCGCGTCCATCACCTTGAGATTCTTGCTGATCGCCTCGTCAAAGCTCAGGCTTTGATAACGGATCGCATTCGGATCCTTCTTCGGATCCGCAGTATAGATACCGTCCACCTTGGTGGCCTTGATCACCACGTCGGCGGACATCTCCACGCCGCGCAACGCGGCGGCGGTGTCGGTAGTGAAGAACGGGCTGCCGATGCCGGCTGCGAAAATCACCACCTTGCCGTCTTCCAGATAACGCAACGCCTTGCCGCGAATGAACGGCTCAGCGACCTGCTCCAGGCTCAGCGCGGACTGCACGCGGCAGTCCAGCCCGGCGCGCTTCATCGCGTCCTGAAGCGCCATCGAGTTCATCACCGTCGCCAGCATACCCATGTAATCGGCGGTCGCTCTATCCATCCCCGCCGCGGCCGGAGCCACGCCGCGGAAGATGTTGCCGCCACCGATCACAATAGCCACTTCCACGCCCAAGCCCACCACTTCGGCGATTTCGCCGACGATGCGCTCGATCACCTCGCGGTTGATGCCGTAGCTGTCCTCACCCATCAGGGCTTCGCCGGACAGCTTGAGCAGGATGCGTTTGTAGGCCGGCTTCATGGCGCTCAACCCTGGGCAGCAGCGGCGGCAGCAGCCACTTCAGCCGCGTAGTCTTCCACCTTCTTCTCGATGCCTTCGCCGACGACGAACATCTGGAACGCGACCACGGATGCACCCTTGGCCTTCAACAGCTGCTCGATGGTCTGCTTGCCGTCTTCCGCCTTGACGAACACTTGGCCCATCAGCGTGACTTCCTTCAGGAACTTCTGCACGGTCCCTTCGGCGATCTTCTCCAGCATGGCTTCCGGCTTGCCGGATTCCTTGGCCTTCTCGATCGCGATGCGGCGCTCGGTCGCGATATCTTCCGGATTCACGCCGGATGCATCGACCGACTTCGGCTTGCTCGCCGCGATGTGCATGCAGATGTCGCGCCCCAGCGCATCGTCGCCGCCGGTGAAGTTCAGCAGTACGCCGATCTTGCTGCCGTGCAGGTAGGAAGCCAGCTTGCCGGAGGCGGTCTCGTAACGCTGGAAGCGGCGGATCGTGACGTTCTCGCCCAGCTTCATCACCAGCGCCTTGCGCACTTCTTCGACGGTGCCGGAGTCGTTCGCCAGCGCCATGCCGGACAGCGCCTCGTTATCGGCCGGATTGTTCTTCGCCACGGTTTCGGCGACGTTCTTTGCGAATGCGATGAAATCGTCGTTCTTCGCGACGAAGTCGGTCTCGCAGTTCACTTCAACGACTGAGCCGGACTTGCCGTCGGCCGCGATGAACGAGCTGACCACGCCTTCGGCGGTCACGCGGGATGCGGCCTTGCTGGCCTTGGCGCCGCTCTTGATGCGCAGCTGCTCTTCGGCAACCTTGAAGTCGCCGTTGGATTCGACCAGCGCCTTCTTGCATTCCATCATGCCGAGACCGGTAGCCTCGCGCAGTTCCTTGACCATTGCTGCGGTAATTTCTGCCATGTTCCACTCCATAAAAAACTTATAAAAAAAGGGGCTCGCGCCCCTTTCTGCGCATTGTTGAGACTTAGGCTGCTTGTTCTGCCGAAACTTCCTGAACCAGTTCGGCCAGGCCTTGAGCACGGCCTTCCAGGATCGCGTCGGCGATGCCGCGAGCGTACAGGCGGATAGCCTGTGTCGAGTCGTCGTTGCCCGGGATCACGTAGTCCACGCCCAGCGGGGAGTTGTTGGTATCGACGATGCCGATGACCGGGATGCCCAGCTTCTGCGCCTCGACAATGGTGCCCTTCTGGTAACCGACGTCGATCACGAAGATCGCAGCCGGCAGGCCCTGCATGTCCTTGATGCCGCCCAGGCTGCGGTCCAGTTTTTCCAGTTCGCGCTTCATCATCAGCGCTTCCTTCTTGGAAACCTTCTCGCTGGAACCCTCGGCAGTCAGCTGCTCCAGATCGCGCAGGCGCTTGATCGACTGCTGCACGGTCTTGTGGTTGGTCAGCATGCCGCCCAGCCAACGGTAGTTGACGAACGGGCTATCGGCGCGGACTGCTTCTTCCTGGATGATGTCGCGAGCCTGACGCTTGGTCGCCACGAACAGGATGGTGCCCTTCTTGGCTGCCAGCTTGCGCACGAAGGCTTCTGCCTCGGCGAACTTGGCGACGGTCTTTTCCAGGTTGATGATGTGAATCTTGTTGCGATGGCCGAAGATGTACGGTGCCATCTTGGGATTCCAGAAACGGGTCTGGTGACCGAAATGGACACCGGCTTCCAGCATTTGACGCATAGTTACAGCCATGACTACTCCTAACGTGAGGGTTATTAACTACCACTCGCCAGCCTGACCCACGGCGATTCCGTGAGCACCCCAACTTGCGCGAGCGGGAAATTTGCTCCGGCCTATTCCGGAGCGGCGCGCATTCTAGCACCAAGCCCCGTTTCACTCAACCCGCACGGCAAGATCGGGGAGATACTCCCCGCCGGGGCCATATTCGGAACGAATTTTATAAATCTCCTTAAACGCCATACACATGGGAGGTTTTCATCCAGCAGTTTCACATCAATCTAATGCGTGATCCTTTTTCGTCGATAAGTAAGTCATAGACAACTCGGCTCGACAAGGATGGAGGGTATTGCCATGAAAATCGAAAATTCGACCGTCGGCCTCACCAGCCAGCACGCCAGCTCCCGACTGCATACGGTCGAGGAGTCGCTGCGCGCCTGGGTGGGCGATCGCCGCCCGGACTTCGAGCAGCGCGGCGAAGCCCAGGGCTTGCGCCCCCTGAACCCGCAACTGACCGTGGCAACGCTGTCCGATGCCGGCCGGCAGGCTGCGGCCCGGCATCAGGCCGGAGTACCCGCAAACGCCGCTTCCGCAACGGACGAGGCCGCCAATCCGGCCGAGAACGACCCGAAGATGCTGATGCTGATCGGCCTGATCGAGGCGCTAACCGGACGCAAGGTGAAGCTGTTCGATCCGAACTCGATCAAACATGACGCCACCCCTGCCGAAGGAAACCACGGCGCGGCTGCGGCCGAGAACCGCCGCCAGGGCTGGGGCGTGGAATACGACCGGCGCGAGGTGCTGCACGAAGCGGAAGTCACCCGCTTCGATGCCGAAGGCGTCGTGAAGACCAGCGACGGCCAGGAGATCCGCTTCCAGCTCTCGCTGGAGATGAAGCGCGAGTTCCATCTGGAGACCAGCGTCTCCATCCGCGAAGGCGACGGCGTGAAGAAGGACCCGCTGGTGATCAACTTCACCGGCACCGCCGCCCAGCTCACCGACACCAAGTTCGCGTTCGATCTCGATTCCGACGGCAAGACCGACCAGATGTCGTTCGTCGGCGCCGGCAGCGGCTTCCTCGCGCTGGACAAGAACGGCAACGGCACCATCGACAACGGCTCGGAACTCTTCGGCACGCAGAGCGGCAACGGCTTCGCCGACCTCGCCGCCTACGACAGCGACGGCAACCAGTGGATAGACGAGAACGACGCGGTGTATTCGAAGCTGCGGGTATGGAGCAAGGACGCCGACGGCAAGGACCAGTTGAGCACGCTGGCGCAACGCAACGTCGGTGCGCTCTACCTCGGCAACGTCGCCACCCCGTTCGACCTGAAGAACGGCGCGAACGAGCTGCAAGGCCAAGTGCGCAGCAGCGGCGTCTATCTGAACGAGGACGGCAGCGCGGGCACGCTGCAGCAGGTCGATCTGGTGGTTTGAGCGGAATCCGCGGGGCGGATTCGCGTTACTGGTATACCCCGGGAATCACGACCCGCTTCTCGATGTAACGCGCGGCCAGCACGATAAGAGAAACCAGCGCCAGATAGACCAGCGCCGCAAACAGGTAGGCCCGGAAGAACTGGAAATTGGTCGCGGCCAGCTCCTGTACGCGCGCAAAGAATTCGGTGTACTGGATCAGGAAGGCGACCGAACTGTCCTTCAGGTTGTTGACGACCTGGTTTGTCAGGGCCGGCACCGACAAACGCAGCACCTGCGGCAAGCTGACGAACCGGAACACCTGCAGGTGGCTGAAGCCCTGCGCCTTGGCCGCCTCGAGTTCGGCGTAATCGAGTCCGTTGTAGGCGGTGGTCATGTAGGCGGCGTTATAGGCGGCCACATTGAAGGTAAAGCCGATCACCGCCACCATGAACGGTGACAGGGTCACGCCCCACTGCGGCAGGCCGTAATACATCAGGAACAGCAATACGATCAACGGCATCCCGATGAAGAACGAGATGTAAGCCTGTATCGCGCGCCTCACCCAGACGAAGCGGCTCAGGCTGAGATAGAAAACGCCTATCCCCATCAGCAGGCCGGTGATGCTGATGACGACGGTGAGCTGCAAGGTTTGGCCGAGGCCCGCCAGGATCAGCGGCATCTGGTCGAGCAAGTCACGCAGGAACGAACCCCATCCGCTCATCGCGCGTTTTCCCCGCCGCCGAAGAAGGCCCGAACCTGCTCATCGGGGTGATGATTAGACAGGTTCGCGATGGTGTCCTCCGCCCGGATCACGCCTTTGTCGAGAAAGGTCACCCGGTCGGCGATCGCGCCCGCCAGCACCAGATCGTGGGTCACGCACAGCATGGTCACGTTCTCGCGATGCAGGCGATCGATCAGCTGCCCCACTTCGCGCGACATCACCGGGTCGAGCGCCGAGGTAGGCTCGTCCAGCAGGATCACCGCCGGGTCCATCGCGAGGGCCCGGGCCAATGCCACCCGCTGCTTCTGACCGCCTGAAAGCTGCGCGGGGTATTTGGCGCGGTGCTCGGCCATGTCCAGGCGCGCCAGTTCGTGCAGGGCTTTTTCCTCGGCCTCGGCGCGATGCATGCCGCGCAGCTTGCGCAATCCCAGCGTGACGTTGTCCAGCACGGTGAGATGGCGGTACAGGGCGAATTGCTGGAACACGAAGCCTATGGACTGCCGCAGGGCGCGCACATCGACATCGGGTCCCAGAATATTCTGGCCGCGGAAACGGATCGTCCCCGAACAAGGTTCCGCCAGCCGGTTGATGCAGCGCAACAGGGTGGACTTGCCGCAGCCGGACGAACCCATCACCACCTTGACCTCGCCCTCGACCACATCCATGTCGATGCCGTCCAGCACGACCTGGTCGTCGAACTTCTTCACCAGTCCGCGAATCTCGATTAACGCCATACCGTTTCCTTAAAATTCATGTCGGGCCTATGCCATCCCGATGCCGGGGACGCGGTAACGCCGCGCCAACAATTGAACGCCGATCAGCAAGGTGCGATAGATGGCGAAATACAGGATGCCCACCGCGAGATAGACCTCCACGCCGCGCAAGGTCGTGGAGGCAAGCGTCATCGCCTGCTTGGTGATCTCGGGTATGCCCACGGTGTAGGCGAACGGCGAGTACTTCAGCACGGTGGTGAACTCGTTCACCATGCCGGGCACCGCGAAGCGCAGCATCTGCGGCAGTTCGATATGGATCAGGACCTGCAGCCGGGTCATGCCCATCGCCTCGGCGGCCAGGATCTCCGCCGCATCGACCGAGTCCAGCGCGCCGCGGAAGACTTCCGCGAGATAGGCGCCGGAGATCAGCCCCAGACTGAGCATCATCGCCAGCAGGGGCGGCACCTTGATGCCTATGCCCGGCAGCCCGAAATAGACCAGGAACAGCAGGACCAGCACAGGGATTCCGCGAAACACATAGGTATAGGTATCGAGCAGCGGTTTCGCACCTGGGAAATCCAGCCGGCGCATGCCCGCAGCCGAGAGTCCGACCAGCAGACCCGTGGCGCTGCATGCCAGGGTGACCATGACGGTATACCCCACACCCTGCGCGAGCAGCGCGACGATGTCGAAAAAATTCATGCGCGATCTCGCCGCAGGATCACTTCATCCACTTGTTGACGATCGCCTTGATCTTTTCCGGGCCCAGCTCGGCCAGGTACTTGTCGAAATCGTCGCGCCGTGGGGAGCCTTTGGCAAAGGCGAAGCCCAGCTTGTCCAGCCCGGTGAACACATAGCTGCTTTCGATCGGCAGCTTCTTCTTGTACACGAAGTCCGCCAGTACCGGCTCTTCGATAAAGGCCAGATCGAGGTTGCCGTTCTGCAGATCGGCGGTGACTTCGCTGTAGGTCGGGTAGAGCTTCACCTTGCTCAGCGAGTAATAGCCCTTGGGTTCGAGATCGTTCTTGATCAGGTCGTTGTAAGCCATGCCGCGGGGATAGCCGATCGAATAGTTCTTCAATTGCGCGAGATCGGTGATCTTGATATTGCGGCTCTTCAGGCTCACCAGATGCCAGGAGTTGTCGAAGTAAGGCTGCGAAAAATCCATGGCTTCCTTGCGCTTGTCGGTAATCGAGATACCCGAGAAAGCGACATCCGCCTGCCCGCTGGAAACCGCGCCCAGCATGCCCTGCCAATCGTAGGAAGTGACTTCGATCTTGCAGCCTCTGGATTTGCAATAGCCCTCGAATATCTCCATGTCGACACCGGCCAGTTTGCCGCCTTCCTCGAACAGCATCGGGGGCGAGGCCGGAGACACGGCGACCTTGACTATCGTGGAACCGCCTTCGACCTTTGCCTCTTCCTTGCCGGAACAGCCCAGAACGAGCAGGCTCAGTGCGCACAGCAAACCCGCCAGGCGGAATTTTTTATTCATGGTGATCTCGCTAATGTGAATTTTCGGAATGGAAAACGGTGTCCCGACCGGGACGGCCTGCAACACACTTGTTATGGATTATTCATCGGCGCGGCATCCGGCGGCGGATGATAAACCGATTCGGCCCGATATTCCTAGGCGAATTCCAAACGAAGCGCCTCGCCGCAGAACCGGAAACCGTCCGGATCATTCCCGCAATATCGCCAGCGGCGGCAACGCCGCCAGCCTTCTCGTACCGGCCCATCCGGCCAGCATCACCGCCGCCATGCCGCCGAACACGCCGATGAACCAGATCGCGGCGTTCGGCTGGTACGGTATCTCCAGCACATGGCGCGCCAGCACCCAGCCCAGCAACACCGCCCCCGCCGCCGCGAACAATCCGCTCAACCCGCCCAGCACGGCGAACTCGGTCAGGTGCAGCCGCCGCAGGTAGCGCCCGTCCGCGCCCAACGTGCGCAACACCGCCGCCGCAAAACGACGCTCGTCCTGCGTCGCCAGCAGCGCGGCATACAGCACCGCGAAGCCGGACAGCAGCGTGAACAGGAACACTGCCCCCATCACCTGCGTGATCTGGTCCATGATGTGGCGCACTTGGCCGATGATCGCACCGGTGTCGATCACCAGCACGTTGGGAAACTCGCGCGCCAGCAGGTCGCCCGCGCGCGCCCGCTCAGGCGGCAAATAGAAGCTGGTCAGGTAGCTCGCCGGATAGTCGCGCAGCAGCTCCGGCGTCGCGATCACAAAGAAATTCACCCGCATCGAATCCCATTCCACCTCGCGCAGGTTGGTGACTCGCGCGGTGAAGCGGCTGCCCGCGACATCGTAGGTCAGCGTGTCGCCCAAGCGGATGCCCAGCGTCTTTGCGATGCCCTCCTCGACCGACAGCTCGGCCGCCGCGCCGTCGGCCCACCACTTGCCGCCGACCAGCTTGTTCCACTCCGGCATCCGCTCCATGTACGACAGGTTGAACTCGCGCTCGACCAGCCGGCTCGCGCGCGAGTCGGCGTAGCTGTCTCCGCTGACCGCCCTGTCGTTGATCGCGACCAGCCGGCCGCGCACCATCGGCTGCAATTCCGGCGGCGGCAGCTTCTCGCGCGCGAAGAAATCGGCCAGCGCCTGCTGCTGGTGCGGCTGGATGTTCACGACGAAACGATTGGGCGTATCCGGCGGCAGCCTGTCCTGCCAGCCCTGCAGCAGGTCGGCGCGCACCAGCGTCAGCAGCAGCAAGGCCATGCCGCCCAGCGCCAGCGCGACGACCTGCAGCGCGTTGCTGCGGCCGTGCCGCACCAGATTGTTCACCGCATGCCGCCAGTGGCTGCCGAGATAGGGAAAATAGCGCGCCAGCCCTTGCAGCGCCAACCAGGCCAGCGCACCGAACACCACCAGCCCCGCGAGCAGCCCGCCCAGCATCGCCAATCCCAGTTTGGCCGAGCCGGAATGCCACAGGAACAGCCCCGCCAGTACCAGCAGCGCGAGGCCGTAGGCCAGCACGGTGTTCGGCTGCGGCGCACCCAGCTCGCGGCGCAGCACGCGCAGCGGAGAGACGCGGCGCAGTTGCAGCAGCGGCAGGAAACCGAAGCCCAGCAGCAGCGCAAAACCGCTGATCGCGGCCTTGAGCGCGGGCAGTAGCGAAGGCTGCGGCAGCGCCGCATCGCGCATGGTTTCGATCAGCGAGATCAGCAGCGCCTGCGTGACGTAACCCAGCAGGCAGCCGGCCAGCACCGCAAAGAAACCGAGCAACAGGAACTGGTACAGGAACAGCCGCAGCAACTGGCCCTGCTGCGCGCCGAGGCAGCGCATCACCGCGCAGCCGTCCAGATGGCGTTGCACGAAGCGCCGCGCCGCCAGCAATATCGCCGCGCCCGCGAGGATCGCCGCCGTCAGCGCCGCGAGGCCGAGGAAATGCTCGGCGCGCTCCAGCGCGCTGCGTATCTCCGGCCTGGCGTCGCGCACGTCCTCCAGCCTCTCGTTGCCGGAAAGTTTCGACTTGAGTTCGTCGCGCAGCGCCGCGACCTGGGCCGCCTCGCCCGCGACCATCAGCCGGTAGGTGATGCGGCTGCCTTCCTGCAACAGCCCCGTCGCCGCGAGGTCCTGCGCGTTCATCAGCACGCGCGGCGCGAAGCTGGAGAAACCGATGGACTGGTCGATGTCCTTCACCACGCGCGCCGCGACGATGAAGCGCATCGAGCCTATGCCCACCTCGTCGCCGACCTGCAGGCCGAGTCGGCGCAGCAACCTGTCGTCCGCCCATACCGTGCCGGACGCGGGAATGCCCTGCGCGGCATGCTCGCCGCCGTCTTCGATGGCGATCTTCCCCCGCAGCGGATACCCCTCTTCCACCGCCTGCATCTCGGACAGCAACGCCTGCTCGCGAAACGACACCATGCTCGGAAAGCTGCGGCTCTCGACCGCGCGCAGCCCGCGCGCCTCGGCGCTGGAACGATAGAGGGACGGCAGCGACCGCGTCGAGGTGATGCGCAAATCCGCCCCGATCAGGCTGGTCGCCTCCTGCTGCAACGCCTGCCGCACCCGGTCGGCGAACATCCCGACCGTCGCGAGGCTGCCCACCGCCAACACCAGCGCCAGCAGCAGCACGCGCCACTCCCCGGCCCGCCAGTCGCGGTGCAGCAGGTTGAGGGAGAGGCGGAGGAGGTTCATGTCGACTCCCCTCTCACACTTGTGGGAGAGGGGCCGGGGGAGAGGGTAAGCCGTATCTGTTCCAATACCCCGTCCATATTTTCCATTAGTTGATTATTCCAGAACCGCAACACTGTATATCCTTCGCCTCTCAACCATGCATCGCGCTCTTGGTCATATTCGATATTGTCGGCATGCTGTCCGCCATCCAACTCGATGATTAGCTTCTCTTCCAGACAAACAAAATCCACCACATATCGACCTATCGGCTTCTGCCGCTTGAACTTCCTGTCCATAAAACGATGAGCACGCAAGTGATACCAAAGCCGCTGCTCTGCATCGGTCATAGTGCGGCGTAGCGATTTTGCATTGTCGAGTAAAGTCACGAACCCTCTCCCCTGCCCCTCTCCCGTAAACGGGCGAGGGGAGTCTTGTTCCCTGTTACGACATTAACCAAACAACGACAGACGCTGACATTGCCCAGAACATCAGCTGCAATGCAGATGAGTGAGAAGCCAGTTCAAGCATTTGAACAACAGCCTCTTTACTTATTTCTATAGAAATCTTTAATTTCATTTGCCTCTCCTCTCAAAAATATCCTTGCTGCCGCAACAATACGATTAAGAGGCAAGACAAAAACAGGCTCAAAGATGTCCAAATCTTGAAAAATTTAACTCACCACCCTCCCCGCCTCCAGCCTTAACTGCCTGCCGCAACGTCTCGCCAGCGCCTCGTCGTGGGTGACGAGGATCAGCGTCGTGCCCTGCGCGCGGTTGAGTTCCAGCATCAGCTCGATGACCTGTGAGCCCGTGGCGGCATCGAGGTTGCCGGTGGGTTCGTCGGCGAACAATATCTTGGGACGGGTGACGAAGGCGCGGGCGAGCGCGACGCGCTGCTGTTCGCCGCCGGAGAGGTGTTTGGGCAGGTGGTGCATGCGCTCGGAAAGTCCCACCTGGCGCAGCGAGTCGGCGGCGCGTTCGCGCGCGTCGGATGCGCCCTGCAGTTCCAGCGGCAGCATGACGTTCTCCAGTGCGGAGAGCGCGGGCAGCAGCTGGAACGACTGGAACACGAAGCCCGCCGCCGCACCTCGCAGTCTCGCGCGGCCATCCTCGTCCAGCGCGAACAGGTCCGTGCCGGCTAGGTACACGCTGCCGCTGCTGGGCACATCCAGCCCGGCGAGCAGGCCCAGCAGCGTGGACTTGCCGGAACCGGATGCGCCTAGGATCGCGAGGCTTTCGCCCGCCGCGACCGCGAAACTCACCTCGTGCAGGATGGTCAGCGGTTGGTCGCCGCTCTGCACTTGCTTGCCCAGTCCAACTGCCTGCACAATCGAAGCCATGAAAAATTCGCTCCTGAAAATTATCCCGCTGCTCGCCGCGCTGTGGCTGCCGCTCAACGCCCATGCCGCGAAGAACATCCTGGTGTTCGGCGACAGTCTATCAGCCGGCTACGGGATCGCAGTAGAGGAAAGTTGGCCGGTGCTGTTGCAGCAGGAACTGGCGCGCAACGGTTCGGCTCATCGCGTGGTCAACGCCAGCATCAGCGGCGAGACCACGCTGGGCGGGCGCCAGCGCATCGCCCAGGCATTGAAGCAACATCGCCCAGCGGTGGTGGTGCTGGAGCTAGGCGCGAACGACGGGCTGCGCGGCTACAACGTCGCGGACACCGCGGCTAACCTGGGCGAGATCGTCGCCGCCGCGCAACGGGCAAAGGCGCGCGTGCTGCTGGTCGGCATGCGCCTGCCGCCGAACTACGGCAAGTCTTATGTCGCACAGTTCGAGCAGATGTACCCGCAGCTGGCAAAAAAACGCGGCGTCCGGCTGCTGCCCTTCCTGCTGGAAGGCGTTCCGCCGGAGCAGTTCCAGCCGGACAACCTGCATCCGGCCGCGGAAGCGCAACCGTTGCTGATGCGGAATGTGCTGAAGGAACTCAAGCCGCTGTTGCGCTGACCGTATCAGATATAGACCCCATATTCGCCACCCATCCGGTTAGGGCATCATTCCGATCCCTCACCTGAAAAGATCTAACGATGGCGAATCATCTGGCGCAGGAAACCAGCCCCTATCTCCAGCAACACGCAAACAATCCGGTGGACTGGCATGCGTGGAACCCGGAGACGCTGCGGCTCGCTCGCGAGCAGGACAAGCCCATCCTGCTGTCCATCGGCTACTCGGCCTGCCACTGGTGCCATGTGATGGCGCACGAGTCGTTCGAGGACGAGGAGACCGCGGCGCTGATGAACCGATACTTCATCAACATCAAGGTGGACCGCGAAGAGCGCCCCGACCTCGACCATATCTACCAGAACGCGCACTATCTGCTGACGCAGCGCGGCGGCGGCTGGCCGCTGACGATGTTCCTCGAACCGGACGGCACGCCGTTCTTCGGCGGCACCTACTTCCCGAAACAGGCGCGCTACAACCTGCCCTCCTTCGCCGACGTGCTGCATAGAGTCGCACAGGTGTATGCGGAGAACCGCAAGGAACTCGCCGCGCAGGGCAGGCAACTCGCGGTGGCGCTCGCCGGTCTCCAGCCGGCGCCGGGCAAGGAATCGTCGTTGAATGACACACCCATCGAACAGGCGTTGCGCCAGCTCGACGAGCGGTTTGACCGGGTCAACGGCGGCTTCGGCGACGCGCCCAAGTTCCTGCACCCCGCGGAACTCAACCTGCTGCTGCGCTGCGGCCACGAGACCAGCGACGAATTCGCGCTGCACATGGCGCACCACACGCTGCAGCACATGGCGCAAGGCGGGGTCTACGACCAGCTCGGCGGCGGCTTCTGCCGCTACAGCGTCGACGGCGAATGGAGCATCCCGCACTTCGAGAAGATGCTGTATGACAACGGCCTGATGCTCGGGCTGTACAGCACGGCCTGGCAGAAATACCGCGAGCCGCTGTTCGCGCATGTGGTCGAGCAGACCGCGGGCTGGGCGATGCGCGAGATGCAGTCGCCCGAAGGCGGCTATTACTCGTCGCTGGACGCCGACTCGGAACACGAGGAAGGCAAATTCTATCTGTGGCAAATCGTCGAGGTGCGCCAGCTGCTGACCGAGGAGGAATACGAGATTGCGAAGGTCTATTACGGCATCCAGTGGCCGCCGAACTTCGAGGAGCGCGCCTGGAACCCGCGCGTCCGCGCCACGCCGGAATTCGTCGCCCACTACCAGCAGGCGACACCGGAACAGGCGGAGGCGATGATCGAGACCGTGCGCAAGAAGCTCTTCGAGGCGCGAGAGAAACGCGTCCATCCGGGGCGCGACGAGAAGATATTGGGGAGCTGGAACGGCCTGATGATCGCCGGCATGGCGCGTGCGGCGCGGGTGTTCGACCGTCCAGACTGGCTGCATTCCGCACAATGCGCGATGGACTTCGTGCGCGCGAACCTGTGGCGCGACGACATGTTATTGGCAACAACCCGGAACGGCAAGGCGCACCTCAACGCCTATCTCGACGACCATGCCTTCCTGCTGAACGCCGCACTGGAATTGTTGCAGGCCGCATTCAGGAAGACCGATCTGGAATTCGCCGTACAGCTTGCCGATGCGCTGCTGGAGCGTTTCGAGGACCGGCAGGACGGCGGCTTCTTCTTCACCAGCCACGGCCATGAGGCGCTGATCCAGCGCAACAAGACCGGACAGGACGACGCCACGCCGTCCGGCAACGGCATCGCGGCACAGGCGCTGCTGCATCTTTCGCTGCTGACCGGGAATGAGAAATACCGCGAGGCGGCGGAGCGCTGCGTAAAGCTGTTCTTCCCCGCGATGCGCCGGGCCGCGAGCAACCACTGCAGCTTGTGCGCGGCACTCGCCGAACTGCTGCAGCCACCCGGCCTGCTGGTGCTGCGCGGCAAGGAAGCTACGACTTGGCAGGCGGCGCTGCAACAACGCTACCTGCCGGATGTGATGACCATCGTGTTGGACAATGAGATGGCCGGCTTGCCCGAGGCGCTGGACAAGCCGTTGAGAGAACAGACTACCGCCTGGCTGTGCCGCGGCACGCAATGCCTGCCGCCGGTCGACAATCCGGATGAGTTGCTGAAACAGTTATCGGAGTGAAACGCTGCCCTGTGCCGAATAGCCCAGCGCGCTCGCCACGCCCGCGCCGAAGCGCTTCGCCAGACGCTCGGCGAAGTCTTCCTTCATCGTGAAGTCGACGATGTCCTCGGCCTTGATGACGTCGCGTGCGACCGACTCGACGCTGCCGTAGCCGTCCGCCAGGCCCATCTCGACGCCACGCTGGCCGTTCCACACCAGGCCGCTGAACGTGTCCGGCGTCTCCTTCAGGCGCTTGCCGCGGCCCTGGCGTACGACGTCGATGAACTGCTGGTGGATCTCGCCGAGCATCTGCTGGGCGTAGACCTGCTGTTCCGGGTTCGCCGGCGAGAACGGGTCGAGGAAGCCCTTGTTCGCGCCCGCGGTCAGCAGGCGGCGCTCGACGCCGAGCTTTTCCATCGCGCCGGTGAAACCGAAGCCGTCCATCAGCACGCCGATGGAGCCGATCAGGCTGGCCTTGTCGACGAAGATCTTGTCGGCCGCCGCCGCGACGTAATAGCCGCCGGAAGCGCAGATGTCCTCGACCACGACATACAGCGGGATCTGCGGATATTTCGCGCGCAGGCGACGAACCTCGTCGTTGATCTGTCCCGCCTGCACCGGGCTGCCGCCGGGGCTGTTGATGCGCAGGATCACGCCCTGGGTGCGCTTGTCCTCGAACGCATCCTGCAGCGCGGGAATGATGAAATCGGCGCCCGCCGCAGTGTCCGGCGCGATCACGCCCTGCATGTCGATCAGCGCGGTGTGCTTGTCGCTGAGCACCGTGTCCTTGCTGTCGAACCAGCCCATGATGAGGAACAGCACGAGGAACAGGTAGCCGAAGGTCAGCACCTTGAAGAAGATGCCCCAGTGCCGCGCGCGGCGCTGTTCCTGTATCGCAGACATCGCGAGCTTCTCGAGTACGCCGCGTTCCCAGTTGTTGTTTTCAGACATGTTCGTTCCTTCCAAAAGTTAAGCGCAGGCTCTCAGCCAGTCGCGCAATTCCACAAAATCGTTCGCCAGCGCCAGCGGTTGCAGTTCGAGCAACTGATCCGGCGGATGCGCGCCAAAGCTCACCGCGACCACGTCCACGCCGGCGTTCTGCGCCAGCTGCACGTCGTGCGTGGTGTCGCCTATCATCAGCGTGCGCTCCGGCGCGACCCCCAGTTCGTCCATCAGCTCCACCAACATCGCCGGATGCGGCTTGGAGAAGGTCTGGTCGGCGGTGCGCGTCGCGTGGAAATACGACCTCAATCCGCTTGCATCCAGCACACGCTCCAGCCCCGCGCGGCTCTTGCCGGTGGCCACACCCAGCCAGTAGCCGTCCGCATGCAGCTCGGCGATGGTCTCGCGCGCGCCTTCGAACAGCGGGATGGTCTGGTCCTGCGCCAGGAAGTGGTGGCGGTAGCGGTCGGCCAGCGGCTCGTACATCGCCTCGGGCGCATCCGGCACCGCATGCTGCAGCGCCTGCGCCAGCCCCAGCCCGATCACATGGCGTGCGGCCTCGTCGCTGGGCACCCGCAAACCGAGGTCGCGGCACGCGGCCTGGATCGAACCGGCGATCACCGCCGTCGAATCCATCACCGTGCCGTCCCAGTCGAACACTATCAGATCGTAACGCTTGGTCATGACAAACTGCCGAAAAAAGAGGCGCGGATATTACCACGCCGCCCCGATCCGACCGAATGGTCCGTCCAAATAGTCCGGGGACCGAATAGCACACGCGTGAAGATGTCACGGCTCGTATAATGCGCGTCCCGGCCTCCTCGCCCGCACCATGAACCTGATCTACCTCCTCGATCTCTGCGCCGTCGCCGTCTGCGCGATCACCGCCACACTGGAAGCCCGCCGCCGCGAGCTGGACCTGTTCGGCGTGGTCGTGATCGCGGTGATCTCCGGCATCGGCGGCGGCACGGTGCGCGACCTGCTGCTGGGCCGCCTGCCGGTGTACTGGATACACGACCCGGTCTACGTCGTGGTCGGCATGGTCGCGGGCACGCTCACCTTCTTTCTCGGCCGCCGCCTGCACCTGCCGAAGAACTTCTTCCTCGTTCCCGATGCGATCGGCCTGGCGCTGTTCACCGTGATCGGCACCAGCGTCGCGATGCAGCTCGGTGTCCCCTGGCTGATCGCGGCGCTGATGGGCGTGATCACCGGCGTGTTCGGCGGCGTGATCCGCGACATCCTGTGCAACGAAGTCCCGCTGATCTTCCGCACCGACCTCTACGCCACCGCCTCGTTCGCCGGCGCGCTGCTCCTGATCGCGCTCGACCATGCTGGCATGCCACACGGCCTGGCCGTGCTGGCCGCGATGCTCGCCACGGTGGCGATACGTCTGGCCGCGATACGCTGGCACATCCACCTTCCGCGCCTGCGCTCGGACGCTTAACCCATACAGATACAGAGGCCCATATGCACAAACCCGATACCACCCACTGGCTGCTGTACTGCCGTCCCGGCTTCGAACAGGACTGCGCGCAGGAAGCGCTGCGCCAGGCGCGGTTGCAGAAACCGGTGATCGCCGAGCAGCCGCCCATCGTCAACGACAGCGGCTATGTCGTGCTCGTGCTGAACGAGCAGAAGCTCTCCTTTCGCGAACTGGTGTTCGCGCGCCAGCTGATCCGGCTGCTGTACATCATCGAGGAACTCTCCGAGCGCGACCGCCTGACACCGCTGGTCGAGGCCATCGAAGCGCTGCCCGACACCTTTGGCACGCTGTGGCTGGAGACGCCGGACACCAATGACGGCAAGACGCTGTCCTCGTTCACCCGCCGCTTCCAGCCGCTGCTGGAAGCGCCGTTACGCGCGCAGGGCAAGCTGCCCGCCGCAGGACAGGAGGCGGACCGCAAGCAGCCGCGCCTGCATGTGTTCTTCCCCGACAAATCCACCGCGCTGATCGGCAGCAGCGAGCCCTACAACAGCGCGCCCTGGCACATGGGCATCCCGAGGCAAAGCATGCCGGCGGAAGCGCCCAGCCGCTCGACGCTGAAGCTAGCCGAGGCGATCGAGGTGTTCATGGACAAGAGCGAACAGACGCGCCTGATGCGACAAGGCATGACCGCGGTCGATCTGGGTGCTGCCCCCGGCGGCTGGACCTGGCAGCTGGTCAAGCGCGGCATCCGCGTCACCGCGGTGGACAACGGCCCGATGAAGGGCGTGCTGGCGAAGCACCCGCTGGTCGAGCACCTGCGCGTGGACGGCTTCAAGTACGCGCCACGCAAGGCGGTGGACTGGCTGGTGTGCGACATGGTGGAGAAGCCCGCCAAGGTCGGCGCGCTGATCGGAAACTGGTTCGTCGCCGGCTATGCCAGACACGCGATCTTCAACCTCAAGCTGCCGATGAAGCAGCGCCTCGCCGCGGTGGACGGCGCGCTGAACGGTATCCGCGCGCAACTGGACGAGGAAGGCATCAACTACCGCATGCAGGCCAAGCAGCTCTACCACGACCGCGAGGAAGTGACGGTGTTCCTCGTGCGCACCAAGGGGTGATGGATTGACTCGGCCCGCAATAAAAGCGGGAGCTTGAGACAGCCTCAGTTTGCGAACTGTGACAGCGACATGATCAGCCGCATCAGTTTGGCCCGGTTGTTGGTATTGGTTTTCATGTAGATGCTTTGCAGCTGCGTCTTTGCCGTGTGCCGACTGACGCCCAGCCGTTCTGCCGCCTCCTCGACGGTCAGGCTCTCTCCCATCAGTTCGGCCAGGCGTATCTCGGCGGGTGTCAGGCCATAGGTCTTCCTGAGCAATTCGCCATCCAGCCGAATCGGCTCTGCGTTATCCGTGATGAATGCAATTGCGCGGGGAACATCGGCACCTGCCCCGAATTCGTTTTCGGCTGCCAGCGACGAGAAGTTCAGGATGTATTCCTGTCGCCCGGAAGTACGCGAAACCATCACCGCGTGCGAGAAATGGGCGACTCCCAGAATGTCCGGTGAAACGGCGCTGCGGATCGCGGCGGCCAGTTCGGCCTGGGATTTGTTGTCCCCGGCAATGATTTCGCCGAGCGAGGAATCGCCGAACCGATGGCGCAGCCGCAACCCGTCGTCGCCCTCCAGAATGCGGCGGGCCACACGATTGGCGAACACGACCGAGCCCCGCACATCGAACAGCAACACACCGGCATTCAGCAAATCAAGCGCAGCGAGGCTGGAGGCGATCCTGAGTTCCCTGTCGCGCAAGCGCAGCATCACGCCGAGCGAGCGGGAGATATGCGGAATCAGCATACGCAGGCGTTCGCGCTCGAACGATGTGAAGCCGGGGTCCTTCACGCCCCTGGACCACGCACAGGCCACCCATGGCATGTTCGGCGACTCCATGTCGAACACGACACCACTCAACAGGTGAGCGACATCGAACAGGGCGAATACATTCCGGTAAACATCGGTGCGGCTCAACTCCTCGAAGGAGATCAGATCCTCGTCGCCGATCAACACGTTGCCCTCACGGAGCAATCCGCGCTCAAGCGCGCGGGTCGTCCAGATATCCTGCCCCTGACTTACGTATTTCGTCGCCAACAACTGAAAGAAGTGCTCCGGCGTCTTGTGCAGGAAACAGAAGCCTCCATTGTCGGGAGCGAGCTGCGGAGTCATGAGCATTCCTCTGGGGGCATCGACCCATTCCGCAATGGCGGGGAGTACCTTGTTCCAGTGTGCGGGGTCGGTTGCCCCCTGATAGATGGAGTCGATCAGCTCGCTCAGACGGGCAAGCTCAGCGTTTGAAGCGGTATTCTGCACGTCACCCCCTCCGGGTTTAGCCTGGCGAAACGAGGCCAGAACTGGCGCGCAGAAGTCTAATCGAGCATATCGCATGTGTCCATGAGGCTACCCGTTTTCGTACAATCGGAGATCAGTCCGATGGCAAAGCTATCTCTATCATGAAGGTCGAGCCGATTCCGAGCTCGGAGCGGACATCCACCCGCATCCCTAACAGCGAGGCGATGCGACGTACATTTGCCAACCCCAACCCCAGATGGGAACCGGACTGGCCGTCAACGCGATAGAAATCGTCGAAAATATGAGGAATGTCCCCTAACGCGATACCTGTCCCGGTATCGGCGATTTCAATGCGCAACTTCCCCGGCAGTTCATGACAGCGCACAGTGATTTGCCCGCTTTGGGTGTAGGAGACAGCGTTGGACACCAGATTGCTTATCGCGCGATAAAGCAGAACCGTATCGCTGCGAACCAAAGCTGAACAACGCTCGATCTTGAACCCCAGCCCCTTGCCATGAACCTGGGATTCGAAATCGTTTTCCACCTGAGTCAGCACTTCACCAATAGAAAATCGAATGATATCGGGGCGATATGCCGAAGCATCGAGTTGCAGCATCGTGAGCATCTGGTCGAACATGTCGTTCAGGATGCCGACCGATTGGCCAATCTTGTGCGATAGCACATGCTGAGGCGGGGTCGCAGCTATCGAACTCAGGCTTTCCGAAAATAGTGACAAAGCCTGAAGGGGCTGCCGCATATCATGGCACGCGGCAGCGATCAGCCTCGCCCTGTTCAGATACTCATCCTCGCCTGCCACGCCGGGATGGGGCATCGCGCCACCACTTTCGGTATTCGACTTCCTGCGCAGCAGTGCGCGCAGGCTCCCAAAACGAAAACGAAGTGGCACGGCAATCGCATTTCCCGCGGTCGGGTTGGGCAAGGCGGCTGATTGCATGGTCTATCTCCTTCGGTAGCTGTGGGAATCAGGCTACGATTTTCAGGAAACGCCCGCATCACCCGAACGGATGATTTTTTGATGGCTGCCGGGATATCGGTGTCAGCCCTTCCAGAACGCCGGCTGTTCCTCGAAGCGCCGCAGCGCCTTGCGCAGGATGCCGGTCTGGCGGGACAGGCCGTGCGCGATCCAGCCCTTGGCCAGCGCGACTGCCTCCTGATGCGCCGCCAGTTCCGGCCCGGCGGCGAGCCCGTCCAGCAGCCGGTGCGCCACCGCAACGTCGTTGATCAGCCCGAGCACCTCCTGCACCCGGCCCAGCGCGGCCAGATAGTCGTCGGCGCTGCGTCTGCCGTACAGCGGCGCGAAGAACTCCGAGCCGTAGCGCAGTTTCTTCGCGCAGATGCGCAACGCATGCAGTCGCGCGGCTTCCGGCGGATCGATCTGTTGCGCCGCTTCAGCGAAACGCCTCGACAGCTTGCGCAACAGGCGCGCGGCGAAATCGCGCGGCGCATCACCGTCCGGCCGCGACCAGTACGGCCCGTTCATCCACAACGCGAAGCGCAGGATCAGGCGTTGCAGGTCGCGCGCCTCTTCCTCGCCGTGCAGTTCCAGGTGGCACATGCTGCGCCTGTGTTCGCTGGCGGCCAGCAGGGCCTGCAGGCCAGGATGCCCGGGCATGCGCTCGCGCATCGGCTCCAGCACGCCGGCGATGAATACGTCCCAGTCGCGGATGCAGCCCAGCGCCACGCCCAGTGCCGCGATCTCCTCGCCCAGCGCGGCCAGTTGTTCGTCGGCGCGGTAGCGTGCGGCCATGCGCAGCACCACGCGCAGGCGGCGCAGCGCGACGCGCATCTGGTGCAGGTATTCGGCATCGTCACTGGCCGTCGCCCCGCGCAGGTTGGCCTGCAGGTGCAGCAGGCAGGACCAGATCAGCGCCTGCAGCATCTCCGGCAGCGAAGCCGCCGCGGCGATGTCGGGCATCGCGCCCTTGACCGGCCGCTCGGCCTGTCCCGCCAGCAGCCGGAAGCCGTACTCCGCCTTGTTGACCACCTCCAGCTCGCAAGGCACGACGTCGAGGATCGCCAACGCCAGTTCGAACAGGCTGCGGGATTCGCCCGACTTCAACTCCAGTTCCAGCTCGCAGATCGGCAGGCTGTGCTGTTCGGTGCGTATCTCGCCGTGGTCGAGGCAGACCTCGATGCGGCTGCCGTGCCAGTCCAGCAGTCTGGTGGTGCGGGTGAAATCGGTGACGAATACCGGGCGCAGCTTCTTGCGCAGCGGCCGCGGCAGATGCTCGTCCCATTCCGGCGACGGCGGGAACTCCAGCGCCTCGCCGCTCACGGGGATCTCCCATTCGTTGCGGCTGTGCAATCCCGCTTTGACCTCGCCGCCGCCCTTCAGCGTCTGCAGCCACTGCCCGCCGACGCGGCGCAGCCGCAGCGCCATCATCGCGCGATGCAGGTCTAACCTAGGCGTGTCGTAATAGACGTTGTAGAGTCGGCGGGTGACCGTGCGCGCGACCTGATGCTCCTTCAGCAGCGCATGGCGCTTCAGCCGGGCGAGATGCTCGGGCGAGATGCGCAATTTGAGTTCGGTTTCGACGGCCATGTCTGTCTCGAACGAAGGTCGGGAGCGCGAACTATAACAGGCTGCGCTATAGTTCCGGCATACGAAGCGCACCTTATCCCGAACCACCATGTCGCGAGTCCAGAGTTTCCCGCCCATCGCCGATGCCGGCGCACGCATCCTGGTCCTCGGCAGCATGCCGGGCCGCGAATCGCTGCGCGCGAACCAGTATTACGCCCATCCCCGCAACGCGTTCTGGCCCATCATGGGCGAACTGGCCGGAGCCGTGCCTGCGCTGCCCTACGAGCAGCGCGCACAGAAGCTCAAAGCCGCAGGCATCGCGCTGTGGGACGTGCTCGCCTCCTGCACGCGGCCCGGCAGCCTGGACTCGGACATAGCCCCGGATTCCATCCATCCCAACGACTTCGCGGCATTCTTCAAGGCGCATCCGCATATCTCGCGGGTGTACTTCAACGGGAGCATGGCCGAGCAGAGCTTCCGCAAGCATGTGCTGCCGCAACTCGGTCAGCTGCCGTTGCTGCTGCAGCGCCTGCCGTCCACCAGCCCGGCGAATGCGTCGCTGCGCTACGAGCAGAAACTGGAAGCATGGAAGACCATCCTCGAAGGAGTACGAACATGACCCTCACCGTCATACAGGCCGACATCACCACGCTCAAGGTCGATGCCATCGTCAATGCCGCGAACGAATCGCTGCTCGGCGGCGGCGGCGTCGACAGCGCGATCCACCGCGCCGCCGGGCCGGAACTGCTCGCCGAATGCCGCAAGCTGAACGGCTGCAAGACCGGCGAGGCCAAGATCACCGGGGGCTACCGCCTGCCGGCGAAATTCGTGATCCACACCGTCGGCCCGGTCTGGCAAGGCGGCGGTTACGGCGAGGCGGCGCTGCTGGCTTCCTGCTACCGCGAGTCGCTGCGGCTCGCGGCCGGACATGGCGCGCGCTCGGTCGCGTTCCCCGGCATCAGCACCGGCGTCTACGGCTACCCCGTCGAGGAGGCCGCGCGCATCGCGATCGCGACCGTCCGCGCGGCACTGCCCGAACTGAAATCGATCCGCGAAGTGGTGTTCTGCTGCTTCTCCGCCGGCGATGCGGCGATCTACCGCAGGCTGGTCGATGCGGCCTGACCGCAAAACCGTCGGCCTGTGGCTGCTCGCCGCGGCGGTGGCCGGGCTGACCTGGGCGCTGTTGCCGCCCATCCCGCAGCCGCCGCAATACCACGACTTCGCCGATCGCAGCGTCTGCTTCGGCATCGCCGGCTGCGCCGACACCCTCTCCAACGCGCTGTTCGCGCTGGCCGGACTGGCGGGGCTGCGTTTCCTCTCAGGCCCAACGGCACGGCGCGCCTTCATCGATGCGCGCGAGGCCCTGCCCTATCGGCTGTTCTTCATCGCCGCTGTTCTGGTCGCCTTGGGCTCAGGCTACTACCATCTCGCGCCCGACAACGACAGGCTGGTGTGGGACAGGGCGACGATCTCGCTGGCGCTGATGTCGCTATTCGCCGCGTTCCTGTGCGAACGCGTCAGCCTGACCGCCGGACTGCGCCTCTTGCCGTTTCTGTACGCCGCGGGGCTGGGCAGCGTGGCCTGGTGGAGCTGGAGCGAGGCGCAGGGAGCCGGCGACCTGCGCGCCTACGGCCTGATGCAGTTCTACCCGATGCTGCTGATCCCGCTGCTGCTCTGGCTCTACCCGCCGCGCTACAGCGGCGACCGCGACATCCTTGCAGTCATCGGCCTCTACCTGCTGGCGCTGTTGTGCGACCTCACGGACCATCGGATCGCCGAACTGACCGGCCTGTTCAGCGGACACACGGCCAAGCATGCCATCGCCGCGCTGGCGATGTACTGGGTCGTGGTGCGTCTGCGTCGCCGCCGCATACTGTGAACTCCCCATTCAAGTAAGATGCCCCCTTCAGAAAAATGAAGATTGCCATCGAACGGCATAAGTCGTTTAATCGAATCCGGACCAAGCAATCCGCACCATCGAGAACAACATGCCCACATCGAAACTGACTCCCTCCGAACTTCGCCTGACCATCGACCCGGATACGTTGGGTTTTGCCGACACCTCCGAACTGCAGCAGCAGACCCTGCCGTGGATAGGACAGGAGCGCGCCGAGATCGCCGCGCGCTTCGGCCTCGGCATGGACCAGCCGGACTACAACCTGTTCGTGCTCGGCGAGGTCGGCAGCGGCCGCGCCTCGCTGCTGAAGCAGGCGATGCAGGCCGCCGCCGCGGACCGCGCCACGCCGCCCGACCTGTGCTATCTGCACAACTTCGACGCGCCCGAGCGTCCGCGCGCGCTGCGCCTGCCCGCCGGACAGGGCAAGCAGCTGCGCCAGTTCATGGCGCGTCTGACGAAGACGCTGCTGACCGAGATACCGCAGCAGCTGGACGGCCCCGACTTCAAGGCCGAGAGCGAGCGCATCCAGAAGAAGTACAAGGCCAGCGAGGCCAAGGTTTACGCGGAACTCGAAGCCTATGCCGAGGCGCGCAGCTTCACGATGCACCGCGAATCCGGCCATCTGCTGTTCACGCTGCGCGGCAAGAAGGGCCATGCGCTGACCGAGGACGAGGTGCTGACGCTGTCGAAGGAGCGCCGCGCCGAGATCGCCGTGGCCGAGCAGGAACTGCGCGCGGAGATCGCGCGTTATCTCGAGAAGGTCCGCCCGTTCGAACGGACGATGAACGAGGCGCTGGCCGCGCTGCGCCGCCAGGTGGTCAAGCCGGTGCTGGAGCACGAGCTGCAGGAGATACGCATCGGCCTGAAGAAGCAGATCAAGGACTCGGTCAAGCTGGGCGCGTACCTGGACCAGGTGATGCGCGACGTGCTCGACAACGTCGACCTGTTCAAGCCGTCCGAGGACGACGAGGAGCTGCGCAAGGAGACGCTGATCAAGGTGCTGTCGCGCTACCGCGTCAACCTGGTGGTGGACAACGACGGGCTGGCCGGCGCGCCGGTGATCGTCGAGGAGAACCCGCTGTTCCGCTCGCTGTTCGGCAGCATCGAATACCAGAGCGAGAACGACGTGCTGGTGACCGACTTCTCGCGCATCCGCGCCGGCAGCCTGCAC
>DASRWG010000017.1:0-151776 GCA_035654695.1 Gallionella sp. | reverse complement strand
CATCGTGATCGCGGCGACCAACCGTCCCGACGTGCTTGACCCGGCGCTGCTGCGTCCGGGCCGTTTCGACCGCCAGGTCGTCGTGCCGCTGCCAGACATCCGCGGCCGCGAGCAGATACTGATGGTGCACATGCGCAAGGTTCCCGTCGCGAACGACGTCAAGGCCGATATCCTGGCCCGCGGCACGCCCGGCATGTCCGGCGCGGACCTCGCCAATCTGGTGAACGAGGCGGCCCTGTTCGCCGCACGCCGCGGCAAGCGGTTCGTCGACATGGACGACTTCGAGTCGGCCAAGGACAAGATCATGATGGGCTCCGAGCGCCGTTCCATGATCATGCCGGAGGAAGAGCGCAAGAACACCGCCTACCACGAGGCCGGACACGCACTGGTGGCGAAGCTGATGCCCAAGACCGACCCGGTGCACAAGGTCACGATCATCCCGCGCGGCCGCGCGCTGGGCCTGACGATGCAGCTGCCGTCGGAAGACCGCTACAGCATGGACAAGATCCGCATCCTGTCGACCATCGCGGTGCTGTTCGGCGGCCGTATCGCCGAAGAGATATTCATGCACCAGATGACCACGGGTGCCTCCAACGATTTCGAGCGCGCCACCGACATGGCCCGCAAGATGGTCACGCAATGGGGCATGTCCGAGGCGCTGGGCACCATGGTCTACGGCGAGAACGAGGGCGAAGTGTTCCTCGGCCGCTCGGTGACCACGCACAAGAACATCTCCGAAGCCTCCATGCAGAAGGTCGATGCGGAGATCCGCCGCATCCTCGACGAGCAATACGCGCTGGCGCGCAAGCTGATCGAGGAAAACCGCGACAAAATGGAGGCGATGGCCAAGGCGCTGCTGGAATGGGAAACCATAGACGCCGAGCAAATCGACGACATCATGGCCGGCAATCCGCCGCGCGAGCCGAAGCCTACCCAGAGCAACAAGGCGCCTGAGCCGCCCAAGGACCAGACGCCGACCGCTCCGGCGACCACACCCACTCAGCCCGCACAGGAAACCTGAAATCAGGGAAACGGGAAACGAGAAACGGGAAATGTGAACGCCGCCCGTTTCTCGTTTCCCGTTTCTCGTTTCCCCTAAATGTTTTTACACTGCGGCAAATTCCAACTCAAACTCGATCGCCCTCTCGTGATGGGCATCGTCAACGTCACGCCCGATTCCTTCTCCGACGGCGGGCGTTATGTCTCCACCGCAGCGGCGATAGACCATGCGCATAAGCTGATGGCGGATGGTGCTGACATCCTCGATGTCGGCGGCGAGTCCACTCGTCCCGGCGCGCAGCCGGTAGGCTTGCAGGAGGAGATGGATCGCGTGCTGCCGGTAATCGAGGGCCTGCGCGGCATCGATATCCCCGTTTCCATCGACACCTTCAAGCCCGCGGTGATGCGCGCGGCCATCGCCGCAGGTGCTTCCATGGTTAACGACATCAATGCGCTCCAGCAAGCGGACGCATTGCAGGCGGTCGCCGGCAGCGGGGCCGCGGTGTGCCTGATGCACATGCAGGGCGCGCCGCAGACCATGCAGCAGCAGCCGGAATATCGCGATGTCGTGGACGAGGTCGCCGGATACCTGCGCGGCCGCATCGCCGCCGCCGAGGCCGCCGGCATTGCGCGCGAACGCATCGTCATCGACCCCGGCTTCGGCTTCGGCAAGACGCTGGCGCATAATCTCGCGCTGCTGCGCCGCATGGACGCGATGTGCGCGCTCGGCGTGCCGGTGCTGGCGGGGCTGTCGCGCAAGTCCATGCTGGGTGCGATCACCGGGCGCGACGTCGGCGAACGGCAGGCCGCCAGCGTCGCGGCGGCATTGATCGCGGTGCAGCGCGGCGCGGCCATCGTACGCGTGCATGATGTGCGCGAGACGGCGGATGCGTTGAAAATCTGGGATGCGGTAAATCAATGACATCCCCTCTCCCTTGCAGGGAGAGGGTTAGGGAGAGGGTAGAAGGCAATGAGCAGAAAATATTTCGGTACCGACGGTGTGCGCGGGCGCGTGGGCGAACATCCCATCACGCCGCAGTTCGTGATGCACCTGGGCTATGCGGCGGGCAAGGTGCTCGCGACCGCGGAGCACACGCGTGGCGAACGTCCGGCGGTGCTGATCGGCAAGGACACGCGCATCTCCGGCTACATGCTGGAGTCCGCGCTGGAAGCCGGCCTGATCGCCGCGGGCATCGACGTGTACCTCGCGGGCCCGGTGCCGACCCCGGCGGTGGCCTACCTGACGCGCGCGCTGCGCTTGCAGGCGGGCGTGGTGATCTCCGCGTCGCACAACCCGTTCGAGGACAACGGCATCAAGTTCTTCTCCGGCGACGGCACCAAGCTGCCGGACGAGACCGAGCATGCCATCGAGGCCGAGCTGGACAATCCGATGCAGACCAACGCCTCGGAGAACCTGGGCAAGGCCAAGCGCATCGACGACGCGGTCGGGCGTTACATCGAGTTCTGCAAGAGCACCTTCCCGAACGAGATGAACCTGCGCGGCATGAAGATCGTCGTGGACAGCGCGCACGGCGCGACCTACCACATCGCGCGCCACGTGTTCCACGAACTCGGCGCGGACGTGGTCGCCATCGGTGCGGAGCCGAACGGCAAGAACATCAACGACGGTTACGGCGCGACCAAGCCGGCGAACCTGCAGAAGGCCGTGGTCGAACACAAGGCCGACCTCGGCGTCGCGCTGGACGGCGACGGCGACCGCCTGGTGATGGTGGATGCGGCAGGGACGCTCTACGACGGCGACCAGTTGCTGTACGTGATCGCGAAGCACCGCCAGTCCCAAGGCAAGCTGCAGGGCGGCGTGGTCGGCACGCTGATGACCAACCTCGCGTTCGAGCATGCGATGCGGAAACTGGGCATCCCGTTCTCGCGCGCCAAGGTCGGCGACCGCTATGTGATGGAGCAGTTGCTCGCCAACGGCTGGCAGCTCGGCGGCGAAAACTCGGGCCATGTCATCTGTCTCGACAAGCACAGCACCGGCGACGGCATCGTCTCCGCGCTGCAGGTGCTGCACGCGCTGCGCGCGAGCGGTCAGACGCTGGCTCAGGCTGCGGCCGACCTGAAGATGTATCCGCAGGTGCTGATCAACGTGAAGGTCACCGGCAAGGCGGCGGGGTTGCTGGAGTTGCAGGCGGTGAAGGATGCGGTGGTTGAGGCCGAGCGCGAGCTGGATGGCAAGGGGCGGGTGCTGTTGCGGCCTTCCGGGACGGAGCCGTTGTTGCGGGTGATGGTGGAGGGGGAGGATGGGGGGCTGGTTAAACAGTGCGCCGAACGTATTGCCGAAGTGGTGCGGGGCGTGGCTTGATTTTTAAGTTATACGGCATAGTGCCTCAGGCATTCAATGTCGTTTAGATGTTTCTGCTTTGTTGCCTCTGTAGAAGTAACTACAAGCTTCTTTAGCTCAATGAGTGAGTTTGGAGATGCGATGAGGACTGGAATGTTAAAGAGCTTTCCGCGTATAGCGTTCCTCGCTACAGAGGAATATGAGGGACCATCTTTTCTTGGGGTGAGCAGTTCGGCGTAATGCGTGTGTTTTAAGGGAACTTGCAATCCAGGTTTAGAAAACGACTGGTTGGTATGGATGGGAAGCTGCAGGCGTTTAAATGCTTGGTTGATGCGCGCTGAATTCTCGGGTGTTGGATTTACAAGGAGATCCATGTCGTCTGCTTGCCGGTCGCAGCAATACCAAGCGACGGCCAAACCACCAATGACCACGAATTCAACATTGCAGTCAGCGAATGCTACTACGATTTCCTCGTTGGCCCCTGTGCAAAAGAGGCTGTCTCCGATTCGGTTCAATGTCTTGTAACGTTTGAATTCAGTGGGCGTTAAAAAGCGTAGCTTTTTGACGATTCGTCGGAATGACTTATTTGGTCATGGGCTATTGCCGAAAAAATGGTGTGTCGAGCGTTCTTTTTCCTTCCTGATTTTTTCTTCTTATGAGTTCTATATCATTCATTCCGGCGAACGTAGATTCGTCGCTCTCAAAGGCGCGCTGGCTTTCGCGCTCATCATTAAACTGTGGGTCGATCTCATAGAGGTAATCGCGCAGACCATCAAATGTTTCTAGGACTCGATCTAGCTTGCTATGCACATGCTTCAAGCGCTCATTTAGATACCATCCATGAGCAAACCAAAGAGCTATCGCCGCAAGGATAATTGTTCTTTCTATACCGCTTTCAAACATTAGCTTTCTCCTGATTTTAATGTGACAAGCATCCTAGCACGCAGCTTGCTGCCATGTAAGATGGCTTGGCTCGGTGCCGTGATTGCCGGGGGTTGCCCGGCGGCAAGTCACTTTTTCTTGCTTCGCCAAGAAAAAGTAACCAAAAAGAAGGCGACCCCGGTTTGCCGCCGCTGCGCGGTTCCCTGCGTTGCTCAAACGGTCAGGCGGCTGCGGAACTCGCGCTTCGCGCTCAGACAGTCCTCGCCGACTACCCCTGACCGTTTTCCGCTACTCGGCGGCGCACAGGGGATAGAAAAACAAAGCGGTCAATGTTGCTGCGCAACATTGAATCGTCGCGTGTACGCGGCCTTGTTGGGGGCGGTAGGTCGGGTTAGCGGCTTGCCGCGTAACCCGACAATTGCTGCGTCGGGTTACGCTACGCTAACCCGACCTACATGCTGCATGCTGGAATCTGGCGGCATCCTTTCAGCCGTTCCGGCTGCCAGTTTTTTATCGCCCATCCCAACACTTCTTCGACGCTGCCTTGCCGCAATTCGGCGGGCGGTTGCTGTTGCAAAAAATCCAGCGCCGAGATCAGTGTCGCGACCGCGTGGTCGGTCGAGATCGCGGGAGCCAATGTCTGTTTGCTGAGCTTCTCGCCCTGTGCGTTCACTGCGACCGGGAGGTGCATGTAGGCTGGGGTGGCTAACCCCAGCAGGCGTTGCAGGTGAATTTGTCTTGGGGTGGAGGCGAGCAGGTCGCAGCCGCGGACGATGTGGGTGATGTTTTGGTCCGCGTCGTCGACGACCACCGCGAGCTGGTAGGCGTACAGGCCGTCGGCGCGTTTGACGACGAAGTCGCCGATCTCGCTTTCGAGGTGCTGGGCGATATGGCCTTGCAGTTCGTCGTCGAATCCGACGGGTTCGTTGCCGGTTCTGACGCGCCATGCGCGGCCTTCGCGCCCCGCCGGGATGCCATGGCGGCAGGTGCCGGGATAGACCGGGCCGTCTATGCCGTGCAGCGCGGAGTCGGCGATCTCCTTGCGGGTGCAGCAGCAGGGATAGACCGCGCCTATGGTCTGCAGGCTATGCAGCGCCTCGTCGTAGGCGGCGCTGCGCCGGCTCTGGTAAATGATGGATTCGTCCCAGTGCAGGCCGAAGGCTTCCAGCGTGCGCAGGATGTCGTCCGCCGCGCCGGAGACGCAGCGGGGCGCATCGAGGTCTTCCATGCGCACCAGCCAGATGCCGTTGTGATGTCTTGCGTCGAGATAGCTGCCGACGGCGGCGACGAGCGAGCCGAAGTGCAGCGGGCCGGTGGGGGAGGGGGCGAAGCGGCCGCGGTATTTTGATGTGGACGGCATTGGGTTTCGTAGGGCGGGTTAATGCAGCGCAAATCGCCGGATGTCTTTCATACGGGCAATGCCCGTTGGTTATTGCACTCTACGCTGTGTTGCCACAGCGGTCTTGCGTCAAACCACCGGATTGTCTTGCAAGAACTGGATCAAGGCTTGGAATTGGGACTGGGCCTTGCCGGTCGGATCGACGATGCTGTGGCTGAAGTATTTTTCTATGTTGGCTGCCGTGATCTCCGTGTTGAGCGGGTCGTAAGTCGTGCCGTTGGCACCGCCCGCGGTGTGTCCCATCATGCGAACGAGTGCGATCTGGCTGATGCCCGCGGCGGCTTCGGTGTTGCCGCTGGCGACAGCCTTGTCATACAGCGCCTTTTCTGCCGGGCTGAGATTCGCGAAGGTATTAACAAACCCCGTCGCCTTTTGCATGTAATCGAGTTCATCTGCGGTGAGCTGCTCGGGTGACTTGCCTTGGGCGGTAATTTCAGCAAGCCTCTTGTCGTTGGCGAACAAAAAATCGTGGTCTTCCTGACTTCTGTTCACCGGGCCTCTGGCTCTGATCTCTGCAAGTCGGGCCTCGACCGATTTGTCGTTGTTCGCAGCAGCGGAAGACGATGAAGAAGAGGCATTCGAGGCGGCGAGGGCTTCCCGCGCCGCTCTGGAAATGCTGACAGTGTCGGCAATATTTGCCGTCGATGTGGCCGGGGTTTGCCGGGGTGTTAGCGAATGCGCAATTTTTGCAGCAGAGAAAAGAGCTGAAGTGGATTGAACGATCATTGCATGCCTCCCTTTGAATACCGGTTTCGGGCAATTGGCATCCCAACAAGAGGCCAAAGAGCTATGAATTGTGATGCCCAACCCGAGTTGGCCTGATCAGGCGACGACGGCTTCTTCCTCGAACTCCAGTTCTACCTTGCCGTCCTTGACGACGACGACGACCTTGCCGCCGCTGGCCAGTCGGCCGAACAGCAGTTCGTCGGCGAGCGCGGAGCGGATGGTGTCCTGGATCAGGCGCGCCATCGGGCGGGCGCCCATCTGCGGGTCGAAGCCGTTCTCGGCGAGGTGGTCCTTCAGCGCGTCGGTGAACACCGCATCGACCTTCTTCTCGTGCAGTTGCTCTTCGAGTTGCATCAGGAACTTGTCGACGACGCGCAGGATGACTTCCTTATCCAGCGGTGCGAACGAGACGATGGCGTCGAGGCGGTTGCGGAACTCCGGCGTGAACATGCGCTTGATGTCGCCCATCTCGTCGCCCGCGGTAGCAGACTTGGTGAAGCCGATCTGAACCTTGTTCAGGGCCTCGGCGCCCGCGTTGGTGGTCATGATGACGACCACGTTGCGGAAGTCGGCCTTGCGGCCGTTGTTGTCGGTCAGCGTGCCGTGGTCCATCACCTGCAGCAGGATGTTGAAGATATCCGGGTGCGCTTTCTCGATCTCGTCCAGCAGCAGCACGCAATGCGGCTGCTTGGTGATCGCCTCGGTCAGCAGGCCTCCCTGTTCGAAGCCGACGTAGCCCGGCGGCGAGCCGATCAGGCGGCTGACGGCATGGCGTTCCATGTATTCGGACATGTCGAAGCGGTGGATGGGCATGCCCATCGCATAAGCCAGCTGGCGCGCGACTTCGGTCTTGCCGACGCCGGTAGGACCGGAGAACAGGAAGCTGCCGATGGGTTTCTGCGGGTTCCCGAGGCCGCTGCGCGACATCTTGATCGCGCGCGCCAGCGCGTCGATGGCCTTGTCCTGGCCGAACACCGTGGCCTTCAGGTCGCGGTCGAGGTTCTTCAGCGCGTTGCGGTCGTCGTGCGACACGGTGCGGGTCGGGATGCGCGCGATCTTGGCGATGATCTCCTCGATCTCGTGCTTGCCGACGATCTTCTTTTGCCTGGACTTCGGCAGGATGCGCTGAGCTGCGCCGGCCTCGTCGAGCACGTCGATGGCCTTGTCCGGCAGGTGGCGGTCGTTGATGAAGCGCGCGGAGAGCTCGGCCGCGCTGGTGATCGCCGCGGCGCTGAACTTGATGCTGTGGTGTTCCTCGAAGCGGGTCTTCAGGCCCTTGAGGATCTCGATGGTCTGTTCGACCGACGGCTCGGCGACGTCCACTTTCTGGAAGCGGCGCGACAGCGCGTGGTCCTTCTCGAAGATACCGCGGTATTCCTGATAGGTGGTAGCGCCTATGCATTTCAGCGCGCCGCTGGAAAGCGCAGGCTTCAGCAGGTTGGACGCGTCCATCGTGCCGCCGGAGGCAGCACCCGCGCCTATCATCGTGTGGATCTCGTCGATGAACAGCACGGCGTTGGGGATGTCGCTCAGTTCCTTCAGCACCGACTTGAGGCGCTGCTCGAAGTCGCCGCGGTACTTGGTGCCTGCCAGCAGCGAGCCCATGTCCAGCGAATAGACATGCGCTTCCTTCAGGATCTCCGGCACGTCGCCCTCGACGATGCGGCGTGCCAGGCCTTCCGCGATCGCGGTCTTTCCGACGCCGGCCTCGCCGACCAGCAGCGGGTTGTTCTTGCGGCGGCGGCACAGCGTCTGGATCACGCGCTCGATCTCGAGGTCGCGTCCGATCAGCGGGTCGATCTTGCCTGCCAGCGCAACGGCGTTCAGATCCGAGGTGTAGTTCTTCAGCACGCCATCTTCGGCAGCGGGCTGTTCGGTTTCGCTCTCGCCTTGCGGTTGAGTGACTTTCCCGGCATCGCTCTTGGAGATGCCATGCACGATCTGGTTGACCACGTCGAGGCGGCTGACGCCGCGTTCGGAGAGGAAATGCACCGCGTGCGAATCCTTCTCGCCGAACAGCGCGGCGAGGATGTTGGCACCGACCACCTCCTTCTTGTTGGCGGACTGCACATGCAGGATCGCGCGCTGGATTACGCGCTGGAAGCCGACCGTGGGCTGCGTGTCGACTTCGCCGTCGCCGGGGACGACGGGGGTGTGCTGGTCGATGAAGGCCGAAACGACCCGGCGCAATTCGTTGATGTCGACGTTGCATGCGCGCAGTATCTGCGCCGCCGACGGGTTGTCCAGCATCGCCAGCAGCAGATGCTCGACGGTGATGAATTCGTGGCGCTTCTGTCTTGCCTCGACAAAGGCGAGATGCAGGCTGACTTCCAGTTCTTGCGCAATCATTTCAGAGTTCCTCCATTCCGCATCTCAGCGGATGCCCGTTTTGCCTGGCGTACTCGGTCACTTGCGCGACCTTGGTCTCGGCGACGTCGCGGGAATAGATTCCGCATACCGCCGAACCCTCATTGTGTATTTTGAGCATCGTTTGCATCGCGCGTTCACGATCCATCGCAAAAAAGCGCTGCAAAACATCGATCACAAAATCCATTGTCGTGTAATCGTCGTTGAACAGAACCACCTTGTGCAACGGCGGCGGCTTTACTTTCGTCTGTTCCGGTGCGAGTACCGTGCTGCTGAGTTGTTTGTTTGCCATTTGTTTCTATGGTGGTGATTCTTGCATGGGGTTTCAAGCCCATGCTCGGGGATTAGCGATGCTTTTTCAAGCTTATTCGAAAAATATTTTGCATACCCACTTGACGATGTCGGCGAAATGATTGTAAAAAGTGCGCCGGTGTTTGATTTTAAGGTATCTGCAGTACTGGTTTTGCCGTGTGCGATCTTAGATTCAAACAGTCTCGCGGGGGGATTCCCCGTTTTTTCTCGTAAGGAAGTCATCACATGGCAACTGGTACAGTTAAATGGTTCAACGACGCAAAGGGTTTCGGCTTCATTACTCCCGATGACGGCAGCGAAGACTTGTTCGCGCACTTCTCCGCGATCAATATGAGCGGTTTCAAGTCCCTGAAGGAAGGCCAGAAGGTTTCCTTCGAAGTGGTTCAGGGCCCGAAGGGCAAGCAGGCTTCCAACATTCAGGCCGCCTAATCGCCTGTTGTCGGATGAAAAAACCCGCCGGGATCCGGCGGTTTTTTTTTTGGGGCGGCAGTCGCGGGCTTACTTTCCGAACAGGTTCTTGATCCCCATTCCCACGCCGACGGCCACGCCGCCGACCGCGCCGATCGCGGCAGTCTTCGCAAGTGCGATCGCCAGCTGGGTGTTCAACTCGGCGATGATTGCGCGGGTCACCTGGGCGGAGGTCGCGCCGCCGCTCTTCTTGCCGATGTTGCGCAGCTCGATGTCAGGCAGCTTCAGGTCCAGCATGCCGTTGTAGTTGACCCTGGCGTTGCGTATCACCAGCGACTCGATGATCATCTTTTTCGGCGCATCCTTGTCCGCCTGTTTCCTGCTCGCGCCTAGATACTTCTCGACGTTGCGCTGGATCGCATCGAAGTTGGTGCCGTTGTCGTTCTTCTCGTAGGAGATGTCGGGCGAGTCGATATGTATCCTGCGGATCAGGATCACGTCCCCGGCGAGGCTGGCGGGCTCCAGCGCCAGTTCGATGCGATCGGCGCTGAACGCATGGTCGGTCTCGTAGCCCTCCGGATTGCCCAGCGTCAGGCCGGAAAGTACGCCTTTCCCGTCGGTCGGCGACAGGTCGACCTTGCTCACCCTGACCTTGGCCTGTGTCATCTCCGAGCCGAAGTTTTCGATGGCGGCTTTCACCAGCGAATTGAGCGGATTGTTGAACCAGAGCCATACGGCCGCGGCCGCGACGACGATCAGTGCCAGCAGGGCGATACGGGATTTTTTCATGGTCTGGTCCTTGTTTGTGGTCGCGCCAGTCTAGCGATATTCGGGGCGAGAAAAAAGCCCGGCGGGGCCGGGCTTTCGTGTGTTGCCTGCCGAGCAGGAGTAACTGCGGATCAAATGGCAGCCAGGGCCGCATTGAACGTCGCGCTGGGGCGCATCGCCTGCGAGGTCCTGGTGTAGTCCGGGTGGTAATAGCCGCCCATGTCCACCGGCTTGCCCTGTGCGGCGAGCAGTTCCTTGTCGATCTTCGCCGCGTTGTCGGTCAATGCTTTTGCCAACGGTGCGAAGCGCGCCTGCAATTCCTTGTCCTTGCTCTGCGCGGCCAGCGCCTGGGCCCAATATAGTGCGAGGTAGAAATGGCTGCCGCGGTTGTCGATCTCGCCGACGCGGCGCGCAGGCGACTTGTCGTTGTCGAGGATCTTTCCGGTCGCCTGGTCCAGCGTGTCCGCCAGCACTTGCGCCTTGGGGTTCCTGAACGTCTGCGCCAGATGCTCCAGCGACACGCCGAGTGCCAGGAACTCGCCCAGGCTGTCCCAGCGCAGATAGCCTTCCTGCTGGAACTGCTGCACATGCTTCGGCGCAGAACCGCCAGCACCCGTCTCGAACATGCCGCCGCCGTTCATCAGCGGCACGATGGAGAGCATCTTGGCGCTGGTATTGAGTTCCAGGATGGGGAACAGGTCGGTGAGGTAGTCGCGCAGCACGTTGCCGGTGACGGAGATCGTGTCCAGTCCCTTGCGGGCGCGGGCCAGCGTGGCGCGGCAGGCGTCGGCCGGTTCCATGATCGTGATGTCGAGACCCTTGGTGTCGTGGTCCTTGAGATAGCGCTCGACCTTGGCGATGATCTGCGCGTCGTGCGCGCGGTTCTTGTCCAGCCAGAAGATGGCGGGCGTGTTGCTCAAACGCGCGCGCGTGACGGCGAGCTTCACCCAATCCTGGACTGGCGCATCCTTGGTCTGGCAGGCGCGGAAGATGTCGCCCTGTTCGACGTTCTGCTCCATCAGGACCTTTCCGTTCGCATCGACGATGCGCACCACGCCGTCGGCAGACATCTCGAAGGTCTTGTCGTGCGAGCCGTATTCCTCGGCCTTCTGCGCCATCAGGCCGACGTTGGGCACGGAGCCCATGGTGGCGGGATCGAGCGCGCCGTTCTTCTTGCAGTCCTCCACCGTGGCGACATAGATAGTCGCGTAGCAGCGGTCGGGGATCATCGCCAGCGTGTCGTAGGGCTTGCCGTCCGCGCCCCACATCTTGCCGCCGTCGCGGATCATCGGCGGCATGGAGGCGTCGATGATCACGTCGCTGGGCACATGCAGGTTGGTGATGCCCTTGTCGGAGTTCACCATCGCCAGCGCAGGCCCGTTGCGGAAGCAGTCGGCGATGTCGGCCACGATGGCGGCGCGCTTGTCCTCGGGCAACGCCAGCACCTTGGCCTCCATGTCGCCGAAACCGTTGTTGACGTTGACGTTCAGTTCATCGAGCAGCGCGCCGTGCCTGTCGAACACGTTCCTGAAGAACACGGAAACGGCATGGCCGAACATGATGGGGTCGGACACCTTCATCATCGTGGCCTTCAGGTGCAGCGACAGCAGCACGTCTTCCTTCTTCGCCGCGGCGATCTGCTCGGCGTAGAACTGGCGCAGCGCACGGCGGCTCATCACGGCGGAGTCGATCACCTCGCCGGCCTTGAGTGCCAGCTTGTCGCGGAGTACGGAGACCTTGCCGTCGCGGCCGACGAATTCGATGCGTGTGGTGGTGGCTTCGGTTACGGTCACGGATTTTTCGCTGCCGTAGAAATCGCCGCCGGTCATGTGCGCCACGCGGGTCTTCGAGGTCTTCTCCCATTTGCCCATGCGGTGCGGATGCTTGCGCGCGTATTGCTTGACCGAGGCCGCGGCGCGGCGGTCGGAATTGCCTTCGCGCAGCACCGGGTTCACCGCGCTGCCGAGCACCTTGCCGTAGCGTGTCCTGATCTCCTTCTCCGCATCCGTCTTTGGATCGTCCGGATAGTCGGGGATTTTGTAGCCCTGCGATTGCAATTCCTTGATCGCGGCCTTCAGTTGCGGGATGGATGCGCTAATATTCGGCAGCTTGATGATGTTTGCTTCCGGCTTCAGCGTCAGCGCGCCGAGTTCGGCCAGGCCGTCTTCAACCTTCTGCGCGGCGGTCAGGTGCTCGGGGAAGTTGGCGAGTATGCGTCCGGCGAGCGAGATGTCGCTGGTTTCGACGATGATGCCTGCGGCCTTGGTGAAGGCCTGAACGACGGGAAGCAAGGAGTAGGTCGCCAGTCTTGGCGCTTCATCAGTCAGTGTGTAGATGATCTTTGGGGTTGTCATGTGTGTTTCCGGAAAAATATCGAAAAAATAAGATGAGTCGCATCCTGCTGTTCAACAAACCCTATGGCGTGATCTGCCAGTTCAGCCGTGACGGGATGCACCCGACGCTGGCGGATTATATCGCCGTTCCCGACGTTTATCCCGCAGGAAGGCTGGATACCGACAGCGAAGGACTGCTGTTGCTGACCGACGACGGCAAGCTGCAGCACCGCATCACCGACCCGAAGCACAAACTGCCCAAGACCTACTGGGTGCAGGTCGAGGGCGTGCCGGGCGAGGA
Source organism: Gallionella sp. (assembly GCA_035654695.1). GTDB lineage: Bacteria > Pseudomonadota > Gammaproteobacteria > Burkholderiales > Gallionellaceae > Gallionella. The sequence continues at coordinate 138,979 of DASRWG010000017.1, read as the reverse complement.
TGCGCTGCAACAGTTGCGGCGCGGCGTCGAGCTCAGGGACGGGATGACGCTGCCGGCCGAGGCGCGGCTGATGGACGAGCCCGCCGGGCTGTGGCCGCGCAATCCGCCGGTGCGCTTCCGCCAGAACATTCCGACGGGCTGGATCGCGCTGACGATACGAGAAGGCAAGAACCGCCAGGTGCGGCGCATGACTGCCGCGGTCGGTTTTCCCACGCTGCGGCTGATCCGCTACCGCATCGGCGATTGGACGCTGGACGGCGTAGTGCCGGGGCAATGGCGGCAGGAGGTCGCGTGATGTCGATGGCGGTCCTGCCGGCTATCGATTTTTGGGTGCAGGAAATCGAGGGAGATTGCGATGTCGCGTAATTCGATCCTGTTGGTCGCGTTGTTGTCGCTGGGCTTGCCGGCAACGGGAGGCGCGGGCGAAACGCCGCGTGCGATCGCCGGCAAACCGGCGGCGAAACTGCTGGGCGCCTGGCGCAGTGCGCAGGGGACGATCGCCTTCAGAACCGATGGCATCGCCGTCTACAAGGGACGGCGCTACCACTATGCCGCCGGCAACGGGGCGATCCAGCTCAAGAACCGCAAAGTGTTCCGTCAGCTCCCGTACCGGATATTCGACGACAAACTGACCGTGACCGACAACGGCGTGGACACGGTCTACACCCGCGACTAGCCTGGGCGGGATGGTTTAGCCGCGTCCGCGCCCGCCGCCGCGCGGTGCGCCGCGCCCCTGTCCGGCACCGCGAGCCTGGCCCGCTCCGCGTTCGCGCCGGGCGTGGGGCTCGGGCTGGAACAGTCCGGGCTGCGGCATCGCCTGATGGCGCGCGGCTTCGGACAGCAGCGGCTCTCCGGCCTTGGGCGCTTGCGGCTGGCGTGGTTTGCCCGGGCGTGGCGGCTGGCCGTTGCGCGCCGGCTGTTGTTGCGGATTGCGGGGTTTCTGCCCCTGTCCGTCGCGGGGTTTCTGGCCCTGGCCTGCTCGCGGAGCGCTGGCGGTGGTGTTGCTGTGGCGGCGCTGGCCGTGTTGCGGCATAGGCGGGCGCGGCGCTTCCGCCGGGATGTTCGTCGGCGGCACGAAGCTGTCTATCGTCACCTTCGGGATCGCGTGCTTGATCAGGCGCTCGATGCTCTTCAGGTACGCGAATTCCTCGCTGTCCACCAGCGAGATCGCCGCGCCGTTGCTGCCCGCGCGGCCGGTGCGGCCGATGCGGTGCACGTAATCTTCCGGCACGTTAGGCAATTCGAAATTCACCACATGCGGCAACTGGTCGATGTCCAGTCCGCGCGCGGCGATGTCGGTCGCGACCAGCACCGGCAGCGAGCCGTCCTTGAACTGCGCCAGCGCCTTGGTGCGCGCCGACTGGCTCTTGTTGCCGTGGATCGCCATCGCCGGGATGTCGTCCTTGGTGAGCTTCTCGGCCAGACGGTTCGCGCCGTGCTTGGTGCGGGTGAAGACCAGCACCTGCTTCCAGTCGTTGTGCTTGATCAGGTGCGCGAGCAGATAGCTCTTCAGCTTCTGCGGGACCAGGTGCACGCTCTGCTCAACCAGTTCCGACGTGGTGTTGCGGCGCGCGACCTCGACATAGCCGGGGTTGTGCAGCAGGCCGTCAGCCAGCGTCTTGATCTCGTCGGAGAAGGTCGCGGAGAACAGCAGGTTCTGGCGCTGCTTGGGCAGCAGCGCGAGGATCTTCTTGATGTCGCGGATGAAGCCCATGTCCAGCATGCGGTCGGCTTCGTCCAGGATCAGGATCTCGACGGAGGACAGGTCCAGCGTCTTCTGGCCGACGTGGTCCAGCAGGCGGCCGGGCGTGGCGACCAGGATATCGACCTTGTCGCGCAGGGCCTTGATCTGCGGATTGATGTTCACGCCGCCGAACATCACCATGGATTTCAGCGGCAGGTATTTGCCGTAGGTCTGCACGGATTCCTCGACCTGCGCGGCGAGTTCGCGCGTCGGCGTCAGGATCAGGCAGCGCGGGGCGCCCGAGCGCGGATTCGCCGCGGGTTTTTCGGTCAGGCGATGCAGGATGGGCAGCGTGAAGCCGGCGGTCTTGCCGGTACCGGTCTGCGCGCCGGCAAGCAGGTCGCCGCCTTGCAACACCAGCGGGATTGCCTGCGCCTGCACCGGCGTGGGATTGGTGTAACCCGCATCGGAGATTGCGCGCAGGATGGGTTCGGCCAGCTTCAGGCTGGCGAAAGTGATTTCATTGGACGTGCTGATTTTTTCTGACAAAACAAAACTCCTGCGACGGCCTGCCGTTCCAGTGGAACGGCACCAATCGGGGCAGACGAATTAAGGGATCGAAACGATCTGGAGTGGGATGAAAAGGCCGCAGCGCAGATTGGTTGGGCGCCGGGCGGGGCGGATTATACCCGCTCCGGAGAAAAGCCGCCTATCAGGTGAGCGCAGGCGGACGGGTTCAGGCGAACCAGCGCAGGAAGGCGGCGGCGGTCAGCGCCGTGGCGGCGAGCAGCGCCGACGCGGGCCACACCAGTTCCCTAAAGCGCTCCATGCAGTTTGCACACGAGGACAGGCGGTTGGTGCATGGACAGAGGTAAGCCGCCACGAGCAGGAAGCCGAGTGCTACGCACACGATCTTGATCGTCAGCGCGGCGATTGCGATCCCGGCGATGTCGGGGAATTTTCCGTGGAAGTAATAGCTCGTCATCCCGAAGGCGGGGCCGCTGACGGCCTGGGTCGTCCATCCTGCCAAGGCTACCCAAGCGAATTTCCTGCGGGATTCGGGCGGTGCGAGCATGGCTGCGACGGAGCCGCCCACCGTCGCGACCGCGCCGAAGTTGTGCACGACCTGTATGGCCGAATAGGCCAGGTTATGCACCGTGCTCATTTTGCGGTGATCTCGATGCACGATTCCGGGCCGGTGGGGACATGGCCCTTGGTGTTCACCAGCAGGCACAACTGGTGTTTGCCCGGGGCGAGCCCGTCGATCTCGGTGGTTCCCTTAAGCTGGCGGATGACATCCGCGCGTTTTCCGTCCACATTGAGATGGAGGTGGTCGCCGTCGTAACCGGTGTCGGCCTCGTAACTCAGTTTGATCTTTGTGCCGGCCATGACCACCGCGCCGTTCGCCGGTGCGGAGATCGTGATCTTGCCGTTGGCGGCATGCGCCGGGGCGGCGCCGAAAAGTATCGCAAGCAGGACGGACGCCATCGCATGATTGTTCATCATCGCTCTCCTAGGATCGGGTAAAGGGCAAGACTGGCGGGCCAATCTGCACAGCAGTATCCTGCGCGTCCGCGCTGGCAGGCTCAATACGATGGATTGCCCAGTCGGAGCGGTGTCGGACTGTATTCGGTGGGTGGGGTGCCTAGCGCTGGCAGTGCGGGCAGTAGAAGCTGGAGCGTTGCCCCTGTTTGATTTGCTTGATGAGCGCACCGCAACGGCGGCAGGGTTCGCCTGCGCGACCGTATACCCAGTAATTCTGCTGGAAGTAACCGGGCTGACCGTCGCTGTTTACGAAATCGCGCAGCGTGCTGCCGCCCAGCGAGATGGACTCGGTCAGCGTGGTGCGTATCTCTTCGGCCAGCCTTGCGCAGCGCTCGCGGCTCAGCCTGCCCGCCGCGAGTTGCGGCTTGATGCCGGCGCGGAACAGCGCCTCGTTGGCGTAGATGTTGCCTACGCCGACCACCACATGGTTGTCCATGATGACTAGCTTGATCGCGGCGGTTTTTTTACGGGTGGCCCGGTACAGGTGAGCCGCATCAAAATTGCTTTCCAGCGGCTCTGGCCCGAGCGCGGCAAGCAGCGGGTGATAGGAAATATCGCCCTCGTGCCACAGCACCGCGCCGAAGCGGCGCGGGTCGCGCAAGCGCATCAGCATGCCATTGGACAGCACGAGGTCGAAGTGGTCGTGCTTTTCCGGCGGCGTCTTCGCGGGCAGGATGCGCAGGCTGCCGGACATGCCCAGATGCAGGATCAGCGTGCCGTGTTCGAATTCGACCAGCAGGTATTTGGCGCGGCGATGCAGCGCAACGATGACGCGTCCGCGCAGCAGTTGCGGCAGATCGGCGGGGACAGGCCAGCGCAGTTGCGGATGGCGGATGACGACCTCCGTGACCGTCGCGCCGACCAGATGCGGCTCCAGTCCGCGGCGGGTGGTTTCTACTTCCGGGAGTTCAGGCATGGTATCTGGGTGTAGGGACGCGATTCATCGCGCCCCTACGTACGGCGGCGTTTCCACCACATCCTCGCGCCGACCGCGGCCAGCAGCAGCGGCAGCACGATCAGGAAGCCAACGCTGATCGCGGTGAGCTGGGTCCGGCTGAGCGTCAGCTGGCTGTCCTTCGCGGCACGCGGCTGCAGCGTGATCAACTGTTCTTCGCCGCCCAGCCAGTTGACCATGTTCACGCCGAGATCGACGTTGCCGCCGTTGCCGGCGAAGCTGTTGGACAGGAATGCGCCGCTGCCGACGACGACGACGCGCTGTTCGCGGTCATTGACGTGGCGCTGCAGCGCAGCGGCGATCACGACGGGGCCCAGCGTGTCGTGCTGCTTGTCGAAACGCGGTTTGGCCTGTGCGGCGGAGCGGCTGACCCAGCCGCGCGGGGCGACTTCGAGCAGAACATGGTGTTCCCATTCTTCGCTCTCGTTCCACGCGAGCGGGCGGGCCGACGGGAATGCGGTGATGAGGTTGAAGTCGCGGGTGATCGCATGGGGCGTGTAGGCCGCGCCCAGCGACCAGGTCACCGGCGCGTTCATCTCGGCGGCGGAAGGGTCGATCACGACGCCCGGCGGCAGCAGCAGATCCAGCCGTTCGGCGAGCGGCTCCAGCCCGCGCAGCGGTTCGGCATCGACCAGCCACAGCAGGTTGCCGCCGCGCTCGATATAGCGCAGCAGCTTCTCGGTCTCGCCCGGCAGCAGCGGCACCTGAGGCTGAGAGACGACCAGCACGCTGGCGTTGTCCGGCACTTCCTGCGCGAGTGCGAGGTTCAGGCTGGCGATGCGGAAGCCGTTCTGTTTCAGTTTTGCGCCGAACAGTTCGCCCAGGTCGTGGTTGGCGGCGCCGTCGAGTTTGCGTTCGCCGTGCCCGTCCAGATACATCACGACTTGGTCGCGGGTGTGCGCCAGACGCAGCAGCGCCGCGGTGAGCACCTGTTCGTTGAGCTGGGTCAGGTGTTCGCTGCGTCCGGCATAGGAGACCACCATCTCGCCGTTGAGCTGGATGCCGGCGGCGCGGGCCATCTCCGGTTCCTTCTCCGGATCGATGAACGTCAGTTTCAGGTCGGGCTTGTAGCGCTGGTAGAGCGAGACGAATTCGCGGATCAGCTTGCGGATGTCGCCTAGGCGGGCGTCGTGTTCAGTGGCGTAGATGACGATGTCGACAGGTCCGGTCATCTGTTTGAGCACCGTCACGCTGCCCGGCTCCAGGCTGTTGCTGGCGTTGAGCGTGATGTCGCGCTGCAGCTTGTAGCGCGAGGCGAGATGGCCTGCGCCTGAGGCGACTGCAATTACCAGCAGCACGAACAGCACGTTGCGCAAAGACGGGGCGGTGTAGAGTTTCTTGAACATGGCGCTCATCCGTATATGCGGTTGTTGTGCAGACGCCGTATCGTCAGCAGCAGGAATACGCCGGTGAACAGCACGAAAAACAGCGCGTCGCTGCTGTCCAGCAGACCCGCGTTGAAGTTCTGGAAGCGGCCGAGCGGCGAGATCGCATGCCAGGGCGAGTCCGGCGCGGATGCGCCGATGTCGGCCAGCCACAGGCCGACCAGCGCCGCCAGCGCGCCGATCGCGGCGATCACCGGCTGGGCGGTCAGCGCGGAGACATAGAGCCCCAGGGCGGTGAAGCTGGCGGTCAGCAGCAGCAGGCCGAGGATGTTGGAGAGCATCAGGCCGTGGTCCAGCGAAGTGCCGAGCGCCAAGCTGTACAGCATCAGCGGCACGCCGGCGCTCAGTGCGACGAGGAAGGCCAGCATGCCGAGGAACTTGCCGAGTACGATGTGGAGTTCGGACAACGGTGCGGACAGCAGCAGCGGCAGCGTCTGGTTGCGGCGCTCCTCGGCGATCAGCCGCATCGTGTACATCGGCGTCAGCATCATCAGCAGCAGCGCGATGGTGTTGAACATCGGCGCGGCGACGGTGACCGTCACGCCCGGCGGATTGGCGAGCTGCGCGAGCTGCGGCTGCACTTCGAGGAACGCCTCCAGCCGCGCGAGGAAGAACCAGGCGAAGACGAATTGCAGCGCGGCGAAGATGATCCAGGTGGAGGGCAGGGTGAACAGGCTGCGCAGTTCGCGCATGGCGATCAATCGGATCATTTGTCGTTTCCTCCGATGGTTGCTGCGGTCTCGCCTTCGGTGATGCGGATGAAGTTCTCTTCCAGCCGCCCGGGCTCGCCTCCGTGGCTCGCCAGCGCCGCAGTCGTGTCGCCGTAGATCAGCCGACCTTTCTGCATGATCTCGACGCGGTCGCACAGGCTTTCCACTTCGCCGAGCAGATGGGTGGAGAGGATCACGCTGCTGCGGTCGCCCAGTTCGCGGATCAGCGCGCGGATGTCGCGTATCTGCGCCGGGTCCAGCCCGACGGTGGGCTCGTCCAGCACGACCACCTCGGGATCGTGGACGATGGCCTGGGCGATGCCGACGCGCTGCTGGTAGCCCTTGGACAGCGTCGCGATGATCTTGCCGCCGACTGCCTCCAGCCCGCAACGTTGCTTGGCCTGCGCCAGCGCGGCCGCGACCTTGCCGTTCTCGATGCCGCGCAGGCGCGCCGCGAAGGCCAGGTAATCGTCTACGCGGAGTTCGCGGTACAGCGGCGGCGTCTCCGGCAGGTAGCCGAGATGCTTTTTCGCCAGTATCGGCTGGCGCAGCAGGTCGATGCCGCAGATTTCAATGTTGCCGCTGTCAGGCAGCAGGCAGCCGGTCAGCATCTGCATCGTGGTGCTCTTGCCCGCGCCGTTGTGGCCGAGCAGCCCCAGCACTTCGCCGCGCCGCAGGGTCAGCGATACGTCGTGGATGATGTGCCGGTTGCCGAAGCGGCGCGTCAGCTTGCGCGCGGAAAGGGTGATCTCGGGTGATGTGTCTGACAAGGCGGGAAAAGGGAAGTGGTTGAGGTCGAGGTCTAATATAACCCAACAGGCAGCCGGAAAACTACTGACGAAGCTGCTGGTCATACCGATGCCACGTTTTTCAACAGCCTGATAATATGTGCGCCCGTATCAAAAGCAGTATCGCCATGAGTTCATCATTCAAATATCTGGTCGCCGGCAGTTTGCTGCTGACGGCCTGTGCGCAGGTCCCCAGGCAGGCGGAGCCGGCCGCGCCGGCAGCGGCAACCGAGTCGCCGAAGGCCGAGGCCGGGCCGGTGCTGCCCAACGTCGAACTGACCGGCGAGCTGCTCTACGAATATCTGCTGACCGAGATCGCCAGCCAGCGCGGCCACCAGGCATTGGCGCTGGAAGGGAGCGCCGATCTGGCGCGCAAGACCCGCGATCCGCGGTTGGCCCGGCGCGCGGCTCAACTCGCGGTCGAGTCCGGCCAAATGGGACGGGCCATCGATGCTTTCAGGCAATGGCAGGAAGTCGAGCCGGGCGCGTCGGTGGCCGGGCGCATGCTGTCCTCCATCCTGCTGCGCGGGGGAAAGCTGGACGAGGCGAAGCAGGAGTACGCCAAACAGCTGCAGGCGGCCGGAAGCGATTCCGGGCCGGTGTTCATCCAGGTCTTCCAGCAGCTGGTCTCGTATCCTGACAGGCAGGCGGCGCTGAAGCTGATGCGCGAGGTGGCGCAGCCCTACCCGAAAGTGGCCGAGGGACGCTGGTCGGTGGCGCAACTCGCGCTGCTGGCCGGCGACGCGGTGCTGGCGCTGTCCGAGGCGCGGCAGGCGCGCAGCCTGCGGCCCGAATGGGACGCCGCGGTCTCGCTGGAGGCGCAGCTGTTGCTGAAGAACGAGCCGGAGCAGGGGCTGGAGGCGCTGCGCCGCTATCTGGCCGGCCATCCGGATGCGCGTGAGATACGTTTGCAATACGCCCGCGCATTGCTGGAGCAGAAACATTACAAACCGGCGCGGGACGAATTCCTGCGCCTGTCGAAAGACAGCCCCGACAATCTCGACATGGCGTTCGCCGTCGCGCTGATCTCCCTGCAGTTGAAGGACTTCAAGGGGGCGGAGGAGCAGTTGCGGCTCTCGCTGGGCGAGGGCAAGAAGGACCAGGATCGGGTGCAGTACTACCTTGGCCAGCTGAGCGAGGCGAAGGAGAGCGAGGAGGAGGCGCTGGCCCATTATCGCGGGGTCAGGGAGGGGGAATACCGCTTCGCCGCGCAATTGCGCATCCTCTACCTGCTGAACAAGCGGGATGGGCTGGAGCCGGCGCTCGCCCATCTGCGGCAGATACGTGCAGACAACAACCAGCAGCGCGTGCAGTTGCTGCTGATCGAGGCGCAGTTGCTGCGCGAGGCGAAGCGTGTGGCGGATGCCTATATGGTGTTGCAGCAGGGACTCGACAAGTTGCCCAACCATCCCGACCTGCTCTACGAGACCGCAATGCTGGCGGACAGGACAGGCAAGTACGATGTCGCCGAGCGCCTGTTGCGCAAGCTGATCCAGATCAAGCCGGACCATGCGCATGCCTACAACGCATTGGGCTACAGCCTGATCGATCGCAACGAGCGCCTCGATGAGGCGCTGGCGCTGGTGGAGAAGGCGCTGCAGCTCGCCCCGGACGATGCGGCGATCATGGACAGCGTCGGCTGGGGCTATTATCGCAAAGGCCGACTGGACGACAGCGTGGGCATGCTGCGCCGCGCCTACACCGGCAACCCCGATCCCGAGATCGCGTCGCATCTGGGCGAGGTGCTGTGGGTGCGCGGCGACAAGGAAGAAGCGCGGAAGATCTGGCAGGGCGGCCTCAAGGCCCACCCCGACAACGCGTTGCTGCAGGCGGTCATCAAGAAGTTCACTGCGCCATAATGCGGCTGCTTGCGCTGGTTCTGCTGATGCTGCTGATGCTGCTGGGCGGTTGCGCGTCGCTGCCGACCGCGCCCGCGGCACGCCCCGCGCAGGTCGAGTCCGCTCCGTTCGCATTGAACGGGCGCATCGCGATCAAACACAACGGCACGCGCCATTCCGCCGGATTGCGCTGGGTGCACGGGACGGAGTCCGACGAATTGCTGCTGCAGGGGCCTTTGGGTCAGACGGCCGCGCGTGTCTACCGCGATGCACAGGGCGCGACGCTGCGGGATGGCAGCAAGGAATACCAAGCGGCGGATGCCGAGTCGCTGATGCAGCAGGTGCTGGGCTGGCAGCTGCCGCTGGGTGGTCTGCACCGCTGGGTGCTGGGGCAGGCCGCGGAGGGCGATGCGCAGGTGGAGCGCGACGAGCGCGGACGAATCGCCCTGTTGCAGCAGGACGGCTGGGAAGTGCGCTATTTGCGCTATGACGGCGACAGCCCGGACAGCCTGCCGTCGCGCCTGCAACTGAGCCGCGACGAGTTGCAGGTGCAATTGCTGATCGACGAATGGGAATGGAAGAATCCGTAATGTTGACTTGCCCCGCTCCGGCGAAACTCAACCTGTTCCTGCATGTGGTCGGCCGCAGGCCTGACGGTTATCACCTGTTGCAGACGCTGTTCCGCTTCATCGACATTAACGACACATTGCACTTCACCTTGCGCGCCGACGGCGAGGTGCATCGCACCAACAGCGTCGAGGGCGTACCTGAAGAACAGGACTTGTGCGTGCGCGCCGCGCGCCTGCTGCAGGCTGAGACCGGCTGCAGGCTGGGCGTGGATATCGCGATCGAGAAGCGCATCCCGATGGGCGGCGGGCTCGGCGGCGGCAGTTCGGATGCGGCCACGACGCTGATCGCGCTGAATCGCCTGTGGTCGCTGGGCCTGTCGCGCGAGCGGCTGATGCAGCTGGGCCTGCAACTGGGCGCGGACGTGCCGGTGTTCGTGTTCGGCGAGAACGCCTTCGCCGAAGGCGTGGGCGAGGCGCTGCAGGTCTGTCCCGTGCCGGAAGCCTGGTATGTCGTGCTGTTTCCGCCGGTCCATGTGCCGACCGCGCAAATTTTTACGCATCCGGAATTGACACGAGATTCCGTTTCCATCACAATGCGCGCCCTCTCGATGCCGCAGACACAATTGCGCAACGATCTGCAGCCGGTAGCGTGCAAGCTTTACCCGGAAGTGGCTCGGTATATCGCGTGGCTGGACGATCATGGTTCGGCGATGATGACCGGTTCGGGGGCATGCGTATTCGCGGAGTACGAAAGTCGCAGTCAGGCGGAAGCGGTGCTCCAGCAATTGCCGGAGGATATGCGCGGCGCGGTTGTGCAAGGTTTGATGAAGCACCCGTTGCATGATTGGGTGTAGCAACAGTTCATTGGGGAGTCGCCAAGTGGTAAGGCACCGGATTTTGATTCCGGCATTCGTAGGTTCGATCCCTACCTCCCCAGCCAGTTTCCTAGGGGCTTCGCCCCGTTATCTAGTCCTTATAAGGGGTTGACGTGTCCCACGACAGGTTGATGGTGTTCACCGGCAATGCCAATCCTAAGCTCGCTGAAGCGGTCGCTCAGCATCTCAACATCAGTCTCGGGCGCGCCACGGTAGGCCGCTTCTCCGACGGCGAAGTGATGGTCGAGCTGCTGGAGAACGTGCGCGGCAAGGACGTTTTCGTGCTGCAGTCCACCTGCGTGCCGACCAACGACAATCTGATGGAAGTGATGGTGATGGTGGACGCGTTGAAGCGCGCCTCCGCCGGCCGCATCACCGCAGCGATTCCCTATTTCGGTTACGCCCGTCAGGATCGGCGTCCGCGTTCTGCGCGCGTTGCGATCACCGCGAAAGTCGTCGCCGACATGCTCTCCAGCGCCGGCGTTGACCGCGTGCTGACGATGGATTTGCACTCCGACCAGATTCAGGGCTTCTTCGACGTGCCGGTGGACAACATCTACGCCAGCCCGATCCTGTTGGACGATGTACGCAAGTGCAATTACCCGAATCTGATTGTGGTGTCGCCGGACGTCGGCGGCGTGGTGCGTGCCCGCGCGCTGGCCAAGGAGCTGGACGCGGACCTGGCGATCATCGACAAGCGCCGCCCGAAGCCGAACGTGGCCAAGGTGATGAACATCATCGGCGACGTGGTCGGACGTACCTGTCTGATCATGGACGACATGGTGGACACCGCCAACACGCTGTGCGAAGCCGCGAACGCGCTGAAGGAAAAGGGCGCCGCGCGCGTGCTGGCCTACTGTACCCATCCGGTGCTGTCAGGCCCCGCGATCGAGCGCATCGAGAATTCCGCGCTGGACGAACTGGTGGTCACCGATACCATCCCGCTGAACGAGGCCGCGCGCAACTGCAAGCGCATCCGCCAGCTGAGCACGGCAGAATTGCTGGCGGAGACCATCCGCCGCATCAATAACGAAGAATCGGTGAGTTCGCTGTTTACCGAGTAAGGGAGCAGCGTTCATCGAGCAACAGTTTAGCGGCGGTCAAGGGGATCGCCGCAAAGTAAGGACCCTCTGGTCGCGGAGGGTTCTGTTTTTTGGAGAAGTGAAATGACTATCGAAATCAATGCAACAATTCGCAAGGCGCAAGGTACGGGTGCGAGCCGCCGTCTGCGTAATTCCGGCCGCGTGCCAGGAATTGTCTACGGTTCCGGCGACGCCGTGATGATCGATCTGGACCACAACGACATCTACTACAAGCTTCGTTCCGAAGCGTTCCACGCTTCCGTGCTGTCGCTGAACGTTGAAGGCAAAAAGGAAACCGTGCTGCTGCGCGATTTCGTGATGCACCCGTTCCGCCAGCAAGTTCAGCATATCGACTTCCAGCGCATCGATGCGACGCACAAGATGCACAAGAAGGTGCCGCTGCACTTCCTGAACGAAGAAATCGCTCCCGGCGTGAAGACCGGCGGCGGCAAGATCAGCCACGTGCTCCACGATCTGGACATCACCTGCCTGCCCAAGGATCTGCCGGCCTTCATCGAAGTGGACCTGGGCAAGCTGGAACTCGGTCATTCCGTACACGTCTCCGACCTGAAGCTGCCGAAGGGCGTGGAAGTCGCCGCACACGGCAGCCACACGGGCGAAGCCGTGGTGGCGACTGTGCAAGTGCCGCGCGGTGCAATCGAAGCGGCTGCTGCCGAACCGGCAGCCGAGGCTGCCGCGCCTGCCGCCAAGAAGTAATAACGGGGTCGACCGACCCTCGCAACCCGCCATCGCTGATACCGGCATGGCGGGTTTTTTATTTGTACTGAGTCGATAACCATGAGTTCGATACGCCTGATTGTCGGGCTGGGCAATCCCGGCCGCGAATACGAGAGCACCCGTCACAACGCCGGTTTCTGGTGGCTGGACGAGTTCGCGCGCCTGCATAACCTGAGCTTCAGGAGCGAGGCAAAATTTCATGGCCTGGCTGCGCGCGGCCAGCTGCATGGACAAGAAGTCTTCCTGCTCAAGCCGCAGACCTTCATGAACGTCAGCGGCCGCGCGGTCGGCGCGCTGGCGCAGTTCTACAAGATCGCCCCGGCGGAAATCCTGGTCGTGCACGACGAACTGGACCTGCCGCCGGGCAGCGCCAAGCTGAAGCTGGGCGGCGGCCACGGCGGCCATAACGGCCTGAAGGACATCATTGCTCATCTCGGCACAAAAGACTTCTGGCGGCTGCGTCTCGGCATCGGCCATCCCGGCGAGCGCAGCGAAGTGGCCAACTTCGTGCTGAACGATCCGCGCCGCGAGGAACGGGCGCTGATCGACGAAGCGATGCAACGCGCGCAGGATGTCGCCCATCTGGTCGTCGAGGGCAAGAGCGAAGCGGCGATGCTGAAGCTCCATAGCGCCTGAACTAGGGAAATTCCGATGACGAAAATCGTCAGTCGGTGGACGTTTTTTGTTAATGGCGGTATTGCCAGAGTAGGAGCCGATTTGTCCTGGTCTATAAAATCAATGCCTTGATGAAGTGGCATGCCTATTGCTGTAGAAAGAGCAACACACGCTGTGTGTTAACCGTAGGACCGGGCCGATGGCTTGGTCGAATGGCTAAACAACTCTTAAAGGAGCTTTACATGAAGAACGTACAAAAGGGCTTTACCCTGATCGAACTGATGATCGTGGTTGCGATTATCGGCATTCTGGCTGCTGTGGCGATCCCGGCTTACAGCGACTACACCAAGAAGGCCAAGTTCACCGAAGTCGTGCAGGCTACCCAGGCCGTCAAGACTGCCGTGGAAATCTGCGCCTCTGAACAGAATACATCGCCGATTACCGGTTGTGGCGCAGGCAGCAACGGCGTGCCCACAGCGATCGGTTCGTCTGGGCAAACTACAGCGGCTGCCGGCAAATACGTTGCATACGTCACTGCGTCTGACGCCGGCGTGATTACTGCTCAGGCTATCCCGGCTATCGATGGCAGCACCGCCGGTACGGGTGCTACGATCATTCTGGTGCCGACCTACAATTCCGCTACTGGCGTGAAGTGGACCACAAGCACCGGCAGCACCTGTAATCCGAAGCTGTGCAAGGCTGACTAATCGGATTCGGCAAGTGGTATTAACACCCCCTCCCCGCGAGGGGGTTGTTTTTTGTATCGTGAGATGATGAATATGCGTGCAGTCTCGAAATCTTTGGTGTTGTCGGCCTGGCAGCGGGTGGTTGCCTCGTGCGTCCTGCTTGGCAGGAGCCGGTTTTTTCCTGTTGTGTTGCTGGCAATGGCGGTGTTCGCCCTTTATGGACAATTCCTGTGGAATCCCGTCATATTTGACGATGCGAACTTCTTTTCGATGGACGAGGACGGGCACCAGCCGGTTTCGGATTTCCGTTTCAGCCTGCTGGAATTGCGTTCATTACCCTATGCTACATTGGCTTGGGGAAAGGATTTTCTCGGTCTCGATTTGCGCCACTTCCGCATCGAAAACATGTTGTTGCACTTTGCGGTCACGCTTGTCTTGTACTTCTTTTTGCATACCCTGGTTAAGTTGTTTTCCGACCGTGCGTCTGAGCGGAGCCTGGGCCCTCGCTCTACCGCTTTCATCGGCGCCTTGATTTTTGCGCTACATCCGGTGGCGACCTATGCGACTGGATATCTGGTGCAGCGCACCATTCTCATGGCGACGCTGTTCAGCCTGCTGGCGATGCTGTCTTATTTGCACGGCAGCCTGCGGCAGAACCCCCGCTGGTTATGGGCATGTGTCCCTTTTTATTATCTGGCGGTTTTTTCCAAGGAACACTCCATCATGTTGCCGGCGGTGCTGGTTGCACTCACCGTGTTGCTGCACGAAGACTGGTTCGCCCAACTCAAGCGGCGCTGGGCAATCTTCCTGGCACTGGGGTTGATTGCGCTGTTCGTGATCGCGGCCAAAATCGGCGTGCTGGGGAAGGTGTATGAATTTGACGCCCCGGAGATGCTGGATATGGACAATCCCCTGAATTACCCATTGAGCGTGCTTACGCAAAGCTGGCTGTTTTTCAAATATATCGGCCTGTGGTTATTCCCCAATCCCGGCTGGATGTCGATAGATATGCGGGAGCCGTTTGCGGATTCATTGATGTCGCGGTATGCGCTGGCGATGATGGCTTTTATCGCTTATGGCGCATTCGCAGCGAGATTGCTATTGAAGCGCGGTCGCATCGGGCTGGTCGGGCTGGCCATGCTGTTCCCCTGGCTGATGTTCATGACGGAATTTTCCTCGGTGCGTATTCAGGAGTCGTTCGTTCTGTATCGCAGCTATCTGTGGATGGCGGGTGCCTGCTGTGTGATCCCGATCGCACTGGATTTGTTGCGTAAACGCATGGCGGTGGCTATCGCGACCATCATTGCATTGGCCATGATCCCGGTTTCCATGGACAGGCTCGCTACGTTTTCGCATCCTTTGCTGCTGTGGGAGGATGCCGCCAAGCTGGTCGAAAACAGGCATGACTTACCGGGGGTATACCGTATCTATCTTAATCGCGGCACCGCACGGCATGTAGTCAACAATTTCGATGGTGCTATCGAAGATTACAAGCTGTCGTTAAAGCTCAGGCCTGACTGGCCGCATTCTTACAACAATCTGGGCGTGACTTATATCCAGAAAAAAGATTGGCCCGCTGCGGTAGAGGCTTTCACCCACGCGATCGATATCGCTCGCGCAAAAAAAACGGGCATGGATATAAGCCCATATTTCGGGCGAGCCTTGGCATTTGAGAAGTTGGGCCGGATTGACTTGGCCAAACGCGATTATCAAGAAACTTGCAGGGTGCTGAAAAGAGGCTGCGACAAGCTGTAACCTATCGCTTGCCCTGCGCCTCCAGCATCTCGCGCAATTCCCGCAAGTCGCTTTCTATCACCGATAGCTGGTAGAAGCTGCCGCCGGACTGTTTGGCCAGTTCGAGCTGTTCGAGCGCGGCGTGCAGTCTGCCCTGCCAGGCGTAGCCGTAGGCTTGCGCCTGATGTTGTTCGAATTTTTTTCCGAGGCTTGCGTAGCTGCGTGCCTGCAGGTCGTACAGCGTGGTGTCGCTGGGGTGGCGGGTGAGTTGCTCGGTGAGCAGCTTTGCGGCGGTTTCCGCCTCGCCGCCCGCGATCAGCAGTTCGGCATAGTCATAGACCAGCGCACGGTGCTGTGGAAAGTCCTGCACTGCGGTGCGGTAGAACGCGGTCGCGTCGTCCCGAATCGCCCGTTTCACCCGGCCCGCGAGCGTTTCCAGCATCGCGTTGCGCCTCGCCGCCGGGTCGTTCTTCGCCTGTTTGCGCAGCAGCGCCAGTTCCTGTGCGGCCCGTTCGTTCTCGTTGTTGCGCAGCAGCGATACCACCAGTCCGTAGCGCTGGGCGACCGGGTTGCCGTGCTTCTGCGCACCCAGTGCGTCGCTGAAGTAGGCAACGGCGTCCTGCGCGGTCTTCTGCCGGGCAATCAGTTTGGCTCGCACCAGCTGGAAATCGAGGCTGTCCGGCACCAGCCGGTAGGGCTGTTTCTGCACGCGGTTGGCGATGTCGGCGACGCGCTCGCTGGTGATCGGGTGGGTGCGCAGGTAGCCCGGCATGTTGCCTTCCAGCAGGCGCGTGGCAGTTTGCAGCCGGTTCAGGAACTCGGGCATCGCGTGTGTGTTGAACCCCGATTTGAGCAGGATATCGAACCCGATGCGATCGGCCTCCTGCTCGTGGGTGCGGGTGTAATCCAGCTGATTCTGGATGCTGCGAGCCTGCATGCTGGCAATCGCGGCCTGCGAGGCCTGGGAGTTGCTGCGTGCAGCGAGGATCGCGACCGCGAGCGCGGCCATCGAGGCAAGGCCGTCATTCTGCGTTCCCGCGACGAGGCGCGCCAGATGATGCTGGGTGACGTGGGCGATCTCGTGGCTCAGCACCGCGGCCAGTTCCGATTCGCTTTGAGCCGTCAGCAGCAGGCCGGTATTCACGCCGATGAAGCCGCCGGGCATCGCAAAGGCGTTGACGTTGTAATCGTCGAGCGCGAAGAACTCGAAAACGGAGCCGGGCTCGGCGCTGTTCTCCACCAGTCTGTAGCCGATCTGGTTGAGGTAGTCGTTGATCTCGGCATCGTCGAAATACTGTTTGCCGGCGCGGATCTGCAGCATGCTCTGCTGGCCGATCTGGCGTTCCTGCAGCGGCGTCAACACGGTTTGCGAGATATCGCCGAGGTCGGGCAGGCCTTCGCCCAGCGTCTGGGTCGAGAAACACAGCAACAGCAGCAGGGGCAGTTTTTTCATGGACAGTATGATAACCGTTTTCACCGCAGGTTCCGCTGCCTCGGGCTGCCGGAGCCGCATTGCGGTGCGTAGGTTGCGGCGGGGATTTGGGTTAGAATCGCCGCCCTTCGAAACGAGGAACGGAAACATGGCAGATTTCAAGAACATCACGGCCGACGAGTTGCAGGCAATGCTGCAACAGGGGGGCTTGCGTCTGGTGGATGTGCGCACCGACGCGGAAGTGGCGCGCGGCAAGATTCCGCAGGGCGAACCGTTGCCGCTGCACCTGATTCCGCTACGTCTCCACGAGATGGACAAGGCAGTCACCACGGTGTTCTATTGCCAGATGGGCGGGCGCTCGGCACAGGCTGCCGCATTCGCTGCTGCCAACGGCTTCGCCGACGTTTACAACCTTCAGGGCGGCATCACCGGCTGGGCGCAGGCCGGTTTGCCGATAGCATGATGGAAGACGAGAAACTTTTGTCTGCTACCCCGGCCGATACCGAACTGGATGTGCGGCAACTGGCCTGTCCGCTGCCCATCCTGCGCGCAAAGAAATCGCTGGCCGGCATGACTAGCGGGCAGGTGCTGAAGATCGTCGCGACCGATAAGGGCTCGCCGAACGACTTCGTCGACTTCTGCAAGAAGACCGGCAATGAGCTGCTGTCGTCGACCGAGGCAGGCGGGGAGTTTACCTTCCTGATCCGCCGACGCTGAAGAGCAGAAATAAAAACGGCGGCCTTTGTCAGAAGGTCGCCGTTTTTGTTTTTCGCGCGAGGCAATCTATCCCAGCTTCTTGCGCTGAGCCTGCAACTGCGCCAGCGTAGCGCCGAAGCCGTCCAAACGTTTCTTTTCCTGCTCCACGACGGCAGCCGGCGCGCGCGCCACGAAGCTCTCGTTGCCTAGCTTGGCTTCGGCCTTGGCGATCTCGTTGGTGAGCCGCGCGATCTCCTTGTCCAGGCGCTCGCGTTCGGCTGCGACGTCGATCTCCACCTTCAGCATCAGCTTGAACACACCGACGATGGATACCGGCGCGTCGCCTTCCGGCAGTTCAGCCACGACCTGCACTTCGCTGAGTTTGCCGAGGCTGCTGATGTAGGGGGCGAGTGCGTTCAGCACCGTTGCGTCGCCTGCCGCGATCAGCGGCACGCGCGCGGCAGGCGACAAATTCATCTCGCTGCGCAGGCTGCGGCAGGCGTTGACCAGTTCCTGCAGCAGCGCGATCTGCGCGATGGCGGCTGCGTCGATCTTGCCGCTGTCGGCCTTGGGATAGGCTTGCAGCATGATGCTGTCGCCCTTCACGTTCGCCATCGGCGCGACCGACTGCCACAGCTCTTCGGTGATGAACGGGATGATCGGGTGGGCGAGGCGCAGGATGGTCTCCAGCACGCGCACCAGAGTGCGGCGGGTGGCGCGCTGCTGGGCTTCGCTGCCGTTGCCCATCTGCACCTTGGCCAGTTCCACGTACCAGTCGCAGTAGGTGTTCCATACCAGTTCGTACACGGCGCGAGCGGCCATGTCGAAACGGTAGTCGGCGAAATGAGTTGCCATCTCGGCTTCGGCCTTTTGCAGTTCGCCGATCATCCATTTGTCGGCAGCGGAGAATTCCAGCGGCAGGCTTTCGTCCAGACCAACGTCTTTGCCTTCGCAGTTCATCAGCACGAAGCGCGTGGCGTTCCACAGCTTGTTGCAGAAGTTGCGATAGCCTTCGCAGCGTTGCATGTCGAACTTGATGTCGCGACCGGGTGAGGCGAGCGAGGCGAAGGTGAAGCGCAGCGCGTCGGTGCCGAAGGCGGTGATGCCTTCCGGGAATTCCTTTCGGGTGCGCTTCTCGATCTTCTCGGCGTCCTTCGGGTTCATCAGGCCGGTGGTGCGCTTCTTCACCAGCGAGTCGAGGTCGATGCCGTCGATGAGGTCGATCGGGTCGAGCACGTTGCCTTTGGACTTGGACATCTTCTGGCCTTCCGCGTCGCGGATCAGGCCGTGCACATACACGTCCTTGAACGGGATTTGGCCTGTGATGTGTTTGGTCATCATCACCATGCGCGCGACCCAGAAGAAGATGATGTCGAAGCCGGTGACCAGCACGGAGGAGGGCAGGTATTGCTTCACGAATTCGTTCTGCGCGTCGAACGGCTTGCCTTCATCCCAGTCCAGCGTGGAGAACGGCCACAGCGCGGAAGAGAACCAGGTGTCGAGCACGTCGTTGTCGCGGTCGAGCTGGCCGGCATAGCCTGCCTTGTCCGCCAGATGGCGCGCCTCGGCCTCGTCGCGCGCGACGAACACTTCGCCGTTCACGCCGTACCATGCGGGAATCTGGTGGCCCCACCACAGTTGGCGCGAGATGCACCAGTCCTGGATGTTGTTCAGCCACTGGTTGTAGGTATTCACCCAGTTCTCGGGGTGGAACTTGATTTCGCCGGAGCTCACACATTCCAGCGCCTGTTCGGTGATTGATTTCCCCTCGGGGCCCGCCTTGCTCATCGCGACGAACCACTGGTCGGTCAGCATCGGCTCGATCACCACGCCGGTGCGGTCGCCGCGCGGCACTTTAAGTTTGTGCTTGTCGGCCTTGATGAACAGGCCTGCGGCTTCGAGGTCGGCGCAAATCTGCTTGCGCGCGGCGAAGCGGTCCATGCCCTGATATTGCTTGGGCGCGTGTTCGTTGATCTTTGCGTCCAGCGTGAGGATGGAGATCATCTCCAGCTTGTGGCGTTGACCGACTGCATAGTCGTTGAAGTCGTGCGCAGGCGTGACCTTGACCACGCCGGTGCCGAACTCCTTGTCCACGTACTCGTCGGCGATGACCGGGATGGTGCGGTCGCACAGCGGCAGCGTGACTTGCTTGCCAATGAGGTGAGCATAGCGCTCGTCTTCCGGATGCACCATCACTGCGACGTCGCCCAGCATGGTCTCGGGACGGGTGGTGGCGACCACCAGATGGCCGGAACCATCCGCCAGCGGATACTGGATGTGGTACATGAAGCCGTCTTCTTCTTCCTGCACCACTTCGAGGTCGGAAACGGCGGTGTGCAGCTTCGGGTCCCAGTTCACCAGGCGCTTGCCGCGATAGATCAGGCCTTCATTGAACAGGCGCACGAAAGTCTCGGTGACGGACTTCGACAGCCCTTCGTCCATCGTGAAGCGCTCGCGCGACCAGTCGGGCGAGGTGCCGAGGCGGCGCATCTGCTTGGTGATGGTGTTGCCGGAATATTCCTTCCACTCCCACACCTTCTCGATGAACTTCTCGCGGCCGAGGTCGTGGCGCGAGACGCCTTGCGCATCGAGCTGGCGTTCGACCACGATCTGCGTGGCGATGCCCGCATGGTCGGTACCCGGTTGCCACAGCGTGTTGTCGCCCTTCATGCGGTGGTAGCGCGTCAGCGCGTCCATCAAGGTCTGGTTGAAGCCGTGGCCCATGTGCAGCGTGCCGGTGACGTTGGGCGGCGGCAACTGGATGCAGAAAGATTCGGTCTTGTTCGGATCGAGTCCGGCCTTGAAGTAGCCGGCATTTTCCCATGTTGGGTACCAGCGGGCTTCGATGTCTTTCGGTTCAAAACTTTTGGCGAGTTCTTTTTGCTGAGTCATATTCGTGAGGCAATGTAGATCAGCCGGGCGGCTGTAGAGGGGCGCGATTATAGCAAAGCGGAGGAGCGGAATCCTGTGCGCCGTATGCGCAGGTGGACTCGGGGTTATGGGCGGAAGATTTACCGACGAGATTGGGGCGGGGTGTTCAGTATTTCGTGCAGCAACTCCGGCAGCGCGGCGCGGAATTCGTTGACGGCCTGTTTGACGGCCAGCCGTTGCAGCCGTTCGAGGTGGAGGCTGAGCTTTTGAGTGAACACGACTTCGAGGCGGGATTCGAGCAGTCTGAGTAGTTGCTGTATCTCTTCCTCGCTGAGCGTTTGTGCGGCGGGAGGCGGGGGGGCGACGACTTCGGTCAGCGTCGGCAGGTCTTCCGGCGCGGGGGCGCCGACCACCTGGGTCAGCACCGGCAAATCGGTCGATGCGCTATCGGACGGATCGGGGCTCATGCGTTCTTCGCTCCGGACAGGTCGATGTGGCGCAGCTCGTAGCCGCGATCCTTGTAGAACTTGTAGCGTTCCCGTCCCAGCCTGCTGTCTTCGGAATCGGTGCCGACGATCTCGATGACGCGCTCGAAGCGGCTGAAGAACGGCACGCATTCGTTGTGCAGGCTGATCAGCAGGTCGTGGTGCGGGAAGCGCTCGCTGCCGCTGTTCAGCACGACCGGCATGTCTTCCGACTCCGTCGCATCGCTGCGGCTATGCGGAATGAAGGCTGTGGCCGGGTACTGCCACAGCAGCTTGTCCAACACCTCGGTGGTCGCTTCATCCGCACTGAGCACGACGCGCACGCCGTTCTGCATCGCCTTGTGGCTCAGCTGGCAAGCGGTGCGCAGCTTGTCTTCGCTGCCGGTGTAGAAATCAACTTTGGTCACTTCGACGCCGTGCGATTGATCAGGTACTGCGTCAGCAGCGGCACCGGACGGCCGGTCGCGCCCTTGTCCTTGCCGGACTTGTTGGCGGTGCCGGCGATGTCCAGGTGCGCCCAGCGGTAGTCCTTCGTGAAGCGCGACAGGAAGCAGGCCGCGGTGATGGTGCCGCCGGCGCGGCCGCCGATGTTCGCCATGTCGGCGAAGTTGCTGTCCAGCAGCGGCTGGTAGTCGTCCCACAGCGGCAGTTGCCACACGCGGTCGTGCGCGTAATCGCCGGCTTCCAGCAATTCCTTCGCGAGCTTGTCGTCGTTCGCGAACATGCCGCTGACGACGTTGCCCAGCGCGATTACGCAGGCGCCGGTCAGCGTGGCGATGTCGATCACCGTGTCGGGGTTGAATTTCGCCGAGTAGGTCAGCGCGTCGCACAGGATCAGGCGACCTTCGGCGTCGGTGTTCAGGATCTCGATGGTCTGGCCGGACATCGAGGTGACGATGTCGCCGGGGCGGGTGGCCTTGCCGGAAGGCATGTTCTCGCAGGTCGGGATCACGCCGACGACGTTCAGCTTCAGGCCCATTTCGGCGATCGCCTGCATCGTGCCGAGCACGCTGCCCGCGCCGCTCATGTCGTACTTCATTTCGTCCATGTCGGCGCCCGGCTTCAGCGAGATGCCGCCGGTGTCGAAAGTGATGCCTTTGCCGACCAGCACGACGGGTTTCTGTTTCTTGTCGCCGCCGGAATATTCCAGCGTAATCAGCTTGGCCGGATGGTCGCTGCCGCGTGTGACGGAAAGGAAGGAGCCCATGCCCAGCTTCTGCATGTCCTTTTCTTCCAGCACGGTGGTCTTGATGTTCTTGTGCGCCTTGCCCAGCGCCAATGCCCTGGCGGCGAGGTAGCTCGGCGTGCAGATGTTGCCGGGCAGGTTGCCGAGTTCCTTGGTCAGATTCATGCCGTGCGCGATCGCTTCGGCCTGGGCCAGCGCTCGTTGTGCGGCGGCATCCGGTTTGTCGGTGCAACCCAGCACGATCTTGCGCAATGACGGCGCATCGGCCGGTTTGCTCTTGAGCTGGTCGCAGCGGTAGCCGGACTCGGCGGCGAGCAGCACGGCCTGTTTGATCTTCCAGCTGACGTCGCGATCCTTGACCGCGAGGTCGGTGAGGAACAGTGCGGCATCCTTGCCCGCAGTCTTCTGTAGCACGGCGAAGGCGGCGCGTAGCGCATCCAGATAGGGCTTGGCGGTCAGGTCGGCGGCCTTGCCCAGGCCGACCAGCAGCACGCGTTCGGCGGCGATGCCGGTGACATGGTGCAGCATCAGCGTGCTGCCGGTCTTGCCGGTCATGTCGCCGTGCGCGATGACGTCGCTCAAGTGGTGTCCTGCCGCCTTGTCCAGCGTCTGGGCCGGAGCCGAAAGTTTGCCGCCTTCGTATACGCCGACCACGATGCAGCCGCTCTTCAGCTTCTCCGGGCTGCCCTGTTTTATGCTAAATTCCACGCGTCACTCCTTCGATGTTCAAGTTTACTTCTCGATGCCGGATTATCCGCACACTCGCCGCCCAAAGTCAAAGCCGCTTCGCATCGGGGTGTTCCAGCGCGCGCTGGTGGGCGAGCTCACCAGCAACGGCCTGCTGGTGTTCGCGGTGCTGCTGGGCATCGTGGTGGTCAGCCAGCTGATCCGTTTGCTGGGCGATGCGGTCAGCGGCCGGATCGCCGTGGACGGGGTGCTGGCGCTGCTTGGCTTCGCGGCGATGAACTATCTTGCGGTGCTGCTTTCGATCAGCCTGTTCATCTCGATCCTGCTGACCCTGTCGCGCGCCTACCGCGACAGCGAGATGGTGGTGTGGTTCGGCTGCGGCATCGGGTTGACGCGCTGGGTGCGCCCGGTGATGCTGTATGCGTTGCCGGTGGTTGGACTGATCGCGTTGCTCAGCCTGGTGCTTTCGCCCTGGGCATTGAAAAAGGCCGATGAATACAAGCGCAAGCTGGAGAATCGCGACGATGTGGCAGCCGCGATCCCGGGGACGTTCCGGGAGTCCAAACAGGCGGACCGGGTGTATTTTGTCGAAAACATAAACCTGGGTTCCGGCCGCGTCGGCAACGTCTTCGTGCAATCGACGCAGAACGGCAAGCTGGGTACGATGGTGGCGCGGGAAGGCTTGCAGGAGACCCTGCCCAACGGGGATCGTTTTTTGGTGCTGCTCAACGGCACGCGCTACGAAGGCACGCCCGGCCGCCGCGACTACAACATCGTCGAGTTCGAGCGTTACGCGATCCGCATCGACAGCGTCCCGCCGAAGGCAGCGCGGCCGTGGGTGCGCACGATGTCCACGCCCGAGCTGCTGCGGGAGCGCAGTCTGGTGAGCCATGCCGAACTGGACTGGCGGGTTGGGCTGCCGATCAGTGCCGTGATTCTCGCGTTGCTGGCCATTCCGCTGAGTTACGTCAATCCGCGCGCCGGTCGTTCGCTCAATCTGGTGCTGGCGATCGTGCTGTACATGCTGTACAGCAATCTGATCAGCGTCAGCAACTCGTGGGTCGCGCAGGGCAGGCTGTCTCCGGGCATCGGCCTGTGGGGAATCCATGCGGTCATGCTGGCGGTGACGTTGCTGATGTTCCGGCACCGCATGACGTTGGCTCCGTGGCTCGGGCTGTCCGGTAAAAGCCGCGTCCGGCAGGAGCCGGGCATATGAATCTGCTGACCCGCTATCTCGGTCGCGAGATATACCTGAGTGTGGCGCTGGTATTCGCCGCACTGATCGCCCTGTTCGCTTTTCTCGACCTGATCCATGAACTGAATGTGATGCAGGACCAGTACCATATCGGCTATGTGCTGATGTTCGTGGTGCTGACCATCCCGGGGCATATCTACGAACTGTTTCCGGTGGCCGTGCTGGTGGGCACGATATTCGCATTGGTGCAGATGGCATCCAGCTCCGAGCTGACCATCTATCGCGCCTCGGGTGCGTCGCTGTGGCAGATGATGGGCGCGCTGTTCAAGATCGCGCTGCCGCTGGTGGCGCTGAGCTTCGCATTCAGCGAGTTCGTCGCCCCGCCCAGCGAGCGGCTGGCCCAGCAACTCCGGCTGAAGGCGCAAAACGCGCAGGTGTCGCTCAAGGAGTTCCGCTCCGGCGTGTGGGTGAAGGACGAACGCAGTTTCGTGAACGTGAAGAACGTGATGCCGGACACCAGCCTGCTGAACATCGATATCTACCGTTTCGACGAGTCATACCGCCTGCAGTCGATCACGCATGCCGGCGAGGCGCATTTCGTCGAACAGGGGCTCTGGCGCCTGGACGACGTGCGGGAGACCCGGTTTTCCCGGCAGGGGATCAGCATCGAGGAAACGGATGCGCGGCAATGGGAATCGGCGCTGAATCCGGGCATCCTGAGCGTGTTGCTGGTGGTGCCGGAACAGATGTCGGCCTACGACCTGTACCAGTATGCCGCCCACCTGAAGGAGAACCGGCAACAGAGCGCGCGCTACGAGATCGCGATGTGGAACAAGCTGGTCTATCCGTTCGCGCTGCTGGTGATGATGATCCTGGCGCTGCCGTTCGCGTCGTACCACCGCCGCTCCGGCGGGATCAGCGGAATGGTGTTCATGGGGATCGTGCTGGGGCTGGTATTCCACTTCGTCGGGCGCCTGTTCGCCAGTCTCGGGGCGCTGAACAACTGGCAGCCGCTGTTCAGCGCCGCGGCGATGACCGGCTTGTTCCTGCTGCTGGGGATGGCGCTGCTGTGGTGGACCGAAAGACGCTAGAGAGCAATGCGGTTACTGGGGATTCCTGGCCTGCTCTTCCTTGACCATTTGCCTGATCTGTTTCTGCTGATCTTCGGATACCTTGCTGAAGGCCCGGTATTTTTCGCGTGCCGCCTGGCGCTGTTCCGGAGTGAGCCTGCTCCATGCGCCCAAGCGGCTCAGGAAGCGCTGCTTTTCCTCCGGATTCAAATCGGGATAATGTCTGGCAACGCCAAGCAGACTGCGTTGCTGTTCGTCGGATAATTCCGCCCATTGCTGCGCCATCGGCGCCAGCGCTTCCTGCTGCGCAGGGGTGAGGGTGTGCCAGGATTGCGGTGCGGCGACCGCGGGCGAGAGGTGTAGCGTGCAGAGCAGCGCAAGTGCGGCGATGGATGGCTTCATTCGGTTCAATGGTCGATAAACACTTCCAGGGGCATGTCGTCGGTCAGGATGGCGACATCCAGATGCGCCATCGTTTCATGATGGTGCAGATGTTGCCAGTAGCCGGCGCCTCCGGCAAGCGCCGCGAGCAGCAGGCCCGCGGCCGCCCATTGGCGGGCCGTGTGCGGGATGGGGAAATGCAGGCCGTGTCTGCCGTCGAGCGCGAATGCCGGCGCGCGCGTAGTCTGCCGATCAAGTGCGGCATGGCGGGCTCGCCGCAGAGCCTCTAAGGTGTCGCGGTCCATTTGCTCGGTTGCTAGCGTAAGCAGTCCGGCGATTTGTTCCGGATCGATATCCTGGCGATCTTCTGGTAAATGTGGCTCGATGTTCATAGTTCCACTCCGATGTTTTTGAGTGCCGCTGCCAGTGCATGCGTCGCCCGGGAGCAATGGGTCTTTACACTGCCCTCGGTGCATCCCATAACGGCGGCGGTCTCGGCAATATCCATTCCTTCCCAATAACGCAGCAGAAACGCCTCGCGTTGACGCGCCGGCAGTCTTTCCAACGCCCGTTCGATCCGGACGATGACCTGTTTCTGCTGAAACGCCGCTTCGGGCGGGGGCGGAGCGCTGGGATTGTCTTCGTCGGCCAGCGTCTCCAGCGGATCGGACTCGTCTTCCCCGTTCTTCGGCATCAGCGAAGATAACAGCGTCGTCCAGGTATTTCTGACCTTCTGGCGGCGGTAATGATCGCGGATGGTGTTTTGCAGAATGCGCTGGAACAGCAGAGGCAATTCCCCGACAGGCTTGTCTCCGTATTTTTCGGCGAGCTTGATCATCGCATCCTGAACGACGTCCAGTGCGACATGTTCGTCACGTACGGCGAATAGCGCCTGTTTGTAGGCACGACGCTCTGCATTGACCAGGAATTGGGACAGTTCGGCGGGGGTGGCCAGTTCGATACTCCTTTTGCTTGGGAGGAATGGTAGCAAATAGCCGCTCGCATCGGGAATGTCGCTGCGATATCGATGTATCTGTAGCCGTTCTTCTTCAAATGGGGTATAAATTCGCCCTTCTCGTATGTTGGCTTAAAGGACTGGGGGAAATTTGGTTACACGTCTGATGATCACCGACGATCACGAACTGGTTCGTTCCGGACTGGTTCAATTCATGGCAACGTCCCCGGACGTCCAGGTTGTCGCGGAAGCAAGTTGCGGTGCGGATTTGCTTGAGAAATTGCGTTCGGTTCAGGTCGACGTGTTGCTTCTGGATCTGGTCATGCCCGGCATCTGCGGTGCGGAACTGGTCGCGCGCGTCAGGGGCAGCAACCCGAATTTGCGTATTCTGGTGCTCAGCATGCATAACGACACCCAGACCGTGTTGCGCGCGATGAAGGCCGGCGCCTCGGGGTACATCACCAAGAATTGTTCTCCGCAAACATTGCTCGATGCGGTGCGCAAGATCGCTGCAACAGGGAAATATCTGGACCCGGAAATGGCTGAACGGCTCGCATTCGCCTCGTCTTCGGCGGATGTGGACGATGTCGAGTTGACGCTGTCCGAGCGGGAGATGCAGATATTCCGCCTGATCGTCGAGGGAAAGTGCATCAAGGCGATCGCCAACGAGCTGTCCATCAGCGACAAGACGGTCAGCACCCACAAGGCCCATATCCTTGCCAAGCTGGGCTTGAAAAGTGTCGCGGATTTAGTGCGATATGCGATGCAAGGTAAACTGTTTCCTTAACTCCCTCGTCGTTTTCCTAGCCGTCGTCCTCCCGTAATACGACGGCGAAATAGTCACTCACCGATACTTGCAACTGTGTAGTTTGGGCAGAATCGCTCCATGGCAATCGAGCCTTCGATTTCCTTTTCGCGACACCCGAACAACGAACCAGTTCAAGGAGCCAATGTGAGAACTATCCACAAGCAGGAACACCATGTCGGCGGAGAGCGCGTCGCTGCCATGACCGTGCGCCAGACACTCAGGAGTCTGGGGGTGAAGGATTTCATGGAACACACCGGCGGCTGGCGCAACCGGCTGCCGGCCTCCCCGTCGGCAGAAAGCGATGCGATCCGCTTGGTGGATCGCATCGATATGGATTCAGCACTGGGGGTGCAAAGTTCCAATGATGCCGCCGCCGAGTCTGCCCCGGTTACCGTCAATGGCGGCGCCGAAATCCCCCCGATCGAACACTCGTCGGCCATTGCCTATATTTTGTCGTGCCAGCCGGACCGCCATTTGCTCTATGTCAGCCCTCAGATAAGCAACCTTGGCTTCGCTCCCGTGGACTTGCTCGACCATCCGGACCTGCGTCTGAAACAGGTGCACGAGGAGGATTTCGGCCGTTTCGACCGGGCATTGCGGCGCAGCTGCAGCGCAGCGGAGAAATTCAGCTGCCATTATCGCCTGTACGACAACCGGGGCAATGTTCGCTGGTTCCACGACGAGGCCAGCGTGGTGTGCGACGAAACCGGTGCGCCGTTGTTCATCAAGGGCGTCATGCTGGATATCACCGAGAAGAAACGGATGGAGGCCGAACTTGCCGATCACCGTTATTACCTCGAACGCAACGTCGAACAGCGCACCCGGCAACTGGCGAAACGCATAGAACTGCTTGAATCATGCAATACGATGCTGTGCAGCCAGCTTTCGTCCGCCAGGCTGGAGATCGCCGCACTCAAGCGCCAGTTGCAGCTGGCGGCCCCCGAAACCGGGGAGGATCGGTCGTTCGGACAGGATGCTCCGGATTCACTCCGGGCCGTCGCCGGGAAAGAATCATGAACTCCCGTTGCCAGGCCATTGCGGATTCTGGCCGGTCTGCGGCGGATAGCGCATGCGATGTCCGGCACGGGGCGGCAAGACAAGGCTATTTCCACCGCATATCGCGGATCATCGAGCGCTGCATACTGGCGTTCGTCGTGTCGCTGACGCTGTTGGGCAACTATGTGGCCCACCGCCAGTTGATGAGTGACGTTTTGCTTTCCTGAAGCCCGGCACCGGTGCTCGGCATGATCCGGACGGGTGATGCACAGAGTGTTCCGGATGCCGCCGCATGTCCGGAGCAAATGACAATTTCAATGGAGGGTCGCCATGCCGAACGTAATGTTCGACGGGGACGCGTTCCCGGAAGTCTTCTGTATCGAGGATATCCGTTGCTCGCGACAGGAGGGCGGCGGTTATGACTGTCGAGCAACGCTTTACCACGATCGCGCCAGTATCTCTGTGGTTTTCGGGATCGTACAGCGCGATCCGATGTTGAGACGCGGCTGTTTCGTCTCTGTCGAGTGGCTGCCGGAGGCCATTTCCGATCACGGAGCGGTGAGGGTCGCGGGCCTTTGTGCGCGCGACTATGCCGCCAGCGGATTCAACCCGTTCCGGAGCGTGCCGCATAGCTGGTGTGTGGACAGGCACCAGATCGAATGTGCCCGCGACCTGTGGGAGTCCTCATCGCAGCAATTGCGCAAATTACTGTTCAAAACATTCTGGCACGAACTTCATGCCCGGCGTGGTGCCGGGGGCAGGGCAGGCACCGGATAGACAAGACGCGCCGCTCTCATCAATCGCAATATCTACAGGAGGTTCATCATGCAGGAAGACAAGGAGCGGGCGGTGGAGAGCAGGAGCCGCGAACTATTGACGTTCACGCTGGGCAAGGAAGAGTACGGGATCGACATCCTCAAGGTGCAGGAGATCCGCGGTTACGACGCGGTCACCACGATCGCCAACTCGCCCGAGTTCATCAAGGGCGTGATCAACCTGCGCGGCATCATCGTGCCCATCATCGACATGCGCATCAAATTCAGCCTCGGCAACGTGACCTACAACAATCTCACCGTGGTCATCATCCTGAACGTCGCGAACCGCGTGGTCGGGATCGTCGTCGACGGCGTGTCCGACGTGATCGCGCTGACGCCGGAACAGATCAAGGCCGCACCGGAGTTCAGCTCGTCGCTGGACATGGAATACATCACCGGCGTCGGCACCGTGGACGAGCGCATGATCATCGTCGTCGACATCGAGAAGCTGATGACCAGCCGAGACATGGACCTGGTCGAAATGGCTGCAGCCTGATTACGCATCGAACAATAAAAGGAGAACCATCATGGCAAGTATGACCGTAGGGAAAAGACTGGGCTTGGGTTTCGGTGCGGTGATCACGCTGATGATCATCGTCGCGGTGCTTGGCATCGCCAACATGCGCGCCGTTCAGGGCGACCTGGATGGCATCGTTAACGATGAATTCCCCAAGGTCGTGCAGGCGAACAACATCGTGGAGTCGATCGGTACGATTGCCCGCCGCATGCGCAACGCGTTGCTGGAGAGTGCGCCGGACAAGATCAAGAAGGAGATCGACGATATTCCGGTGCAGCGCGACATCATCAAGGAAAACTTGGACAAGTTGCACGAGTCGATCAAATCCGACAAGGGCAAGGAAGCGCTGGCCAAGGTGGACGAGGCGCGTAATGCTTACATCGGTGCTCAGGACAAGTTTCTGCAACTGATGCGGGAAGGTCGTCAGGAAGAGGCGAAGGTTCTTCTGCTTGAAGATATTCGCCCGATGCAGGCGACCTATACTGCCGCAGTTGGCAAGCTGGTCGACCTGCAGAGCGAACGCATGACCGAGATCGGCAACGAAGCCCATAGCGCCGTGCAAAGCGCGTTGATCATGATCATCGTAATCTCGCTGATCGCTTTGGTGGTCGGCGTGGTCATCGCGCTGATGATCGTACGCAACCTGATGAAGCAACTGGGCGGCGAACCGGACTACGCGGCGGAGGCGGTGCATAAGATCGCCCAAGGCGACCTGAGTGCCAATCTGGTTATCAGGCCGGGCGACACCACCAGCCTGGTGTTTTCGTTGAAGACCATGCAGGACAGCCTGCGCGGCATCGTGGCCGAGATCAAGAATATCGTCGATGCTGCGAACAAAGGCGATTTCAGCATCAAGATGGACCTGAACGGCAAGGCCGGTTACACCAAGGAATTGTCCGAACTGCTGAACCAGTTGAGCAATACCGTCGATGGCGCATTCAAGGACACCATCCGTGTCGCCGAAGCTCTGTCTAAAGGCGACCTTAGCCAGAAGGTCACCACGGAATATGTCGGTGCTTACAACCAGGTCAAGGTCAGCGTTAACACCACCGCCGACTCCCTGACCCAGATCGTCGGCGAGATACAGCAGATCGTCGAAGCCGCCACCAAGGGCGACTTCAGCATCAAGATGGATCTGGCCGGCAAGCAAGGCTACACCAAGACCCTGTCCGATCTGCTCAACCTGCTGTCCGATACCGTCGATACGGCGTTCAAGGACACGATCCATGTAGCTCAGGCACTGGCCAAGGGCGACCTCACCCAGGTCGTCACCCGCGAATACCAAGGGTCTTTCAATGACGTTAAGCAGAACCTGAACGGCACCGTCGCCAACCTCAAGGATTTGATCGGACAGATCAAGGACTCCACCGACACCATCAACACCGCCTCGAAGGAAATCGCTTCCGGCAACGCCGACCTGTCGCAACGCACCGAAGAGCAGGCCTCCAGCCTGGAAGAGACCGCCTCCAGCATGGAAGAACTGACCTCGACCGTGAAGCAGAACGCCGAGAACGCCAAGCAGGCGAACCAGCTCGCGATCGGCGCATCGGATGTGGCAGGCAAGGGCGGCGCGGTGGTTGGCGAAGTGGTGACCACCATGAGCTCGATCAACGAATCCAGCCGCAAGATCGTGGACATCATCTCGGTGATCGACGGCATCGCGTTCCAGACCAACATCCTCGCGCTGAACGCGGCAGTGGAAGCGGCAAGAGCGGGCGAGCAGGGCCGGGGCTTCGCGGTCGTGGCCGGCGAGGTGCGCAATTTGGCGCAGCGTTCCGCCGCGGCGGCGAAGGAGATCAAGACACTGATCGGCGATTCGGTCGAGAAGGTCGAGGGCGGCAGCAAGCTGGTGGCCCAGGCCGGAGAGACCATGGAGGAAATTGTAACCAGCATCAAGCGCGTGACCGACATCATGTCCGAGATCACGGCTGCATCCAGCGAACAGAGCCAAGGCATCGAGCAGGTCAATACGGCGATCACGCAGATGGACGAAGTGACGCAGCAGAACGCGGCGCTGGTAGAAGAGGCGGCGGCTGCGGCGGAATCGCTGGAAGAGCAGGCGCAGAACCTGGCGGTGGCGGTGGGGACGTTCAAGGTGGACGAGAGCTCAGCAAGTGCCGCAGTCGTCCGTCGCGAGCCGTCGGCGCCGGCGGCGCGTAAGCCGGCAGCGCATCCCGCCGTCAGATCCGCAACTCCGGCGAAAGCCGGCAAGGGCGGTGCCCCGCGTAAAGCGGCGACCGGGCCGGAAGCGCAGGGCAGCGAAGATGGCGAATGGGCTGAGTTCTAGGAGTGTCCGCGGCGAGGGCCGCCCGCCGCTAACGGCTCGTTTCTGACAGGAGGTTGGGATGAACAGGGATTTTTTCTTACAGGCTTGTCTGAGCCTGATCTCGCTGGCGGTCGTCGTGTCCGTCTTTTGGGGGGTGTCGCTGATATCCGACACGTCCGTCGATCTCGGCAATCGGCGTAACGTCGTATATGAAGGGAGCCATCGTTTCGTTCCCGCCGGAGTTCAGGGCGGGGGACCGGCAGGCAGCCGCGGGAACGGCAGCTTCGACCATCGGGTATAGGCATGGTGGCCGGTTGCCGTTCATCGGCTCCGGGCTTGCCGGCCTGTCGATGTTCCGCGGGTCGGCGACCCTTCACTGAAACCCGATGCCGATGGAAGGTTGGTGGATGATGATAAAACAAAAAATCCTGACAGAAACGAGACTGGAAGAGGGGGCGCTGGACGAACTGGCGGAAATGAAGCCGCAGTTCGTTCTGGTGTTCTCCAGCATCAAGTTTCTGCACGAGGCCGATTTTGTTTCCGCCTTGCGCGCTGTTTTTGCGGGTGCGGCTCTGGTCGGTTGTTCGACCGCCGGCGAGGTTTGTATGGATGGCGTCGCCGAAGGAAGTTGCGTGATCACCGCCGTGCGTTTCGGGGGCGATGCCCGGGTTCGTCTGGTCGAGGCATACATTCCGGACATGGCTGGCAGCGGGCCGGCCGGCGATTATGTCGGCAGGACCTTGGCGGAGCCGGATCTGCGCGCCGTGCTGCTGTTCGGCAAGGGGATCGATATCAACGGCAGTGCACTGATCGACGGGGTTGCGGCGCAGGTCGGCGCAGACGTGCCTGTTTCCGGCGGTCTGGCCGGGGGCGATGGCGGCTTTGTCGGGACGCTGACGTTGTCGCCTCGCGGCGTGTCGATGGATGGGGTGGTGGCGGTGGGCTTCTACGGCAGCGATCTCATCGTCGGCCATGGGTCGTTCGGCGGCTGGTCGCCATTCGGGCCGGTGCACAAGGTGACGAGTTGCGAAGGCAATATCCTCTACGAACTCGATGGGCAGCCCGCGCTGGCGGTTTACAAACGCTATCTGGCCTCATCCGCGAAGGGCCAGCCGGCGTCCGGTCTGCAGTTCCCGTTCGAGATGTTGCGCAGCGACCGCAGCCCGGATGGGCTGGTGCGCGCTGTTCTCGGCGTGGACGAGGATCGCGAGAGCCTGATCTTTGCCGGCGATATCTATTCCGACGGTTACCTGAGGTTGATGCACGCCGGGACCGACGAGCTGGTGGACGGCGCCGCGCAGGCCGCAAGGCTTGCCTGTCGCAGCCTGCCGGAGCCGCGCGGCGAGGCGCTTGCCATACTGGTCAGCTGCGTCGGGCGCAAGATGGTCATGGGGGGCCGTGCCGGCAGGGAGATCGATGCGGTGAGCCGGGTGCTGGGCAGCAAGGCCGCGATCGCCGGTTTCTATTCCTATGGCGAGATCGGCCCGTTTTCGACGACGAATGATTGCATGCTGCACAACCAGAGCATGACGGTGACCTACCTGTCCGAATATTGATGCGCCGGATCGAGTGCCGATCCGGATAGCGAAGGAAAACAAGGAGGTACTGTGACGGATGCGGGAATCATGGCCGTGCTGGAGCCGCTGGACTGCGTGTTCGGCGACGTCTCCGCGGTGTTCTACATCGCCGCTGCAGACGGCGATTTCGCCCCGCGGCGGGTGGCGGGAAGCTGCGCGCAGGTATTGGGCCTGTCGCCGGAATCGTTTTCCGGCGCGTTCTGGCGGGAGCATATCCATCCCGAAGATGCCGGCCGCATCCTGCTTGAACTGGGCAGCCGGAAGGAGGGTTGGCCTCACAGGCAGGAGTTCCGTCTGCGCGATGCGGAGGGGCGCTATCGCTGGATCGAGAACGAGGTGTCGCTCAGGCGCGATGGCCAGAGCGGGACGGCATATCTGGCGGGATGTCTGCGCGATATCGATGTCCGGAAGAACGCTGACATGGAACACGAGCGGTTCCGGGATACGGTACATGCGCGGGAGCATTTCTACCGCTCGGTCCTGGACAGCATGCCGTTGCGGCTGTTCTGGAAGGACCGGAATTCCGTGTTCCGTGGCTGCAACCTGAGCGGCGCGCAGGCGCTCAACCTGAACGATCCGGACGAGATCGTCGGCAAGAGCGACTACGACCTCTATCCGGACCATGACGAGGCCGATTACCTGCGTATCCTCGACGAGCAGGTGATGAGTTCGGGAGTGGCGTCCTATCACTGCGAGGTGCCCGCGCGCGAGGCCGATGTCTGGCTGGATGTGAGCAAGGTTCCGTTGCGCGACGAGACGGGCAAGGTTTACGGCGTGCTGGTCTGCTACAAGGACGTCAGCGTGCTAAAGCGCAGCGAGATGGCGCTGAACAAATTCAAGCGCGCGGTGGAGCGCAGTTCGAACAGCGTGTTCATCACCGACGCGCGGGGGAATATCGAATACGTCAATCCGACCTTCACAGAGACCTACGGGTATGACGAGAGCGCCGCGCTGGGAAACAATCCGCGCATGCTGCAATCAGGACTTACGCCGGAAGAGATCTACCGTGAACTGTGGCAGACCATAACGAGCGGGCGGAACTGGAGCGGGGAATTGGCCAACCGCCGCCGCGACGGCGCCATCGTATGGCAATCGGTTTCCATCTCGCCGATCGTGGACGATCTGGGGACGATCAGCCACTTCCTCGCGATCGAGGACGACATTACGCGGCACAAGACGCTGGAGGGCAGCCTGAAACGCCAGCTGGATTTCATCCAGGCGCTGATCGATGCGCTGCCGCATCCGATTTACTACAAGGGCGCCGATGGCCGCTATCAGCGGGTCAACCGCGCTTTCGAGGAATTCGCCCGAATGGAATGCGAAGGCGCGGTGGGGAAGACGGCATTCGACATCTTTCCGCATGATCTTGCGGTGCAACTGAAGGCGATGGACGATGCACTGCTCGCCCGCCCCGGCAAGAGCGTGCGCGAATTCCATTTGCGCGAACAGGACGGCAGCGCGCGGGACATCCTGTCGCACAAGGCCGCTTTCACCGACGAGCATGGCGAGGCCGTCGGCATCATCGGCAGCCATTTCGACATCACCGAATACAAGCGGGTGGAGGCCGCGCTTGCAGAGAACGAGTCGCGCCTGCGCGAACTGACCAGCACGGTGGGCGAGGGCATCTACATGGTGGACGAGCGGCAGGTGGTCACCTTCGTCAATCCCGCCGCAGTCCACATGCTCGGGTGGGAAGAGCGGGAGTTGATCGGGCAGGATGTCCACCGCATCTTCTGCTGTCCGCGGCATGCCGACGAACACGGGCCGGACAGCGAGCCGTGCTGTCTGGCCGAGCAGATCCGGCAGGCCCGGCGCGTCATCCGCAGCCAGGAGGAATCGTTCCTGCGCAAGGACGGGATGACCTTCCCGGTATCGGTGATCGCATCGCCCATCCTGCGCGACGGGTGCTATGCCGGCGCGGTCGTGGCGTTCCATGACATCACCGAACAGCAGTTCACGCAGCGTCTGCTCGACAATGCGCTGCAGGAACTTCGCACCGTCCTGGACAACGCCCAGATGGGCGTGGCCTATATGCGCGGGGGGCGGTTCTCCTGGATCAACCGTTACATGGAGCAGATGTTCGGTTACACGATAGACGAGTTGCGCGACGAGTCTCTGGCGATACTGTGCGGCAACAGTGCGCCGGAGGACTGCAAGCACTGCGAAAACAGGATGTTCAAGCGTCTCGGCGAAAACAAGGTGTACGAGAGTGAGCATCAGATGAAGCGCCGTTCCGGCGAGACTTTCTGGTGCCACCAGCGCGGGGTTGCGATCGATCCTGACGATCCTGAATCAGGCAGCATCTGGATCATCCTGGATATCGACAAATTGAAGAAGACCGAGCGGCGCCTTAAGGCGCTGAACGAGAGCCTGACGCAACGGGTCGACGAGGAGACCCGCAAGTCGCTCGAGAAGGAACGGCTGCTGATCCAGCAGGGGCGGAATGCGGCGATGGGGGAAATGATCGGCAACATCGCGCACCAGTGGCGGCAACCGTTGAGCACGCTCGGGCTGGTGATACAGAACATCCACTCGGACTTCCGCGAGAACGGGCTCGACGAGGAGGCGCTGGCGAAGTACGTCGACACCGCCAGGCGCGCGATCCATCGCATGTCCTGCACGATAGATGACTTCCGCGACTTCTTCCGTCCGAGCCGGGTCAGGGAACCGTTCTCCATCCAGAGTTCGATTCAGGAAACCATCGGGCTGCTGGCGGCGATGCTGAAGAACAACGGCATCGAGATCGCGCTTTCGGGCGATCCGTCGCTGGTGGCCTACGGACATCCCAATGAATTCTCCCAGGTCATCCTGAATTTCGTGGTCAATGCCAAGGATGCGCTGGTGGCCGGCAAGATACCCAAAGGCCGCATCGATATCGCGCTGGGCGAACGCGACGGCTGCGCCGTCGTGACGGTGCGCGACAACGCGGGCGGCATCCCGGAGGACCAGCTGGAGAAGATATTCGATCCGTATTTCACGACCAAGGCGAACGGCACCGGGATCGGCCTGCACATGAACCGCACGATCATCGAGCAGCACATGAACGGCAGCATCACCTGCGGGAACCTGTTCGACGGAAGCCGGCGCACCGGAGCCGAATTCACGATCACTATCCCGCTGCAGCATCAAGAGCAGGCGGACAACCGGAGCGAGGTGGCGGCATGAGCGATCGGAGCCTGGACGAACTGACCGTCCTGTATGTGGAGGACGACGAGGATATGAGCGAGCAGGTCGCCCATTTTCTGAGGAAGAAGTGCGCGCATGTGCTGCAGGCGGCGAACGGCCGCGAGGCGCTGGAGCTGTATCAGGAGAAGCGCCCGGACATGGTGGTTAGCGACGTGATGATGCCGGAGATGGACGGCCTGGAGTTCGCCGAGATCATCAAACAGCGCGATCCGGCGATGCCCATCATCCTGACCACGGCGTTCAACGACTCGGCCTACCTGCACCGCGCGATCGATATCGGCGTGGACAACTACGTGCTCAAACCGGTGGATCTGGACAAGTTGCATGCCGCGATGCTGAAGAGCGCCGAACTGCTGTTCAAGACGCGCGAGCTGGTCACCAGCCGCGCACAGCTGGAGGCCTACCATCAGGCGGCGGAGGAGGAGCGGGCGCTGGTCTCGGAACTGATGAAACGCATGATGCAGCCGGACCGCATGGTCGATGAACGGGTGAAATACCGGCTCGAGCCCGCCGACCTGGTCAGCGGAGACCTGATCGCCTTCCGGCGCGCGCGCAACGATAAGCTCTACCTGATGCTCGCCGATTCGACCGGGCACGGCCTGCCGGCCGCGCTCAACCTGCTGCCGGTGAACCATGTGTTCTACAGCATGGCGGAAAAGGGATTGCCCGTCTCGCAGATCGTCGAGGAGATGAACTGGGCGGTGAAGCAGCAGTCGCCCGCCGACCGCTTCGTGTCCGCCTTCGTCGCATGCATCGATCCATACAATCATGTGGTCGAGACATGGAACGGCGGCATCCCGGCGGCGATGCTGGTGAACGAGGGCGGCGAGGCCTACCGTACCTTCGTTCCGAACAACCTGCCGCTGGGAATACTGGACCGGACCTTCGTCGCGCGCACCGACATCTTCCAGTGGCATTGCAGCAGCCAGCTGGTGGTCTATTCCGACGGCCTGGTCGAGGCCGAGGACGAACATGGCGTGGCCTGGGGCGGCGACAGTATCAGGCTGGTGCTGGAGCAGACTCCTGCGGCCGAGCGTTTCGATGCGCTGATAGGCGGCGTGCACAGGCATCTGGGGGCGCGGCGCGGATTCGACGACATGACGCTGCTGATGGTCGATTGCGCGATGTGACGATTGCCCGGTCTGGCGTCGCGCGTTATTTCATCTTCCAGACTTGCAGGATCGAACGGTGCAGGTCGTCCACCGCGATGGTGCGATGCGGCTCCTGTCCCGGCACGGCGAAGGTGCTGCTGACGAATAGCGTGCCCGGGCGCATCTCGGCGCAAGTCTTGCGCCACAGGCGTTCCATCGGCACCGGGGAGAGATAGGCGAACACCACGTCGTATTCCGCGAGGTCCTCGTCCCACAGGCTGCCCCAGCGCACGCTGCAATTGCGGGGGCCTCCCAGTCTGATGCGCAGCCAGCTCCACAGAAAAGGAAGCGGGGCGGATTCGACGCCGTGGTAGTGCCCGTCAGGACGGATGCGCGCCAGATGCGTCAGTACGCCGCCGAGGCCGGAGCCCAGGTCGGCGAAGCGAAAACCATCCTCCGGCGGCAGCAACTCTTCCAGCGCATGCCAGACCTTGTCGCTCGACAGGTACAGCGGCACCTGGCTGCGGAACGCGCTCCAGTAGACCACCAGCAATACGAGGAACGCGGCGAGGAAAACGCCGGAGGGGATGTCGAACGCCAGCATGATTACCAATGCGGGTACGAACAGGAACTGGATATACAGCCACCAGCGCGCCTGCCCGGCGAAGTGGCTGAATGCGGCGGCGAATGTCCCGCACAGCAACGCGAAGCCCAGCGGCGGCAGCGGTGCGACGCGCATGCTCAGCGCGGCCAGCAGCACGGCGGCGAATTGCAGCAGCAGGGCGGTGACGGCGGGAGGTAACTTTGCGAACAACTTAACGTACCAGACCAGCCTCGACCTCTTGCCGTTTGGCATGCCCGACCAGCCTTTCCAGGAGCACCAGCGCGAAGTCCATTGCCGTCCCCGGGCCGCGCGAGGTGACGATGTTGCCGTCTTCGATGACGGCGGCGCTTTGCAGCCGGACCCCGGGGTATTCGTCCAGGCAGGTCGGGAAGCTGGTCGCGCGTTTTCCGTCGAGCAAACCGGCCTCGGCCAGCACCGACGGGGCGGCGCAAATCGCGGCGACCTGCTTGCCGGCTTCACTCATCTGCCGCACCAGTTTCAGCACGCGCGCATCGGCCTTGAGATGGTTGGTGCCGGGCTGTCCGCCGGGCAGCACCACCATGTCGTATTGATGCGCCAGCGCCTTGTCCAGCGTGGTGTCAGGCACCAGCACCGTGCCGCGGCTGCCGCGATGGGGGCCTTCGTGCAGGCCAGCCACGGTGACGTCGATTCCGCCGCGGCGCAGGATGTTGATGACGGTGACGGCTTCGAGTTCTTCGCTGCCGTCGGCGAACACGACTAGAGCTGTGTTCATGCTTCCACTCCCAGTTGGTAGGCTCTGAGCAAGGCGCTCTTCAGTTGCGGGTGCTGGTCGAGGTCTTCGATGCCCATCTCCTGTTGCGCGATGATCTGCAGCGGGGCGATCCGGTGGCTCTCGCCCCAGTGCGCGGTGTAGCCCTCCAGGTCGAACGCACCATCCTTCAGGAAGTCGGCGGCCATGCCATGCGCGTTGTCGAAGCGGATTTCCTCTTCCTGCATCACCTCGTAGAGATAGGAATAGGTGTCGATGCCGTGTTCGACTGCCATCACGATATGCAGCGACGGTAGCGTGAGGTATTTCTCCAGCACCCGGTCCAGATCCAGCGTCGAGGAGAGCTCGTAGCTCTCTCCCTTGAAGCTGAATTCGATGTGGGCGTCGACGCGGTTGGGCGCATCCGCCCGGTTTTCAGTTGAATTCATGCTTTACATTTTTCCCAGGTCTTCGATCGCGTCCACGACCATTGCGGTTCCCACTGCGATCAGCAGGATATCCGCCGCCACGCGCACGTAGCGGTGGCCTGCCGGCGGCGTGCCGAGCTGCACGACGAGCTTGGGCGGCAGATCGTAGAAAATCACGTCTCGCGGCAGCCGCTGGCCGACGGCCCATTTCTTCGCTTGCCCCGGCGGCAGGCAGCCGTTGTTCTTCTTGGCAAGTCCGGGCGGGCAGCGTCCTGCACGGGATTGTCCCTCGAAGTATTCGCGCAGGACGGTGCGCTGATCGTCGTTGAAATGCACGCTGACGCTGGTGCTGCCGGTGTTCCGCTTCTGTTCTTCGCGGCTCTGCTGGTGTTTTGCCGATTTGTCGCCGCCGGCCCAAGCCGGTTTCTCTGCCAGCACCGTGCCGCTGGCCAGCATGGCTGCGGATGCGAATATCAAGGTGGGGATGGTGCGAATGCGTTGCATGATCGACCTCCTGGAAAAGAGTAGCGGGGGAGCATTGTCCCCCAGCCTCATACACCCCGCAATAAGGGATTCCCTGATGCGCAGGTCGCGGAGATTACCTAGTCGCGGAAGTTCTGGTACTGTAGCGGGAAGTCGGTGACGGACTTCTTGATGAATGCGATCGCGGCCTGCAGGTCGTCGCGGTTCTTGCCGGTGACGCGCACGGTGTCGCCCTGGATGCTGGCCTGCACCTTCATCTTGCTGTCCTTGATCAGCTTGACGATCTTCTTCGCCAGCTCGATCTCCACGCCGACCTTCACGGTGCAGGAACGCTTGACCTTGTTGCCGCTGACCTTCTCGATCTTGTCGCTGATGTCGAGGCACTTGATGTCCACGCCGCGCTTGGTCAGCTTGCCGTTCAGGATGTCCTGCACCTGGTCGAGCTGGAACTCGTTGTCGGCATGCACCGTCAGCACCAGTTCGGCCTGCTCGACGCGCGCGTCGCTGCCCTTGAAGTCGAAGCGCGTGCCGACTTCCTTGTTGGTCTGCTCGACCGCGTTCTTGACTTCGGTCTTTTCTACTTCGGAAACGATATCGAAAGATGGCATAACAAATCTCCTTGCTGGGTTAGCCACAACGCACCGCGTAGCGGTTCGTTGCGGTTGATGCTTACCTTCAGGTTAGTATCAACCAAAACTGCAAACGTAATCGACCGCGCCCGCACCGGTATGGATGTCGAAGCTGCTGTTCTCGGCCACCTTGAAGCTGCTGCCTGCGGCGTAAGTCTTGAACGCGGATTCCCCGGCGATTTTCACCTGGCATTCGCCCGCGGTGATTTCCATCAGTTCCGGCGCGCCGACGTTGAAGGTGAGCTGGCTGTTGGGCAGCACGACGCCCACGGTCTTGCGCGAACCGTCGGGGAAGAACACCGAGTGCGATACGCACTTGCCGTCGAAGAATACGTTGGATTTTTTGCCGACGCTGACGTTGTCGAATTTGTCTGACATGCTGAATTCCTTTTCTGTTGATTGAAGATTATTTGGGTTCGCTGGCTTTGACGCCTTTTTGGTACGTGACGTAGATATAGACCGGGATGCCGAGATCGCCGAGATGATGCTCGATAAGCGGCTTCACGTCGTTCCAGTCCAGACCGTTCATGCCGCACGCGAGCCGGGGCAGCGCGAGGCTTTGCAGCTTCTCTTTCTGGGCCAATGCACGCAGCGCGTGCAACGCATGGTTCACATGGGGCAGGGAGGCATGGCCGGGTTTCTTGCCGTGGTCGTATGAGCCTTCCTGCGTGAACAGGTTGACGATCAGATGCCCGTCGCTGCTCATCCAGGTCCACAGCCCGCCGGACTTGGGATGCTGGGTCTGGCAGTAATGGCGGAAGTCCTTGTACAGCGCGGGCAGACGCTCGCGCAGTTGCATCGCGAGGCCGTGCAGGAAGTCGTCGTTGGGCGCGACGCCCTGGACGATGGCCTTTGCGCCGCTCAACAAGATGTCGCCGCTCAGTTCGTGGATCATGTTTCTTCTCCTTAAACCCGCCAGACCCGATGCCGGGGGCGAACCCCGGCGCCATGCATGCTCCTACTTGCGATTCTTCAGGTTCGCCGCGATGCGCATGCGCAGCGCGTTCAGCTTGATGAAGCCGGCCGCATCCTTCTGGTCGTAGGCGCCCTTGTCGTCCTCGAAGGTGGCGATGCTCGAATCGAACAGCGAATCGGTCTTCGAGTCGCGGCCGACGACGATGACGTTGCCCTTGTACAGCTTCACGCGCACCCAGCCGTTGACGGTCTTCTGGGTGTGGTCGATCAAGGTCTGCAGCGCGATGCGTTCCGGGCTCCACCAGTAGCCGTTGTAGATCATGCTGGCGTAACGCGGCATCAGGTCGTCCTTGAGGTGCGCGACTTCGCGGTCCAGCGTGATCGACTCGATGGCGCGGTGCGCCTTCAGCATGATGGTGCCGCCGGGGGTCTCGTAGCAGCCGCGGGACTTCATGCCGACGTAGCGGTTCTCGACCAGGTCGAGGCGGCCCACGCCGTGCTTGCCGCCGAGCTCGTTCAGCTTGGTCAGGATCGCGGCCGGCGTCATCTTCGCGCCGTTAAGCGCCACGATGTCGCCGCGCTCGAACTCGATGTCCAGGTATTCCGCCGCATCGGGGGCCTTCTCCGGCGACACGGTCCAGCGCCACATGCTGTCTTCCGCCTCGGCTGCCGGGTCTTCCAGATGGCGGCCTTCGTAGCTGATGTGCAGCAGGTTCGCATCCATGGAGTAGGGCGAGCCGCCCTGCTTGTGCTTCATGTCGACCGGGATGCCGTGCTGTTCGGCGTAGGCCATCAGCTTCTCGCGCGAGAGCAGGTCCCACTCGCGCCACGGGGCGATGATCTTGATGTTCGGGTTCAGCGCGTATGCGCCCAGTTCGAAGCGCACCTGGTCGTTACCCTTGCCGGTCGCGCCGTGCGAGATGGCCTGCGCGCCGGTCATGTTGGCGATCTCGATCAGGCGCTTGGCGATCAGCGGACGCGCGATCGAAGTGCCGAGCAGGTATTCGCCTTCGTATACGGTGTTCGCGCGGAACATCGGGAACACGAAGTCGCGCACGAATTCCTCGCGCAGGTCGTCGATGAAAATGTTCTCTGCCGGGATGCCGAACTTCAGCGCCTTCTGGCGCGCCGGCTCCAGCTCTTCTCCCTGGCCCAGGTCGGCGGTGAAGGTCACCACTTCGCACTGGTAGGTGTCTTGCAGCCACTTGAGAATGACCGAGGTGTCGAGTCCGCCGGAATAGGCGAGGACGGCTTTTTTGATGTCGCTCATGATTGATACCCGTTGATGAATGATTAAGTTTTTTGTTTGCTGC
Organism: Gallionella sp.; assembly: GCA_035654695.1. Taxonomy (GTDB): domain Bacteria; phylum Pseudomonadota; class Gammaproteobacteria; order Burkholderiales; family Gallionellaceae; genus Gallionella. The sequence goes on along the minus strand of DASRWG010000017.1, from coordinate 96,459 downwards.
GTATCTTGTTGTCGAATCTCGCCTTGTCGATGACGTAGCGCTCGTGCGTTCCCTGCGCGATCAGGTCGATGCCGTCATGTGCGGAGACGGCGAAGGTGACTCGCCTTCCGTCCACTGCCGTTACTTCGACCGTTGCCGTTACTTCCAGCCCCGGCGGCGTCGCTGCCTCGTGGCTGACGTTGATGTGCGTGCCCAGCGATTGCTCCTGCGGCCAGTCCAGATGCGGGTTGATGCACATGATGCACGCCCATTCCAGAAAACCGACCATGTAGCCGGTGGCGAACACTTCCGGCATGGCTTGGAATTCGGGCGATTCCGGATACAGCGCGGGCACGGTCTTGGTCGGCGGCAGCAGGAATTTGTGTTCGTAGCGCAGGCCCGGCTTCAGGGTGTCTTTCATGCGTCGTTCCGGCAGCCGATTATTTGTCTATCTTGCCTAGCAGCAGGTATTCCATCAGTGCCTTCTGCACGTGCAAACGGTTCTCTGCTTCGTCCCACACCACGGACTGCGCGCCGTCGATGACTTCCGCCGAGACCTCCTCGCCGCGGTGGGCGGGCAGGCAGTGCATGAACACGGAATCCGCGGAGGCGACGCGCATCATGTCGCCGTCTACCTGCCAGTCGGCGAAGTCCTTCATGCGCTCTTCGTTCTCGGCTTCCCAGCCCATCGAGGTCCACACGTCGGTGGTCACCAGGTCGGCGCCGCGTGCGGCTTCCATCGGGTCGGCGAACTCCTCGTAGTGCTCGTGGCCGTACAGGCCGGCGCGCTCGGGCTCGACTTCGTAGCCGGGCGGGGTCGAGACATGGACGTTGAAGTCCAGGATCTCGGCGGCCTGCAGCCAGGTGTTGCACATGTTGTTCGAATCACCGATCCACGCGACGGTCTTGCCGCGGATGCTGCCGCGATGCTCGATGTAGGTGTAGATGTCGGCCAGCACCTGGCAGGGGTGGTATTCGTTGGTCAGGCCGTTGATCACCGGCACGCGCGAGTTGGCGGCGAAGCGCTCGATGATGTCCTGCTCGAAGGTGCGGATCATCACGATGTCGCTCATGCGCGAGATTACCTGGCCTGCGTCTTCCACCGGTTCGCCGCGGCCGAGCTGCGAGTCGCGCGTGTTCAGGTAGATCGCTGAGCCGCCGAGCTGGTGCATGCCCGCCTCGAACGACAGGCGCGTGCGCGTGCTGGCTTTTTCGAAAATCATCACCAGCGTGCGGTCTTCCAGCGGCCAGTATTTTTCGTAGCGCTTGAAACGTTCCTTGATGATGCGCGTGCGTTCGAACAGGTATTCGAACTCTTCGCGGGTGAAGTCCTTGAACTGCAAAAAGTGTTTTAAGTTGGTTGCCATGATCGGCTCCTGTCAGGATTGCAGGAAATTCTTGACCAGCGGGCACAGCGCGTCCAGCAGCTGCTGCGCTTCGTCCTGCGACATGATCAGCGGCGGCAGCAGGCGGATCACGCTGTCGGCGGTGACGTTGATCAGCAGGCCCTGTGCCAGTGCCAGTTTGACCAGGTCGCCGCAGGGCTGGTCCAGTTCGATGCCCAGCATCAGCCCGTGACCGCGGATCGCCTTGACGCCGTTAACGCCGGCGAGTCGGGCGGTGAAGCCGTCGTGCAGAAACTTGCCGAGCGATTCGGCATGCGCCAGCAGCTTGTCCTGCTCGACGATGTTCAGCGTGGTCAGTCCGGCGACGCAGGCCAGCGGATTGCCGCCGAACGTGGAGCCGTGGTTGCCCGGCTTGAACAGCCCTGCTGCACGGCCTGCGGTCAGGCAGGCGCCGATGGGCATGCCCGAACCCAGGCCTTTGGCCAGCGTCATCACGTCCGGCAGGATGCCGGTGTGCTGGTGCGCGAACCACTTGCCGGTGCGGCCGATGCCGCTCTGCACCTCGTCCAGCATCAGCAGCCAGCCGTGCTGGTCGCAGATCCTGCGCAGGCCCTGCAGATAGGCGGCGTCGGGCGTGCGGATGCCGCCCTCACCCTGGATGGGTTCGACCAGCACGGCGACGACGTCAGGGTTGTGCGTGGCGACCTGCTCGACCGCGGCGAGGTCGTCGTAGGGGACGCGCACGAAGCCCTTCACCAGCGGCTCGAATCCCGCCTGCACCTTGCGGTTGCCGGTGGCCGAGAGCGTCGCCAGCGTGCGGCCGTGGAACGACTTCTCCATCACGATGATGTTGGGGATCTCGATGCCCTTGTTGTGGCCGTACATGCGCGCCAGCTTGATCGCGGCCTCGTTCGCCTCGCAGCCGGAGTTGCTGAAGAACACTTCCTGCATGCCGGACAGGGCGCTCAGCTTGTCGGCCAGCCATTCCTGTTCGCGCACCTGATAGACGTTGGAGCAGTGCATCAGCTTGCCGATCTGCTCGTTCAGCGCGGCGGTGAAGCGGGGGTGGGCGTGGCCCAGCGTGTTGACGGCGATGCCGGACAGCGCATCCAGATAGCGCTTGCCTTCGGTGTCCCAGAGCCACGCACCTTCGCCCCGCGCAAAGGCGACGGGGAGGCGGGCGTAAGTGTTCATCACATGCGACATACGGTATCCCTAAATTAGAAGACGGCGGACATGCCGCCGTCGAATCGAATGCAGGCCGTTATTATCTCGCCAAACGAGCCCACAAAGCAAACGAGCCGACATCGCTGTCGGCTCGTTTTCGGTGTGTCGAAACGCTTGCGGCGATTGCCGCAGGGCGCTTACGCCATCGCCTTGATTGCCGCAGACAGGCGGCTCTTGTGGCGAGCTGCCTTGTTCTTGTGGATGATCTTCTTGTCGGCGATGCTGTCCACGGTGCTGACGGAAGCCTGATACACGGCTTGAGCAGCGGCCTTGTCGCCGGCTTCAACGGCCTTGATCACCTTCTTGATCGCAGTGCGCAGTTCCGAGCGCAGGCTGCTGTTGTGAGCATTCTGTTTTACTGCCTGACGTGCACGCTTGCGGGCTTGTGCGCTATTTGCCATGACTACTCCTTGAGAATTCGGTACGACGGAAAGGCGCGCATTCTAGAGGCTCATTCCGGTTTTTGCAAATCTTTCTGCAAAACACCGGCTTGGGGCGGATAAACGGGGTCAGATGGTATGATGCGCGGCGTTTACAGCGGACTGTCCATAATCAGCATGAATCTCCTCAAAGCCCTCGCCACCATCAGCGGATTGACGCTGGTTTCGCGCATTCTGGCCTTCGTGCGGGACATTCTGATCGCGCGCCTCTTCGGCGCGGGCATTGAAAACGATGCCTATATTATAGCCACCCGCCTGCCCAACCTGCTGCGCCGCCTGTTCGCCGAGGGCGCGTTCTCGCAGGCCTTCGTGCCCATCTTCGGCGAATACCACAAGAGGCGCGGGCACGACGAGACCAAGCTGCTGGTGGATCATGTCACGACCATGCTGGCGCTGGCGCTGTTCGTGGTGACGCTGATCGGCGTCGTCGCAGCGCCGCTCATCATCTATCTCACCGCGCCGGGGTTCGTCGAAGACCCGCAAAAGTTCAACCTGACGGTGGAGATGCTGCGCATCACCTCGCCCTATATCTTCTTCATCTCGCTGGTGGCGGTCGCGGCGGGCATCCTCAATACCTACAACAAATTCTGGGTTCCCGCGGTCGCGCCCATCCTGCTGAACGTCTGCCTGATCGGCGGTGCGTTATGGGTTGCGCCGCTGCTCGACCAGCCTATCGTCGGGCTGGCCTGGGCCTGGTTCGTCGCGGGCTTCGTGCAACTCGCGTTCCAGATACCGTTCCTGAAAAAGATCGGTATGCTGCCCAGCATACGCTTCAGCCTCAAGGACGAAGGCATGTGGCGCGTCATCAAACAGATGGGGCCGGCAGTGTTCGGCGTATCCATCGCGCAGATCAGCCTGATCATCAACACCATCTTCGCGTCCTTCCTGGTTGCGGGCAGCGTGTCCTGGCTTTATTACGCGGACCGCTTGATGGAATTCCCGACCGGGTTATTGGGCGTGGCGCTCGGCACGATCCTGTTGCCGTCGCTGTCGAAATGCCATGCCGCCAACAACACGGCGGAATATTCCCGTCTGCTCGACTGGGGCCTGCGCCTGACCTTCATGCTGGCATTGCCTGCCGCGCTGGCGCTGGGGATGGTGGCGGTGCCGCTGCTCGCCACTTTCTTTCAGTACGGGGCATTCTCCGCGGCGGACGTGCAAATGACACGCAACGCGCTGGTGGGCTACAGCGTCGGTCTGATCGGGCTGATCCTGGTGAAGATACTCGCGCCGGGATTCTATGCGCGGCAGAACATCAAGACGCCGGTGAAGATCGGCATCGTTACCCTGCTCGCCACGCAAGCGATGAACCTGTTGTTCATCTTCGTCATGGATCTGCAGCATGCCGGACTGGCGCTCTCGGTCGGACTGGGCGCGTGCCTCAATTCCGCGATCCTGTTCCATTTCCTGCGCAAGCATGAAATCTACAGGCCCGAGCCGGGCTGGCTGAAGTTCGGCCTCAAGCTCGGCTTGGCGTTGCTCGCACTCGGTCTCGCGCTATGGTTCGGCATGGGTAGCGAGCAGAGCTGGCTGGAAGGCAGCGGCTGGTCGCGCATCCTGCGCCTGTCTGCGCTGGTGGTCGGCGGCGTCGTGACGTATTTCGCGGTGCTGTTCGCGCTGGGCTTCCGTCCAAAAGATTTCTCGAAGCGGGCGGTGAGTTAATCGCCGCTTCGCGGTTTTAACGTCATGAATATATAGGCTTTCGGTATATCGACTGCCCCGCCGAGGATGCGGCGGGGCATTTGCTCGCATCTTCATGGATGTCCCTCCACTTCCTTCGGCGGCAGCGAACAGCGCTGGCTGGATAGCACCGGCTGGTCGTGCTGGGACTCCGCCCGCGGAATTTTTCCAGGCGGGCGATAAGCTGACTTCCCCTCCGGCGATGCTTTCAATCGCCTTGCGGCAATGAGATTTCCTGAAGGGCGAGAGCGATGTGATCCTTTTTGAGGTGTCGCAGGAATTCCTCGGTCGAGTATTCTTTTCCCGGATTGACCAGATTCCGTGACAGCGGAAAGATGGAAATGTCCCGTTCCACGATCTCGAGGCCGCTTTGTGAGGCCGTTTCGGTGATGTATTTGATCTTGTCGACCAGCTTTTCGTTGACTGGCGTGTACGGCACCAGTATCCAGAAATCCGTTCCGTAGCGGGCGACCAGGTCTGTTTTGCGAAATGCCTTGCGCAAGGCATGCGAGAACTCGTCCAGTTTCCTGGATGCGATTGCGGCGCCGTAAGTTTCGCCCAGGATGGCGGGGTGCCGGTGGCTGATATGGGCAAGCGCGAATTCAGAAGGCTCCGGGTGGCGCTTTTTTACTGCCAGCAGCCATTCCAGCGTAAAAAGGAATTTCTCGCATGCCTCGATGTCTGCAGGTTGCATAAGCCTCTTCCATTGCAAAAAAACACGGTATTCCCGCTTGCATCATCGCAACACGGTCGCATGATCGGCAATACAGGCACGAGGGTATATGCGCCAGAAAACATATGCATTCCGTGTATGGTCGGCCGGTGCGGACGAGAATGCCGGGACCTTGCGAGATCCCGCAATGTGCCAATAACGGAGCGCCCCGACCGGGGCGCTCCGGGGTATCGCTGGCTAAGCCAAATCAGGCGCCGGCTCTGTTTTCCTGCACGGGCGTTGCGGCAAAATAATGTCCGTTGGAATTAAGTACGGCGATGGCGGCCTGGAGTTGCAGTTCTTCCGTGAATGCAACCCGCTTGCCGGACTTGTCGATGTAATAGACCGTGTCGCCTTCTTCGTCGCGATCCAGCACCTCTTCCAGCCCGACAAAGGAACACAGGTCGAGGCCCATCTGCTGCGCCAGTATTTCGGTCGCGTGATGAATGATTTCATCGCTTGTGTGCATTTGCTCGATGTTTCCCCCATCGGGTGGGGGATAGTTGCTGCTGTTTGCACTCATCGTGGTTTTATACATTGATCCCATGGTAGTTCTCCTGTCTGTCAAATTTAACAATAAGGAAACACCGAATTTGCCGATCTGCGGTGCAGGAGTGGCAAAGGTTTCCTCAGTTGAAGGATAGTCCCAGGGGCAATGCATTCCGATACGGCAGACTATGGCTTTTCCGGATGTTGAGGCGGTAGGAGGCCGCCCCCGCCGGACTCATTTCGTCAGGTGCAATGCCTGCGCCACCACGTCGCGGGTCAGGTGCGGCGCGAACAGTTCGATGAAATGATGGGCGAAGCCGCGCAGATACTGGTTCCTGCGAATCGCGACCCGTGTGGTGCTGGCCTCGAACAAGTGGCCGGCATCTATCATCCGCAGATGGCGGTCGCGTTCCGGGACGAAGGCCATCTGCGCGACGATGCCGACGCCCATCCCGAGTTCCACATAGGTCTTGATCACGTCGGCGTCGATCGCGGTCAGCGCGATATTGGGATCGATTCCCGCTTCGCTGAACGCCTGGTTGATCTTGTTGCGGCCGGTGAACGCGAAGTCGTAGGTGATGATCGGGTATTGCGCCAGTTTTTTGAGCGTCAGGCGTTTTTCCTGGAGCAGCGGATGCTTGGGAGGCACAACCACGCAGTGGTGCCATTCGTAGCAGGGGAGCGTGACCAACTCGTCGTACAGCGCGAGGCTCTCCGTGGCGATGCCGATGTCGGCCTCCCCGCTCAGCACCTGTTCGGCGATCTGCGTCGGGCTGCCCTGATGCAGGCCCAGCTTTACCCCCGGATAACGCTGGCTGAATTGCTGCACGACCCGGGGCAGCGCGTAACGTGCCTGGGTGTGCGTCGTCGCGATCGTCAGGTTTCCGCTGTCCTGTTGCTTGAACTCCTGCCCGACCTGTTTCAGGCTCTCGGTCTCGCGCAGCACGCGCTGTGCGATATCCAGCACGACCTTGCCCGGCTCGGTGACGGCGACGATGCGTTTGCCGTTGCGCACGAAGATGTCGATGCCCAGCTCTTCCTCCAGTAGCCTGATCTGCTTGCTGACGCCGGGTTGCGAGGTGTACAGCGCATTGGCCGCGTCGGAGATGTTCAGCCCGCGTCGCACGACCTCGTTCAGATAACGCAGTTGTTGCAGGTTCATTGCGGACTCCGTTATGTCATTGGGTTATAAGATACTAACATAAAAGTATTTCGGAATATAACGAGCCATCCCTAGAATGCGCCCCATTGCTCGAAGAATGGAGTGGCGAAATGGATTGGTTATATACGGCTTCCGGTTTCCTGGTCGGGCTGATCGTCGGGGTGACCGGCGTCGGCGGCGGCTCGCTGATGACGCCGCTGCTGGTGCTGTTCTTCGGCGTCTCGCCGGCGACCGCGGTCGGCACCGACCTGCTGTACGCCTCGATCACCAAGTCGCTGGGCGGCTGGGTGCACAGCCGCAACGGTTCGGTGGACTGGAAAGTGGTCGGACTGCTGAGCCTGGGCAGCTTCCCGGCGGCACTGATCACCATCGCGCTGCTGAAATATCTGGCGCTGGACGAGAAGGCGCTGCGCGGTCTGGTGACCGGCGTGCTGAGCGTGGCGCTACTGGCAACCGCGATGGTGCTGCTGTTGAAGGACCAGATCAAGAAGCTGGCGCGGCGTCGGGACGGCACGGTGTACGAACTGCATCACCGTTACCTGCCCGGTGCGACCATCGCGACAGGTGTGGTCGTGGGTTCGTTGGTGACCATCTCATCCATCGGCGCGGGCGTGCTGGGCACTGTGGGGCTGCTGTTCCTGTATCCGCGTATGTCGCCGGTCAGGGTGGTGGGCACGGACATCGTGCATGCGGTGCCGCTGACCGCGGTGGCCGGCATGGGGCACATGGCGCTGGGCACGGTGGACTTTGTGCTGCTGGCCAGCCTGCTGCTGGGGTCGTTGCCGGGCATCTACATCGGCAGTCACCTGAGTGCGAAGGTGCCGGAAAAAATATTACGACCGGTGTTGGCGACGATGTTGCTGATCATCGGTCTCAAGATGGTGTTCTACAAATAAATAAGGAGTGATGCATGAGCGCGAACAAGCCCAACAAACCCAAGCAGGTCAGCTGGTTCAACGGCTGCGGCGGGCGCATCGGCGTCGTGGTCGGGCAGGAGGGCGAGCATGCCTACATCGGTGCGGCGCTGTGCCATGACGAGGACGCGGATGTTGCGCATATCCTGAAATACGGCGCGAAGTTTCCGCTGGCCGCGGCGCTGCTGCTGCCGGTATCTAAAAGCTACACGGAACAGGAGTAATCAATGTACCGCTACGATCAATACGACCAGCAGCTCGCGGCAGAGCGTGTTGCCCAGTTCTCGGATCAAGTGCGGCGCCGCCTGTCCGGCGAGCTTAGCGAAGACGAGTTCCGCATCCTGCGCCTGCAGAACGGCCTGTACCACCAGGTGCACGGCTACATGCTGCGCATCGCCGTGCCCTACGGTCTGATGAGCGCCGGTCAGGTACGGACCATCGCGCAGATCGCGCGCAAGTACGACCGCGGCTACGGCCACTTCACCACCCGCCAGAACATCCAGTTCAACTGGATCAAGCTTCAGGACATACCGGCCATCTTCGCCGAACTGGCCCGTGCCGAGTTGCACGCTAACCAGACTTCGGGCAGTTGCCTGCGCGGCATCACCTCGGACGAGTTTGCCGGCGTCGCGCGCGACGAGATCGTCGATCCGCGCCCCTATGCCGAGATCCTGCGCCAGTGGAGCACCTTCCATCCGGAGTTCGCCTACCTGCCGCGCAAGTTCAAGATCGCGATCAGCGGCGGCGGCGAAGACCGTGCCGCGACCGGCGTGCACGACATCGGCCTGCGCGTCGTGAAGAACGGGCAGGGCGAGGTCGGCTTCCGCGTGCTGGTCGGCGGCGGCCTGGGCCGCACGCCCGTCGTCGGCACGGTCATCAGCGACTTCGTGCCCTGGCAGCATGCGCTGACCTATCTGGAGTCCATCGTGCGCGTGTACAACGAGTACGGCCGTCGCGACAATGCATACAAGGCGCGCATCAAGATTCTGGTGAAGGCGCTCGGCATCGAGGAATTCCGCCGCCAGGTCGAGGCCGACTGGGAGTTCACCAAGGGCGGTGCCATGACCGTCACCGAGGATGAGCTGAAGCGCGTCGCCGCGTTCTTCACGCCGCACGATTACGCGCAGTTGCCGGCCGTCGATGCGGGCGTCGAGCGTTTGCAGCGCGAGAACAAGGCGTTCGCGAACTGGCTGCAGCGCAACGTGAAGCCGCACAAGACGCCGGGCTATGCGGTGGTGCTGCTGTCGCTGAAGAAGCCGGGCGTAGCGCCCGGCGACATCACCGCCGACCAGCTCGATGCGGTGGCCGCGCTGTCGGAGCGTTACAGCTTCGGCGAGGTGCGCGTCACCCACATGCAGAATCTGGTGCTGGCGGACGTGCGCCAGTCCGACCTGATCGAACTGTGGCAGGAAACGGCCGGGCTGGGCTTGGCAACGCCGAACATCGGCCTGCTGACCGACGTGATCTGCTGCCCCGGCAGCGACTTCTGCTCGCTGGCGAACGCGCGCTCCATTCCGTTGGCGCAGGCGGTTGCGAACCGTTTCGACGACTTCGATTACCTGCACGACATCGGCGACATCGAACTGAACATCTCAGGCTGCATCAACGCCTGCGCGCACCACCACGTCGGCCATATCGGCATTCTCGGCGTCGACAAGAACGGCGAGGACCGCTACCAGGTATCGATCGGCGGCGCGCAGGGCAACGGCATCCGGCTGGGACAGGTCATCGGCAGCTCGTTCTCCGCCGCGGAGACGCCGGAGGTGATCGCCAGCCTGCTGGATATCTATGTGCGCGAACGGCACGAGGGCGAGCGTTTCGTCGATACCGTGCACCGTCTGGGCGTGCAGCCCTTCAAGGAGCATGTGTACAAGACGGCGACGGCGGTCTCGCTGGGGCTGGCGGACGAGGCGGCGGCGCATGCCGAGAGTCTCGTAGCGAGCTACGACGATCCCTATTTTTCACCGAGGTTTTAGCCATGATTATCAGAAATCAAGCGATAGTGGATGACGGCTGGAGCGTGTTGCGTCTGAACGAAAACGACACGCCGGAGAGCGTAGTCGTCCCGTCCGGCAAGGTCATCGTTCCGCTGAAAGTGTGGCAGGCGCAACGCACGCAGTTGCAGGGGCGCGCCGAGATCGGCGTGTGGCTGAACAGCGACGAGCGCGCGGAAGAATTGCAGGGCGACCTGGAACGCTTTGCGGTGATCGCGGTGAACTTCCCCAAGTTTGCCGACGGACGCGGCTATTCCATCGCCAACCGGTTGCGCGTGCGTCTGGGCTACAAGGGCGAACTGCGCGCGATCGGCGACGTGCTGCGCGACCAGATGTTCTACATGAAGCGCGTCGGCTTCGACGCGTTCGCGCCCAGGGCCGACAAGGACATACACGAGGCTTTAAAGGGATTGTCCGACTTCTCGGTGTGTTACCAGGGATCGGCGGACGAGGCGCTGCCGCTGTTCCGGCGCGTGCAACGAGGAGTGGTGGCATGAGTGCATTGCAACAAAAAATCGAACAAACGCTGGCCGTGTTGCGGCAGGCGGTAGAAGGGTACGCCCCGGTGACGTTCGCGAACAGCCTGGGCGCCGAGGACATGGTGCTGACCGACCTGATCGCGAAGCACGGCTTGAACATCGAAATGTTCAGCCTGGACACCGGCCGCCTGCCCGCCGAGACCTACGACCTGATGCAACAGTTGCGCGAACGTTATGCCTTGCCGCTCACGGTGTATTTCCCGGACAGCGTGCAGGTCGAAGCCTATGTCGCGCAGCATGGCGTCAACGGTTTCTACGACAGCGTCGAGAACCGCAAGGCTTGCTGCTTCGTGCGCAAGGTCGAGCCGCTGCGCCGTGCGCTGGCAGGCAAGGGCGCATGGATCACCGGCATGCGCCGCGAACAGGCCGCGACGCGCGGCAGCCTGGAGGTGTCGTCGTTCGACGCCGACAACGGCCTGCAGAAATTCAACCCGCTGCTGGACTGGACGAATGTCGAGGTGTGGGAATACATCAAGGCCAACGATGTGCCGTACAACAAATTGCACGACCAGTTTTATCCCAGCATAGGCTGCGCGCCTTGCACCCGCGCGGTGACGCCGGGCGAGGATATCCGCGCCGGAAGATGGTGGTGGGAAAACCCCGAGGGCAAGGAATGCGGCTTACACGTAAGCCGCATTCCCGGGACGCATGCGTAGCATGCTTGCCCTCGGGGTTTCGGCGAAGACTTATGCCGGCTGCGAAGCAGACGGCGTTAGTCGGAGCCAAAACCCGCAGGACAAGGAATGCGGGCTCCATGTCGGCAAGACATCGCCGCTGAAATTTGTATCTATTAAGTAATTCAAGGAAAGAACAACATGAGCGCACACACCTTCACCCACCTGGATGCCCTCGAGAGCGAATCCATCCACATCATGCGCGAGGTCGCGGCGGAATGTAAGAATCCGGCGCTGCTGTTCTCCGGCGGCAAGGATTCCATCGTGATGCTGCGCCTGGCCGAAAAGGCGTTCCGTCCGGCGAAGTTCCCGTTCCCGCTGGTGCATATCGACACCGAACACAACTTCCCCGAGGTGATCGAGTGCCGCGACAAGCTGGCGGCCGACCTGGGCGAGCGGCTGATCGTGCGTTCGCTGGAAGACTCGATCAAGCGCGGCACCATCGTCATCAAGGACGAGAGCAAGCCGCGCAATCCGTTCCAGTCGGTGACGCTGCTGGAGACCATCGCCGAGTTCGGTTTCGACGCCTGCATGGGCGGCGCACGCCGCGATGAGGAAAAGGCGCGCGCCAAGGAACGCATCTTCTCGTTCCGCGACGAGTTCGGCCAATGGGATCCGAAGAACCAGCGCCCCGAGCTGTGGGACACCTACAACACCCGCGTGCATGCCGGCGAGAACATTCGCGTGTTTCCGATCAGCAACTGGACCGAGATGGACATCTGGCAATACATCGGTCGCGAGAAGCTGCATATTCCGAACATCTACTACGCGCACGAACGCGAGGTGATTCGCCGCGGCGGAAACGTGATCCCGGTGTCGCATCTGGTGCAGCCGAAGCCGGGCGAGAAAGTGGAAGTCGCCACCGTGCGCTTCCGCACCGTGGGCGACATGACCTGCACCGCGCCGGTCGAATCGACCGCACGCACGGTGGAAGAGATCATCGAAGAGACCGCGAGCACCCGCATCACCGAACGGGGTGCGACGCGCATGGACGACCAGACCTCCGAGGCGTCGATGGAACTGCGCAAGAAGGAAGGGTATTTCTGAGGGAAACGGGAAAAGAGAAATGGGAAACGCAGGCTGGTTCCGCGTTTCTCCTGAGCCGCATAGCGGCGAGTCCCGTTTCTCTTTTCCCCAACATCATTCATTGAGAGACACTATGAACACCAACACACAACTGTTACGTTTCATCACCGCCGGCTCCGTCGACGACGGCAAGAGCACGCTGATCGGCCGCCTGCTGCACGATTCGAAATCCATCTTCGAGGACCAGTTCTCGGCCATCAGCAAAACCAGCGAAAAGCGCGGCATGGCCGCGGTCGACCTGTCTCTGCTGACCGACGGACTGCAGGCCGAGCGCGAGCAGGGCATCACCATCGACGTGGCCTATCGCTACTTCGCCACGCCGAAGCGCAAGTTCATCATCGGCGACACGCCGGGGCATGAGCAGTACACGCGCAACATGGTGACGGCTGCCTCCACAGCGAACCTCGCGATCATCCTGGTCGATGCGCGCCGCGGCGTGCTGACGCAAACCAGGCGCCATTCCTACCTGGCCAGCCTGCTCGGCGTGCCGCACGTTGTGCTTGCGGTCAACAAGATGGACATGGTGGATTACTCGAAGCAGCGCTTTGAGGAGATCGTCGGCGAGTACAAGAAGTTCGCCGCGCAACTGGACCTGCACGACGTGCACTGCATCCCGCTGTCCGCACTGAACGGCGACAACGTGGTGGACCGCAGCGACGCGATGGACTGGTACATCGGCCCGACCCTGCTGGAACTGCTGGAGACGGTGCAGATCGACCACGACGTGAACACCTCCGACTTCCGCTTCCCGGTGCAATGGGTATGCCGTCCGCAGACCGAGGAATACCACGATTTCCGCGGTTTCGCCGGCCGCATCGAGGCGGGCGAGGTGTCGGTGGGCGACGAGGTCACCGTGCTGCCTTCCGGCCTCACCAGCCGCGTGAAAGAGATCGTCACCTACGACGGCAAGCTGCAGACCGCGTTTGCGCCGCAGTCGGTGACGCTCACGCTGGAAGACGAGATCGACATCTCGCGCGGCGACATGCTGGTGAAGAGCAGCGCGAATCCGCCCAAAGTGGAGAAAGAGTTCGAGGCGATGCTGTGCTGGCTGTCCGAGTCGCCGCTGGACAAGAATCGCAAGTATCTGGTCAAACACACCACGCGCACGGCAAAGTGCCTGTTCTCGCGGATTTTCTACCGCGTGGACGTGAACACGCTGGAACCGCACGAAGTGGAAAAGCTGAACATGAACGACATTGCCCGCGTCGCGCTGAAGATACAGCAACCGCTGGTGTTCGACAGCTACGAAATCGACCGCGCGACCGGCAGCTTCATCGTCATCGACGAGGCGACCAACAACACGGTGGCGGCAGGGATGATCGCCTGATTCGAAACAAGATGTCAGATCCCGTAGGGGCACGGCGCGCCGTGCCCTTGTTCATAACAGGCCTCAAGGCCGTAACCCTGTGGGCGAAACCATGTTTTGAAAAGGCTTGCCTCTCAGGGATGGCAAGCCTTTTTTGTTTGAGGCAGATAAATGCGGGTTTGCTAAAGCGGACGCAGGGGGGGCGGCGAATGACCACGACAGTTATTCAGGCTGCTATTCGGCCATAGCTGACCAATTGTGAGGTAATACTGAAAGACAAAATTGGTGCATATTTCAGACGACTCGGCTATAAGGCATCTATTATTTCGAGGGCTATTCATCCAGCGCCCCAAGGCTTAACAGAATATTGCGCGCGCGCTCTAACTGACTAGATGTAGATTCACTTCCTCTCTCACGCAAGTGAGCATTAAAGGCCATTGCCCCCCATATAAAGTCACGCATCTGCTCTTGGAGTTCGTGCAATTCCGCAAGCTTCCAAACAAACATTTTCAACTTCAACTTAAAATGTGGGTCGGCAACCTCATCACCTCGAGTTAATCGCGGGACAATGTCAGCCATAAATGTAACGTGGTCTTTAATGGGAATTAAAAATAATATATCTCGTTGCTCGTCACATACACCATACACACCATGGGCTAGATAGTTACGCTCTTTTTCAAGTGAGGAGTACAGTTTCTTCAGTGCCTGAAATATTGTTACTTCATCCCCGGCTAATTTGTATTTAGCAGCTGTTTCTAAAGCCTCCAGCTGATTTCCAGAACGACGAAGAATCAGAAATACCTCTAGCGTCGCTTCAGAATCAGTACCAAGAAACTGGCTGAACATAATGCCAATTTCATTATCGGCAGACCCCCACAATGCAACACACTGCCCGATGGCTGCAGCCAAGTCAGGTCGATTACTGAGTACGTTTGCACCAACGCTGTAAGTTAAATGTGAAAATGACGGCAAATATGGTTTTCGCGGAATTTGAATTTCCTTTCATTCTCTGCATGTTACGAAATTAACATGCGCATGATAGTTCTCAGCAGAAGTGGACGCAACTGACACTTTTTACTCCTGCTTTGACGTAGAAAACGGAAGTAATTTTGGATAACCTGAAAGGTCCGCTTTGGCCGAGAAGGTGACCTTCATATCCATCGCTGTGACTGACTGTTCATGGCACATGCCTACCCAATAAAAAGCCCCGCCGTGTGACCGGCGGGGCAAGGGGGGGAGGTCTGCGTTTAGGCTGCTTAGTGTGCCGATGCAGCTTCTGCGTTGATGCCTGTGTTCTGGCGCACGTAGAGTTCGTCCCACATTTCTTCCGCGCGCTTGTCGCGGGTGAACAGCGAACCCAGAATGACCAGCAGGAAGCCCAGCGGGATGGAGATCAGGCCCGGGTTCTTCAGCAGGAAGAACGGCTTCTCCAGACCCATGATGCTGGTGGTCTGTCCCTCGAACTTCTTCAGGTCGCCCTCAGCCTTGGCCTTGGCCTTCTCGGTCGCGGCGATGTCCTTCTTCGCCTTGGCAAGGTCGGCTTCGGCGGCTGCCTTTGCTTCCGGCTCGACGATAGTCGGCAGGGAAGTTTCCAGCGCAACCACCTTCTCGTTCAGCTTGGCCAGTTTCTCGGCAGCGCCCGGCTTGGCCGGTTTTTCCGGAGTGGCAGCTTGCGCCGGCTTGGCCAATACGCAGCCATCCATTGCGAACAGTTCGCACATGAAGCTCGAACGTTCGACCGCAGGTTGTGCTTCCTTGGCAGGCACGGCAGGTTCGCCGTTCAATACCTTGTTGGCCGATGCGATGACCGCCTTCGGATAAGTCATGTTGGGGGAGATCATCACCAGGCCGATAGCGGTCAAGGTGCCGACCACCATGCCGAGGATGATGCCGGTGGTGTTGCACTTCTTCCAGTACAGCGTCAGGAACACGGCCGGCAGGTTGGAAGATGCAGCCACCGCGAACGCCAGCGCCACCAGGTGGGCGACGTTCTGGCCTTTGGCCAGGATGCCGACGGTGATGGCGATCATGCCGACGATGACGGATGCGACGCGCGCCGCAACCACTTGCTCCTTAGGCGTGGCATGGTCGCCGCGGATCACGCCGACATAGATGTCGTGCGCCATCGCGGATGCCGCAGCCAGCACCAGACCGGCAACCACGGCCACGATGGTGGCGAATGCGACCGCCGCCACGAAGGCCAGCATGAAGTTGCCCAGCATGGAGTTCTCGCCGCCGCCCAGGAACTGCGCCAGCAAAGGACCGGCCATGTTGCCGCCCGCGTCGATGGAGGCGATCTTGTCCGGACCGACCAGCATTGCAGCGCCGGTGCCCAGGAACAGGGTCAGCACGTAGAAGCCGCCGATGATGCCCATCGCCCAGATCACCGACACGCGTGCGGCTTGTGCCGTCGGCACGGTGAAGAAGCGCATCAGGATGTGCGGCATGCCGGCGGTGCCCAGCACCAGCGCCAGACCCAGCGAGATCTGGTCGATCGGGTTCTTCAGGAACAGGCCCGGCTCGAGGAAACGCTGGCCCAGTTCTTCCGGCGTCATCGTCGCGGCCTTGTCGCCCAGCAGCTTGGCAACTTGCTTCTGCACGTCCGGATCGGCAACCACTTGGCCCAGATAGCCCGGCAGGCTGAAGCCGTAAGGCGCCCACACCATGAACACCAGGATCAGCGAAGCCGCGACCAGCAGCACGGCCTTGGTGATCTGCACCCATGTCGTCGCCTTCATGCCGCCGAACACCACGTAGGCCAGCATCAGGATACCGACGCCGATCACGGAGATTTCGTAGTCGATGCCGATCAGCGTCTTGATCAGCACGCCGCCGCCGACCATCTGCGCGGTCAGGTAGAAGGTGGACACGGTGATGGTGGACAGCGCCGCCACGGTCTTGGTCTTCTTGGGGTCGTTACGGAAGGCCAGGATGTCGCCCATGGTGTATTTGCCGATGTTGCGGCAAGGCTCGGCGATCACCAGCAGCACGGTGATGTAGGCCACCAGCCAGCCCACGGAATACATGAAGCCGTCGTAGCCGTACAAGGAGATCAGGCCCGCGATGCCGAGGAAGGATGCGGCGGACAGGTAGTCGCCCGCGATCGCCCAGCCGTTCTGGATGCCGCTGACCGAACGGCCGGCAGCGTAAAACTCGGAAGTGGAGTGGGTGGAGCGCGCCGCCCAGAAGGTGATCGCCATGGTGATGGCGATAATCACGCCAAACACCGCGAAGGTCATCCACTTGAATTCGTCTGCTACTGCGCCGCCTGCAGCATAAGCGGCGGTGCAACCCAGCAGCGCGATGGCCGCCAGGAAGAAATTAGTTACGTTCTTGCTCATTAAATTCTCCCGCTGTTCACGTCATTGATGATGTCCTGCGCCATCGCGTCGAACTCGGCATTCGCCTTCTTCGAATAGACATAAGCGATGGTCCAGGCCACGACGAACTCGGACAGCGCGAACAGCAGGCCGACGTTGACCACGCCCCAGACCTTGGTCTTGAACAGGTCCTGGTAGTACGCCGCGCCGATCGGCAGCATGAAGTAATAGATGACGGAAAAGACCATCAGCCCCCACAGGAAAAACGTCTTCTTGCGGTGCAGGGCCTGGAACTTGGGGTTGGCGTCGATCGCCGCCCAATTGACATTCGGATTAGACATATTCGCTCCCTTGTGACTATCGACAGGCCGGGCGCAATGACCCCGACCCACTCATAACAACGGAGCGGGAGGTTACGTGAGGAGACTTACATTCAACTTACATCCTTGATGTGTCGAAATATTCTCTTGTTGCGGCGCAGCAGCGACCGATCGCCGCGACCGAATATCGAGAAAAACGGGGCAGGCTGATTGCCTGCCCCGCTCACTCAACGAACCATCCCGGCACTTCCGGGCGCGCCGCCGCGCCCGGAGCGGTCAGTCCTCCACCAGCAGATCCAGCTTCCTCGCCAGCCACTTGGTCGTCGTGGCCTGGATCAGGATGGTCATCAGGATTGCGATGAAGGTGACAGAGGCGATGATCTGCGCGCCCGGTGCGTTCATGCCGACCAGCATGCCGGCCAGCGCGCCGGGGATGACGCCGGTCTCGCGCGTCCAGCACATGAACAGCATCTCCTTGAAGCTCCACTTCGCGCGGCGATCCGGCAGCGCGCACAGGAACACCGTGACCGGACGCGCCACCAGCATGAACACGACCACCACAGCGACGCCCGCCCACAGGTATTGGTTCATCAGGCCGAAGTCCACTTGCGTGCCGAGCAGGATGAAGATGAACATGCGCATGATCAGCGCGGTGGTCATCACGAAGTCTTCCAGTTCATGGCTCTCGTCCGCCGAACGCTTGAAGCCGAGCGACTCGACGTTGCCCAGCATGATGCCGAACACGAACACCGCCATGAAGCCGCTGGCATGCAATCCGTCCGCGGCCATGTAGGAAGCGATCACCGCCATCAGCGTGACCACCGGGGCGAATTCGGCGAGGAAGTTGAACTTCTCGTGCGCGATCAGCACCGCGGCCAGATAGCCGAGCACGCTGCCGATCACAGTGCCGAGCACCGCCTGTTTGAACAGGTCAGTCAGCGCATCGCCGGCGGAAAACTCGCCCGCCCCCATCGCGATGCCGAGCACGGTGAAAGTAACGATCGCACCCATCGCGTCGTTGAAGGCCGACTCGGTCATCACCGTCTGGGCGACACGCTCCTTGATCCTGATCTGCTTGAACACCGGCACCAGCGTGGCCGGATCGGTGGAGGCCAGCGTCGCCCCCAGCAGCAATGCGACCATGACGGGCACGCCGAGGAAGTAATAGGCTGCCGCACCGGTGATGGCCGCGGTGATCAGCACACCTACGGTGGCGATCACCAGAATCGTAATCCACGTTTCCTTCAGCACCCTGAGCTTGATCGACGCGCCGCCGTCGAACAGGATGTAGCTGGAGCCGAAGATCAGGATCAACTGGTTCACTGTCGAATCCGCCTTGATGTCGACAAAACCCAGCATGCCCGGCCCGATCAGCATGCCGACCAGCAGGAACACCACCACGTCCGGCACTTTGGCCATGCGCGCCAGCAAGCCCGAGAAGGTGCCGATGCCGAGAATGATGCCGAACAACAATAGTGTGTGTTTGGCGATTTCCAGTGAAGCTGAAGATTCCATGTCTTACCTCTAATTATGTTGATTACCTACAAATTGTTGCTCAATTGCCCAAACCAGCAAAAAACGGGCCCGATTTTCGCATGACAACCTTTTACAAACACAAAAGCATGATTATGAATATCCGAATATCGCGATGATGCGGCGTCCGCGCGCTTATCAAGGCAAGGTTTCTGATGCTCGCTCAATTCATCCCGCTCACCCAGCGCTGGGCTTTCTCCAACTCGCGCAGTCCGGCATAGTTGCGTATGTCCTTCCGTCCGGCCTGTGCATGCGCGAGTTGCAGCAGCTGCGCGGTCGCCAGCGCATCGGCCAGCGCGTTGTGCCGCGCGTCGATACGGATGCCGAAGTGGGCTATCCAGTCGTCCAGCGCGCGATGCCGGCGCGCCAGCGGCGGATTCAGCCCAGGCATCACATAGGCCAGGTCCAGCCAGGGATGCCTGAAGGAGAGCCCCAGATAGTCGCGCATCGCGCGGCGTATCATTGTCTCGTCGAAGGTCACGTGGAACGCGACCAGCGGGTCCTTGCCGAGATAGTCGAGGAAAGCGAGCAGCGCTTCGGCCGGCGGGTCTCCTTCGAGTTGCTCCGCCTTGCCTATGCCGTGCAGCAGGATGTTGCTCTTGTCGCTCGCTGCCCGCTGCTGCAGCACCACATAGAAACTGTCGCCCAGCGCGATCTTGCCGTCGACCACCGCCACCGCGCCGATGGAGATCAGCCGGTCCTGCATCAGGTTCAGCCCGGTGGTTTCCACATCGACCACGACGTAACGCGCCTTGCCGAACGGTGCGCGGAGATCGGCCGGCGGCAACGCTTGCCATGCGGCCAGTCGCTGCTGCTGCGCAGGGGGGAGTCGCGGCTTGCGCCCAAGCAAATCCCGCAGCCATGAAATCACAGGTGATACTCCAGTTCCAGTCGCGCCTGCAGCTTGCGCGCCTGGCGGAAGGCTTCCTTCAGGATGCGCCGGTCGAGTTCGTTCAATTGCTCGGGGTCGATATTGTTGTCCAGCGCTTCGTCGCCCAGCCCCTGCGCGCTCATCTCGTCGTGGTGGCGCATGCGCAGCACCTGGATGAACAGCAGCGCCTCTACCCATGCGGCGATCTCCGACTCGTGCAGCTTCATCTTGGCCGCGCTGGAGCGCAGGCGCTGGATGGTGTTGGTATGGGTGTCGCCCGCGGCGAGGCTGAAGATGCGCGCGGCATCGACGAACGGCGTGATGCCGTTCAGCTTCAGGTCGAGCTTGTGCTCCTTGCCGACGACGAAGTCGCGCACCACGCCCAGCGGCGGACGGTTGCGCAATGCGTTCTCGGCCATCAGGTGCAGGAAGCGGCTGTTGTCGCTGGCGACGCGCGCCAGCCAGCCGCGCAGGTCGTCGGCCAGATGCTCCGCACCGTACAGTGCGCGGAAATCGAAGAAGATGGAAGCGTTGAGCAGTTGCTCCGGCGAACCGCCGCCTATCCAGTCGCCGAAGGTGCGCTTCCACTCCTCCAGCGACAGGCACCACTTGGGGTTGCTTGCCATGATCTCGCCCTTGCACAACGGGAAGCCGCATTGCGCCAGCGCCTCGTTGATGCGCCGTGCAATCGGCAGCAGCAGCGCGCGCGCCTGTCCCGCATCCATGTCCGGCGGCACTTCGAAGATGATCGCGTTGTCCTGGTCGGTGTTCAGCGTCTGCTCGAAACGCCCCTCCGACCCCAGCGCCATCCAGCAGACGCCTTCGTGCAGCGGCGTGCCGAACAATCCGGCAGCCTTGAATTCCAGTTCGACGATGCGCACGGTGAGCAGGTCGTTGAAGGTGGAGATGAACTGGGTCAGCTGCTCGGGCGCGACGCCCTGCGCCATCATGCTGTGCGCCATGCGCCGGATATCGGTCGCGGCCTGCCTGAGCACATCGACAGACTCGGCGTTGCGTATTGTCGTGCCGATCTGGCGCAGGCCGACGCGCTGCAGCGCGAACAGGTCTTTTTCCGACACCAGTCCGACCAATATCTCGTTCTCGACCACCAGCACATGGCGGAAGCCGTGCCTGGCCATCGTCAGCGCCGCCTCGTGCGCGAGTGCATGTGGCGGCAAACTGGACAGCCTGTTGCTCATGATGCCGATGACCGGCTGGTCGAGGTCGATCTGCGGAATGGCGATGCGGTCCAGCACGTCGTGCAGCGTCATGATGCCCAGCGGCCGGCCCGCCGCATCCACGGCAATCATGGAGCCGATGCGCTGCTCGCTCATCGTCGCCAGCACCTGTCGCACCGGGGTATCCGGCGAACAGGTCACCGGCTTGCGCCGGACGATCGCCGACAGCGGACTGGCCAGCGACTGCTGTTCGCTGCTTTCCTGGCTGTATTGCGCCTGGATCACCTGCTTGGAGTGTTCCAGCAGGTTGGCGATGCGCCTTGTGCAGAAATCGCGGAACGGCGCGCTCATGACGAGCAGGATATGGAAATCGGCGGCCGGCAGTTCGTAACAGAAGATGTCGCTGCCGGCGCGATAGACGCTGGCGACCGGGCGGTTGGCCAGCAGCGCGCCCAGCGGGAAGCACTCGCCTTCCATCAGCTCCAGCCAGGTGTCGGCATCCGCCGCCTTGGCGACGTTCTGCTCGCCGTGCACCGTCCCCTGCTTGATGACCAGGAAACGATCCGCCGCGCCCTGCTCGGGCGAGACGATCACTTCGCCTTCGGCGTAGTAGCCGAGACGCATGCGCTCCATCATCCACATCACATGCGCAAGCTCCATGCGGTCGAACGGCGCATGCCGGGTGACGAAAGACAGTTCTGCGGGATGGATCGCGCTCAAGGTCTTGCCCCTTCTCGGTCTGGTGTTGGTTTATTATAGCCAACGGGCATTGCAAACTTTTCGCCCCTGATAATGAAACTTGCCATGCCCGTTTCCTTCTCCTCAATCCTGTCCCGCTTGCGGGGAGAGCGTAGCGAGGGGGGCGCAGCCAGGCAAACGAATCGCTACGCGAGTTTTACATTAACGAGCTTTCTGGAACCTGACATGACCTTCGCCAATCCCTCTTTCGACGAGATTCGCCAGCTGTTGCGCGAGGTGCGCAGCATCGCCGTCCTGGGCCTGTCGCCCAACCCGTCGCGCCCCAGCTTCGGCGTCGCGCAAGGCCTGCAGGCCAAGGGCTACCGGATTATTCCGGTGCGCCCCCTGGTCGACGAGGTGCTCGGCGAAAAGGCGTATCCCGATCTGGAAAGCCTGCCGGAACTGCCGGACATCGTCGACGTGTTCCGCGCACCCGAGCATGTACCGGAGATCGTAGACAGCTGCATCAAACTGGGTATCAAGCGCATCTGGCTGCAGGACGGCGTGATCCACGAAGAGGCTGCGCAACGCGCACGCGACGCCGGCATCGTCGTCGTGATGGACCGCTGCATGTGGCGCGACTGCGCACGGCTCTGCCCATGAATCGCTGCGGCTGGTGCGGTGACGATGCGCTGTATCGCGCCTACCACGACGAAGAATGGGGTGTGCCGCTGCACGACGACCGCGCGTTGTTCGAGTTCCTGATCCTCGAAGGCGCACAGGCCGGCCTGAGCTGGATCACGATTTTGAAGAAACGCGAAAATTATCGCGCCGCATTCGACGATTTCGACGCGACGCGCATTGCCCGCTACGACGCGAATCAAATAGAATCGCTGCTGCAGGATCCGGGTATCGTGCGCAACCGGCTGAAAGTGCAATCCGCGGTCGTCAACGCGCAGAAGTTCCTCGAGGTGCAGCGGGAGTTCGGCAGCTTCGATGCCTTCATCTGGGGTTTCGTCGGCGGCAGGACGAAACAGAATAAATGGCGCAGCCTCGCCGAAGTGCCGGCCAGCACAGCGGAGTCGGATGCGATGAGCAAGGAGCTCAAACGGCGCGGATTCAAATTCGTCGGCAGCACGATCTGCTATGCGTTCATGCAGGCGACCGGCATGGTGAACGACCACACAACCGATTGTTACAGACACAAAGAATTGCAGAGATGATCCTCAAATTCACCAAAATGCATGGCGCAGGCAACGACTTCGTCGTGATCGACGGCGTGCGCCAGAAGATAGAGCTGACACCGGAGCAGTTCCGCTTTCTCGCCGACCGCCACTTCGGCGTCGGCTGCGATCAGATTTTGTTGGTGGAAAAGGCGCAGCAGCCCGAGGCCGATTTCCGCTACCGTATCTTCAACGCCGACGGCGGCGAGGTCGAGCAATGCGGCAACGGCGCGCGCTGCTTCGTGCGCTTCGTGCACGAGCAGAATCTGACGCCGAAGCGCGAGATCGTCGTCGAGACCTACGGCGGCCTGATCCGCCCCAGCCTGGAAGCGGACGGCCGCGTAACCGTGAACATGGGCGCGCCGGTGTTCGATCCCGTGCGCATCCCGTTCGACGGCCAGGGCGCGGTGAGCGAACCTCTGGAAGTCGCGGGCGAGACGCTGGAGATCAGCGCGGTGTCGATGGGCAACCCGCACGCGGTGCAGGTCGTCGCCGACGTCGAGCTCGCGCCGGTGGAAAAGCTGGGGCCGCTGATCGAGCATCACCCGCGCTTCCCCAAGCGCGTCAACGCCGGCTTCATGCAGATCAAGGATCGCAACCATATCCGCCTGCGCGTGTTCGAGCGCGGCTCGGGCGAGACGCTGTCCTGCGGCACCGGCGCTTGCGCCGCGGTGGTCGCAGGCATACGCCGCGGCCTGCTGGACAGCCCGGTGAACGTCGCGACGCACGGCGGCACGCTGACCATCGCATGGGCGGGCGAGGGCGAGCCGGTGCTGATGACCGGTCCGGCGATCACGGTATTCGAAGGCGAAATAAATCTATAGGGAGCAACAATGAGAGCCGAAGACGTCGCACAGTATCTGCAGGACAATCCGAACTTTTTCGAGAACCACATCGACCTGCTGGCGCAGATCGCGCTGCCGCATCCGCACGGCGGCCGTACCATTTCGCTGCCCGAGCGCCAGATGATCGCGCTACGCGAGAAGAATCAGGCGCTGGAGAAGCGGCTGCACGAGCTGATGGGATACGGGCTGGAAAACGACGCGCTGCAGCGCAAGGTGCAGGCTTTCGTCGTCTCGCTGTTCGCCGGGCGCGATCTGGCCACGCTGCAGGAAATGATCCCGCAGCAGCTGAAGGACATCTTCGATGTTCCGCATGTCGCGCTGCGCGTGTGGCAGATCAATCCGCCCACCGTCGAGGTGCTGGCGTTCGCCGACGAACAGGAAGACCCGGTATGCCTGCACCAGCCGCCGCACGACACGGCCAGCTGGTTCGGCGAGACCGGCAAGTACCTGCATTCCTTCGCCTACCTGCCGCTGCACGCGGGTGAAGTCACGATAGGCATGCTGGTGCTGGCGAGCGAGGACAAGCAGCGCTTCTATCCGGAGATGGGCACGCTGTTCCTGCAGCGCATCTCCGAGGCGGTGAGCGCGGCGCTGCATCCGTACCTCGACCATCAATAATGCTCGCAGGGGCGCAATTCATCGCGCCCTGATTTATTCGCGATTCAAAAAGGGCGCGATGAATCGCGCCCCTACGGAGACCTTCCTTCGCCATGACCGCAGCCAAGCCTGTCCTGAGCCCTGTCGAAGGGCCTAATCAACAATATCTCGACGGCTATCTGGCTTGGCTGCGCAACGAGAAGCGCTATTCCGAACTGACCGCCGAGAACTACGCGCGCGACCTGCGCCGATTGTTCGAACTCGCGGCCGACACGCCGCTCGCGAACCTGAAGATCCACCATATCCGCCGCTTTATCGCGCAGCTGCACGGCAAGGGTCTGGGCGGTCGTACGCTGGCGCGCATGCTGTCGGCATGGCGCGGCTTCTACACCTATCTGATGCGCGATCACGGCCTCGCCGACAATCCCTGCGTCGGCCTGCGCGCGCCGAAGTCGCCGAAGACCCTGCCGCAGGCGCTGTCGCCGGACGAGGCCGCAAGACTGGTCGACATCCCCGCCGACACCCCGGACGAGCTGCGCGACAAGGCGATGTTCGAGCTGTTCTATTCGTCCGGGCTGCGTCTGGCGGAACTGGTGAACCTTGACTGTGAAGCCATGCGCGCCGACATCGCAGCGGGCGAAGTGCGCGTCACCGGCAAGGGCAGCAAGACGCGCATCGTTCCCTTGGGTTCGCATGCGATTAAGGCATTGCAGGCATGGCTCGCCGTGCGCGACCGGCTCGCGAAGCCGGACGAGGCCGCACTGTTCGTCGGCGCACGCGGCAGCCGCATCACGCCGCGCGTCGTGCAACTGCGCATGAAGCAATGGGGCATACGGCAGGGGTTGAACAGCAACGTGCATCCGCACCTGCTGCGCCACTCGTTCGCGACCCATGTGTTGCAATCCTCCGGCGACCTGCGCGCCGTGCAGGAGATGCTGGGCCACGCCAGCATCTCGACGACGCAGGTCTACACCCATCTCGATTTCCAGTACCTCAGCAAAATCTACGACGCGGCCCATCCGCGCGCGAAGAAGAAAAGCCCAGAAAAAATATAACCAGAAAAAATATGACCAGTCCAAAACCAAAACCAGCAAAAACCAGATCGCCCTCTACGCCGCACCGACCTTCGCAAGGAAACAGGGACTTTCGCAAGCGCACTCGGCGCGACGAGAAACCTTCCGCACCACGGGAAAGCGCGCCGCGCGAAATCGTTCACGGTGCCGCGGATGCACAGCCCTGCATCATGCTCCACGCGGGGCGCGAGAAATCGCTGCAGCGCCGTCACCCCTGGATATTCTCCGGCGCGGTAGCGCGCGTGGACGGCGCACCCGCCAGCGGCGACACCTTGCCGGTGCGCGACGCCGCCGGAAACTTTCTCGCCTGGGCCGCCTACAGCGCCGGTTCGCAGATCACCGCGCGCGTCTGGTCGTGGGACATGGCCGAGCAGGTCGACGCCGCGTTCTTCCGCCGCAAAATCGCGTCCGCGCTGGCCGCGCGCGACGCGCTCGGCCTGCGCCGCGACAGCAGCGGCCTGCGCCTGATCCACGCCGAATCTGACGGACTGCCGGGGCTGGTGGTGGACCAGTACGGCGACGTGGTGGTGATGCAACTCGGCAGCGCCGGCCCTGAACGCTGGCGCGACGCCATCGCCGACGCCCTGCAGGAACTGCTCAATCCCACATGCATCTACGAGCGCTCCGACTCCGACGGGCGTGAACTCGAAGGACTGGAGAAACGCACCGGTGTGCTGCGCGGCGCGCTGCCTGACCGTGTGGAAGTGAATGAGCACGGCCTGCGCTTCGCGGTGGACGTCGCCGAAGGCCAGAAGACCGGCTTCTTCCTCGATCAGCGCGACAACCGCGCGCTGACCGAAACGCTGGCGAAGGATAGAGACGTGCTGAACTGCTTCTGCTACACCGGCGGCTTCTCGCTTTATGCGCTCAGAGGCGGCGCGAAATCGGTGCTATCCATCGACGTCTCCGGCGACGCGCTGCGTATTGCCGACGAGAACCTGAGAAACAACGGCCTCGATGCAAGCCGTGCCGAATGGCAGGAAGCCGACGTGTTCCTCGCGTTGCGCAAACTCCGCGACCAGGGCAAACAATTCGACTTCATCATCCTTGACCCCCCGAAGTTTGCCCCCACCGCCGCCTTCGCCGAAAAAGCCGCGCGCGGCTACAAGGACATCAATCTCCTCGGCTTCAAGCTCTTGCGGCCGGGCGGCCTGCTCGCCACCTACTCCTGCTCCGGCGGCATCAGCGAAGACCTGTTCCAGAAGATCGTCGCGGGTGCGGCACTGGATGCGGGAGTGGATGCACAGATCGTGCACCGATTGCACGCAAGCGCGGATCATCCGACGCTGCTGAGTTTTCCGGAGGGGGCGTATCTCAAAGGTTTGGTACTCAGGGTCGCTGGCTAAATCGCAGGAAGCGTTACGCATGGATATTCCATTACCGATGCGCCTTGCCCGATCTAATCGGCTTCGTGTTGATGCGGGGCCTTGTTGGCCGCATTCTTGTCCGCCAGGGTCCTGATTAGCCCTTCTATGCCGCTCTGTTTCACTTGCTGGGCAAATATGCTGCGGTAAACGATGGCCAAGCTGACCCTCTCCACCGACAGGTCGAATACCTTCCAGCCGTCGGCGGTCCTTTCCATCTCGTAGTCCACCGCGATCCGTTGCGCGCCCGGTTTCAGGATGAGCGTTCTGACGGTCACTTCGTCGGCGTCCGGATGCGTCCCGGCCGGCATGACTTCCACGGTCTGGTCCCGGTAGCGCGAGAATGTATTGGTGTAGGTATTCACCAGCAGGTTGCGGAATTCCGTCACCAGCATCTTCTGCTGTCTCGGCGTTGCGCGATGCCAATCCTTGCCGGCCGCAAGCCGGGTCATGCGCACGAAATCGAAATGCGGCAGCACTCTGCTGTCCACCATCGACAGGAGGTTATGCTGGCCGTTTGCAGGATCGGCATTTTCCTGTTTGACGACGGACAGCACTTCCTCGGCGACGCTCTTGATCAGCATGTCCGGTTCCGTCACTTCCGATCGCGCGCTCACCGATGCGAACATCGATGCGCACAGCAGGCACAGCACGATAATTTTCTTCATTGCAACGCACCCCATTCTTTGCTTGTCTCTGTCGGTCTTGTCCCGCGTTCACGTTGCCTGTCACCCGCGACGAATGATCCGTTTGCGGACATGATCGGAGTGGGCAAATGCTACAACTCGCAGGAACAAACCATATATAGGCTGGAATACGTAATCGCGGCTTGGTTTCATTGGATTGGGGGTGGAGTGGATTGCCGATTCGGCATGGGGGACTTCCCGACTGTTTGCCGCAAATCATCATGCTGTATCCTAGTCCCCGGCATCCGTGGTTAACGTGAAACTCGCGTAGCGATTCGTTTGCCTCCTCACCCGCTTGCGGGAGAGGATTGAGGTGAGGGGAACGGGCATGGCAAGTTTCATAATCAGGGGTGGCATTTGCCATGCCCGTTAAACTTTTTCGGCATTCCGTCATCCGGCCTATCAACGTGTTTAACGTCGACGAACACTACCGCTATCTTCCGGTCTTCTGGCTGGGATTGATGCTCGCTCTCGCCGCGCCGGACGGACGCGCGGCGGAGCATGCGCGGGATGCCGGCAACAGCATCGTCCTGTCTTCGCCCGCCCCGCTGCAGGAGCTGCTGAAGAAGCATTTCGAGATCCCCGCGGCCCTGCCGGACGATACCGCCGGTGCCGCTTTCGTCCGCCGGGCAAGACGGGAGATAGGTGCATTGCTGGCCACCGAGGGATATTTTTCGCCGACGGTGACGCTGTATCCCGCCGGGCCCGGCGGCACGCGGAAGCTGGAGGTCGATCCCGGTCCGCGCACGCTGGTCTCCGCACTGGACATCGAGTTCAGGGGCGATCTCGCCGCCGGCGATGTTCCCGGACATCGTGCCCGTATCGACAAGGTGCGGGCGGCCTGGCCGCTGGGCATAGGCGCGCCCTTCCGCTCGCCCGCATGGGAAGAGGCCAAGGCCGCGCTGCTGGCAAGTGTGGCGAGCGAGGATTATGCCGCCGCGCAGATCGTGGACAGCCGTGCGGAGGTCGATCCCGCCACCGCGACCGCGCGCTTGAGGCTGGTCGTCGATTCCGGTCCGGCTTTCCGTTTCGGCGAACTGGAGATCAGCGGCCTGAGCCGCTATGACCGGGATCTGCTGGTTCGCCAGATGCCGTTCCGGCCCGGCGTCCCGTATCGACGGGATCTGCTGCTCGACTTTCAGGCGCGCTTGCAGACCATGCCCCAGTTCGGTTCGGTGATGGTCGACATCGAGCCCGATATATCTACTCATGCGGCTGCTCCGGTGAAGGTCGCGCTGACCGAGGCAAAGACCAGGCGCATGGCGATCGGCGCCGGCATCAGCACCGACAACGGGCCGCGCAGCGAGATCAACTACCTGGACCACGATTTCCTGGATCGCGCCTGGAGCCTGAACGGCGGGCTCCGCCTCGAACAGAACCGCCAGCAACTGTCCGCCGGCATCGACACCCTGCCGGACGACGATGGCTACCGGCTGTCGTGGGGCGGAGCGACCGACGCCACCCGGATCGCGGGACTGCAGACCAATCGCCATAAGCTGAGCGTCACCCGCAGCCGCACGCGCGGAGGGATCGAGACCTGGCAGGGCATCAACTGGCAGCAGGAGCGCCGTAGACCCGCCGGCGGCGTGCAGGAGGTCAACCAGGCACTGGTGCTGGACTGGCAGTGGCGCCGGCGCGCGATAGACGACCCGCTGTATCCGCGCAACGGCGATGTGACCGAGTTCCGTGTCGGCGGAGGCAGCCGGCAACTGCTGTCCGATCACGATTTCCTGCGCAGCTATGCGCGTCACCAGACATGGTGGCCGGTGTTCGCGCGCGATGTCCTGTCCGCCCGCGGCGAAGTGGGTTTCACCGCCGCGCGGTCGCGTCTCGGCATCCCGCAGGAATACTTGTTCCGCGCCGGCGGTTCGCAGTCCGTGCGCGGCTACACCTACCAGAGTCTGGGGGTGCAGGAGGGCACGGCGGTCGTGGGCGGACGGGCGCTGGTTACGGGCAGCATCGAATACACGCACTGGTTCGGCGGCGACTGGGGCGGGGCTTTGTTCGCCGATGCCGGCGGCGTCGCGGATACCCTGCGCACCGTGCGCATGGCGAGCGGATACGGCACCGGGGTGCGCTGGCGCAGCCCGGTGGGGCCGCTGGCGATGGATCTGGCCTGGGGGCAGCGGTCGCATGCCATGCAGTTGCATTTCTCACTGGCCGCGGCGTTTTGACGATGAGCGCACAGCCCATGCCCAAGGTTAATCTGATGCGCGCCGCAAAGCGCCGCCTGTCGCTGCTCGCCGCGATTTTCGCGCTATTGACGGCGACGGGCGGCTGGCTGCTGACCAGCACCTCCGGACTGCAACTGCTGGCCGCGACGGCGGCGCGCCTGAGCGCAGGCGGCGTTTCATTCAACGGCGTGAGCGGTTCGCTGCTCGGACCGATCGGCGTGCGGACGCTGGTCCTGGATAACGGCAGCGACCTGCGCATCACGGCGCAGGACGTGAGCATGGACTGGCGTTTTGCCGCATTGTTATCCGGCAGGCTGGAAGTGCGGTCGTTGCAGGCGCGGGATGTCGAGGTGCTGTCGCTGCCCGCGCCTCTGCCGCAGGACTTGCGTCCGCCGCTGCCTTTGTCGATACGGAAACTCGATATCGGTGCGCTGCGCGTGATCGTCGAAGAGGGCGGCTCGCCTTATTTTTCCGCCGACAACCTTGCAGCGAGGCTGGACAGCGACGGCCGGAGTTACCGCTTGCAGGATCTGCGCGCCGGCACCGGATACGGCATGCTGACGGCATCCGGCCGGATGGACGGCATCCGGCCGTTCGCGCTGCAGGCGCAGGGCGAGCTGGTCGGCGTCGGCGGCCTTGCAGGGCCCGAGGCCGCGCTTATCGCAGTTAGCGTCGCCGGCGACCTGCAACGACTCACAGTCAGCGCACAGGGCAAGGGCGCGGGACTCGCCGGCAGCGGCGAAGCACGGCTGACGCCGTACGGCGACTTCCCGCTTGCCGCGCTGCGGCTGCAGGTGAGCGGCCTCGATCCCCGCGCCTTCGCGCCGGCCGCCCCCCATGCCGATCTCGCGCTGCAGGCCGATCTGCGGGGCAACGCAGACGGCCGGCTCGAAGGCGAGGTGTCGGCGAAGAATCTCATCCCGGCGCCCCTCGACCGCGCCGGCTTGCCGCTGCTCGGTGGCCAGGCACGCGCGACGCTCTCCGCCGACTTGCTGAAGTTCGACCGGGTGGCACTCGCGCTCGCGGGAGGCGCATCCGTTTCCGGAAACATCGAGTGGCATCGCACGCAGGCAAAAGGATCGGGAGCGCTGACCGTCAGCCGACTCGATCCCGCCGCGCTCGACACGAGACTGCGCGCGGCCAAGCTGGCAGGCAGCATGAAGCTAATCGGCGACGGTGCAGTCCAGCGGGCCGAGGTCGTGCTGGGCGACGGCAGCCTGCAACTGGATGCGCTGCTGGTCAAGGAGGGCGAGACGCTGACGCTGGAGAAGTTGCGTCTCGCTCGCGGCCAGGCCGCACTCAGCGGGCACGGCAAGCTGGCGCTGGACGGGCGGCGGGCCTGCAGCTTCGACGGCCGGCTGGAGCACTTCGACCTCGCAGCGTTCCTGAGCGCCCCGCGCTCTGACCTGAACGCCAGGCTGACGCTGACGGGCGAACTGGAGCCGCAGATCCGCGGCAAGGTGGACTTCGCGATGGACGACAGCCGGTTCGCCGGCCAGTCGGTGGGCGGCGCCGGCCGGGTCGAATTCGCCGGCATGGACAGGGGCAAGGTCGATGTCGAATTCCGCGCGGGCGACAACCGCCTGAGCGCCAGGGGCGGCTTCGGTGCGGCGTCGGACCGGCTGCAGCTCGAACTCGCCGCGCCCGCGCTGGAGCAACTCGGGCGCGGCTTCGGCGGCACGCTGAATGCGCGGGCGACGCTGTCCGGTAGCCTGATGCGGCCGGATATTGGCTTCACGGCGGAAGGGCGCAACCTGTCCATGCCGGATGGGCAGCGTCTGGCCAGCCTGACCGCCAGCGGGAAACTGGAGGGAGAGGCGCTGGCGCTGAGCGTGGACATCGGCGACTACCGGACGGGCGCAGACTCTTCGACAGAGATCAGGGCAGGCCCTTCGACGGAGCTCAGGACAGGCCCTTCGACGGAGCTCAGGACAGGCTTCAGGAGTCTGAAATTCGCCGCGAACGGCAGCCTTGCGCGCCACGAACTCGCTGCCGATGCGCTGTTGCACGACGGCAGCAAACTCGCGCTGCGCGCCAACGGAGGATTCGGCGACGACGCACGGCGCTGGGAGGATATTCAATGGCAGGGCGTGCTGACGGAATTTTCCGGCACGGGCGCGCTGCCGTTCAAGCTGCTGGCGGATACGCCGCTCGCGCTGGGACGTGACCGCGTCGCGCTTGAGGCCGCGGCGTTCTCCGTGGTCAATGGACAGATCCGCGTCGAAAGCCTGGCATGGACGCCGCAACACTGGAGCAGTCGAGGGAGTTTCACCGGCATCGGGCTGCGCGCGGGCATCGGCTTCAAGCCCAGCTTCCGCGCGCGGGAAGGCCGGGAATTCCTGCGGCTGGGGGGCGAGTGGGATATCGCCTCCACTTCGCAACTGGAAGGCCGCCTGCGCGTCGCGCGCGAAAGCGGCGACTGGGTGCTGCCCGGCGATACGCCGGTCCCGCTGGGCCTGAAGAAGCTGGAATTCACCGCCCGCGCCGTCGATGGACGGATAGCCGGCGAACTGACGGCACAGGGAGAACGTCTCGGGGAATGGCGCGGCAGCGTCGCCATGCCGCTGGCGCGGTCCGGCATGGGCTGGGCGGTGCCGGACCATGCCCCGCTCGCCGGAAAGATCCGCATCGACGCGCCCGATCTGGGCTGGCTGGGCAGCATCCTCAGTGAGGATATCAGGACCTCGGGCCGGGCCGTGCTCGAAGCCGATATCGCCGGGACTTATGCCGCGCCCCGCCTGCTCGGGCAAATGCGCGGCGACGACCTGGCGCTGGCGCTGCTGGACCAGGGCGTGAGGCTGGAACAGGGAACGCTGGCGGCGCGCTTCGACCAGAAATCGCTGCACATCGACAACCTGAGTTTCGTCGCGCCGCACCAGCCGCAACCGCGCGACAGCCTGCTGGCCGGGATGAATCCCGTGCCCGGTCCGGGCAGGCTCAGTGCGTCCGGCACCATCGGCCTGAACGGCGACAAGGGCGATCTCGAGATCGGCATCGTCCGGATGCCGCTGTCGCAGCGCACCGACCGCTGGATCATCGCTTCCGGCAGCGGCCATCTCGGCATCGACAACGATCGGCTCTCGCTGGTCGCCGGCATCACCGCCGATGCGGGCCTGATCAACCAGCCCGTCAGCGGCCGGCCGGAACTGTCGGAAGATGTCGTGATCCTCGGGCGGAGGGTGCCCGCATCCAGAGGTTCGCGCCTGTCCGTCGATGCCGCGCTGGATCTGGGCGAGCACTTCTACCTGCGCGCCTCGGGGCTGGAGGCAAGGCTGGCAGGGAAGCTGAACGTGCGCGACACGCAGGGGCAGCAGTTGCGCGTCACCGGCACCATCGCCGCCAGCGATGCCACGTTCGAGGCCTACGGCCAGCGCCTGACGGTGGAGCGGGGAATCGTCAATTTCCAGGGGCCGCTCGCCGATCCGGGGCTCAACATACTCGCGCTGCGCAAGGGCCTGAGCGTGGAGGCGGGGGTCGAGGTGACGGGCACCGCGCAGCACCCGTCCGTGCGGCTCGTGTCCACGCCGACGGTGCCGGATTTCGAGAAGCTCTCCTGGATCGTCCTGGGGCGATTGCCCACGGATGGCGGCGTCGATACTGCGCTGCTGTTCAATGCGGCCGGCAGCATACTGGGAGGGTCCGGCGGCATCACCGGGCAGCTGAAACAATCGCTGGGCATCGACGAATTATCGCTGCGGCCGGGCGAGAACAAGGCCGGGCAGACCGCCGCCGACAACCCGCTGGGCAGCCAGATCGCCACCGTCGGCAAGCGCCTCTCGTCACGCGCCTTCCTCAGCTACGAACAGGGCATCACGGCGGTTGCGGGCGTGACCAAACTCACCTACACCTTGACGCCCAGGGTGAATATCGTCACCCAAGCGGGCGTCGAGAGTGCCATCGACATCTTCTACACCTTCAGCTTCGACTGAGGGTCTTCGCGGACTTGCATCGCAGTCCTTTCACTGACACTGTCGGGCTAGGGGAAGGACTAGGCCGGAATGCATAGATAATTCGGCATATATATCTATTTCGCCAGATCGGTAGAATGCGCGCCGGATAGTATCGGTTCGGCGCAATGCCTGAACTTCCATACTCTCTCTCCTCACTGGGGCGACCTTCACCGGCCGCCCATTTTTTTGCCCGGTTGTATAGAGCGTGCCCGTGAATGACAAAGGCAGATCCCTTTGCGGGGATCTGCCTTCGGAAGAGCAGGCGGCCGTGCCGTCAGCGCAGGTCGAACTCCGCCGTCAGGGAGGCGGTCGTGCTTTCGAAATTGCCCATGATCTTGTGCCATTCGTCCCCGTGATGGGTACCGACATATTCGAGGAACGAGGCGTCGGGGTCGTTCAGCAGGATGCCGAAGGCATAGCCGTCGACGTTGTCGCCGATCTTCATCAGCACATCGTACTTCGTGCCGGTCGCCATGGCATCGTCGATCACGACAGGGGCGGGATCGAAGAACACTCGGGGGATCTCCATGCGCAGGGCGAGGGTGAAGTCGGTCTGGATGGCCGACTTCGCCTCGGCGTAGCTGCGGGAATCCGAGTAGTGCCCGAAGGGCTGGATCTCGAAATGCTGCTGCACGGGCGGGGCCTTCTCCTGCTCCATCGCGGCCTCGAACGCGGCCTCGACTTCCGTCCGGCTGCCCTCTTTCAGGCGTATCCGGATGATGAGCGCCTCCGATATGCCGGCAAACCCGTTGGCCTGGAAGTGCCTGACGATGCGTTCGGCGGCCTCATTGGCCTGCAGGGTGGGGGTGTTCTTCATTGGGCGCGCCTTCAAAAAAGTGCGCAGTTTACCCAAACCGGGCGGGGGACGCACCCGTGAGCGTTCTTGCGGGATACGCCTCCCGGCAGGGTAAAATCCGCGCCCGTTTTCCTCTATGCCACCCGTGAACGCAATCGAAGATATCCAGGGCTATTTTGCCCATCCGCTGATGCTGCTCGTCCTGTTCGTGGCGGCGAGTTTCATGATGATCTGGCGGCTGCACGCGATGGAGGGCAAGGGCTTCGAAGGCACCGTGCTCGGCACGCTGATCATGCCCTACTGCTCCGGCTTCGCGAACCTGATCTTCGCCTATGTCATGAGCAGCTCCGCCGCCAATGGCGGGCTGGTCATCGAGAACGCGCTCGTCAACAACGCCACCAACCTGACGCTGCTGCTCGGGCTCTCCGCGATCTTCGGTTCGGCCGTCGTCATGCAACAGGGCGGCTCGAAACAGAAGGCAAAGAAGCACGCGGAATTCCACCGCATCAACCGGCTCAACCTCCTGTTCACCCTGATCGCCTTGTTCCTGTTCACCGGCACGCTCTGGGCCCTGGCCAAGGACGGGGTACTGGATTTTTACGACGGCCTGGTCCTGGTGGGCCTGTTCCTGTTCTGGCAGGTATTGCACGTGTTCGAAGTGCTGAAAGACAACATCCGGAAGAACAAGGGATTCCACTGGACCATCCTGATCGACATCGCGCTGCTCGCGGTCAGCGCCTATTGCATCTATTTCGCGGTCGACCATCTCGTGGAATGGGTTACGACCACCGAAAGCCCGTATTTCAGCTTTGCCCGGCTGGGCTGGTTCAGCGGCCTGCTGATGGTCGTGCCCAATGCCTTCCTTGCGCTGTATTACACGCGCATCAACAGGCAGGACATCGTCCTGAGCTCGCAGGTCGGCGACGGCCATATCTGCATCCCGATGTGCATCGGCCTGTTCGCGCTCTTCAATCCCATCCGGGTCCCCGATTTCTTCCAGACGGGCGCCTATATCATCCTCGGCGCCGGGCTGGTCCATTTCCTGTCCATCGCCTTCATCGGGCGCATTCCCCGCTTCGTGGGCTTCGGCCTGATCGGAGCCTACGCCCTGTTCCTGTATGAAGGCCTGATCGGGTAGGGCAGGGTTTCATCGGCAAAAAGAAAAAGGCTTATGCCGATAAGCCTTTTTGAATGTGTGGGCGCTGGGAAATAATCCAGGACTTCGCCTATTCATTAATGTCAGATTCTCGGCCATAGCTGTCAATTAGCCATCAGCTGACAAAGACTGCTTTACACAAACATTTGGACACCCGGCCATATCTGACATTAATCTCTGTATGCGAACCGCGAATTAGTCGGCATTATTGGCAGGCTCTTCTTCTGCCGCAGATTGCGTGGCAGCGGTTTGTGTTTGTAATACAGCCTGATGCACAGTCATGAATTGATGCGCAACGCGGCGAGACTGCGCCATGGTGTCGGGCGGGTAATTTTGAGGAGTATCAAGCTCCTCTCCATACCGAAGCCGCAAATTTGTGGCCACGTATTCTGCGGGAATGAGATGGGATACTGATTCGTACTGCTCCCTCCGGAAGTCGGCTGGTCTTGGAAGTCCACTCTCCATGCCCCAAGCTTCTCCTATGTAGCATCCCAAAAAGGCGTCCAGTTGCTCAGGAGCCGCATCAAAGAGTGCCTGCAGTCGCTGTCGAACGTGGGATATTGACGTTCCGTTTGCCCAAGACCAATACAAGGCGGGAGCATCTTTCGGATGAGCTATGAAGAGGGGTAACACAGCATCGGCCTCTTCAATGCGAGTGGTGAGGATTGCTCTTAGTGGAGCTTCGCCTTCATCAGTCAAAACTCTCCTTTCCAGGGGAGTGTCATCGTAGTTTCGAATCCAACGGATACACTCCATCGCAAAGCCGACAGGCAATGCAATTTGTATAGCCCGTTCAGCTTCTGCTTGTCGAAGTTCTCCCGCAGGTATTTGTCGCAAAAGACCTGCAATTAGCATTCCGGCTTTTGCTCGCGTATCTGCCAAAACCATCATGCCGCGCTCACGGGGAAGAATATCCCCGTTCATTGCAAAAGTAGTAATCAGAGCGGAAGCTTGAACCTGATTTAGAGATTCCTCCCGCTGACGAAGCCTTGAAATTACACGAGGGAGGCCTTGCCGAGCGGCAAAGGCTTCAAGCAGAGCTCGTTTCTCAGTATCGGAAGCAGCCGGAGTTGCTTCGCAAAGTGCTGCCACATGCGCATCCGGAACATCACCAACTGGCACACTATACGTAAAGTAGCGTTTGAAATACTCGCTTGAACAAATTTTCTGTTCTGCTCCCCAAGTCTCATCCCATTCGCCACCATAGACCGCTTTACCAATGCGCGGAAACAGTGGCACAAGAAGCCTCGACTTTACCCTTACTCGCTCGTCGTCGGTCAGCTCCGGAGTAGTGCGCTCTATGAGGCTATCAATTCGACTAACTGCTTCTTGACGAAAGCTACGACGTTCATCGTGTTCACCACGAAGGAAAAGCGCTGGATTCTCTCTTATGGCAATGTAGAGGCCCGGATACATGACCCGTATTCCCTCAATGAGCATAAGATCGACCGGATTGACCTCGCCTTTGAGAATGGGTAGCGCAAACATTAATGCATTTGAGAACAGCTTTGCGCGGCGCGGTGTCTCCAATCTGGATAGAAGTGCATCATCAAAATGCCTGACGAAAGCGTCTACCTGAGGCTGCGTCAATTCGATACCAGTTTGGTTCAGAGCATTTTGTACGCCCTCTAGGGCAAGTTGCCGAAGACTATTCTCATCTGCCGGAGGTAAGTGCAGTGGTACCTGAATAATTTTTTCAAGAAAAGCGCGGCCGGCGGATGAACCGCCCGCTCCATATCGTTCCCCGAGTGCGGCTGAAACAACAATGTCATCAAATGCAAGAACATACGATGTATGTCTGAAGCTAGCGGATAGTTTGACCAGTTTGAAAATGGCGTGAGTCTCATCACGGTCCAAGCGATCAATATCGTCTATCAGAATGACGAGACGTTTGTTAGCCTCGCCCAGCATTTGCTCGATTCGTTTTCGCAACTCGTCCAGTCCAACATTTGACATGGCCTCGCCAACACCTTTTACGGCATCGCCTGGTTTCACTTGGACGACACCACCAACTGTTAGAGATGCAAGGGAAAGCAGACTTCCGTATTTTTTTAACAGATCTCCGGCTTTCTCTTTCATGCTGGGGAGCGATTGCCCCATCGCGTCGGCAAGGGTGGCAAAAAAACCTCTAAGCAGCATATCCTCGCTCTGAAAGTGCCATGGATTGAAACGAACAACGATGGCGTTGGGATAAAGCCTAAGAGCCTCCTGCATCATTTCAAGCACTGAGGTCTTGCCGTCTCCCCATGGGCCGTAGAGGCCAAGAACAATGCTCGACGAATCAATTCTGGTTGCGATAGTCTCGGCTATCCGCGTAGCGAAATATGCTCGGTTAAAGCGATCTTCAGCTTTGCCGGTAATGGGCTGATCCGCAATGTAATGATCCTGAATTGCAGTCTCGTTCTGGGTATCAGCGGCAATCTGATTTTCGTTATCAGCTTCTAATGAAATGGCTTTCCTTGCAGTCTTCCTTCTAAAGAAACCGAACATATCCTCTCCCCTCTTTGTGTGACTCTCGCCAGAGCGCCCTGTTATTGTAGCCTCCTCGCTTTTCCGATTCAGCTAAATGGATAGGTTATTACCCATGGCGAACCTTACCGTTGGAGATCGCTATGCTCAACTCATCCTACTGGCTACTCTCAGGTACAAAGCGGAAGTAATTCAAGTTTGGCTGAAACGGCGGCTTTGGCCGAAATGAAGACGATTCGAATTTGGTCTTGCTTGATTGCTCGACGAGATCCACCCCGACTTGAAATCACAATCTGTGATTTCGAGTCGGAAAACTCTTCTGGGGGCGCCTGAATTTCCGGGTTGTTGGCGATTGCCCGGGCCGGCGGATTCGGGGTATTCTTCTTCCATACAACAATCGAAGCTGCGCCGGTGCCGTGCCGGCAGCCGCTCGTGGGAGGAGTCCGTGAATCTCAATAGTAAAGTCACCCTGTTCTCGGTGGTGCTGGCTACGGTCATGATCGTCGTGCTGATCGTGGTCAGTCTGGTGTCGTTCCGGCAATTCTCGCTGTTGTCGGCGCAGGCGCAGGTCAGCAGTGCGGCGGAGATCGTTCGCGTCAGCCTGACCGAAGACATGATCAACGGCGTCATCTCCAAACGCGAAGGGCTGTTGCGCCGCCTCGGCGAGGTGCCTGGCCTGCAGTCGGTACATGTGATCCGCGGCGGTCATGTCGAGAAGCAGTTCGGGCAGGGCTTCGACCAGGAGCGGGCCGCAGACGATGCCGAGATCGGGGTGTTGCGTAGCGGCATACCGTTTTTCGAGGTGCTGGACGAGGCTAGCAATCCGGTGTTTCGCGGCACCATTCCCTTCGTCGCGACCAGCAAGGGGACGCCGAATTGCCTGCAATGCCACAATGTGCCAGAGGGCACGGTGCTCGGGGCCGTCACGGTCAAGATGGAAATCGGCCACCTGAAGAGCAGCGCGGTGTTTGTCTCGGCGGTGATGGTCGGTTCGGTGGCGTTCTTCATGCTGCTGATGCTGTTTTTCTTCCGCCGCCTGGTCAAACCGATGATCTCCACGGCGAACGATGTGCAGGAGGTGGTCAGCCACGCGATTCAGGGCGACTTCCATGCCGGCATCAAACAGAGTACGAACGACGAGATCGGCCGCATCGCGGCGGACATGAACAAGCTGATGCAATTCCTGCGCGACGGTCTGGGCGGCATCCGCAACGACGTGATGCAGCTGCTCAAGCACAAGCCCACCGAGGAGCGCGGCAACCTGCTGAATTCCACGATAGACATGGTGCACGGGCTGATCGATGCCTCGCAGTTCAAGCAGTCGATCGAGGAAGACGAGTCCAAGTCTGAAATCTATCAGCGCCTGTCGCTGGCGGTGCGCGAGCGCTTCGGTATCGAGCATTTTTCGATCTACGAAGTGGTGTCGAACCGCAACCAGATGACGCCTATCATCGTCGACGGCGAAGCGGGGGCGGACTGCCGGTGGTGCGACCCGCAGATACTGGTGCGTTCCGAGACCTGCCGTGCGCGCCGCACCGGGCATGTGATCGACTCCGCCGAAACGCCGGGCATCTGCTTTGCGTTCTGTCCCCCGGCCGATCCGCTGGAGTACCGTCATATCTGCCTGCCCATCATCCAGTCCGGTTCGGTCGGCAGCATATTGCAACTGGTCTTCACAGCCGACGAAGCGTCGCGTGTCGAAGAGCTGCTGCCTTATTTGAGCGTCTACCTGCGCGAGGCCGCGCCGGTGATCGAGGCGAAGCGGCTGATGGATACGCTGCGCGAATCCAACCTGCGCGACGCGATGACCGGCCTGCACAATCGCCGCTTCCTCGAGGAATACATCGAGACGCTGGTGGCGGCCAATCATCGGCGCAATAGCCAGGTGGCGATCATGATGCTCGACCTCGACTACTTCAAGGTCGTCAACGACACCTACGGCCATGACGCAGGCGACACGGTGCTCAAGGCGCTGACCAAGGTGCTGGTGCAGGCTGTGCGCGCCTCCGATATCGTGATTCGCTACGGCGGCGAGGAATTCATGATCATCCTGCCGGACACCGGCGGCGAGCAGGCGGAAAACGTCGCGGAGAAGATCCGGCTGGCCGTGGAGGCGCTGAAGATACAATTGCCGGGCACGATGCTGTCCAAGACGATCTCGATCGGCCTCGCGGTGTTCCCGGTCGACTGCGACACCTTCTGGCAGGCGATCAAGTTCGCCGACGTGGCCCTGTACCGCGCGAAGGAGAGCGGTCGCAACCGCGTGGTGCGCTTCACGCCCGATCTCTGGACCGACGAGGGCGTTTCCTATTAACCATAACCCCCCTGTTCATCCACGGAATACATGAAGAGGGGAAGGCAGGCACTCATCGCAAGGCGAAAGCTCGCAAAGTCACGGAAAAAATAAATTGCTTCTTCATGCTTTGCTGGTCGCCCGGCAGGTCGCAAGAGTCATTGCATGCCTTCGAAATCTGTTCGTGTTTTTCGTGTTTTCCGTGGACAATTGTTTTTCCCCGGATTAACTGAGGATATACCTCATGAGTCTCTTTGCACTGATCTTCGCGCTGCTGCTGGAGCAGCTCCATCCGCTCTCTGCGCGCAAATCGCTGTATGGCTGGCTGTCGGCCTACGCCAATTTCTTCGAGCACCACTTCAATGCGGGCGAACAGCGCCATGGCAAAGTCGCCTGGCTGCTGGCAGTAATGCCGCTGCTGCTGGTTGCGGTGCTGCTGTACTGGTTGCTGTATCGAGCCCATCCGCTGTTCGCTTTCGCGTTCAACGTGCTGGTGCTGTACCTGACGATGGGCTTCCGCCAGTTCAGCCATTACTTCACCGACATCCATCAGGCGTTGCGCGACGGCGAGCTGGATAGGGCGCGCAGCTTGTTGTCGACATGGCGCGGCGAACCCGCACACGAACTTAATGCCGAGGAGGTCGCGCGCGTCACGATAGAGCAGGCGCTGCTGGCATCGCACCGCAACGTGTTCGGCGTGATCGTCTGGTTCGTGCTGTTCAGTGTGCTGGGGCTGGGCGGCGCGGCCGGCGCGCTGCTGTACCGTCTGGGCCAGTTCCTGCGCGCGCGCTGGGGCGACGAGGACAAAGACGAATTAGGGCTGTTCGGCAACTTTGCACGACAGGCATTCCTCATGCTGGAATGGCTGCCGACCCGGTTGACCGCAATGACCTTCGCGATCGTCGGGGACTTCGAGGACACCGTGTATTGTTGGCGTACCCAGGCGGCGAGCTGGCCCGACGAGGAAGCCGGGATCCTGCTCGCCAGCGGTGCGGGTGCGCTGGGCGTGCGCCTCGGCATGCCCATCCCGCAGGGCGGCCTGCCGTTCGAGCGGCCCGAACTGGGGGTAGGCGACGATGCCGATGCCGACTTCATGCAGAGCACCATAGGCCTGGTCTGGCGCTCGGTGGTGTTCTGGCTGATCCTGTTGCTGTTGCTGACGCTGGCGAGCCTGCTGGGTTGAGTTGATGCGGGTTCGACGAGGAGGGGAATGAGCAAGGAAGAAATAGAGGCCAGGCTGAAATCAGCCTTGGGCCGGTTGCATTCTCTCCCGGCGATGCCGGCCATCGCGCAGAAGCTGCTGGCGCTGCCGTTGGATACGCCCGAGGGCGAACTGGAGATGCTCAACTTGATCGAGCAGGATCCGCAGTTGTTCGCGCGGGTGATCGGTCTTGCCAATACGCCGGCGATGAGCGTCGGGCGCAAGATCAGCTCCTTGCGCGATGCGTCGTTGTTGCTGGGGCAGAAACGCCTGAAATCGGTCGCCATCGGCTTGGCGACACTGTCTTCGATGGCGAAGCCCGCGAGCAGGCATTTCGATCCGCAAGGG
The DNA here is from genome assembly GCA_035654695.1 of Gallionella sp. GTDB lineage: Bacteria > Pseudomonadota > Gammaproteobacteria > Burkholderiales > Gallionellaceae > Gallionella. The sequence continues at coordinate 54,836 of DASRWG010000017.1, read as the reverse complement.
CTGTGGTCGCACAGCATGACGATGGCTGTCGCAATGAGCGAGATCGCCCGCGAAATGCCGTTGCGCTTGCGCCCGGACGATAACCGGATATTTCTCGCCGGTTTTCTGCACGACATCGGTCTGATGGCGCTGCACCATATCGATCCGGCGGTGAGCGAGGAGCTTCACCGGCAGTTGCGCCTGCAACCCAAGCGCCCGATACCCGAGATCGAAATGGAGCTGATGGGTATGACGCATTGCGAGATCGGCGCATTGCTGGCCCGGCACTGGAATTTGCCCGAGGATATTGTCGAAGTGGCGGCCCATCATCACGCCCCGGAAGCCGGCGGGGTGGGAATAAGGAATCCCTTGATCCGGCTGATGAATATCGCCGAAAAATTGCTGCCGGATTTCGGCATCGCCGAACACAGCGACGCGTCGATATCGGACGACGAGTGGCGCGAGCTGTGTATCGAGCCGCGCCGCGCCGAATTTATTTCCATGCAGGTCAACGAGCTTGCGATACAGATGGTGCAACTGCCGGAAACCGTGCGTCCAGTTTCCTCCACAGTGGAGGTCAGGGGTATCGCGGAGACTAATTCCTCTGTCAAGACTGCTCCCGCTCCGAACGCCCCAGTCGAAAAAATTGCGCCAGCCGCGAAGTCCGCCCCCTCCGTAAAACCGTCCCCCGCTGCGAATCTCGCGCCTGGAGCAACGCAGTCTTCCGCGAAGGATGAATCGATGCCGCATTCCGCCGACAAGGTTTCGCCGCTGAAATCGCTGTTGCGCTGGCTGGGCTTGACGCACTGACAGCGTGCCTTACCTATATGCTTTCCTCGTCCGATGCGCTGCATGGATCGACTTGCGTGGCGGAGGACGTTCGTCCGCGCCGAATAGCGGGCTGTTTCTCCCTTAAATCGGAATTCCCTCGAATCTCCCCGCCGATATAATCGGCTGCGGGGATATTTACCCATATCGATTAAAAATTTTTCGGAGACTGTATGTCCACTATCAGTGGTATTTCCGGCTCGGGGGCAGCAATGCCGCAGGCCATGTCGGGCGCCAGCATGCGCATGCCGCCACAGCAGAAGATGTCCAACCTGTTCCAGATGATCGACACCGCCGGGGCGGGAAGCATCACCAAGACGCAGTTCGAACAGGCGTTCAACAACATGAATACCCCCGCCGCCTTCAAAACCATCGGGGTGGATACCGCCTTCGCCAAGCTTGATCCAACCGGGACCGGCAAGGTGTCGAAGGAAGACTTTATTGCCGGCATGAAGTCGATGATGACTTTCAGGCATCAGCAGCATGCCGCTGTAACGCAGCCGCAGACGCTGGCGAACAGCACTGCCGCGCTGAACGGCATCAGCATCAAGGCCTGAGCCAAAACCTGCGCGGGTTTCCGCGAGCATCGTTCAGGTGTTTGCGGATATGCCTTGGGAATCACTGAGCAAGTCTGCTCGCCTCGAGCTTATCGAAGGGCGAGCTTTGCAATCCGACAATCCCCTGTCGTCCTGCGTTCGTGGTGAGCCTGTCGAACCATGAACGGAGGGCTTGTTCAGCATTTCTCTTGAATTATCGGGTCGATATTCCCTCCGAAATTTCCAGCTTCGTCCACCCACAAATGGGGGACTCCCGTCCCGCTCAGCCATTGCTTGCCGTTCTCTCCCTTGAGCATTGCGATTGTTGCGAGGCTTCCCGCCACCAGACATTGTTCCGCGATCACGCTCACCATGGATAGGCCGCTAACCGGCCAGCCGTCGTGCGGATCGAGCAGATGGCAATAGCGTTTCCCGTTCGCGACGAAAAAGCGTTCGTAATCCCCGCTGCTGGCAATACCTCCCCGCGAAATTTCCACCATTGCAGTGGCCTCGTCGGGACGCCGGGGATGGCGTATGCCGATAAGCCATGGCGAGGAATCGGGATGCGGGCCGATCACGGCGATATCGCCGCCCAGCTCGACCAGGCCATGCTCGATGCCTGCTGCGGCGCAGACGGCGGCGGCCTGATCCGCCGCATATTCCTTGGCGATGCCGCCAAAATCGAGCTCCATTCCGGGTATGTCGAAAGACAGTATGGAGCGTTCCCAGCGGATATTGTCCATGCCGACCAAGGGCAGCAAGGCATCGAGCTCGTTTTGCTTCGCCAATCGGCCCGACGAAAAATCCCAGGCCCTGCGCAGCACCCCGGAGGTGATGTCGAACAAGCCGCCGCTTTGGCGGTGACATGCCCAGGCATAGTCGAGCAGGGCGGCGGTTTCTTCGTCTGGATGAAAGGGGTCTCCTTGTGCCGCCTTGCGATTGATTTCGGACAGGACGCTGTCGTCGCGGTATCTCGAATAGCGCGCTTCTATCCGCGATACTTCTTCCATGGCCTGAAGCGCAGCCGCGGAGGCCTCCGACTCGCTCCTTACATACAACTGCAATTCGCATTCTGTACCCATTGCCAGAAACGGGAATCGGTGAAGCTTCAGCATCGCGGGCTATCGCTCTGACGTGGATGATTCATGGAAGTGGGGTGGAGTTCGAAATTCGCAACAATCGATTTGAAACAATATTCCCGGGAGAAAAAGCCGTTGCAGTTTACCGCAGGGCAGGAGAGTCTGGCCTGTCTGGATGATCCTCTATGTGGGGAATGGAAAATCCAGGCGGGATATTGTCCTTGCTACCGAGTTGGCTGCCATACCTGATGCGCTACCGCAGCATCCGGCATTCGTTAGCGGGAAAGACCGAAAGCGGCAACCTGCACGTGTTCTTTCCAAAAATAGAGAGATTGCTGGAATACGGCCTGATGAGACGATAGAATCGCCCGCCTTATTGCTTAGTCTTGGTCTTAAATTTATGTGGTTCAAGAATCTCCTGGTCTATCGACTGAATGCATGGTCGGCAACGTCCGACACCCTCGAAGAAAAACTCTCGCAACATATCCTGCAATCCTGCTCCGGTCTGGAGATGCAACGCCGCGGCTGGGTATCGCCCAAGGCCGACGGCGAGCCTCTGGTGCATATGCTCGGTTCGCAAATGCTGATCGCCCTCGGCATGGAGAAAAAGCTCCTTCCGGCGACCGTGATCAACCAGTTCGCGAAATCCCGCGCCGTCGAGATCGAAGAGCAGCAAGGGTACAAGCCGGGGCGCAAGCAGATGAAGGAGATCAAGGAGTCCGTCACGGACGAGCTGCTTCCCCGCGCGTTTGCCATCCGCAGCAAGACCTGCGCATGGATCGATCCGGACAACAAACTGCTGGTGATCGATGCCGCCAATCTGGGCCGGGCCGACGAGCTCGTCGAAATGCTGATCAAGTCGGTCGACGGCATCTCGTTCAGCCTGATCAAGACCAATACGCGCGCTTCCTCCGCGATGACTGCATGGCTCGCCGGAGAAGACTTCCCTTCCGGATTCACCGTCGACCGCGATTGCGAATTGCGCGGAACGGGAGACGAGCGGTCGACAGTGCGCTACGTCCGTCACGCCCTTGAAGTCGATGAAATCAACAAGCACATCAAATCGGGCAAGGAAGTCACCAGACTGGCGATGACCTGGAACGACAAACTTTCCTTCGTGCTGCACGAGAATCTGCAACTCAAACGCCTCACCCCGCTGGATATCCTCAAGGAGCAGGCCGATGCCAGCGACCTGGACGACGTGTTCGACACCGACTTTGCGATGATGACAGGGGAGCTGAGGAAGCTGCTGCCCGACCTCGTCGAGGCGCTTGGTGGCGAGAGGTCGTAAGCGAGTCTGACCGGCTGCATTCCGGCCGGTTTCCGTTTCGCACTCAGGCATCTCCTGCCGTTTCCAGCTGTTCGCGCATCACCTTCAGCTGGAACTGCGTGTTGCGCTCTTCCTCCGACAGCACCGATTCGATGTGGCGGACGGTGTTCCGGTAACGCGGGATAACGTTGTACTTCAGCGCATTGACGCGCTTCTGGGTCTTGCGCTGCTCGGTCAGCAGGCGCCACAGCGCGGTCTCGGCCTCACCCAGTTGCGCAAGCAGCACGGCGATGTCGGTCATGCGCTGGCGCGCCTCGTCGAAGCTGGCGTCGGTCCACATCAGCCCGACGGGCTGGATCGGCGTGCTTTCGACGGTCACGGTGGGGTATTCGACGCCTATGCTGCTGCGCGGCAGGATATACACCGACAGCGCGGGCTTGAGCCCCAGCACCGCCTGGCGCAACTGCGTGCTGCCCATGCGCATGTGCGCGATGGACAGCCAGTGGTAGGTGGACTGCAAGGCATCGTGCACCGTGAGGCGCAGTTCGCGGTAGCGCTTCAGCCGCTGGTGCACCAGCCTTGTCAGCAGCTCGCGCTTGCGTTCGAGCAGATCGTGGCCGTGCTGCAACGCGACCACCTGGCGGCGCAGCGACAGCAGCACGCTCTTGGTCGGGCGCACCCTGAGGCGGGTTTTCATTTCTCCTCCTGCGATCCTTGCCAGCGGTGGTACTTCGCCAGGTCCGCCGCGCCGACGCGCGTCAGCGCCTCGGGCGGCAGCAGCGAGAGCAGTTCCCATGCGAGGTCCAGCGTCTCGACGATGCCGCGCTCCTCGTCTTCGCGCTGTCCGACGAAGCGCCGTTCGAAGGCGTCGGCGAAATCGAGGAAGTTGCGGTCGGTTTCGGACAGGTCTTCCGCGCCGATGATGGAGGCGAGGTTGCGCACCTCCAGCGCCCGCGCATAGGACGCGTAGATCTGTCCCGCGACACGCGCATGGTCCTCGCGCGTGTGGTCGCGGCCTATGCCGTCTTTCATCAGCCGCGACAGCGAGGGCGGGATGTCCAGCGGCGGATAGATGCCGAGGTTGTTCAGCGTGCGGGAGAGCACCAGTTGACCCTCGGTGATGTAGCCGGTGAGGTCAGGGATGGGATGGGTGATGTCGTCGCTGGGCATCGACACCACCGGCATCATCGTGATGGAGCCGGGCTTGCCGCGGATGCGCCCGGCGCGCTCGTAAATCTCCGCGAGGTCGGAATACAGGTAGCCGGGATAGCCTTTGCGCGCGGGCACGTCGCCCTTGGCGGTGGCGACCTCGCGCAGCGCCTCGGCGTAGTGCGTCATGTCGGTCATCACCACCAGCACATGCAGGTCGAGATCGAACGCGAGGTATTCCGCCGCGGTCAGCGCGGCGCGCGGCAGGATCAGGCGCTCGATGGCGGGTTCGTCCGCGAGGTTGAGGAACATCGTCACGTTGCGCAGCACGCCGCTGTCGGCGAAGGTCTCGCGGAAAAATCGTGCGTCGGAGTAGGTCACGCCCATCGCGGCGAACACCACGGCGAAATGCGATTCCTCGCCGGGCAATCTGGCTTGGCGCACGATCTGTGCGGCGAGGCGGTTATGCGGCAGGCCCGAGCCGGAAAAAATCGGCAGCTTCTGCCCGCGCACCAGCGAGTTGAGCCCGTCCACCGCGGACAGTCCGGTCTGGATGAACTCGCGCGGATAAGCGCGCGCGGCGGGGTTCACCGGCGCGCCGTTGACGTTGCGCTTCAGTTTCGAGAACAGGGGAGGGCGCTCGTCGCGTGGCTGGCCCAAGCCGTTGAACACGCGGCCCAGGATGTCCGGCGAAAGCGCGATTTCGAACGGCTGGTCGAGGAAGCGCACCCAGGTGTTTTCGAGGTCGAGATTGTCGGTGCCTTCCAGCACCTGGATCAGCACCAGTTCGTTCGAGGTGCGTATCACCTGGCCGTTGCGTTTGCGCCCGCCGTGGTCGCGCACCACCACGCGGTCGCCCAGCGCGATGCCGGGCACGCCGCGCATGTAGAGCAGCCCGTTGCGTGCGGCTGATGCCAGCCGGTATTCTTTTTCGCTCATGACGCCACCTTTGCATGCTGCGCATACTCGCCGTGCAGGCGTTCGAACTCGCTATCGACTCTTGCGGCGAAGCTGCGCAGTTCGTCCAGTTGGTCGTTGCTGTAGCTGCCTTTCAGGCGTTGCGCCTCGGCGAGCAACGGCAGGCGCAGCAGTTCCTGTACGGGCACGCCGAATTCGAGCAGCTTTGAACCTTGCCGGTAGATGCTCAGCATCTGGTCGAGCAGCGCGAACTGTTTTTGCGGCGAGCAATAGCTGTCCACGGGATCGAGCGCGCTTTGTTGCAGCACGCCTTCGCGGAACAGCGCGACGCCTTGCAGCGCCCAGCGTTGCTGTGGCGACAATGCTTCGGGGCCGACGAGGTTGACGATGCGCGCCAGTTCTTCGGCCTGCGACAGGATGCCCAGCGCGGCGGCGCGCTGCTCGGCCCAGCGCGAATCGACATGTTCGGCCCACCAGCCGCTGCAACTCGCGACATAGCCGGAAAAGCTCTCCACCCAGTCCACCGCGGGGTAGTGGCGCGCGTCGGCGAGTTCTTTCGATAGCGCCCAGAAGGTCTGCACGATCTCCTTGGTGTGGCTGGTGACCGGTTCGGAGAAGTCGCCGCCGGGCGGCGACACCGCGCCGATCAGGGTGATCGAGCCGTTGCCGCCGGCGAGCGTCTGCACCCGTCCCGCGCGCTCGTAGAACGCGGCGAGGCGCGAGGCGAGGTAGGCGGGATAGCCTTCCTCGACCGGCATCTGTCCCAAACGGCCCGCGACCTCGCGCAGCGCCTCGGCCCAGCGGCTGGTGGAGTCGGCCACCATCACCACGTCGTAGCCCTGGTCGCGGTAATACTCGGCCAGCGTGACGCCGACGTAGATCGAGGCTTCGCGCGCGACTACCGGCATGTTGGAGGTGTTCGCCACCAGCAGCGTGCGTTCCATCAGCGAACGCCCGGTGTTCGGGTCGGTGAGCTTGGGGAAGCTTTCGAGGATGTCCACCAGCTCGTTGCCGCGCTCGCCGCAGCCGACATAGATCACGATGTCGGCGTCGGCCCAGCGCGCGATCTGCTGCTGCACGATGGTCTTGCCCGCGCCGAACGGGCCGGGCACGGCGGCGCGGCCGCCCTTCACCAGCGGGAAGAAGGTGTCGAGGATGCGCTGTCCGGTGAGTAGCGGCGCGACCGCGTCGTCGCGGTTGCGGTAGGGGCGCGGGCTGCGCACCGGCCAGCGGTGGAACAACTTGAGTTCGTGGATATCGCCCTGTGCGGAACGGACGCGCGCAATCACTCCCTCCACGGTGATGTCGCAGGCAGAAACGAGCTCGACCAGTTCGCCGCCCATGCCCGGCGGTGCCAGGATGCGGTGGGCGATGGTCGGCGTTTCCTGCACCGTTCCCAGCACCGCGCCGTCTTCGATGCGCATGCCGATTTTCAATTCGGCGTTCGGTTCGAAATGCCACAGCCTGTTGCGGTCCAGCGGCGGGATGTACACGCCGCGCGGGATGAAATCGCCGTGCTGTTTCGCGTGTTCCAGCAAGGGCCGCTGCACGCCGTCGAAGATGCCGCCCAGCAATCCCGGCCCGAGTTCCACCGACAGCGGGTGGCCGAGCGCCTCGACCGGTTCGCCGGGACGCAGCGACTCGGTGGGCTCGTACATCTGCACCAGCGCGCGTTCGCCGTGGCGGGCGATGACTTCGCCCATCAGTTCGAGACGGCCTATCCTGACCTGCTCGCCGGTGCGCACATCGGCCAGCTCGATGGTGACCAGCGGCCCGTTGATTTCGACGACCTTACTCATGCGTGATCTCCTGCGGCATCAGCCGCTCGGCGACCGTGCTTCGCAGCGTCTCTTCCCGCCGCTCCATGCGGCCCTCGAAGGTGTTGTCGAAGCGGATGTCTCCGTCGCCGCTTGCGACCAGCACGCCGCCCAGGCAGGCCAGCGGATCCGGCGACAGCGAGAGTCGCTTGCCGGGCGCGGCTGCACCGGCATGGTGCGCCCAATCCGCTTGCAGGCGTTGCAGGTCGCGCGCGTTGAACCGGGCGACGAGTTCGTCGCGTTCGATGGCCTGCGCCGCCTCGCGCAAATAGTTTTGCAGCAGCGGCAGGTAATGCGCCTCGTCGTCCGCGCATGCGGACAGTTGCGCGGGGAGCTGGGCGAGCGCGGCATCGGACAGCTCCTGGCGCACCCGGTCGAGTGCGGCGCGCAGTTCGAGTTCCGCCGCCTGCACCCGCTGCCGGTAGGCATGCTCGGCATGAGCCTTGGCGGCGAGCACCTTGCGTTCTTTTTCGATGTCCAGCCGTTGCCGCGTCTCCGCGAGCAGTCGTTCGCGTTCCAGTCGGCCGTTGGCGAGATGCTCCTCGGCCAGCTTGCGCGCGCGCTCCGCCAGCGCGGATTCGAGTCCGGATATTTGCTCGGCGTCGCTCATCCCGGCACCTTCAGTGTGGTTGGGCCGAGCAGGCCCTGCACCAGACTTTCCACGCGCGAATGGTAGTCGCCCGACAAGTTGATCTCCGGAATCTCGGTGATGACGATGCGACCGCCTTCGCGCTGCGCGTGCTGCAAATGGCGGCCGGGATGCAGTGCCAGGCTTTGCTCGATGACGACCAGCGCGGACTGCTGGGTGCGTATCAGTTCCTGCATCAGCGCTTCGACGGCTTCGGGTGCGGGGTCGGCAAGGGTCTCGAAGCCGATCAGCGCGAAGCCTTCCATCAGCGCGGCGCTGCCCAAGGCAATCATACGTGCGGGGGCGATCATGCGCGCCGGCGCGAGGCCGCCGTTCATGCGATCCGCCCCAGCAGCAGGATGGTCACCACCAGACCGTAGATCGCGATCCCTTCGGCGAGTCCGAGGTAGATCAGCGTGCGGCCGAACATCTCCGGCTTTTCGGCGATCACCGCGAGCGAGGCCGCGCCGACCGGCCCAACCGCGAGTCCGGCGCCGAAAGCCGCCAGTCCGGTCGGCAGTCCCGCGCCCAGCAATGCCAGCCCGAGTCCGACCGAAATTTCGCCGCCGGGCGCCTGCTGCGCCAGCGCATCGCTCATGCCCAACAACAGCGCAGCCATGCCCGCGCTCACGAACACCAGCAGGTTGGTTGCCAGCGTGCCTTTCCACCAGCGCTGCGCGCGTGCGCCATCACGCAACGGGCGGAATTCCAGATAGGCCCCCAAGCCGAGGGTGAACAGCAGGTTAAGGACGATGAGTGCGATGAGCCAGTTCATGATTTTCCTTTCTGTGGACGGTCAGTCGTGTTGAAACGCAAGCCCTCGCGGCTTGCCCAGCGCGAGCGGGCGGAACGGGCGGCCGTCGCCGCCAAAGAAGCGCGAGAAGCCTTCGTAGTATTCCAGGCGCAGCGTCTGGATCGCGACGATGCCGCCTTCCAGCACCAGGATGAAGACATTGCCCAGTAACACGGTCAGCCAGTATCCCGTCGCATGCAGCATGTTCGCGACGGTGAAGACGGCGATGGACAGCGCGACGTGGTTGAGACTGAAGGCGGCGAGGCGCAGGAACGACAGCGTGTTGGAGACATAGGCCATGACGGTTTCGAAGCCTTCCATCAGGGCTATCAATATCCTTTCGCCGACCGCGCTGTCTCGGTTGTGTCGCCAGGCGTTGGCGAATATCGCAGCGAGGGAGATGGAGACAATCAGCACGGTGGCGAGGTCCAGTTCTCCCGCGCTTGCGTAGCGCCATGCGCCGGTCAGCAGTCCCAGGTACAGCAGCAGGCCCGCCGCGCCGTGGCTGCCCAGCAGCGCCTCGCGCATTCTTCCGTCGGCGATGCGGTTGCGTATGGTCAGCAGTGTGGACAGCAGGATGAAGCCCACGCCCCAGCCCAGCGCGACGCCCAGCATGCGCATCGGGTCGGTCAGCGGCGACATCCACAGCGCGGGGAGTAGATGTTCGTAGCCGAATACGCTGCCGTAGAGCAGGCCGAACAACGCCGAACTGATGCCGATGGCGACGACGAGCGGCGCGATTTTTTTGATCCTGCGCCGCAGCAGGATGCCGGCGAGCGCGATGACGATGCCGTGGCCGACATCGCCGAACATCATGCCGAACATCAGCACGAAGCTGATGGCGAACAGCACGGTAGGATCGATCTCGCCGTAGCGCGGCACGCCGTAGTTCAGCACGAGGCGGGCGAACGGTTGCAGCCAGCGGTGGTGGCGGATCGCCGAGGGAACCTGTTCGTCGGGGTGCGGATCGCGCGCATGCAGCGCGTAGCGGTTGACCAGGTTTTTTTCCAGCATCCGTTTCAACTGCGGCAAGCGTTCTTCGGGTATCCAGCCGCTCACGGTGGCGAGGCTGCCGCGCCCGCGCATCAGTCCGGCCAGTTCTGCGTAGGGCGCGGCGCGCGCGAGCAGGTGCGCCGCGGCGACCAGGCGTTCGCGCAGCTTATCCTGAGCCAGTTCTGCGCGGCGGTGCGCATCTTCCCGCTCCTGCTGTTTCTTCAACCGCGCCATGCGCTCGCCCAGTTCTCGGCGCACTTCCTCCGGGCGGCCGTGGAATTCGGCGGGGATGTCCATCGTCCGCCAGCCGGCGGCTTGCAGCACTTGTTCGATCTGCTGCGCCTGACCGCCTGCGCCGGCGAGTATCAGGTGCACCTGCTCTTCGCTGCCGAAGAAACGGATGGCGACATAGCCGGCGAGGACCAGCGCCTCCTCGAAGCGCCGCAGGTTCGCGCGCGGCAGCGTGCCGACGCGCACGTCCAGCAGCGCACTCTGCTTTTGCAGCAGCGAGAGATCGATGCTGATGTCCATGAACTGGTCGAGCGCGCGGTGCAGTTGGGCGGTGCGCCGGTATTCGTCGCGCAGGTGGCGCATGCGTTCCTGCGTTTCCGAACAGTGATCCCATACCGTTTTCAGCCACGCGCCGGCCTCGGCCAGTTGCGGCGGCGCGACCGTTTGCATCGGTTCGGCCACGGTCCTGGGTGCGGCGATTCCGTAGTGGGCCAGTATCTTGTCGAGGCGCGCGCGTGTCTCGGTATAGGCTTGCTGGTATGCCGCGCCCGGCAGGTCGGGGAATTGTTCTGGCGTCGTTTCGCTGAATTCCGGGTCGAAGCTGCCGTAGTTGGCGAGCAGCAGCGCCGCCTGCGGAGCGTCGTCCTTTAGCAGGCTCAGTGCGATGCGTTTCATCGGCAGCGGCTGGAACATTCAGTGTGCCTCCAGCCTGTTTTCGACGAGGCCCAGCGCGGTGCGTATCGTCGCCGCTTCCATGTGCATGGTGCGTCCGCGGACGATGGCGCGAAGCCGCCGCAGGTCGCGTTCGCGCAGCATCATGCAGGCGAACGCGCGCGCGACGTTGAAGCTGCTGTGGCGCAGCGCGTGATTGGCGATGCGCCAGCTTTCCTGTTCCAGCTTCAGCGTCACCTCGGTGGTGTTGCGCACATCCGCCAGCAGCCGGTCGAAGGGCGGCGGCAGGCTGGCGATGGCGTCGTCGAAGCTCGAACACTGCGCAAGCCGTTGCAGTTGTTGCGGCAGCAGGCGGTGGCTCGCGGGGATCAGCAGGTAATAGGCCTGCGCCGGCGGCAGGTCGTAGGCATAGCGGTAGCGCAGCAGCCAGACCAGGTTCACGCGGTCGACGATGCTGCCGACGATCGCTCGCAGCAGCTGGCCTGCGCTGCCTTCGATGGCAGCGCCGCGCCGCGCCAGTCCGGCGAAATAACGCCGGTCCAGCGCGGCGTCGAGGGCAAACAGCGCCTCGCCCTGTTCCAGCAGATGGCGCGCTTGGCGCGCGATCTCGGCGTAGGGCGTCTGTTCCAGGCGGCGCAGCAGTTCGGCGGGCGTGTCGCTTTGCAGCAGGCCGGCGATGGGCAGGCTGGTGAAGCTGCCCATGTCCTGCAGTTGCGCCTCGATGGCCGCTTGCGGCTGGTTGGCCATCTTGCCGCGGATGATGGTCTTGAGGTTGCCGAGTTCGAAACGGTGCGCCCAGTAGCCGAGCAACTCGCGCGGCGCGCCTGACAGCGGGCGGATCAGCACGGCCAGTTCCCTGAGCAACAGCGTCACGTTGCTCTGGTCCAGATCGCCGGCATACTGGATTGCGCCGGTCGGCTGCGCGGCAGTCTGGGTATCTTCGTCGTACGCGCGGTCGATCAGCGCGTCGAGCCGGTCCATGCCCAGCAGTTGCGCGGCGTAGAGGCTGATGCGGGCGTTCAGGTAGGCGTATTGCGCGGCGCTCATGGCCGGTTCGATCCGGTGATCAGCGCGACGGCTTCGGCCAGTGCCTGCGGTTCATTCCGTTGCGCGGCAGCGCGCAGTGCGAGCGCCTGTTCGGCATGGCGGCGCTGCAGTTCGGCGATGGTCTGCTGCGCCCGCTGTTCCGCCTGTGCGAGGAAATCGGCATGGATCTCGGCCATGCGCGCGGCGTGCTGCTGTTCCGCCGCGCCGGCATCGCGCCTGGCCTGCTCGACGATGGACTGGCGTTCTTCGTCCGCGCGCGCGACGATCTGTTCGGATTTCGCTTCCGCATCCAGCAACCGCTTGAGCGTTTCGTCCACCATGTGCCCTCCGTCGATGTCGAGCTGCCGCCGATCACGATAGATCGGATGGGCGTGCTTGTCCGGACGGCTATTGCAACTCAAGTCATGCGGCGGGGGAAATACAGTCTTCATGGTATTCCGCGGTGCTGCTGGCGGCATTGGCTTGTGATGGAAGCTACGGCGCTAGTTATGGACATGCTCGTTTCGGCAACGCCGCGCGCCGCACTGCCGTACAATCCCGCCATGCATACCAGTCACCCCTTCAGTTCCCTCACCCCCGACGCCGTGCTCGACGCGCTGGAAGGCATCGGCCTGCGCTGCGACGGCCGATTGCTGGCGCTGAATAGCTATGAGAACCGCGTCTACCAGGTGGGCATGGAGGAGGGGCCGCCGCTGATCGCCAAGTTCTACCGCCCGGAACGCTGGCCTGCGGCGGCGATCCTGGAAGAGCATGCGTTCGTCGCGGAACTGGCGGAGCGCGAGATCCCTGTGGTGCCGGCGTTGCGTATCGCCGACCGCACGCTGCACGAATTCGACGGCTACCGTTTCTCTGTGTTCCCGCGCCACGGCGGGCGTGCGCCGGAGCTGGACGACCGCGACACGCTGGAATGGCTGGGACGCTTCATCGGGCGCATCCATGCGGTAGGCCGGCTTGAACCGTTCCGCCATCGTCCCACTCTGGATATCGCGAGCTTCGGCGAGGAGCCAGTCGAATACCTGCTGGCACACGACTTCATCCCGTCCGAGTTGCGCGAGGCGTATGGCAGCGTGGTGCAGCATGCGCTGGACGGGGTGCGCCGCTGCTTCGAACGCGCCGGTGCGGTGCAGCATTTGAGGTTGCACGGCGACTGTCATGCCGGCAACGTGCTGTGGACCGACGCTGGGCCGCATTTCGTCGATTTCGACGACAGCCGCATGGGGCCGGCGATACAGGACCTGTGGATGCTGTTGTCGGGCGAGCGCGCCGAACAGACGCGCCAGCTGATCGACCTGCTGGCGGGCTACGAGGACTTCTGCGACTTCGATCCGCGCGAACTGCACCTGCTGGAAGCATTGCGCACGCTGCGCCTGATCCACTATTCGGCGTGGATCGCGCGGCGCTGGGACGACACCGCGTTCACCACCGCCTTCCCCTGGTTCAACACCCAGCGCTACTGGCAGGATCGGATATTGGAGTTGCGCGAACAGATCGCGGCGATGGACGAGCCGCCGCTGGCTGTGTAGCGGCTCTTAAGGACGGATTAGTTCGGCGAATGGCACAGCAGGCTGCTGTCGCCTTCGCCCGCGACGGCAATGCGCTCCAGGCCGGACAGCACTTCCATGCTGGCGGCTTCCATCTTCTCCACCAGTTCCATGCCGCGCAATGCGTTGCCGGAGCGGAACGCAGACACGGCTTCCTTGCCATGCTGGTGGAAGGCCTGGTGCGGGGCGGCGACGGCGGCATAGCCGTCCAGTCTGGAGAAGCAATCACGGCCCTCGCCCTCGTAATACCACTTGCCCAGGCGGCAGCCGGTATGCGAAGAGAAGCTGTCGGCCTGACGATCCGAGATTCCCATGAACACTTTGTAGATCTCGAACTTGTAGAGGATGTGGTCGATCTTGGCCACTTCGACGAAGCTGCGCAGCGCGGCCGCGGAGATGGTGCCTTCCATCTGGGTGGACAGGCCGAGCAGATGCCTCATGTTTTCCATCACGCCGCCGACGTTGACGCTGAACTCCTGCGACTTGTTCGCGAGATCGGTCATCTGCACCTTGGTCTGGCCGGTCTCGCCCTGGATCGCGGTGACGATGGAGGAGATCTCGCTGGTTGCCTTGCCGGTGCGCTCGGCCAGTTTCCTGACCTCGTCCGCCACCACGGCGAAGCCGCGCCCCTGTTCTCCTGCACGCGCCGCTTCGATCGCGGCATTGAGCGCCAGCAGGTTGGTCTGGTCGGCGATCTCCTTGATCAGCTGGACGATGCTGCCGATCTGGGCCGCGCGCTGGGTCAGGTTCTCGACATTGCTCGACGATTGCAGGGTGTCGGAGGACAGCGCATCCAGACTCCTGGCGATCTTTTCCACCGCTTCGCCGTTTCCCGCCGACATGCTGGCGGCCTCGATGGCATGCAGTTTTTCCTGCTGCAGCGATTGTGCGGCCGAGACCTGGGATTGCTGCAGCGCGGTGAACGACTCGCCGAAGACCTGCATGTTGTGATAGATCTGCCTGGCGATTTCGCTTTTTTCTTCGGCGTCCCGCTGCGTGGCACGCGCGAGGGCCAGTTCGCTTTCGGCGTTGCTCAGCGCGCTGCGCAGATTCGCCGCTTCGTTCTCCGCCTGAGCCAGCCTGGCCAATGCGGCCTGCAATTCCTGATTCGATTTTCCGAAAAACATGATCTCTCCTGAACTACCGTAAACGCCGGGTGCGGAAGCGCCCATCGGGGGTGTGTAACACATCTCCGGACATGATACCCATGGGGGGATATTTCCAAGCGCCGAATAGCGCGGGAAAAACCCTGCTTTGGGGATTTTGCAGCGATGCGGATGCCGGCCGGGCTATGCCTTGCTCGCGGAGATCTGCTGGAACAGCTCCAGCCGGCGTGCGTTTATCTTCCCCGTCTCGACGGCATGGCGTATCGCGCAGCCCGGCTCATGCGTGTGATGGCAGTCGTGGAAGCGGCACTGGCCGAGGTAGGCGGCGAATTCGACGAAGCCCTGTTCGATGCCGCCCAGGCTCAGGTGATGCAGGCCGAACGCCTGCACGCCGGGGCAGTCGATCAGTGAGCTGGTTTCGTCCAGCGGATACAGGCGCGCATGCGTCGTGGTGTGCTTGCCGGAATCCAGCGCGCTGGATATCTCGCGCGTCGCGGCCTGCGCCCCGGGTAGCAGCGCGTTGATCAACGTGGACTTGCCCATGCCGGACTGGCCAACCAGCACGCTGCTGTGGCCGGAAAGGAAAGGACGCAGCGCCGAGGCGTCCTGCGTCGCGCTGAGTTCCAGCACACGGTAGCCGATCGCGCGGTAGGGTTCGAGGCGGGCGCGCGCCTGTGCGGCGGGCTCGGCGAGGTCGCACTTGTTCAGCACGATCAGCACGTCGATCTGCTGGTCCTGTGCCGCGACCAGGCAGCGTGCCAGCAACTCGTCGCTGAACGAGGGCTCGGCGGCGACCACGACGACGATCTGGGTGACGTTCGCGGCGATGAGCTTCTCGCGGAAGGCGTCGGAGCGGTGCAGCAGCGAACGGCGCGGCAGGATGCGCTCGATCACGCCCTGCGCGCCGTTGTCGGCCGAGGCCGCGCCGGTGTGCTTGATTTCGACATGGTCGCCGCACACGACCTCGCTCTTCTTGCCGCGCGTCAGGCAGACGATCTCGCTGCCGTCATCGAGGCGCGCCAGATACTGGCGGCCGAACGCGGCGACGACCTGGCCTTGAACAGTCGCGCTCAAATTTTGAACAGCGCGTCTACTTTCGCGGCGCAGATGAAATCGTTTTCGGACAGGCCGCCGATCGCGTGGGTGGAATATTCCACCGCGCAGCTGTTATAGCCGACCTTGAGGTCGGGGTGATGGTCTTCGCGGTGCGTCATCCAGGCCACGGCGTTCACGAAGGCGATGGTCTGGTAGTAGTTCTTGAACTGGTAGGTCTTGCCTATGGTCTGGCCATGCTGCTGCCAGCCCTCGAGCTGCTTCATCATCCCGTCGATTTCCGGCTGCGTCAGCGGCGGGACGCCGCCCTCGCAAGGCTTGCAGTTCTTGTTGGTCAGGTCGCAAACTTGTCCCATGATGCCCTCCTACTTCAGGTTGTAGTAACGGTTGAGATAGGCGCCGAGATGCTGCTCGTCTTGCGGCGTCAGCTTGATGCCGAGATTGCCGGTGCAGAAGTTCATCTGCTCGACCAGTTGCGCCACGCTCGTCACCTTGCGGTCGGGGCGGGTGAACATCGCGCTGCCGTCGCCGCCCAGCATCGCGGCATGGCAGCTGCTGCACTTGTATTGCGCGAACAGCTTCCGGCCTTCCTGAGCGTCGCCCTTAGGGAACGGGTTGGCCGCCGCGGTCGTCGTGGCGAACAGCAAAGCGATGGCTGGTATCAATTTCATGCGAACCTCCTATTGCGCCTGCAAGTGGGCGATGCGCACCGTCGCGGGCGGATGCGAATCGTAGAACTTCGAATACAGCGGATCGGGCGTCAGCGTCGCGGCGTTGTCCTGGTACAGCTTCACCAGCGCGTTCACCAGATCGTTCTTGTCGGTCT
Organism: Gallionella sp.; assembly: GCA_035654695.1. GTDB lineage: Bacteria > Pseudomonadota > Gammaproteobacteria > Burkholderiales > Gallionellaceae > Gallionella. The sequence goes on along the minus strand of DASRWG010000017.1, from coordinate 38,370 downwards.
GCTGCGCCGCGTAGGCGTCGGCCTCGAACTCGTGCTTGCGAGAATAGGCCGACATCAGCGGGTGCAGCAAGAAGCTGAACACCGGCAGGATCATGAAAAAAAGCAGCAATGCGAGCGCGGTGGAAGGTGTAGTTACCCCCAGTCCCTCGTAGAACCAGCCGGTCTGCATCAACTGGCCCAGCAGCCACAGGAAGCCCAGGCTCATCGCGAAGGTCGCGACGATGCGCTTGATCACATGGCGGCGCTTGAAGTGGCCGAGCTCGTGCGCGAGCACCGCCTCGACCTCGTTCCCGCTCAGTCGCGCCAGCAGCGTGTCGAAGAACACGATGCGCTTGGTCTTGCCGAAGCCGGTGAAGTAGGCGTTGCCGTGCGCGCTGCGTTTGCTGCCGTCCATCACGAACAGGCCGCTGGAAGTGAAACCGCATTTCGCGAGCAGCGCCTCGATGCGCGCCTTCATTGCCTCGTCCTGCAGCGGCGTGAACTTGTTGAACATCGGCGCGATGAAGGTCGGGTAGATGAACAGCACCAGCAGGTTGAACGCCATCCACACCAGCCACACATACAGCCACCAGTATTCGCCCATCGCGGACATCAGCCACAGCACGCCGAACAGCAGCGGCAGGCCGAGCGCAGCACCCAGCAGCAGGCCTTTGAACGCATCCTTGAGATACAGCGCGAAGGTCATCTTGTTGAAGCCGAAGCGCTCTTCGATCACGAAGGTGTGGTACAGCCCGAACGGCGCTTCCAGCAGCGAGGAGATCATCAATACCGAAACGATGGTCGCGACGCCTTGTGTCATCGGTGTGTCGAACCAGCCGTTGCAGAACTCCGCGACGAACTGGATGCCGCCCATTACCGTGAAGGCGAGCAGCAGCGCGGCGTCGAACAATGCCCCGATCATGCCGAAGCGCGTCTTCGCCGAAGTGTAGTCGGCGGCCTTGTGGTGTTCCGCAAGCGACACCTTCGCGCGGAAGGCTTCCGGCACCTCGGCGCGATGCGCGGCGATATGCGCCAGGTGGCGGCGCGCCAGCCACAGTTTGGCCAGCGTGGTCATTGCAAGGGCGGCGACGAAGAACAGGGTGAATTGGGTTGCAGTCATGTGTGGTGTGTGTTCGTAAGGCGCGCGGTTGTGACACAATACGCGCCTCACCGTTCAAATTGCAGGCACGCGAATTATGGCACAAAACCAAAACCACCTTATCTGGCTCGACATGGAGATGACCGGGCTTTTGCCGGATAGCGACCGCATCATCGAAGTCGCGATGGTGATTACCGACGCGAATCTGGAAACCGTCGCCGAAGCGCCGGTGCTGGTGGTGCATCAGCCGGACAGCGTGCTGGACGCGATGGACAACTGGAACAAATCCACCCACGGCAAATCCGGACTGATCGACAAGGTCAAGGCATCAACGCTGGACGAAGCGACCGTCGAAGCGCAGATGCTGGCCTTCCTGCAAGAGTACGTGCCCATCCGCACCTCGCCGATGTGCGGCAATTCGATCTGCCAGGACCGCCGCTTCATGGCGCGCTGGATGCCGAAGCTGGAGGACTACTTCCACTACCGCAACCTCGACGTCAGCACGCTGAAGGAACTGGCCAAACGCTGGAAACCGGAAGTTGCGAATGGCATCAAAAAACATGGCAAGCACGAGGCGCTGGCCGACATCTACGAATCCATCGCCGAGATGCGCCACTACCGCGACAACTTTTTGAAGCTGTAACGGCCTGAAATTTCCGGCGGCCGTCTGGCCGCGCAATCGATAGCAGGCTGTTGAAAAACGTAGCGAGGATGACCAGATGCAAGGCGCACGGAGCGCAGGAACCGGAATGTACTTTATGTTTGCCGCTACGCGGCTCCGGATTCCGACAACGTAGTTGCGGTGCAGGCTCATGCGCAAAGCGCGTGATGCCGAAGCCAACACCGCGCAACGCAGCAGATGGTCACCGCAGTAGTTTTACAACAGCCTGATAGGAGGCGATCATGTATCAACGCATACTGGTTCCGATAGACGGCAGCGAAACGGCTGAGCGCGCATTGCGCGAGGCGATCAAACTGGCGGACGGCAAGGCGCAACTGCGGCTGCTGCATGTGGTCGAGGAAGTCTATCCGCTGGACGCGGAAGGCTACGCCTTCATCGACTATGCCGCGCTGCGCGACGTGGCGCGTTCCAGCGGCGAGCGCCTGCTCGCCAAGGCCGGGGAGACGGCACGCCAGGCCGGCGCCGCAGTGGAGACCTCGTTGCGCGAGGCGGAAGGGGACCGGGTCGCGAACGTGATCGACGCCGAAGCGCGCAACTGGCCCGCCGACCTGATCGTCATCGGCTCCCACGGCCGTTCCGGCTTCAGCCGCTTACTGTTCGGCAGCGTCGCCGAAGGCGTGGTGCGCGGCGCATCGGTCCCGGTGCTGCTGGTGCGCGGCGCAGAGCAATGAGCTTATTGCAATACGGGTCGATTTCGAGGTGGAAGTTTATAGACTAGCTCAGCGGTGCGCCGCTGTTTGATGCCTCCACTGAAGCGGTTTGTTCGGCGATGCTCGGCCACGGCGTGTAGTGTGGAAGCATGTACTGACCGTGGATAGATCTAGTGTCTGGATCATTGGTATGAGCCAGTTTTCCAGTAGTTTTGTCATGAACGAATCGGCTATATATCTTGCCGTCTCGGGCAAGAACTTCGAGCGCACCGCGCTTAATTCGCCACGTATTTTCGTTGCTATTTTTCCCTTCACCGATCTCACCGTTGGCAAGAAAAGTGACAATCTTTGCTTGCCCGTGGGTAGGGTTGAAGACGAAGACAAATCTTCGATCATTCAGCAATAGTTGTCTCAGCGCACGACCTTTTATCCACCACCTCAGAGGACCAACTAACCATGCAAGAGTAGCGAGTAACAGTACCGCGCCAACTCCGCCAATTATGTTGATTGCAATGGAGCCGATTGCGGTTGTGGGATTAAATAGTTCTGTCATGACCGTCATTTGGCCGCGTTGCAGAACGTAGGCTGGCGCATGGTTTCTATCCCCCTGTTTTTATCGTTAAGCCGAAGAAACGTTTGCGACCTTACCCGAGCCGGGGAGTGAAAACAATAGACCGGAATATATAGGCACGGGCCTAGCCTGTGCCGTAAAGGCGGGGCTAGGGGCGGCGAAGCAGGGGGCTTACTTCGCCGCCTGTGCCGAGTAGTGGGTGGCGATGCCTTCGATGGTGGCGTCGAAGAATAGGCCGGCGCTGATCTTGTGCATGGCCGAGTCGCCGCGGTGGCCGTCGCGATAGGCGGTCATTGCCTTGATCAGGTAGCCGCGATTCTGTCCGTTGAGCCTGGGGGCGGGCGTTTCGGGATTGGGGTTGGCCAGGCTGTGGCAACGGTCGCATTTTTCGGCGAGCTCTGCGATGGGCTCCGGTGGGGTGAAGGCGATCTGCGCGGGTTGTTCCGCGGCGAAGAAGGCGGCGATCTTTCCGATCTCGCGATCCTTCATGCCGCCGAGCGTTTTGTGCATCGCGTCATGTTCGCGCACCTTGTCGCGATAAGCCTTGATCATGGTGGAGAGGTATTTCACGTCCTGCCCGGCCAGGCTGGGCGTGCCGGATTCGTCACCGGAGCCCGTGGCGCCGTGGCATTTGATGCATTCGTTGGCGAACTGCCTGCCCTCGTAGGGGTTGCCTGCCCTGAGAGGAGCGGGTTGCGGTTTGTTCAGGGCGAAATAGATGGCGATATTCGACAGGTCGGCCTGGCTCAGGCCGGTCAGCGCTTCATGCATGGGGGGCAGGGAACTGGCGCCCTCCCGGTAGATCCGGGTCGCCGTCTTGATGAAGTATTGCGGGTGCTGTCCGGCCAGGCGCGGCATCCCGGCGGCGGTGGGGTTGCCGCCGGTGCCATGGCAGGGGGCGCAGGGCTTGCTCAATTCCTCGCCGCGATCGTAGTAGGAATACTGGGCGCTCATGTTCGCGAGATTGGGCAAAGGCGGCAGGCTGGCGTAATAGCCGAGCACGTCGCGCAGTTGATCTGGATTTAATTCCCTGACGACATTCATGGCATCGTCGCTGCTGCCGGCGCGTTTGCCGTGGTCGTAGGTCTGGATGGCCTTGAGCAGGTAGCTTTCGATCTGGGCCGCGAGATTGGGGATGCCGTCCTTCGCGCCGCGCCCATCCATGCCGTGGCAGCCGGCGCATTTGGCCTGGGCCAGCGCCTTGCCCGCCGCGATATCCGGCGGAGATCCGGATATTGCGCCCGGTTCCTGTTTCTCGGAGCAACCGGCCAGCAGGGCCAACAGCAATGAGATTGCGGCGGCATGTCTTTTCATAAGTACCTCGGAGCCCGTGATCGTTCGAACCGCGGCAAGACTCACCCCGACACTCTTCTCCGGCGAGGCGGAGAAGAGTGTCGAGGCGTGATTGCCTATCTGTGCCAGTTGACCCGCAGCAGGTTCTGGTCCGGGTTGTAGTGGAATTCCAGTTGGCCCTGGTAGGCGTGATGCAGCGCATCGCCGATGCCGCGCGCCAAGTGGATGTCGGTGGTGGTCACCTGGTAACCCTGTTCCGTCTTCTCGATGTCCATGATGCGTTGCATCGGGTGTTCGGCCTTTTCGCGGGCCTCGTGGTGCTTGACCAGTTGCATGATCTCCGCTTCGTGTTCGCCGAGGAACTGGCCGCCGATGAATACATGGCCGGCGGGGAAGCGGTCGCGCATGCGGTGGCAGGCCGGGCAGGTCTCGCTGTGTGCGCCCTGCGGTTTCTCCAGCCATTGCCAGCGGCCGCCGTGGAATACCGCGCCGCAATCCGGACAGACGGTCGGTTCCGCAAGTTTGCCCTTGCTCTTGTAGCTGTCCAGCACCGTTTCCTGCTGCAGGCGGTCGCGGCGGATCAGATGGAAGCCGGGCGGGTGGGTCGAGTGGCTCATATTCGTCTTCCTGTAGTGGGACCGCTCCCGGGCGGGAGCGGAGATTGGTTTACGAGATCGAGACGTTGACCGCGTTGGAGCGGCTCTTCTGCGACTTGTTCAGCGTGATGTTGAGCATGCCGTCCTTGAACTCGGCCTTGGCCGCGGTATCGTCGGCGTCGTCGGGGATACGGAAGCTGCGCATGAAGCAGCCGTAGGAGCGCTCGATGCGGTGGTATTTCTTGCCCTTGTCTTCCTGCTCCTGCTTGCGCTCGCCCTGCAGCGTCAGCATGCCGTCCTCGATCGTGACCTTGACGTCGTCCTTGCTGACGCCGGGAATCTCGGCCTTGACCAGATAGGCATTGTCCGTTTCGCTGATGTCGACCGACGGCATCCAGTCCGCCATCGACAGCATCTCGCGATCCGGTTCCGCCGGCAGGCCGGGACGCCCGAACAGGCGGTTCAGGCGGGTGGACACGTCTTCCAGTTCCTTGAATGGATCCCATTTGACCAGGTTCATGATGCACCTCCTTTAGTGATGTTGAATTGCTCGAATGAACGGGCCGATGATGTCACTTCGGGAGGGAGGTGAGCTATCGGGTGTGGACGATTACGCCATAAGGAGATTCTTAGCGGGGGGCTTGGTGTTGTAGGTCGGGTTGCGCTGCGCTAACCCGGCCTACATTTAAATTTGCTATGGATACTTCGAAAACCGTAGCGAGCGGCTTGAGTGCAAGGCGCACGGAACGGAGAAACCGGAATGTACTTACAGTACATGAGGATTTCGAGTACCGCGCAACGCCGCAATCGAGTCGCGCAGTAGGTTTGCGAGGTGTCCTCAGGTTTTCTGTTTGATCGCCAGCACGGCCTGGTTGCGCAGCGTGCGCAGCAGTGACAGTTGCTGCTGCGACAGTTTCAGCGCGTTGGCCTCGATCATGTCGGCGTAGAACAACCCGATCACCTTGTCCTTGACCATGATGGGCAGGAGCATGAAGCAGGGTGCGTTGATGTTGTTCTTGTACCACTCCGGGATCTTGTCGGCGATGTTGGGCGCATCGACGTCCTCGATCGCGATGTCCACGCCCTTCTGGATGCACAGGTGGAATACGTCCGGCACGAAATGCAGCGGGAAGCGGAAGCGGGGGATGATGTTCCGGGCATCCGCACCGAATCCGAACCGGGCGGCCATCACGCCGAGCTGGTTGTCGCGGATCAGGATCAGGGCGCGGCTGAAGCCCATGCCGCGATACATGGTCTCCAGCACCATCTGCAGCACATCGTTGAGCTTGAACTCGCCGACCAGCGAGGTGGTGACGTCCTGGATGCCCGCGCCGAGTATGGCTTCCGGGTTGGGCGGAACGCCGCCGCTCGCCTTCTCCTCTTCGGTTGGCGTGACGGTCTGGTCGAGTTTGGTGATGCCGTCCAGTTCCTTGTCGGCCTTTTCCCGTTCGGGCGTCTCGGCGTGGCCGCTCCAGCGCTGCGTGCGCTTCAGCATCTGGCTGTGGTGTATGCCGATGCCGAGGATGCCGGCCCTGCCGGACAGTTCCTTCAGGCCGCCATCTATCGCGGACGCCAGCTTGCGTTCGGATATTTTGGTCGCGCCGTCGTAGCGTCTGGACAGTTCGCCCAGCAGGCGCTGCTTCTCCTTGATGTCGGTGTAGGCGGCGATCTCGCACAGTTCGTGCGCCAAGTTGACGGTCACCGTCAGTTGTTCCAGTTCGCCCTGTGCCGGACGGATGTTTCCCGGTGGCAGCTTGTGCATTCCCGCGATCAGCCTTGCCGGAAAGTTCCAGGTGCGCGCCACACCGATGCCCAGCTCGTGATAGGGCATGCCCAGCACCTTGGCGGCAGCCCGGTCTTCGATTTCGCCCTGCTCGACGCGCCGGGCGATCTCCTGGCTCTCGTCGAAGAAATAGAAGATGCCCAGCATCCTGCCAAGGTTGTGGAACATGGAGCAGACCATCACTTCTTCCGCGTCGCGGAAGTCGTGTTCGCTCAGCAGCTGGGCGGCCACCATGCCGGACAGGATGGACTGGATGACCTCGTCCTTGAGCTGGCTGGCCTGCGCCTTGTTCTGCATGAACTCCAGCAGGATCAGCGTCATCGCGATGTTCCGCACCGTCTCGAAGCCGAGGATGACGACGGCCTTGGACACGGTGTTGATGCTGCCGCCGAACTGCCCGTAGGAGGCGGTGTTGACCAGCTTCAGCAGTTTGTTGGTCAGCGCGAAATCCTGCAGGATCACGCTCGCCAGCTTGTTGGCGCTCTCGGAGTCCGAGGCGACGATCTTGTTGATCTCGGAGATGATGTTGGACAGCGCGGGGAAGTCCTGCTTGCTGCGCATGCGGCGCAACAGGAACTCCAGCGTGCTGTGGTTCTGTTTCTCCCGATCTTGTTCGGCGGCCTCCTGCAATTCGCCCAAGTAGGCGTGCAACGCCAGCAGCATCGCCTCGCTGCTGGCGTAGCGCTCGTCCGGGTTCTTCGCGATGGCCTTGAGGATGATGCTCTCGAGCTGTTCGTCTATCAGCTCGTTGAGGGTGGACGGTGCGGCGATGCGCTCGTTCGCGGCGCGGTTCAGCACCTCGTAGACGTTGTTGCCGCTGACCGCCGCCTCGCCGGTCACCATCTCGTAGAGCATGATTCCGGCCGCGTAGATATCCGCCTTTGCCCCCGCCTGTTTGCCGGCGATGATCTCCGGGGCGATGTAGCGCGGCGTTCCGCTCAGCGTGCCGCTGACCTGTTCCTGCTGGCTGACCAGCTTCGCCAGCCCGAAATCCATCACCATCGGTATGCCGCTGGCGGCGATCATGACGTTGGCCGGCTTGATGTCCAGATGGACGACGCCCTGTCCATGCGCGTAGGCGAGTCCTTCGAGCACGCCGCAGACGATCTCTGCGGAACGCACCAGCGGCAAGGCCCGCTCCTTCTGCAGCAGTTGTTCCAGCGTCTGCCCTTCGATATAGGCATAAACCAGGTAAGGGACGCCCTGGTGTTCTCCGGCATCGAACAGCGGAATGATGTTGGGGTGCTGCAGTTTGGCGACGATGCGCGCCTCGCGGGCGAGCGGTTCGGATTGGCGCGCCAGATTGCGCAGCGTCTTGATCGCAACCTTGCGGTCGAGCTGGCTGTCCTGCGCCAGATAGACCGTACCCTGACCACCCTTGCCGAGTTCTCCTAGGATTTCAAAACGACCGATGGTTTGTGCGGGCATGGTTGAATCGAGTGCGGTTAGCGGCAGGGACGCATGAGTTGGTTAAGAAGTCGGGTGCTCGATCTGGATACGAAGGGCATTCTACACCAAGCATAACTGGCGAAAGCTCCCGTCTGCGGTGCTGCTCAGACCTTTTGCTTGATTGCCAGAACGGCCTGGTTGCGCAGCGTGCGCAGCAGCGCCAGTTGCTCGCGCGAGATGTCGAGATGGTTGGCTTCGGGCATGTCGGCATAGATCAGGCCGATCGCCTTGCCGTCCAGCATCAGCGGCAGCAGGATGAAGCTGGGGGCGTTGACGGTGTCGTGGTACCAGTGGGGAATCTTGTCGGAGATGTTGAGCGAGCGGACGTCCTCGATGGAGATGTCCAGGCCTTTCTCGATGGACAGGTGGAACACGTCGGCCGCGAACTGCAGCGGGAAGCGGAACTTCGGGATGATCTCGCCGATGTCGGGGCCGAAGCCGAAGCGCGCGAGCATCGCTCCGTCCTTGTTGTTGCGCAGCATGAACAGCGCGCGCTGGAAGTTCATGCCGCGGTATATGGTCTCCAGCACCATCTGCAGCAGATCGGTCAGGTTGAACTCGCTCATCATCGTGTTCGTCACTTCCTGTATGCCGGCGCCGAGTATCGAGTCCGGGTTGAGCGGCAGGGTGAGCGATTCTTCCTCGCCGTACCTTTTGGCGACCGACTGGCCGAGGTCGGTCATGTCCTCGATGCCCTTGTCGCCCTTCGGGCGCGGGGCCGGCAGCGGGCGGCCGCTCCACTGGCGGACGCGGGTCAGCAGCGGGCTGCCGGCGGTGCCGATGCCGAGCGTCGCCGAGCGGTTCCCCATCTCGTGCAGGCCCGCATCGAGCGCGGCGGACAGGTCGCGGTCGGACAGCTTGCCGGCATTCGCGTAGCGCCTGGACAGCTCCGCGAGCTTCTGCGGCTTTTCCTGGACGCTGCTCGACGACGAGACGTCGCACAGGTCGTAGGCGAGGTTGACCGTGGCGGTGAGGCGCTCCAGTTCGTTCCTGGGCGGGGCGATGGTCTCCGCGGTCAGCTGGCGCATGCCGGCGAGCAGGCGGGGCGGGAAGTTCCAGTTGCGCGCCACGCTGACGCCGAGCTCCGAGTAGGGGATGCCCAGTATCCGGGCGGAGGCGGCCTGTTCGCTCTCGCCCTCCCGGGTCAGGCGCGCGATGTCCTGGCTCTCCTCGTAGAAGTAATACAGCGCCAGCATCTTGCCGAGGTTGTGGAACATCGAGCAGATCAGGATCTCCTCGACGTCGCGCACGTCTTCCTTGGAAGACAGCTTCGCGGCGAGTTCGCCGGCGAGCACCGCCTTGACGATCTCCTCCTTGAGCTGCGCGGCCTGCGGCTTGTTCTGCAGGAACTCCAGCAGGATCAGTTTGGTCGCGATGTTGCGCACCGTCTCGAAGCCGAGGATGACCACGGCCTTGGAAATGGTGTTGATGCCGCCGCCGAACTGGCTGAACGACGCGGTATTGACCAGCCGCAGCAGCTTGTTGGTCAGCGCCAGGTCCTGCAGGATCACGCTGGCGAGCTTGCTGCTGCTTTCGGATTCCGACGAGACAATATTGTTGATCTGCGAAATGACGCCGGAGATCGCCGGGAAATCCTGCTTGCTGCGCATGCGCTGCAGCAGGAACTCCGTCGTCGCGCCGCGCGACTCGTCGAGGTATTCCTCCAGATCCTGCAGCATCGAGGCGGCATTCGGGTAGCGCTCCGCGGGATCCTTCGCCAGCGCGTTCATGATGATCGCCTCCAGCGTTTCGTCCACCTGCGCGTTGTGGGACGACGGGGCGGTCACTTGCTCGTTTGCCGCGCGGTTCAGCACTTCGAACAGGTTTTTCCCGGTGACGGCATATTGTCCGGTCACCATTTCGTACAGTACCGCGCCGGCCGCGTAGACATCCGCGAGCGGGCCGCCGACCTGTCCAGAGATGATCTCGGGTGCTACATAGCGAGGCGTGCCGTGAATCATGCCGGTGGCGGTCTGTTCGTCGGCGTTGCTGGTCGTCGCCAGCCCGAAGTCCATCACCATCGCCAAGCCGCTCTTCGCGATCATGATGTTGGCCGGCTTGATGTCCAGATGCGATACACCTTGCTCATGAGCGTAAGCCAACCCTCGCAGCGCGTCGCAGGCGATCTCCGCCGCGCGGGCGAACGGCAGCACTTTCTCTTCCTTGAGTTTCTGCGCGAGCGTCCTGCCCTCGATGTAGGCGTAGACCAGATAGGGCGTGCCGTTCTGGTCGCCGGCGTCGTACAGCGTGATGATGTTGGGGTGCTGCAGTTTGCTGACGATCAGCGCTTCGCGCGTCAGCTGTTCGGTCTGGTTGCCGAGCTTGCGCAGCGTCTTGATCGCGACCTTGCGGTCCAGTTGGGGGTCGCGGGCAAGATAGACCGTGCCCTGTCCGCCCCGGCCCAGTTCGCCGAGGATCTCGAAACGGCCTATGGTCTTTTCGTCGGCCATGCTTAGCGCTTCGCTCCCATCGCCAGGGCGCGCAAGCGACCCTGTTCGAGCGCGGCTGAATCGGTTTCGACCAGCCAGCCCTGCAGGTTGTCCAGGACCAGGTCGGTCAGCGCATGCATCCAGTCGTCGCGGTCGTTCAGGCAGGGGATGTAGTGATATTCGCCGCCGCCCGCATGCTGGAAATCTTCGCGGCCTTCCTGCGCGATTTCCTCCAGCGTCTCCAGGCAATCGGCGACGAAACCGGGGCAGACGATGTCCACGCGCCTGGTCTTCCGCTTGCCGAGTTCCTTCAGCGTCGCGGTGGTGTAGGGCTGCAGCCATTCGGCGCGGCCGAAGCGCGACTGGAAGCTGACCGCATATTGATCCTGTTTCAGTCCCAGTTCCTGCGCCAGCAAGCGGCCGGTCTTCTGGCATTCGCAGTGATAAGGGTCGCCCTGTTCCAGCGATTTTCGCGGCAGGCCGTGGAAACTCATCACCAGCTTCTCCGGGCGGCCATGCTTCATCCAGTAGTCGTTGATGCTGCCGGCCTGCGCCTTGATATAACCGGCGTTGTCATGGAAGTGCTTGATGGTGCGGATCGCCGGCGTGTTGCGCATCTGCTGCAGCTCGCGATAGACGATATCGGTGACCGTCGCGGTGGTGCTCGCGGCGTATTGCGGATACATCGGCACGATCAGGATGCGCTGGCAGTTCTGTTCCTTCAGCTTGCGCAGCACCGACGGAATCGACGGATTGCCGTAGCGCATCGCGTATTCCACGACGAACGGCGCCTTGGTGCGCTGGCCCAGATAGCCCTGCAACAGCGCGGCCTGTTTCGCGGTGTAGACGCGCAACGGCGAGCCTTCTTTCAACCAGACCGACGCGTACTTCGCCGCGGATTTCTTCGGGCGCGTGTTCAGGATGATGCCGTTCAGAATCAACCACCAGATCGCGCGCGGTATCTCGACCACGCGCGGATCGCTCAGGAATTCCTTCAGGTAGGTGCGCACCGCCGGTGCGGTCGGCGCATCCGGCGTGCCGAGATTGACCAGTAGAATGCCGGTCTTCTCTGGCGTGCCGTGGGTATGGCTGGGTTCGGTTTGGTAGGTCATGAAATATAGTTGAGCTGATTTTTTAAATTCTAACCATTGTCCACGGAAAACACGGAAGGCACGGAAAAAATCAAAGGCACGAAACAATCGGTTGATTACTCAGACTTGGTAACTCGGTAGTTAGATAACGCAGAAAATGTTTGCGTCTCATCAAGTCAATTCCTGTTTTGTATTTTTCCGTGTTTTCCGTGGACGAAGGTTTTCCCAAAATTACAACACCACTCTTTCTATTGTCGCTTTCGGATGACAGCCAAAGTTCGCCAGCAAAGCTACGCGCATTCCTGTCGCTTTCAGGTAATTCAGTACTTGCGCCTTATGTTCTCCTGTCGTGGCAGCAAGTGCCTTGAGTTCGACAACGATAGATTGGTGGCAGACAAAGTCGGGAATATAGGTTTGCCGCAATGGTTCGCCCTTGTAGGAAAGCTTCAGTTCAGGCTGCGATACAAATGGAATTCCTCGTTTCAATAATTCCTTTTCCAGGCACTCCTGATACACCGCTTCCAGAAAGCCGCTCCCCATTTCTCGATACACCTCGAACACGGCTCCCCGTATCTGATAACACTCGTCCCTGTAAAGAATATCCCCATCCATTTCCGTGCCTTCCGTGTTTTCCGTGGACAGTGGTTTTTTCAATTCTGTGAAAGGGCATTGCCCAGCAAGCGTGCAGTAATGTCCACTATCGGTATCACGCGCTGGTAGTCCATGCGCTTCGGCCCGACCACGGCCAGCGTGCCGACCACTTGGCCGTCGGCGGAGTAGGGCGCGGTGATCACGCTGCATTCTTCCAGCGAGGCGAGGCCGGATTCGGCGCCGACGAAGATGTGTATGCCCTGTCCGTGGCGGCCCGCTTCCAGCAGCTGCATCAGCTCGGTCTTCTGCTCGAACAGGTTGAACAGTCCGCGCAGCTTGTTCATGTCGGCGGACAGGTCGTGCACGCTCAGCAGCTTGTGTTCGCCGCTGATCACGTAATCGTCGGCCTTCTTCGCCGCGGCCTCGTCGCCCGCGGCCAGCGCCGCCGCCATCAGCGCGCTCATGTCCCGTTGCAACTGGTGCAGCTCGCCGCGCAGTTTCTCGCGTATCTGCGAGAAGCTGCAGCCGATGTAATTCTGGTTCAGGAAGTTGCCGGCCTCGGTCAGCTGCGACTGGGTGTAGTCCTTCTCGGTCAGCAGCACGCGGTTTTCCACCTCGCCGTCCGGCATCACGATGATCAGCAGCACGCGCTTCTCGCCCAGCCGCAGGAACTCGATCTGGCGCACCGTGATCGCCTCGCGCCGGGGCGATGCCACCACGCCGGCGAACTGCGTCAGCTCGGACAGGATGTTGGAGGCCTGCGCGATCAGCCGCGACGGATTGTCCGGCTGCAACTGGTGTTCCATCTGCTGGATGCGCGCGCCGTCCAGCGGCTTGGTCACCAGCATGGTGTCGATGAACAAGCGGTAGGCGAGGCCGGTCGGGATGCGCCCGGCGGAGGTGTGCGGGCTGCTGACCAGGCCGAGGTCTTCGAGATCGGCCATCGTGTTGCGTATCGTCGCCGAACTGACGTCCAGGCCGGAATACTGTTGCAGCACGCGCGACCCGACCGGCTGGCCGTCGCTGATGTAGCGTTCCATCAGGGTCTTGAGCAGTATCTGGGCGCGTTCGTTGAGCATGCGCGGATTCTATCATCTACGGATTTACCGGGGCATTGGGGTATGCGGCATGCGAAATGGATGGGTGCAGACATTCCCCCCTTTATGAAAGGGGGGCTGGGGGGATTTACGGGAGCATGATCGAATCCGCATTTTCAAAATCCCCCTCGGTCCCCCTTTTACAAAGGGGGATGTAGTGTGTGTTGTCGTCTTGAGGTGGCTCCCTCGGCTTTGCCAGGGTGATTTTTATGGGGTGTTCACTTGAGTGCCCGCATTCCCGTGCGCTGCTAGACTCGAACGAGCCGCAGCGTGCGGCCCCTTCATCCCTGCGAAAGTTGACCGTATGCCCCACGACATCAGCCTGATCGCCACCATCGCCGCCGGCCTCGGCCTGGCCATGGTGTTCGGTTTTGTCGCGGCGCGGCTGAAGATGCCGCCGCTGCTGGGCTATCTGGTGGCCGGGATACTTATCGGCCCCGGCACGCCGGGATTCGTCGCCGACGTGGAGCTGGCGCGGCAGCTCGCCGAAGTCGGCGTGATATTGCTGATGTTCGGTGTCGGCCTGCATTTCTCGCTCGACGACTTGCTCTCGGTGCGGCGCATCGCGGTGCCGGGCGCCATTGTGCAGATGCTGGCGGCAACGGCGCTGGGCATGGCGGTTGCCTTGTTCTGGGGATGGGACGCAGGCGCGTCATTGGTCTTCGGCCTCTCGTTGTCCTGCGCCAGCACGGTCGTGCTGCTGCGCGCGCTGGAGGTGCGGGGCGTGATCGAATCGATCAACGGCCGCATCGCGGTGGGCTGGCTGATCGTCGAAGACCTGGCGATGGTGCTGGTGTTGGTGCTGTTGCCGGCGATTGCGGGCTTGCTGGGCGGCGCATCCGGCGCAATGCCCACGGGTGCGGACATGCTGCTTCCGCTCGGCATCACGCTCGCCAAGGTGGCTGCGTTCATCGCATTGATGCTGGTCTTCGGGCGGCGGCTGTTTCCGTGGATGCTCTGGCAAGTGGCGCGCACCGGCTCGCGCGAACTGTTCTCGCTGTGCGTGATCGCCGCCGCGGTGGGCGTGGCCTACGGCTCGGCCATGTTGTTCGGCGTCTCGTACGCGCTGGGGGCGTTCTTCGCCGGCATGATGCTGCGCGAATCGGAATTCAGCCACCGTGCCGCCGCCGACTCGCTGCCGATGCGCGACGCGTTCTCCGTGCTGTTCTTCGTCTCGGTCGGCATGCTGTTCGATCCCCATGTGATCGTCGAACACCCCGCGCAAGTGTTGGCGGTGTTGGCCATCATCCTGGTCGGCAAGACGCTGGCCGCCATCGCGCTGGTGCTGGCGTTCCGCTACCCGCTCAACACCGCGCTGACGGTGGGCGCGAGCCTCGCGCAGATCGGCGAGTTCTCCTTCATCCTGGCCGGTATGGGTGTGAGTCTGGGGCTGCTGCCGCCGGAAGGGCAGAGCATCATCATCGCGGGCGCGCTGATCTCGATCGCCTTCAATTCGCTGGCCTTCACCGCCATCGCCCCGGTGCAGTCATGGCTGCGCGCGCGTTCCGAATTCGCGCGCCGACTCGAATTGCGTGACGACCCGCTAGCGCAACTGCCGATGACGGTCGATCCTAAGCTTCTGAGCGGCCAAGTCGTGCTGGTCGGGTACGGAAGAGTCGGACGCCGCATCGCCGACGCGCTGGTCGAGCGAAAGATTCCATTCGTCGTCGCCGAGCAAAATCGCGAACTGGTGGAGAGCCTGCGCGCACAACACATCCCTGCCGTCACCGGCGACGCCGCTGATCCTGCGGTGCTGATCCAGGCGCACATCGCAAGAGCCGGCATGCTGGTCATCGCCACGCCGGACACCTTCAACGTGCGCAAAATGGTCGAGACCGCGCGCAAACTGAACCCGGCAATCGAAGTCGTGCTGCGCACCCACAGCGACGAAGAAGCCGCCCTGCTGCAACAGGAAAACGTCGGCAAGGTGTTCATGGGCGAACACGAACTGGCGCGCGGCATGGCGCGTCATGTGCTGGAGCGGATGGAGGCTGCGGCCATGGGGGGCGGGGAGGAGTGAGTAAGTCTTTGTAGGTCGGGGCCTGCAAGGCCGTAACCTGACGAATGGATTTGCGAAATAAACATCGGGTTGATTTAACGAGAAAACAAAACTCGTGGTCGAAATTCTTTTCGTGGCTACCGCCGCGTTTACGGGATGCGACGGTTTTCGTAGGAGCGGCTTTAGCCGCGAAGGTAACGTGGAACTGGAACGTGTCTATCGCGACTAAAGTCGCTCCTACATGGCCGAGTTTCACTATCAGGGACGGCTCTTTGCCATGCACGCTAACCCGACCTGCGAAACAGCGAAACTCCCGTTTGTCATACCGATTATGGTATATGCGTAACTAACCCCTCACGATTACAGGAGGCCATGAAATGAAAGAGTTCAGTCCAGCCAAAAAACGCGTCGAAGTTTCCGTCGGCGAATCCGTGCGCATCATGCGCGAGCTGCAGGAACTCAGCCAAAGCCAGCTTGCCGCCCTGACCGGCATTCCCCAAGCGACCATTTCCGCGATAGAGAATGGCCGGGTGAATCTCGGGGTCGAACGGGCTAAAGTGCTGGCGCGCGCGCTGGAATGTCATCCGGCGGTGCTGGTGTTTCCCGGTTGGGATGTGCAGCTCAAGGCGGCTTGAACTGCTGTGTCGGGTTGGGCCTGCAAGGATGGAGTCATGTCGATAACAGACTCGGTCATTCATTTCCGGCAACTGCGTAAGGCGTATATCGTAGGGCGTCAATAAGCGAAGCGCATTGCGCCGTATTGATAACCGAAAACATCCGGCGCATTACGGCTATCGCCTAATGCGCCCTACGGGAAGCCTGCGAAACTTGGCGAGTGCGGCGGCTTTGACTTCGCTCCATGGAATCACATCTTCGGGATTGGCGAGATGGTCTGCGAGGCGACAGTCAAGTTCGGTTACCTGCGCCTCGGTCAACGGTGCTTTTCGGTTGGAGTCTGCGCGGGAACGGAAGCGTGACCACGCTATTTGCTTACTTTGTTTCATGCGCGGTTACAGCTTGCGAGCCTCTTCCCAAAGCCGGTCTTTTCCCGTTTGCCGATACCAGTCATCGAATTGGGAGCGATAGCGTTCGAACGGCTCCGACAGCTTCGGACGGGGATCTTCGCTGAGAGAGTACGCCATGCCCTCGATGAACCACTTGGGATCGTTCCATACCTCGATCATGCCCAGCTTCTCGTTTTGCAGGTGATGAATCATTTCATGGCGCACATAGTATGGCTTCCATGCGCGAGGGCTGATGACGATGCCGAAAGTGCCGATATTCGCGGCAGACATTTTCCCCAGTCCGAAGGATTGAAAGCAGGCATCGGAGCTACAGAAAATAACGCGCGGTTTGTTCTCGATCGAACCAATCGACGCGCCGACAAAACTCAATGCCTCGTCGTATAACCTGGATGCCTGCCCGGATCGGGACACGTCGTCTGTACACAAGATGTCGCTGATGCAGGAAACCCCCGCCAACTCAGGCGCGATAATTCGAACGGGCTTAAAGAATGCCCAGGCAGCGACAGGGGAGCAAAGCAAGACGACAAGCAATAGACGTTTCAACATACGAAGCTCCAAAGGCGCATGACGTAAAAATATTTGTAGGTCGGGTTAGGCCTGCAAGGCCGTAACCCGACGGATGGATTTGCGGGGTAAGCGTTGGGTTACGCTACGCTACGCTACGCTTACCGACCTAGCAGTCGTAGGGTGCAATAAGCGTAGCGCATTGCACCGGATGTTTGCGATTCATACGGCGCAATGCCCGTTGGTTATTGCGCCCTACGAGGGTTGGTGAGCTAGGATTTTGTTTCATTAACTTGCCACATTCGCGGCAAATCTCTTATCTAGAACAGGCTTAACTACTTTTGCATATATGGTATTAAAGTCATCAGATCCATTACATCCATAAGTAAAAGGGAATTTATTAAGTCCTGTTCCACCCGCTGCCAACCATTCAAATTCTGCTTTTGGTTCGTCGAGAAATTTGAACATCAGATGGCCGCCTGTTCCACCCGCTGCCAACCATTCAAATTCTGCTTTTGGTTGTGATGGGCGAAACAAGCCGATATGAACATAAACCTCATTTGACTTCGTACTTGAACGAAGTCTTCGAGAGCTTCTTGTAACCAAATAAATCATGAGCGATATTTTTAAATCGTCGAGAAGGTTGCTGTACTTTTTTAAAATTTCTTTGTTGAAATCTTCGAAAATAACGATTTCCTTGTATTTCGCTTCAACAAGTAACGCTTCCGATTTTCCGGTGAGCTCACCTGCTTTCTCTGGGTAAACTCCTGAAATTAAAAAGTCTGGCATATTTTGAATTTTCTCCCTAATTTCAACCAAGTATGTCCCTGCATTATCCTTGCGGAGGCGGGGATATTCTTTGCTAATTTTTTCAATGCCAAAATCTTCTACGTTATATCCTAGTTGCTCGAAATGAAGCCTGCACGCTTCTTCTGCAATATTCGCCTTTTCTTTATTCCCAATCCAATTTTCTGTCATACATCCCCCATTTTATTTTCATTGCCAAGCTTGCATCATAGATAGGTAGGGTAGCTCGTTAGCCTAGTAGGGTGGGGCACGATTTTGTGCCCACGCAGTTTTGGTTTTTTATTTCTTCCCCTGTGCGTCGTAAACCTCGGACGTTTAAATTGAGGGCTGCGCGCTTTTTTTCGCAGTCCCTCTCGAATGATGGGCTAGGGGTGATTTAGTCCACCTTCAGTTTTTCAGTGCAACCCGCCTGCCCCATAAGCTGCTCTTTGTTCGCTGTGCTGTAGACGTCCGACGGCATCGACAGGGTAATTACGTTTTCATAGTTAAAGTCACGCTGAATCTGCACTTGTACCTTCTTAACCGGCAGACCTGGGCCTCCCATGTGCGAATCATAGAGGTCGCCATACTTCTCGCGAAGTTGCTCGTCGTATTCCTTCTTTTGAGCAGCAGTCGTGATCTTCGGGATAGTGCGGCGAATCTCAACTACGGCAATTTGACTCTTGCCATCCACTAGGCGGGGATAAAGCGCGATTTGAATGCGACGACCATCGCTCGCCTTTGTGTATGCCAACCACGCAATATTCAGCGAACATATTGTTCTGAGCTTCTTCTGAAGCTGCGAAATTGCTTGCCGATCAATCACCGAAACCATGAATTTGATACGGGTTCCGGTCGAGTCGATCCCTACGGCGTTGGGGAACTCAGAATTGAATGACAGCCTACCAGCAGTTACGGGCGTTAAGTCAAGCTTTGCCACGTCGTCAAGTGTCATGCCGAGGCATACTTGGCCAACGCACGGAAGTGGTTTGTCGGATGTCTCTCCTCTTGCACATAGACTGATTGCGGTTACAGCGATAGCAACGATTAGACGCACGAGCATTTGATACCTCCTTGTTGAAAATGATGCGACCGATTGCCGCCCCCAAAACATTGGCCCGCATCCTATCCCGCCCCTTCTTCCCGCAGCAAGCAGAAAAAAGGCCTATATATTTTTCGAGAAAATATAGGCCGTCTGCTAACCAGTCTAGGAAACTTATGCGAAGCTACGAGGGTTCGCGTTACTTTTTAACCGTCCGCATTGACACCCCCACCGCCGTCGCCTACATTACTGACTGGCCAGTCAGTAATGGTTTGCAATGAACTCTCCCCAAGAAGCCCCCATACGTCAGCGCCGCAAAGAGGCGCGTCCCGCCGAGTTGCTCGCGGCGGCGCTGGATCATTTCGTCGAGCGCGGTTTTGCCGCGACCCGGCTGGAGGACGTCGCCGCGCAGGCGGGGGTGTCCAAGGGCACGCTGTATCTGTACTTCGGCAGCAAGGAGACGCTGTTCAAGGCAGTGATCGAGCAGGGCATTTTGCCGGTGATGGCGCAGGGCGAGGCGATGCTGGCGCAGCATGACGGCGATGCGCGTTCGTTGTTGCAGGGGCTGTTGCTGCGCTGGTGGGAGTTGATCGGCGCGACGCGGCTGGGCGGAATTCCGAAGCTGATGATTTCCGAGGCGGGCAATTTTCCCGAGGTCGCGCAGTATTACTACGAGAACGTCATCGTGCGCGGCCGCAACCTGCTGCGCCAGACGCTGGAGCGCGGCATCGCGGCGGGCGAGTTCCGCGCCGTCGACATCGAATCGGCCATCGATGTGATCTTCGCGCCCATGCTGATGCTGACCGTCTGGCGCTATTCGCTGACACCCTGCGGCTGCGGCAAGCAGGACCCGGAAACCTATCTGCGCACCCATCTCGACCTGTTGTTGAACGGACTGGAGAACAAATGAAACGCACATTCCTGATTTTGTCGGTTGTCGCCGCGCTCGCCGCTTGCGGCAAGAAAGAAGAGGCCGCTCCCGCGAAGGTCGAGCGACCCGCGTTGACCCATGTCGTCGGTGCGCAGGCGGGTGAGGGCGGTAGCGTTTACAGCGGGGAGATACGCGCGCGGCATGAGGCGCAACTGGGCTTTCGCATCGGCGGCAAGGTCGTCGAGCGGTTGGTCGATGCGGGCGCGGTCGTGAAGGCGGGGCAGCCGCTGGCGCGGCTGGATGCGTCGGATGCGGCGTTGCAGGCGGGGGCGGCGGAGGCGCAATACCGGGTGGCCGAGGCGGATACGCGGCGCTTTCGCGAGCTGCATGCCAAGGGCTTCGTTAGCCAGGCAGCACTCGATGCGAAGGAGGCGGCGCTGAAATCCGCCGCCGCGCAGGCCGGGCTGACGCGCAACCAGAGCGCCTACACCACGCTGCGCGCCGACCGTGACGGCGTGGTCGCGGCGACGCTGGCGGAGGCCGGGCAGGTTGTATCTGCCGGACAGCCGGTGTTGCGCGTTGCCTACGACGGCGAGCGCGAAGTGGCGGTTTCGATACCCGAGTCGCAACTGGCAGGGCTGAAGGTCGGCGCGCTTGCCGAGGTCACGCTGTGGGCGGGCGAGGGCGAGGCTGCGGTCTACAAGGGACGGTTGCGCGAACTCGCACCCGCGGCCGATCCGGTCAGCCGCACCTATCCGGCGCGCATCGCGCTGGATAAGTCGGATGCGCGGCTGGCGCTGGGCATGACCGCGCGGGTTACGCTGGTTAGCCCTTCGACGGGTTCGGAACAGAACCGCTATCTCGTGCCGTTGTTGGCGATCTTCCAGCAGGGCGACCAGTCGGCGGTGTGGGTTGTTGCGGCGGATCGCAGCGTCGGCTTGCGTAACGTCAAGGTCGCGGCGTATCGCGACGACGGCGCGCTGGTTGCCGAAGGACTGGCGGCAGGCGAGCGCATCGTCAGCGCCGGGGTACACAAGCTCGCCGCAGGCGAGAAGATCCGCATCGCCGAAAGCGCGAAATGAAATCCCGTTTCCCGAATCTCTCTGCCTGGGCGCTGACGCACCAGCAGATGGTGGTGTACCTCATCATCGTGCTGATGACTGCGGGCGCGATTTCTTACTTCAAGCTCGGGCGCGCGGAAGACCCCGACTTTACGGTCAAGGTGATGGTGGTGCGCACGTTGTGGCCGGGGGCTACCGCGCAGGAAGTCGAGCGCGAGTTGACCGAGCGCATCGAGAAGAAATTGCAGGAGACCGCGTGGGTGGATGTGCTGCAATCGTCTTCCAAGCCGGGCGAGTCGCTGGTGTTCATTAACCTGAAGGACTATGCGCCCAAGGCCGATGTGCCCGAGGCCTGGCGGCAGGTGCGCAAGAAACTCGACGACATCCATCACACGCTGCCGCAGGGCGTGGTGGGGCCGTTCCCTAACGACGAGTTCGGCGACGTGCAGATCAACATATTCGCGCTGACCGGCGACGGCTTCGACCTCGCCGCGCTGCGCCGCCAGGCCGACCGCATCGCGCTGGAGTTGCGCGCCGTGCCGGACGTGAAGCGCGTGGAACTGATCGGCGTGCAGGACGAGAAAATATTTCTCGATGTGTCGCCGAACCGGCTGGCAAGCTTGGGCGTGACCGTGCCGCAGATCGCCGACGCGTTGCAGAAGCAGAATGCGGTGAGCCCGTCCGGATTCATCGAGACGGACAGCGACCGCATCCGGCTGCGCGTCAGCGGCGCGTTCGACAGCGTCGAACGCGTGCGCGACACCGATCTGCTGGTGAACGGCCAGCATTTGCGTCTGGGCGACATCGCCAAGGTGAGCCGCGGGCTGGTCGATCCGCCCGCGCCGCAGATGCGCGTGGCGGGCAAGCCCGCAATCGGGCTCGGCGTGGTGATGGCCAAGGGCGGCAACGTGATCGACCTCGGCGAGAACCTGAAGCAGGCGATGAAGCGCATTTCGGACGAGCTGCCGGTCGGCGTCGAAGTGCATGTGGTCGCGAACCAGCCGGAGGTGGTCAAGGGCTCGATCAGCTTGTTCGAAAACTCGCTGGCCGAGGCGATATTGATCGTGCTCGCGGTGTCCTTCCTCAGTCTGGGCTGGCGCACCGGCACGGTGGTCGCGTTGTCGATCCCGCTGGTGCTGGCGATCACTTTCTTCATGATGAAAGTGTTCGGCATCGACTTGCAGCGCATCTCGCTGGGCGCGCTGGTGATCGCGCTGGGCCTGCTGGTGGACGACGCCATCATCGCGGTGGAAATGATGGTGGTGAAGATGGAACAGGGCTGGGATCGCTTCAAGGCGGCGACGTTCGCCTATACCTCGACCGCGTTCCCGATGCTGACCGGCACGCTGATTACCGCTGCCGCGTTTACGCCGGTGGGTTTCTCCAAGTCCGCCGCGAGCGAATACACGATCTCGATCTTCCAGGTGGTGACCATCGCGCTGCTGACCTCGTGGGTCGTCGCGGTGGTGTTCACGCCCTATCTCGGCTACAAGCTGCTCGATCCGAAGAAGCTGGTTGCCCGCGCGCAGCGCCACGGCGAGGACATCTACGCCACGCCGTTCTACCGCCGTTTCCGCGCGCTGGTGGAATGGTGTCTGCGCAACCGCTGGAAGGTGATAGGCGCGACGGTGCTGATCTTTATCCTGTCGATGGCCGCGTTCGGCAAGTTCGTGCAGAAGCAGTTTTTCCCCTCCGCGAGCCGTCTCGAACTGATGGTGGATTTGTGGCTGCCGCAGGGCGCGTCGCTCAAGGCCACCGGGCACGAGGTCGAGCGCATCGAGCAGATGCTCAAGGACGACAAGGCGGTGGACTACTACTCGTCCTACGTCGGCAACGGCGCGCCGCGTTTCTTCCTGTCGCTCGACCAGCAACTGTTCGCCGACAACTTCGGCCAGTTCGTCATCGTGACCAAGGACCTGAAGGCGCGCGAAGAGTTGAAGAGCAGGCTGGAACAGCGTTTCGCCGCCGACGACTATTCGCATCTGCGCGTGCGCGTGGTGCGCCTCGAAAACGGCCCGCCCATCGGCTACCCGGTGCAGTTCCGAGTGATGGGCGACGACCTCGGCAAGATACGCGAGATTTCCGAGCAGGTCGCGGCGGCGATGCGCGCCAACACGCACCTGCAAAACGTCAACTTCAACTGGAACGAGAAGGTCAAGAGCGTGCGCGTCGAGGTCGATCAGGACAAGGCGCGGCGTCTCGGCACCTCCAGTCAGGAAGTCGCGCAGGCGCTGCAAGGCTGGCTGAACGGCATCGCGCTGACGCAGTATCGCGAAGGCGACCAGTTGATCGACGTGGTGTGGCGCGGTGGGGCGGACAACGACAGCCGTTCATTGGAGCGCCTGCCCGACCTCGACATCCCGCTCGCGGGCGGTCGCCATGTGCCGCTGGCACAGGTGGCGAAGCTGGTGCCGGTGCAGGAAGAGGGCATCATCTGGCGGCGCAACCGCCTGCCGGCGATGACCGTGCGCGCCGACATGGCGGACAAGGTGCAACCGGCGACGGTGTCGGTCGAACTGAACAAGCAATTCGACGAGCTGCGTGCCAAGCTGCCTGCCGGCTACCGCATCGAGATGGGCGGCAGCGTCGAGGAGTCCGCCAAGGGCGAAACCGCTATCGCTGCAGTGATGCCGCTGATGCTGGTCGGCGTGATTACCTTGCTGATGATGCAGTTGCAGAGCATCAGCCGTACGGTGATGGTGCTGCTGACCGCGCCACTGGGCCTGATCGGCGTCGCGCTCGCGCTGCTGGTGTTCCAGGTGCCGTTCGGCTTCGTCGCCAACCTGGGCTTCATCGCGCTGGCCGGGATGATTATGCGCAACTCGGTGATATTGGTGGACCAAATCCGGCAGGACGAAGAATCCGGCAAGAGTTCGTGGGAAGCCATCGTCGGCTCCACCGTGCGCCGCTTCCGCCCGATCACGCTGACCGCCGCCGCCGCGATCCTCGCGATGATCCCGCTGACCCGCCAGGTGTTCTGGGGGCCGATGGCGGTGTCCATCATGGGCGGCTTGGTTGTCGCGACGTTGCTGACTTGCCTGTTCCTGCCGGCGCTGTATGCGGCGTGGTACAGGGTGCGGGAGCAGGAGTCGGCTTTCTGATGATATTCATGCCAAGTAAGTGGTAACTGGCTGTTATTGTCGGGTTAAGTAATCCGAGAACTTTTGTCGGATATTTGAGCCCAACTGTTACCTTAATTCCTTTCAAGAAAGGAGACTTACCATGGCACAACTTCACTTGCCCCACACCGGGGTATGGGACGCGTTCACCCACAGCCATATGTCTGTGCTGACGCTGTTCCTGCTCTATGCGGTGCCGATGTCGGTGATCCCGCCGGTCATGATCTATTATGCCGGCGCTACCTATGGCGGACAGTTGTTTCCGGTGATGAGCGATCTGCAATTGCAGACCATCGGCGTGCTGTTCTTCCTGGCCGAACTGGCGATGACCTTTGTGGTCGCCTACGTCATTCAGCGCATGGGCGATGTGATCGACATCAAGCCCGCCTTCGAGGATGCCTACAAGCTGGCGGTGGTGGCACCGACGCCGTTATGGCTCGTGCCGCTGTTCCTGTTCATCCCCAGCGTCGTTGTCAACATTACCGCCATCTCTGCGGCATTGATGATCTCCGGCATACTGATCTTCCGCAACGTGCCCTCCATCCTCAGGGTCGAGGAAAAAGGCCATGCCATCCTGCTGTCGGGCTCCATCCTGGCGGCCGGTCTGGTGGCTTGGGCCATGATGATGTATCTCACGCTGATCAGCTGGAGCGTGATCACATCCAATCCGATGCTCTGATCTGACAGTCTGGAACGCAGCCTCGCGTTGCGCAGCGGGGAAGGGGAGCCTTCCCCGTTTTGTATGTGGCGAGAAAGCAGCCTGCCCTAGGAATGTTTCTTCGGGATCCGTTCGAGATACTGCTTGAGCGCGAGAGCATGGCTATGCTCGGTATCTTTTGCGCCATAGACCAGCGTGACCGGACCGCGGCGCACTTGATCCATGAGTCGCTCGACGGCTTCGGGGTTGTGCCGGAGTTCCTGGAAATAACGATCGCGGAATTCGGCCCACTTCAGCGGGTCATGACCGAACCATTTCCGCAGCGGGGTGCTTGGCGCTATGTCCTTGAACCACCAGTCGATATGGGCCGAGTCTTTGGATAAACCACGCGGCCACAACCGGTCGACAAGGATGCGGAATCCGTCCCCGGGTTCGGCCGGTTCGTATGCGCGCTTCAGAAGGATGTTCATCGCAGACACCTCCGACTCGTGACTTCGATCCATGCCATACGGCCTGGACGTCATCAGGGACACAGGCTCTTGCCTGTCGGTGTTCGAAGATTAACTTGCTGTGCTGATCGCGGCCATGAGGTTAAACCCCCACCAAGGGGTAGCTTTCGCCGTAAAGTAAAGCTTATTTCGGTCATTGAGCGAAATGAGGAGCTTGCGGCTCCGACATCACATCGCACTTGCGTGCGACATGAGTCTA
Organism: Gallionella sp.; assembly: GCA_035654695.1. Taxonomy (GTDB): domain Bacteria; phylum Pseudomonadota; class Gammaproteobacteria; order Burkholderiales; family Gallionellaceae; genus Gallionella. Next base: position 13,287 of record DASRWG010000017.1, on the reverse strand, counting down.
CGCCGTAAGGCGACGATTTTTCGGACAACTGTCCGAAGAAGTCACCTTGTGGTTTCGGCCACCGCTTCGCGGTTTAACCCTCGCAGGCGAGGGGTAGCCTCCACCGCAAGGTCAAGGACTCCTCGGCCTATTGACCGAAGATGTCCTTGGCCTTGTGGTTTCGGCCGGGCTCGCCCTTAACATTCGCCGTAAAGTAAAAGCTTTTCCGGCTTATTGGCCGAAGAAATCTTTTACTTTATCCATCCATGACTTGGCGCGGGGATTGTGGTGGCCGCTATCTGCGTCGTTGATTGCCTCGAACTCGCGCAGCAGTTCCTTCTGGCGTTCGGTCAGGTTGACCGGAGTTTCGACGATGACGTGGCAGTGCAGGTCGCCGTGGCTGGTGCTGCGCACGCCCTTGATGCCCTTGCCGCGCAGGCGGAACTGTTTGCCGCTCTGCGTCTCGGGCGGGATCTTGATGCGCGCCGCGCCGTCCAGCGTGGGGATCTCGATCTCGCCGCCCAGTGCCGCGGTGGCGAAGCTGATCGGCATCTCGCAGTGCAGGTCGTTGTGGTCGCGCTGGAACACCGCGTGCGGCTTGATGTGGATCACCACATACAGGTCGCCGGACGGTCCGCCGTTGGCGCCATGCTCGCCCTCGCCGGACAGCCGGATGCGGTCGTCGTTGTCCACGCCGGCCGGGATCTTCACCGCCAGCGTCTTGTGTTGCTTGACGCGTCCCGCGCCGTGGCAGCTGCCGCAGGGCGAGCTGATCTGCTTGCCGCTGCCGTGGCAGCGCGGGCAGGTCTGCTGGATGGAGAAGAAGCCCTGCTGCATACGCACCTGTCCGTGGCCGCCGCAGGTGGCGCAGGTGGTCGGGGTGGTGCCGGGCTTCGCGCCGGAGCCGTGGCAGGTTTCGCACTCGGCCATGGTCGGCACGCGGATCTGCGTCTCGGTGCCGCGCGCGGCCTGCTCCAGCGTGATCTCGAGGTTGTAGCGCAGGTCGGCGCCGCGGTGCACGTTGCTGCGCTGGCCGCCGCGTCCGCCGCCGAAGATGTCGCCGAAGATGTCGGAGAAGTCGAAGCCGCCCGCCGCGCCGCCCCCGAACCCGCCGCCGCCCATGCCGCCCGCCTCGAATGCCGCGTGCCCATACTGGTCGTAGGCCGCGCGCTTCTGCCCGTCGGACAGCGTCTCGTAGGCTTCCTTGGCTTCCTTGAAGTGTTCTTCCGCCTTCGGATTATCCGGATTGCGGTCGGGGTGGTGCTTCATCGCCAGCTTGCGATAAGCCTTCTTGATTTCATCGTCCGAAGCGTCGCGATTGACGCCGAGGACTTCGTAGTAGTCTTTTTTGCTCATGGTCTTTGTAGACGTAAGTCGGAAGACGTAAGACGTAAGTTACAGCTTGCTCACGTCTTACGTCTTCGAACTATGTTTGAAAACGGTTATTCAGCTTTAGGATGGGGTTCGTATGCGAAATCCATCGTGTTCATCGTAACCTTTGATGGGTTTTGCTACTCTCAACCTAATTATTCCAAATGGCTTTCTATGTGCCCCTTGATGTCGTCGTAGAACTCATCTTTTGTATAAGCTTTGGTTCGCTGACCGCCTTTGCTGGTCTTGAATGTTTTCTCCCATATGCGAAGAATATTCCGATTTTTCTCGGTTTCTCTTTTGCCGATTTTTTTCAGGATGTAGTTCAACTCGTGTTCTTGCAAAGAAAGCTGCGACCAATCGTTCATGCTTTTTCCTTAAAGAATTGTTGCGTTAACAGATTTTCAACGCGCCCAGGGTATCGCTACGCTTAACCCAACCTACGGACTATGTTTGAAAACGGTTGTTCCGTTGTGAGTCGCAAGACGCAAGTCGAAAAGCTTCCCGAAGGTTTTGCTTACGACTTACGTCTTACGTCTTACGTCTCAGAACTTTACTTCTTGTCCTTCACTTCGGTGAACTCCGCATCGACCACGTCGCCTTCGTCCTTCTTGTGGTCGGCGCACTGTTCGCCCGGCTCGCAGTTGCCGCAGCCGGCGTCGCCGCCTTGTGCCTTGGCCTGCTCGGCGGCGTACATCTTCTCGCCCAGTTTCTGCGCGGCGGAGGCCAGCGCTTCGGTCTTGGCGTCGATGGCTTCCTTGTCGTCGCCCTTCACGACTTCTTCGGCATCCTTCACGGCGGCTTCGATCGCGGACTTTTCTTCCGCGGTCAACTGGTCGCCGTATTCCTTCAGCGACTTGTTGGTGGAGTGGATCAGGCCGTCCAGCTGGTTGCGCGAGGTCACCAGTTCCAGTGCCTTGCGGTCGTCTTCGGCGTGGGCCTCGGCGTCCTGCACCATGCGGTTGATCTCTTCTTCGCTCAGACCGGAGCTGGCCTGGATCTTGATCTTGTTCTCCTTGCCGGTCGCCTTGTCCTTCGCGCTCACGTGCAGGATGCCGTTAGCGTCGATGTCGAAAGTGACTTCGATCTGCGGCATACCGCGCGGTGCGGGCGGGATGTCGGACAGGTTGAACTGGCCCAGGCTCTTGTTGCCGGAAGCCACTTCGCGCTCGCCCTGCAGCACGTGGATGGTCACCGCATTCTGGTTGTCCTCGGCGGTGGAGAACACCTGCGACGCCTTGGTCGGGATCGTGGTGTTCTTCTTGATCAGCTTGGTCATCACGCTACCCATGGTCTCGATGCCCAGAGACAGCGGGGTCACGTCCAGCAGCAGCACGTCCTTCACTTCGCCTTGCAACACGCCGCCCTGAATTGCAGCGCCGACGGCCACGGCTTCGTCCGGATTCACGTCCTTGCGGGCTTCTTTGCCGAAGAATTCTTTAACTTTTTCCTGCACCTTGGGCATGCGGGTCTGGCCGCCGACCAGAATCACGTCGGCGATGTCGGAGGCGGATACGCCCGCGTCCTTCATCGCGATCTTGCACGGCTCGATGGTGCGCGCGATCAGATCCTCGACCAGGCTCTCCAGCTTGGCGCGGGTGATCTTCACGGCCAGGTGCTTCGGGCCGGTCGCGTCGGCGGTGATGTAGGGCAGGTTCACTTCGGTCTGCTGTGCGGAAGACAGTTCGATCTTGGCTTTTTCCGCCGCGTCCTTCAGGCGCTGCAATGCCAGCATGTCCTTCTTCAGGTCTACGCCGCTTTCCTTCTTGAACTCGTCCACCAGGAACTCGATCACGCGCATGTCGAAGTCCTCGCCGCCGAGGAAGGTGTCGCCATTGGTGGACATCACCTCGAACTGGTGCTCGCCGTCGATTTCGGCGATGTCGATGATGGAGATGTCGAACGTGCCGCCGCCCAGGTCATACACCGCGATCTTGCGGTCGCCTTCCTGCTTGTCCAGACCGAATGCCAATGCGGCTGCGGTCGGCTCGTTGATGATGCGCTTCACTTCCAGACCGGCGATGCGGCCGGCATCTTTAGTGGCCTGGCGCTGCGAGTCGTTGAAGTAGGCCGGAACGGTGATGACGGCCTCAGTGACCGGCTCGCCCAGGTAGTCCTCGGCGGTCTTCTTCATCTTGGCCAGCACTTGCGCGGAGATTTCCGGCGCGGAGATTTCCTTGTCGCGCACCTTCACCCAGGCGTCGCCATTCTTCGCCTTGACGATGGTGTAGGGCACCATGTTGATGTCCTTCTGCACCATCGGCTCCTCGAAGCGGCGGCCGATCAGGCGCTTCACGCCGTACAACGTGTTCTTCGGGTTGGTCACCGCCTGACGCTTGGCCGGTGCGCCGACCAGCACCTCGCCGTCTTCCATGTAGGCGATGATGGACGGGGTGGTGCGGGCGCCTTCGGCGTTCTCGATCACCTTCGTCTTGCCGCCTTCCATGATGGCCACGCAGGAGTTGGTCGTACCCAGGTCAATACCGATGATTTTTCCCATGATGCTTTTCCTTTCAGTTGATTGGTTTGATTCGTAAAACTGCTGTCGCCTAAGGTGGGGCGGCAAATCCATATTTCAAGTGTATTTTTAAGGGGGAAACGGGAAAAGGGACTCGCTGCTGCGCAGCTCAGGGGAAACGCAAAACCACGTTTCCCATTTCTCGTTTCCCGTTTCTCAGCCTTTCGACACCATCACCAGCGCCGGGCGCAGCACGCGCTCGTTCAGCGTGTAGCCCTTCTGCATCACGCTGGCCACGGTGTTGGCCGGCAGGTCGCTGTCCACCATGCCGATGGCCTGGTGCTTGTGCGGGTCGAGCTTTTCGCCGACCGGGTTGATCTCCTTGATGTTGAACTTCTCGAACACGCTGGAGAGTTGCTTCAGCGTCAGTTCCATGCCGCTCTTGAAGCTCTCGACGTTCTCGGTCTCGACGGCCAGCCCGGCCTGCAGGCTGTCCATCACCGCCAGCATCTCGCCGGAGAATCGCTCGACCGCAAATTTCTGCGCTTTGCTGACATCGTCGGCTGCGCGGCGGCGAATGTTCTCGCCCTCGGCCTTGGCGTACATCCAGGCGTCGTAGTGCTCCTGCGCCTTGCGCTCGGCTTCCTTCAGCATTTCTTCGAGGCTGGGCATGGTTTCGGTCTTGTTCTCAGCGGGGGCTTCCGTGCTCGGCACATCCGCTTGTTGTTCGATCTGAGGGGTGTTTTCCTGCTGTTCCATGGGGTTCTCCTGTTAGCGACCAGCGGTTAATTGGGGCGCGCTGCTCGATTTCAAGAGATTCGCTTAAATATTTTTCAGCCAGTGCCAAGGCCGCGCTGAATCACTATTACTGTCGGACTTTTATTTATATGGGGTGAAGATTCGGTCTCGATGTCAGCGACTTTCGTCGCGATACCTCGCTTCGTCCATCAGCCGATCCAGCGTGCGCTCCTGATAATACAAATCGCTGCGCGCACGCTCCCGGCCGCGATCCAGATCCCGGATTTCATCCCGGAGGCGGCGCTTTTCCTTGTCGGATGTTTCCTTCTCGGATAACTCATGTTCTTTCATGGATAGTTGGCGGTCGATGTCCTGGAGCTTCTTTTTCGAGTTATAGACTGCCAATGCTGCGGCATTGTTGCGCCGAAATGCCATATCCACTTCCGCCGGGCAAACGCCACGGTACTCTTCGCCGTTCATGCCGGTGCGGAAGGCATTGTCGAGCCGGCAATATTGCTCGAGGCCGGCCTCACGCCCCGCAAGATATTGTCCCTCGTTCGGATTGATGCCGTATTTTGTGCACGATTCCTTGTGGTCGTTCAGCAACCTTGCCGGTTGGCCTTGCCGGCCGTCCCTGACGCCGAGTTGATGCCAGTCGGCTGTGCGGCATTCCTTCTCGCTTAACGTCGAACAGCCAGAGAGCAAGACGATGCATGCAAGGATGATGTGCGAACGCTTTTTCATTGGCGGCTCCTGCGGTATTCATAAAATTTGGCGATGCGGGCGGATTTTATATGAAACCGGCTCTGTTCGAATCTCGCGTAGAATGCTCGCCGTCGAGTCGTCATGCCTGCCATGTCCACCAAGAACTACCACTGGCGCATCGCCGGATTCTATTTTTTCTATTACGCCTTCGTGGGGATGTTCGCGCCCTATTGGAGCCTGTACCTGCAATCCCTGCATTTTTCCGCGATCGAGATCGGCATCCTGATGTCGACGCAGCCGGTGATGCGCATGGTCGCGCCGAACATCTGGGGCTGGCTGGCCGACCATACCGGCAAGCGCCGCGAGGTCGTGGTCGCGGCGGCCAGCCTGAGCGCGGTGTTCTATCTGGGGGTGTTCGTTACGACCGGCTTCTGGGGATTGCTGCTGGTGCTGGTGCTGATGAGCTTCTTCTGGAGCGCGTCGATTCCTCTGGTGGAGGCGACCACGCTCAGCTACCTGGGCAAGAACACCGAGCATTACGGGCGCATCCGTTCCTGGGGGTCGGTCGGTTTCATCGTTGCGGTGGTGGGGCTGGGCTACGCGTTCGATTACATCGCGATCGCCTGGCTGCTGTGGGCCGGGCTGGTGTGCGAGATCGGCATCCTGCTGTTTGCGCGGCAGATTCCTCGCACCGAGGTGGAGGTTCATCACGCCGACAGCATGCCGATCCGGCAGTTGCTGATGCAGCCCAGGGTATTGGCGTTGTTCGGCGCGTGCTTTTTGATGTCGGTCGCGCACGGGCCTTATTACACCTTCTATTCCATCTATCTGGTCGAGCACGGTTACGCCAAGAGCGCAGTCGGCGGGCTGTGGGCGCTGGGAGTGATCTGCGAGATCGGCGTGTTCTTCCTGATGCCGGCGCTGGTGCGGCGCTTCGGCTATGTGCGCATCATGCTCGCCAGCTTCGCGGCGGCGGCGGTGCGCTTCGTGCTGATCGGCTGGACGGTGGATGTCGTCGTGCTGCTGCTGTTCGCGCAGGTGCTGCATGCGCTGACCTTTGGTGCCTACCACGCCGCGTCGGTCGGCATGGTGCATGAGTTTTTCCGTGGGCGGCACCAGTCCAAGGGGCAGGCGCTGTTCGGCAGCATCACCTACGGGGCCGGCGGCATGCTGGGCAGTCTGGCGAGCGGCCCGATCTGGCAGCACTATGGGGCCAGCGTGCTGTATACGTGCAGCGCGGCGATGGGCTTGCTGGGCTTGGTGCTGATGCTGTGGAAGCCGGGTACTGAGGTCGACCGTCAACCGGGGTAATCCGGCCGGGCAGTTCACAGCGGCCCCGGAATCCAGTAAAGTGCCTACCCGTTCCTAAACCGAGAAGAGCAATAACATGAGTGCAAAAGGACAACAACTCCAAGACCCGTTTCTGAACACGCTGCGCAAGGAGCATGTTCAGGTGGCCATCTATCTGGTGAACGGCATCAAGCTGCAAGGCCATATCGACTCGTTCGACCAGTATGTGGTGCTGCTGAAGAACACTGTCACGCAGATGGTCTACAAGCACGCGATCTCCACCATCGTTCCGGCACGTGCAGTCAACATCAACTATGACGCTGCCGAGTAATGCAGCAGAACTCCAGCGGTTCTGAACTGGCCGTTCTGGTCAGCCTCGATCTGGGCGAACCGGATTACGCCGAAAGTCTGGAAGAGCTGCGCCTGCTGGCCGAGACCGCCGGCGTGCAGACGCTGGCGATCATCGAGGGCAAGCGGCAACGCCCCGATCCCGCGCTGTTCGCCGGCAGCGGCAAGGTGCAGGAGATCGCCGACCTGCTCGCCGAGCACGAAGAAGTCGGCGTAGTCATCTTCAATCATGATCTTTCCCCCGCGCAGATGCGCAACATCGCGGCCAAGCTGGAGCGGCGCGTGATCGACCGCACCATGCTGATCCTGGACATCTTCGCGCAGCGTGCGCAGAGCCACGAGGGCAAGGTGCAGGTGGAGCTGGCGCAGCTACGCTATCTCGCGACTCGGCTGGTCGGCATGAACATGGACATGGGGCAGCAGAAGCACTCGGTCGGCGCGCGCGGCCCCGGCGAGACCAAGCTGGAGCTGGACCGCCGCAAGCTGGACAAGCGCGTGCACCTGCTGAAGGAGCGGCTGGAAAAGCTGCGCCGCCACCGCCAGGTGCAGCGCCGCGCGCGCAACCGCAGCGACGTGCTGTCGGTGTCCATCGTTGGCTACACCAACGCCGGCAAATCCACGCTGTTCAACGCGCTGACCAAGGCTAACGTCTACGCCGCGAACCAGCTGTTTGCGACGCTGGACACGACTTCGCGGCGCATCTATCTGGAAACGGCGGTGGATGAGGCCGGCGAGCCGGTGTCCAGGGATGGTGCGCGGGAGCAGGAGGTCGTGCTGTCGGACACTGTCGGATTCATCCGGCACCTGCCGCACTCTCTGGTCGCGGCGTTCCGCAGCACGCTGGAAGAGACGATACAGGCCGACCTGCTGTTGCATGTCGTGGATGCGAACAACGCCAATCGCGACGCGCAGGTCGCCGAGGTCAACAAGGTGCTGGAAGAGATCGGCGCGCAGGATATTCCGCAGATCCTGGTGCTGAACAAGATCGATCTGCAGGACGTCGCCCCGGGCGTCGAGCGCGACGAATATGGTAGAATCGCGACCATTCGCTTGAGTGCCAGGACCGGTGCGGGTTTGGACGATCTGCGTGCCGCGCTGGTGGAGATTCGCGATGCCGAACCGGCGGAAGCGCCGGCGCAGGAATGGCATCCGCTAAACAATTGAGTAGGTGAATCATGGGATTGAACGATCCGCAGTGGGGTAAAAAGGACAACGGCGGCCCGCCGGACCTGGAAGAGTTGATGCGCAAGCTCAACGAAAAGGTCGCGGCGATGATGGGTGGCAAGAGCGGCGGTCAGGGCGATCAGGGTCGCCCGTCCGGCAATGCGCCGGCTCCCGGCTTCGGCGGCGGCATCGGCCTGATCGCGGGAATCGCCGGCCTCATCTGGCTGGGCAGCGGCTTCTATATCGTCGACGAGAGCCAGCGCGGCGTGGTCCAGCGCTTCGGCAAGTTCGTCGAGGCGACCCAGCCCGGTCCGCGCTGGCATTTGCCGTTCCCGGTCGAGAAGGTCGAGGTGGTCAGTCTGAGCCAGGTGCGCACCGTCGAGGTCGGCTATCGCGAGAACGTCAAGAACAAGATGCTGAAAGAGTCGCTGATGCTGACCGACGATGAGAACATCGTCGACATTCAGTTTGCGGTGCAGTATTTCCTGAAGGATCCCGCCGATTACCTGTTCAACAACCGCATGCCGGACGAGAACGTGCGTCAGGCGGCCGAGACAGCGATCCGCGAAGTGGTCGGCAAGAGCAAGATGGACTTCGTGTTGTACGAAGGCCGCGAGCAGGTGGCTGCCTCGGCGACCAAGCTGATGCAGGACATACTGGATCGCTACAAGTCCGGCATCGTGATCAGCAAGCTGACGATGCAGAATGCGCAGCCTCCCGAGCAGGTGCAGGCGGCGTTCGACGACGCGGTGAAGGCCGGCCAGGACCGCGAGCGCCAGAAGAACGAGGGACAGGCCTACGCGAACGACGTCGTGCCGCGCGCACGAGGCACTGCGTCGCGCCTGCTGCAGGAGGCGGAGGGCTACAAAGCCAGCGTGATCGCCAATGCCGAGGGTGATGCCAGCCGCTTCAAGCAGATCCTGGTCGAATACGAGAAGGCGCCCGGCGTGACGCGCGAGCGCATGTTCCTGGATATGCAGCAGCAGGTGTTGAGCAACGTCAGCAAGGTGCTGGTGGATCAGAAGAACGGCAGCAGCCTGCTGTACCTGCCGCTGGACAAGCTGATCGAGACCACGCGTGTTGCCGGCGGTGCGGCGGCTGCGGGCGAGGCGGCAGCGCCGGCTCCGGCACCGACCACCCAGGCGAGCGACAACAATGCGGCGCAACGTGCGCGCGATTCGCTGCTGAGCCGCGACAGGGAGGCACGCTAAATGAACAAGAGTATGAGTAACATCCTGATAGCCGCGGTTGGCGTGCTGGTGCTGTTGAGCATGAGCGTGTTCGTGGTGGATCAGCGCCAGCGGGCCATCGTGTTCCAGTTGGGCGAAGTGGTCGGCGTCAAGACCGAGCCGGGCCTGTATTTCAAGGTTCCGCTGATGCAGAACGTGCGCTATTTCGATTCGCGCATCCTGACGCTGGATACCGCTGAGCCGGAGCGTTTCATCACCGCCGAGAAGAAGAACGTGCTGGTGGACTCCTTCGTCAAGTGGCGTATCGTCGACGTGAAGCAGTATTACGTCAGCGTCGGCGGCGACGAAGTGCGCGCCAACACGCGCTTGATGCAGACGGTCAATTCCAGCATGCGCGAGGAGTTCGGCAAGCGCACCATCCACGAGGTGGTGTCGGGCGAGCGCGACAAGATCATGGAAGTGCTGCGCACCAAGGCGGATGCCGACGCGCGCAAGATCGGCGTCGAGGTGCTGGACGTGCGCCTGAAGCGTGTCGACTTCCCGGTGGAGATCAGTTCCTCGATCTACAGCCGCATGGATGCCGAGCGCAAGCGCGTCGCCAACGAGCTGCGCGCTTCCGGTGCGGCCGAGGGCGAAAAGATCAAGGCCGATGCCGACAAGCAGCGCGAGGTGATCCTAGCTGAGGCCTATCGCGATGCGCAGAAGCTCAAGGGCGAGGGCGATGCCAAGGCCGCTGCGTTGTACTCCGCCGCGTTCGGTCGCAACCCCGAGTTCTATTCGTTCTACCGCAGTCTGGAAGCCTACAAGCAGAGCTTCAAGAACAAGAGCGATGTGATGGTGCTGGACCCCAGTTCGTCGTTCTTCAAGTACCTGAAGGGCTCGGGCAGGTCCGGCAAATAACCCCCGCGTAGTACGGTGCTCGATTTTTGGTTGATGGCGCTGGGTTTGATGCTGGTGCTCGAAGGCATGATGCCCTTCCTGTTCCCCGCCGCCTGGCGCGAGACGTTGCGCAAGCTGGCGGAGTTCCACGACGGCCAGCTGCGTTTCCTCGGGCTGACGCTGATGCTGAGCGGTCTGCTGTTAATTTATTGGATTAAGTAATGCCGAACTGGTTGTTGCCGGAATATATACAGGACATGCTGCCCGAGGAGGCGTGGCGCGTCGAAGCCATGCGCGCGCAGTTCCTCGAATTGATGCGCACCCATGGCTACCAGCTGGTAGCCCCGCCGCTGCTGGAATACGCCGAATCGTTGCTGATCGACGGCAGCGACGACATGGATCTGCGCACCTTCAAGCTGGTCGACCAGTTGAGCGGCCGCACGCTGGCGTTGCGCGCCGACATCACGCCGCAGGTGGCGCGTATCGATGCGCATCTGCTGAATCGCCAGGGCGTCGCGCGGCTGTGCTATGCGGGCAGCGTGCTGCACACCCAGCCGGCCGGGCTGACGCGCACTCGCGAGCTGTTGCAGATCGGCGCCGAGCTCTACGGCCACAGCGGTCTGGAAAGCGACCTAGAGATCCAGCAGCTGATGCTGCAGGCGCTGGCGTTGCTGGGCATAGGGAACGTGCATCTCGATCTCGGTCATGTCGGCGTGTTCCGCGCGCTGGTGCGCCATGCCGCTCTCGATCGCGAACTGGAGAATGCATTGTTCGCCGCACTGCAGAGCAAGGATAGTGCGACGCTGCAGACACTGGTGCAGCCGCTGGATGCGGGCGTGCGCGATGCGTTGAAGGCGCTGCCTGCGCTGTACGGCGATTGCGCCGACGTGCTGGCGCGTGCGCGCAAAGCGCTGTCTGCGTATCCGGAAGTTGCCGCCGCGCTGAACGATCTGGACAGCGTCTCCGCGAAATTGAAGCCGATGGTTGCGCGCGTCGGCATCGACCTGGCCGACCTGCGCGGCTACCACTACCACAGCGGCATGGTGTTCGCCGCCTATCACGCGGGCAGCCACGACGCGATCGCGCTGGGCGGACGCTACGACGATCTCGGCAAGAGCTTCGGACGCGCGCGCGCGGCGACCGGTTTCAGCATGGACTTGCGCCAGCTGTATCGTTTGCAGCCCGTGCAGTCGTCGAAGCCGGGGATATGCGCGCCCGCGCTCGACGATGCCGCGCTGTGCAAAAAGATAGCCGAGTTGCGTGCGGCGGGCGAGGCGGTGGTGGTGGATCTGCTCGGCGATGCCGCATTGCGCGGCGAGCTGCAGTGCGACCGCGAACTGGTTTTGCGCGACGGCAAGTGGCAAGTCGCCGCCCTTTGAAGATTGTTAATCAGGAAGTTTTGTAATGGCTAAGAACGTAGTAGTGATCGGCACCCAGTGGGGGGATGAAGGCAAGGGCAAGATCGTCGACTGGTTGACCGATCACGCCAAGGGCGTGGTGCGCTTCCAGGGCGGTCACAACGCCGGGCACACGCTGGTCATCGGCGGCAAGAAGACGGTGTTGCACCTGATCCCGTCGGGCATCCTGCGCGACCATGTGATGTGTTACATCGGCAACGGCGTGGTGCTGTCGCCGCAGGCGCTGCTGAAGGAGATGGACCAGTTGCAGGAGGCCGGCATCGACGTCTACAGTCGCCTGAAGGTGTCCGAGGCCTGTCCGTTGATCCTGCCTTACCACGAGGCGATCGACAAGGCGCGCGAGGCGGCCAAGGGCGACGCGAAGATCGGCACGACCGGTCGCGGCATCGGTCCGGCCTACGAGGACAAGGTCGCGCGCCGCGCGATCCGCCTGCAGGACATCTTCTACCGCGAGCGTTTCGCGGCGAAGCTGGGCGAGGTGCTGGACTACCACAACTTCGTGCTGAAGAACTATTTCAACGTCGCCACCGTCGACTTCCAGCAGGTGCTGGACGAGACGCTGGCGCTGGGCGAGCGCATCAAGCCGCTGGTGATGGATGTGCCGCGCGCGCTGTACGAGGCGAACCAGGCGGACAACAACCTGCTGTTCGAGGGCGCGCAGGGCGCGTTGCTGGACATCGACCACGGTACCTATCCGTTCGTCACGTCGAGCAACTGTATCTCGGGTGCGGCCTGCGCGGGCGCGGGCGTCGGTCCGCAGATGCTGAGCTATGTGCTGGGCATCACCAAGGCCTACACCACGCGCGTCGGTTCGGGACCGTTCCCGACCGAGTTGTACGACGCCGTGGACAAGCGTGACCCGATCGGAGAGGGCCTGGCCCGTCGCGGCCACGAGTTCGGTTCCACGACCGGACGCGCACGCCGTTGCGGCTGGTTCGACGCGGCAGCATTGAAGCGTTCGATCCAGATCAACGGCGTGTCCGGCCTGTGCATCACCAAGCTGGATGTGATGGACGGCATGGAAGTCGTGCGCCTCGGCGTCGGCTACCGCATCAACGGCGTGGACAGCGATATCCTGCCGGCGGGCGCCGATGCGCTGGCGGATTGTCAGCCGGTGTACGAGGAGATGCCGGGCTGGAGCGAGAGCACAGTCGGCGTGAAGCGTTACGAGGATCTGCCGCAGGCCGCGCGCAACTATCTGGAGCGTATCGCCCAAGTGTGTGCCGTGCCGGTGGACATGGTCTCGACCGGACCGGATCGCGACGAAACCATCGTGCTGCGTCATCCGTTTGCATAAGCCGGCTTTCAGCGGTCGCGAACGTCACGTCGTGCACGGGGATTTGAGTAATTACCGTATCGGAAATAATCGCCGTATCGGGGAAATTTGCAGTATCGAAACTACGATGCGCATCGCGAAATCTGCGGTGCGTATTTTGTTTATTTTTGTTCGGCGGGAAATGAAAAAGGCCCGCATAAATGCGAGCCTTTGTCGTTGGTGCCCAGAAGAGGACTCGAACCTCCACAGTGTTGCCACCGCTAGGACCTGAACCTAGTGCGTCTACCAATTCCGCCATCTGGGCGATGCGAAGGCGCGCACTTTAACCACAGAAGGAAATGTTGTCAATGAAAAAGAAAAATAATTTACGTTTGCAGGATCCGCACCTCGAGCGCGAGCGCGAACAATACGAACATCCGCTGCCCAGCCGCGAGTTCATCCTGCAGATTCTGGCCGAGCAGGGCGGGCCGG
>DASRWG010000016.1:0-48034 GCA_035654695.1 Gallionella sp. | reverse complement strand
GTACCGCATCGATGCGCGCACCTATCGCGCCGCGGCCGAGGCGGCGCGCGCGGACCTGGCGATCGCGCGCCAGACCGTCGAGCGCTACAAGTCGCTGCTGGAGGTTAAGGCGGTCAGCCAGCAGGAATACGACCTCGCGGTCGCGAAGGCCAGGCAGGCCGAGGCCGCGCTGATCCGCGCCGAGGAAGACCTGGAAAACGCCAACGTGCCCGCGCCGATCTCCGGCCACATCGGCCGTGCGGCGGTGACCGAGGGCGCGCTGGTCGGCAAGGGCGAGGCAACTTTGCTGGCGACCATCGAACAGCTTGACCCGATCTACGTGAACTTCACCCAGTCTGGCAACGAGGTCCTGCGCCTGAAGCAGTCGGTCGCGGCCGGGCGTCTGAAGCGCGCCGACTCGGCCGAAGTGGAACTGCTGCTGGAAGACGGCAGCGTGTTCCCGCTGCCGGGGCAGGTGTTCTTCACCGACATGGCGGTCGATCCGGCCACCGGCTCGGTGTCGCTGCGCGCCGAGTTCCCCAACCCGCGCCGCGACCTGCTGCCGGGCATGTTCGTGCGCATCCGCTTCCCCGAGGCGGTCGCCGAGAACGTGATCCGCGTGCCGCAACGCGCGGTGCAGGCCGGGCCGGACGGGCAGTTCGTGATGGTCGTCGGACCCGAGGGCAAGGCGATGCCGCGGCCGGTGAAGACCGGGGGCATGGCCGGAACCGATTTCATCATCGCTTCCGGCCTCAAGGGCGGCGAGCAGGTGATCGTCAACGGCCTGCAGAAGGCGCGTCCGGGCACGGTGGTCAAGCCGGTGCCGCAGGGGGCCGCGCCGGCGGAAGCGACTCCCGCTCCCGCGAACAAGCAATAAGGTCGCGCCATGTTCTCCAAATTCTTCATCGATCGCCCGATCTTCGCGTGGGTCATCGCGCTGGTCATCCTGCTCGCCGGCATCCTGGCGCTGAAAAACCTGCCCGTCACGCAATACCCGACGGTCGCACCGCCCGCGCTTTCGGTGACCGTCACCTATCCCGGCGCGTCGGCGCAGGTCGTCGAGGAGACAGTGATCGCCCTGCTCGAACAGGAGATGAACGGCATCGAAAACCTGCTGTACATGGAGTCGGCCGCGGAACTGGGCCGGGGCAGCATCACGCTGACCTTCCAGACCGGAACCAACCTCGACCTCGCCTCGGTGGAGACGCAGAACCGCATCGCGCGCGCGGAAGTCCGCCTGCCGGAAGAGGTGCGCAGGCTCGGCGTCCGGGTCGCGAAGTCTGCTCGCAACTACGTGATGATCGTCGCGATGATCTCGCCGGACAAGAGCTATGACAACGTCGCGCTGGGCAGCTTCGCCGCGGGCAACGTGCTCGACAGCCTCCGCCGCGTGCCCGGCGTCGGCGAGGCGCTGCTGTTCGGCACCGAATACTCGATGCGGCTGTGGCTCAAGCCTGAGAAGTTGCAGGGCTACGGCCTGACGCCCGCCGACGTGTCGCGCGCGGTGCGCGCGCAGAATGCGCAGGTCGCTGCCGGCGAACTGGGGCAGCTGCCCAGCGCGCCGGGGCAGGAGCTCAATGCGGTGATCGTCACCCACAGCCGGCTGTCCACGCCGGAGGAATTCGGCGACATCATGTTGCGCACCAACCCGGACGGCTCGACGCTGCGCGTGAAGGACGTGGCTCGCGTGGAACTGGGTGCGGAGGACTATTCGGTGCGCGCGCGCATCGACGGCCAGCCGGCTGCGGGCATCGCCATCCGCCTGACGCCCGACGCGAACGCGCTGCAGACCGTCGCGGCGGTCAAAGGACGCATGACCGAACTGGCGAAATTCTTCCCCAAGGGCGTCGACTGGGTGGTGCCTTACGAGACCTCGCAGTTCATCGACATCTCGATCCGGGAGGTGGTGAAGAGCCTGGTCGAGGCGCTGGTGCTGGTGGTGCTGGTAATGTATCTGTTCCTCGGCAACGTCCGCGCGACACTGATTCCCACCATCGTGATCCCGATCGCGCTGGTCGGCGCGCTGGTCGGCCTGTACCTGATGGGCTATTCGATCAACGTGCTGACGCTGTTTGCGATGGTGCTGGCCATCGGCATCGTCGTGGACGACGCCATCGTCGTGGTCGAGAACGTCGAGCGCATCATGACAACCGAGGGGCTGTCCGCGCGCGACGCGACCCGGAAAGCCATGGACCAGATCGTCGGCGCGATCATCGCGATCACGCTGGTGCTGATGGCGGTGTTCATCCCGATGGCGTTCTTCTCCGGCTCGACCGGCGCGATCTACCGCCAGTTCGCGGTCACGCTGGTGCTGACCATGGGCTTCTCGGCGCTGATGGCGCTGACGCTGACCCCGGCGCTGTGCGCGACCATGCTCAGGCACAAGGCGGAGGAGAAGCGCAGCAGGTTCGGCGAATTCTTCCTGCGCTTCACCCACGGCTACACCGGCATGGTGGGCAAGGTCGTCAGCCGCACCGGGCGCTACCTGCTGGTCTATGCGGCGATCCTGCTCGCGGTGGGCGGGCTGTTCGCCAAGCTGCCGGGCAGCTTCCTGCCGGAAGAGGATCAGGGCTATTTCATCAGTATCATCCAGCTGCCCGCGGGGGCGACGCAGGATCGCACGCTGGAGGTGCTGTCGCAGGTCGAGCAGTTCTACCTCAAGCAGCCAGAGGTCGAACGCGTCGTCGGCGTCGCCGGCTTCTCGTTCTTCGGGCGCGGGCAGAACGCGGCGATCACCTTCGTGCGCCTCAAGGGCTGGGACGAGCGCAAGGCGGCGGACAGCTCCTCGGTCGCGCTGGTGCGCAAGGCCAACATGATGCTGTTCCGCATCAAGCAAGCGATGATCTTCGCGGTGAATCCGCCGCCCATCCCCGAGCTCGCGGCGGTGGGCGGCTTCGACTTCCGTCTGCAGGACCGCGGCGGCATGGGGCGCGAGAAGCTGCTGGAGGCGCGCAACATCGCGCTGGGCATGGCGATGCAGAATCCCGCGTTGGCCGGCGTGCGCCCCGAAGGGCAGGAGGCCGGGCCGCAGTTGTTCCTCGACATCGACCACCTCAAGGCCGAGACGCTGGGCGTATCCACCGCCGACCTGAACGAGACGCTGCAGTCGCTGCTGGGCGCGGCCTACATCAACGACTTCGTGCACAAGGGCCGCGTGCTGCGCGTGCAGATGCAGGCCGAGGCGAACACGCGCCGCACGCCCGAGGACATCCTCAAGGTATCGGTGCGCAATAACAAGGGCGGCATGGTGCCGATGTCCGAACTGGCGACCGCGCGCTGGATCGCCGGCTCGCCCAAGCTGGACCGCTATAACGGCCTGCCGGCGATGAAGATCGCCGGCGGCCCCGCGCCCGGACGCAGCACCGGCGAGGCGATGGCCGCGATGCAGGAGATCGCCGCGAAATTGCCGCCCGGCTTTGGCTTCGAGTGGTCCGGCACCTCGCGCGAGGAGATGCAGTCGGGCGAACAGGCCCCGCTGGTGTTCGCCGTATCGCTGATCGTCGTGTTTCTGTGCCTCGCCGCGCTGTACGAGAGCTGGTCCATCCCGTTCGCGGTGATGCTCGTCGTGCCGCTGGGCGTGTTCGGCTCGGTGCTCGCCGTCACGCTGCGCGACCTGCCCAACGACGTGTACTTCAAGGTCGGCCTGATCGCGATCATCGGCCTGTCGTCGAAGAACGCGATCCTGATCATCGAGTTCGCGCGCAAACTGCAGGACGAGGGCATGGAGCTGATAGACGCGACGCTGGAGGCCTGCCGTTTAAGATTCCGCCCCATCCTGATGACCTCGATTGCCTTCATCGCCGGGGTCACGCCGCTGGCGATTTCCACCGGCGCGGGCGCGCAAAGCCGCCATGCCATCGGCACCGGCGTGATGGGCGGCATGTTCGCCGCCACGGTGCTCGCGGTGTTCCTGGTGCCGGTGTTCTTCGTGGTGGTGAGGCGCATCTTCCACCATGGCCATGCGCGCGGACATGCAGAGCATCATGAGGAGAGCCGCCATGAATAAGAGAATCGCAATCTCCGCACTGGCGCTGGCGGTCGCCGGCTGTTCGATGGCGCCGACCTACCAGCGTCCCGAAGCGCCGGTCGCCGCCGCGTGGCCGGACAACGTCAGGCTCAAGCTCAGCGGCGAGATGGTGCGCAGCGACCGCTGGCAGGACTATTTTGCCGAGCCTCGCCTGCGGGGACTGATCGCTGCCGCGCTGGAGCACAACCGCGACCTGCGCATCGCCACTGCGCGCATCGCCGAGGCGCGCGCGCAGCACGGCATCGTTCAGGCCGACCGGCTTCCCAACGTCAACGCGACCGCCGGTCGCAACGCATCGCTGACGCCGGCTGGCGCATCGGCGTTCACGCCGAATGCGATCCACAGCCAGCGCTACGACGTCGGCCTCAGCCTGCTGTCGTTCGAGCTGGACTTCTGGGGGCGCGTCTCCAGTCTGAGTGCCGCCGCCAAGGCGAGTTATCTCGCGACCGAGGAGGCACAGCGCGCGTTCCGCCTGTCGCTGATCGCCGACGTCGCGAACGCCTACCTGTCGCTGCTGGAACTCTCCGAGCGTGCCGAACTTGCCGTCGCCACTGCGAAGACGCGCGCCGAATACCGCGAGCTGACGATGCGTCGCCGCGAGCTGGGCGTGTCCAGCGACATGGACTATTTGCAGGCCGAGGGCGCATACCAGGCAGCGCTGGCCGAACAGGCCAACCTTGAACGGCAACAGGCCGCTGCCGCGAACCTGCTCGACCTGTTGGTCGGTCATCCGGTCGCGCAGCTCAAGGAACTGCCGTCCGGTCGTCCGCTGGCCGGGCAGGAAATTGGTGCGGCTCAGTTCGCCGAGTTGCCCGCCGAGGCGCTGCTGCGCCGTCCCGACGTGATGGCCGCCGAGCAGCGCCTGATCGCCGCGAACGCGAACATCGGCGCGGCGCGCGCCGCCTTCCTGCCGCGCGTCACGCTGACCGGCAGCGTCGGCACCGCCAGCCGCACGATGGCTGGCCTGTTCGATGCCGGCAGCGGCGCGTGGAGCTTCCAGCCTTCGCTGGTCATGCCGCTGTTCGACGCCGGGCGAAACTCGTCCAATCTTGATGTCGCCGAGGCGCGCAAGGTAATCGCGGTCGCCGACTACGAGAAGACCATCCAGCAGGCGTTCCGCGAAGTGGCGGACCTGCTGAACGCGCGCGAGCAACTCGCTGCACAGCTCGCCGCGCAGGATGCGAATGCCAGGGCGCAGGCGCAACGCCTGAAACTGGTCGAGGCGCGCTACAAGGTCGGCATCGCCAACCACCTCGAACTGCTGGACGCGCAACGCGAATCCTTCGCCGCGCAACAGGGCGCGCTGCAGGTGCGCCGCCTCCAGCTCGCCACCGCCACCCAGCTCTACAAGGCGCTCGCGCGCGGCACCGAGGACGCACCGGCTAAGGCGGGGGAGGAGCGCAAGCCATGACCGCCGCTGCCAGCGAACACACGCGCGAGCGCCTGCTGAACGCCGCGCGCGAGGTGTTCTCGGAATGCGGCTTCCAGGGCGCGACGGTGCGCGAGATCTGCCGCCGCGCCGGGGCCAACGTCGCCGCGGTGAACTACCATTTCGGCAGCAAGGACGGTCTGCTGGCCGAAGCGCTGCACTTCGAATCGCTGAAGCTGTTGCAGGATACCAACGCCCGCGCCGACGCCTGTCCCGAGGTGAGGCTGGGCCTGTTCGTCCGCGACTTCATGCACATGCTGCTGGACGAGAACAGCACCTCGTCGCAATGCAAGATCATGGCGCGCGAACTCGCCGATCCCACTCCCGCGCTGGACCAGATCGTGCGCGAGGCCATCGCCCCGCTGCACGACTACCTCGCCGGCCTGGTGCGCGAGATCGTCGGCGACGGGGTGAGCCATACCGAACTGCATCGCTGCGTCCACAGTATCACCGGGCAGTGCCTCTACTACCACCACTCCCACCCCGTGCTGCAACGCCTGCACCCCGAGTTGCGCTACGATGGCAAGGAGATCGACGCGATCGCGAAGCACATCGCCGACTTTTCGCTGAACGGGCTGAAGCATCTCGGCAATCAGCCACATTCGGCCAGGTAAAACTGCCTAGACCGGAATATATAGATAATCCGGCCTATTGACGCTTCGTGACGGGTCGGGGAAACTGCCTGCCGCTGGAACAAACGAATGAGAAGGAATGGGCGGCGCCGATGCATATGGAAATCGTGATCTGCCGCCCGTTATTTTTTATCAGGCCTCGCTGCTGCATACCAGAAAGGACGCCAGACCATGATTTGCAAGGACATCGAAGCAAAGGCGAATTTCGTCCACACCCTCGAGTGGATCATGGCGGTGATGCACCGCTACTCCAGCCCCATACAGTTTGGCCTGGTGCATATCGCACACGGAAACGGAAATGAAATCGGCGAAACATATGGTGCACAGGAAGCCCTCAGGCAACTTGTTGCCGTAACGAATTCCCTGAAAAATGCGTTCCGGAAAACCGATCTGGTTGCCAGGGATGGCAGCGATTTCTGGGTGATCATTCCTTATACGCCCGCCACGGAAAAGATTTACGACAAGGTCGCCCAGATACTGCAAGACGCCGTTCACGACAGCCTGCGCGTCGTGGAACGCGAAATTTCGATTTTCTCCCTTCCGATGAATCTGACGGAACTGGGCGATGACTCCAACAAGCTGACTGCGCAGGAACTCCTGTCGCACCTGAAGAAGAACAAACATAATTACGCAAGCCATCACTTTAGTTTGCCTTCCGCCGAGCCGCTTGAATCGCAGGAAATTCCATCCTTGAATTGAGTCCGCCGCGCGACATGTCGCAGAATTCCCGCTGAGCATCCTTCAGCCAGGCAAGCCTGAGCCTATCCCGTTCAAAATTGTCCAGGCCGTTATGACCGGCATTGGCTCGCCGCACAGGGGCGGAGAAACTGCGCCGCATGATCAGTCCTTTGTCCTATCGCTACGTAGTGATTGTTTTCGCTGTCGCACTGTCGGGGTGCGCTTCGGACGACCAGATGCGGGTGACCGACGCGGCTACTTCGCCGTTGAACGATCTGAACCTGATCTGCACGAAAATACCGCCGGTGCTGCTCGATGTGTGGAAGCAGCCTTATGCGGACCCGCCGGAAGCGACCTGCACGGACCTGCTTGTCAAGGTAAAGGAGCTCGATGTCGTGCTGGGTCCGGACCTCGATGCACCGGCGAACGGCAACGATCCCACCCTGGCCGAGCAGGGAACGAACGAGGCCAGGAACATGGCCATCGGCGCTCTGCGCAGCACATCGGAGAGCATCATCCCCTTCCGCGGATGGGTGCGCAGACTCAGCGGCGTAACCCGCGTAAAGCGCACACTGTAGGGCGCAATAAGCGCAGCGCATTGCGCCGTATGTGTTATCGGGAATGGGTTCCGGCGCAATGCGCTACGCTTACCTCGCAGAGGTTCTTGCACCCGACGCCCTACCTAATGCCTTGGCATTCGACATACGATTCCGCCATGCCTGATTGCCGTCGCGCCTTGGAGTCCGAGGCGCTTATTTTCTCACCGTCAATTCGTTGCATAACCGCCCCCCAAGGGTCAATTACAGGGGGATTACCCACTCACCCCCCGAACGAATCCGGCATGCTGCTGCGCGAGAATCCGCTGCGGGAATAGACGCTGCGCGAGAACGTCCGGTCGGTGGACATGAAGCGCGACAGCACCGACTGCGTGGACATGCTGAAGCCGCGGTACAGGTCGACGTCGTAGTCGGACATGCGGATCTCATGGGCGGCGTTGCCGAGTTCGCGGATGAACTCGTCCCAGTTTACATAGCGCGAGTCGCGGTTCTTCTTCAGCGCACGGTCGATCACGGCGACCAGCGCGGGCGGCAGGCCCTGGCGGTATTTTCCTATCGGCGTGATCGGAAAATTCAGGATCGCGATGCGCGCGTCGAATTCGCTGTCGGCCTCGAAGGTATGTCTGCCGCAAAGCAGGCGGTACAGCACCGCGCCCAGCGAGTAGATGTCGGCACGTTCGTCCAGCGGTTCGCCTTCCAGCTGTTCCGGCGACATGTAGGCGAGGCTGCCGGCAACCATTTCGCCGGCGGTTCCGGTCGATATCGCGCAGCCGAAGTCAGTCAGCTTGGCCCGGCCGTCCGGCATCAGGATGATGTTCTCCGGTTTCACGTCGCGGTGCACTACGCCTTGGGTCGCGATGTACTGCAACGCTTTGGCGATTTGCTCGACGACCGAGATCACGGTCTGCACCGGCAGCAGCGTGTCGCCGTGCTGGTGGCGGTCCAGCGGCACGCCCTTGACGTATTCCATCACCACATAGGGGCCGCTCTTGTCGTCGAGGTGGGCGGAGAGCAGGCGCACGATGTTCTGGTGCTGCAGCTTGCCGACCAGCGCGACTTCGTTTGCCATCAGCTTGCGGTAGGGCTCGGACTGGCAGGTCTTGCGCAGTTGTTTGAGTGCGACGGTGACGAATTTCTTTTCCTCCAGCGCCAGGAAGACATCCGAACTCGCGCCGGTGCCGATCTGCTCGACGATGGAGTAGTTGCCTATGTGGGTCGGTGCGGAAGGAACGGCCATCCGTAAGGGTCAGCGAATTGGAACGGGTATCCGACAAGCCCGGGCGAAAAAGATTCCGCGGACGCGAATATGCCCGTGCGAGGAAGCCGCCGACGCGTTGCGCGTCAGTGGTACACCTCGACGCGGTTGCGCCCCATCTGTTTGGCGCGGTAGAGCGCCTGATCCGCCTCGTTGATCAGGTTTTCCAGCTTCTCTTCGTGCTGGGTCGGCGTGATGCCGATCGAGAGCGTCACGTGGAACGAAATGTCGTCGGTGCGTATCTCGGCGGCGGCAATCTTGGTGCGCAGCCGCTCCGCGACCATCTTGGCCGATTCCAGGTCGGCCTCGGTCAGCAGCACGGCAAACTCCTCGCCGCCGTAGCGGGCCAGCAGGTCGTGGGGCCGCAGGTTCTCGGCCATGCAGCGGGCGACGGTCTTCAGCGCGAGGTCGCCGACCAGGTGTCCGTAGGTGTCGTTGATTTTCTTGAAGTGGTCGATATCCACGACCATCATCGCGAACGGCTGATTGTTGTGCGAGCAGCGCTGCAGCGCGCGCGGGAAGGCGCGCCCCATCCAGTGGCGGTTGTGGACGCCGGTCAGCGCGTCGGTCGAGGCCTGGTGCTCGAAGTGCATCTTCGAGCGCTGTGTCTCGACGAGGGTCTGGTTGTCGTTGCGCAACCGGCGGGCGAGCAGCGTAAGCAGGTTGCCGGCGATGGCGCATGAATTGTTGATCAGCGACCACACCGTGTCGTAAGGGATGGACAGGATGCGGGCCGGCTCGGCGGCGACGACGATTGCGGAGGGATATTTGCCGTCGATCAGCGAGACTTCGCCCACGCATTCGCCGGCTTGAAGCGCGATGTGCTCCTGCGACTCCTGCGCGATCAAATGGACGTTCAGCGAGCCTTCGAGAATCAGGTGCAGATGGCGGTTCTCGATGTCCGGCTGCAGCAGCCGTTCGCCGGGCGCAAGGTCGCGCATGACGCTGTGCTCGAGCATGTAGTCGAAATTTACGTTGTCCATGCCGTTGAACAGGAAGTTCTGTTCGATCAGGGTGCGGTCGGTCGGGGTCATTGCGGTTTGCCTTGTTGAAACTGGATTGTTCGTTGGGTTTTCTAGCGGAACACGATGGTCTTGTTGCCGCACACCAGCACGCGGTCTTCCACATGGTAGCGCAGGCCGCGCGACAGCACCGTTTTCTCGATGTCGCGGCCGTAGCGAACCAGGTCGTCCGGCGTGTCGCCGTGGTCGATGCGCACGGTATCCTGCTCGATGATGGGCCCCGCGTCCAGCTCGTCGGTGACGTAATGGCAGGTTGCGCCGATCAGTTTCACGCCGCGCTGATAGGCTTGGTGATAGGGCTTCGCGCCGACGAAAGACGGCAGGAAACTGTGATGGATGTTGACGACGCGTCCCGGATAGCGCTGGCACAGCCAGGGCGGCAGGATCTGCATGAAGCGCGCCAGCACCATCGCGTCGCCGCGGTGCTCCTCGAACAAAGCGGCGATATGCTGGAACGCCTCCTCCTTGTCGTCGCGCATGTCCACATGGACGAACGGGATGCCGTGCCATTCGACGAAGCTGCGCAGGTCTTCGTGGTTGGAGATCACGCAGGGGATGTCCACCTGCAATTCGCCGCTACGCCAGCGGTGCAGTAGGTCGTCCAGGCAGTGGTCCTGTTTGCTGACCAGCACCACCAGGCGCTTTTTGATCGAGGAATCCGCAAGCTGCCATTCCATGCCGAATTCCCGCGCCAGTGCGGCGAAACGGCGCCGGAACTCGTCCGCGTCGAATGGCAGCGAGTCGGCGCGTATCTCCTGACGCATGAAAAAGCGTTGTTCTTCCTGCTCGGTGTGGTAGCTCGCCTCGACGATGAAGCCGCCATGCTGGGCGATGAAGCCGGTGACGGCCGCGATGATGCCGGAGCGGTCCGGGCAGGAGATGGTCAGGGTGTAGCGGTGGGTGGTCATGCTGGCATTCCTTATTCGGGCTTGAATTTATCCTAATAACCTATCATTTATCCGCAGATTAACGCAGATTTTTATGCCCATATTCATAATGAATATTTCGCCTGGAAGGTGAGTTTGATTAACAAGACGGTTTGTATTTAATCTGCGTACAACGGCTATTTAAGTTTATTTGCTGGACTGTTTCTGCAACACATCCGGATAAAACCTGTGGGTATTTTTCCCGCTTTGCTTGGCCAGATACATGGCTTCGTCGGCCTGCCGGATGAGCTGGTCGAGATCGCCGGCGTCGTCGGGGAACATGGCAATGCCGATGCTGCCGCCTATATGGCATCGCTGGCTCTTCAGGTCGAAAGGCTCAGCCAGCGCGGCGATGATCTTGCCGGCCACCATCGCAACGCCTTCGTTCGACTCGACGTTGTTCAGCAAGAAGGTGAATTCGTCCCCGCCTACCCGGGCTACCGTGTCCGATTCCCGGATGATGTGCTTCAGCCGCTTGGCGACGAACTGCAGCAACAAGTCTCCCGCATCGTGCCCCAGCGTGTCGTTGACTTGCTTGAAGCCGTCCAGATCGAGGAACAGGACCGCCGCCTTGTAGTTGTTGCGCCTGGCCAGGCGTATCGAATGCTCCAGGGTGTTCAGGAACAGCGCCCGGTTCGGCAGGTCGGTCAGGTAATCGTAATGCGCCAGATGCGCGATCTTTTGCTCGGCCAGTTTACGTTCGGTGATGTCCCGGACGATGCCGACGAAGTATCTCGACCCGCCCAACACCATTTCCGAGATGGAGACCTCCATCGGAAATTGCTCGCCGTTTTTGCGCACGGCGGCCACTTCGCGCCCGCTCACGCCCATGACCTTGGTCTCGCCGGTCTGGATATAGCGCTGGATGAATCCGTCGTGTGTGCTACGAGGCGGTTCGGGCATCAACAGGTTCACGTTCCGGCCCAGTATTTCCTGCAGCGAATAACCGAAGATGTGCTCGGCAGCGGGATTGAATCCCAGGATTTCCCCGGCTTCGTTGATGGTGATGATGCCGTCCATCGCGTTGTGGATGATGGCCTGCAACTGGTTCTGGCTTTTTTCGAGTTCGCTCTTGACCTGTTTCAGGTTGGTCACCATTTGCCAGAACAGCTTGACCTCGAGGCCGCTTGCGACCCGCTTGTCGCCGAAGATGCCGTTCGCCTTGTCGGCGATCGTATCGTCGTGCGACAGGTTGTAGACGATGCAATCGGGATGATCCTTGCCAGCCTGCAAGGCCTCAATCGGATCGGTGTAGGTCGGGATGCCGAGGCGCCTGGCCATCTGGATGCCGGGCGCGTCCGGGTTCGTGTCGGCGATGGCGACCACCTGGACCAGATTGTCTTCCATGAACATCTCGAGCAGGGCGGAGCCGCCGCGTCCGGCCCCGATGATCAGTACGGGATATCCTGGGCTTCTTGGTGTTGCCATGTTTCACGACTCCTCGGGATGGCGAGAGTTGGATAAAGGCTGGACTATCCGGTTACAGAAAATCCTGCGGCAATCTCTGTGCCGCAACTTCCTGCCCCCACAGCACCGACATGATACGCGAAGCCTGCACGTCATTGCCGCTGGTCCGGAATTGCGCCGACGCATCGCCGCGGGGGCGGGGCGGCAGCTCGGCCGCGATGCGCCGCTGCAACTGGCGCGCGACGGCCTCGCCGGTGTCGATCAGGATCACGTCGGGCCCGACCGCGTCGCGGATCAGCGGTGCGAGGAAAGGGTAGTGGGTGCAGCCGAGGATCAGCGTGTCCGCGCCGCGCGCCAAGAGCGGCGCGGTGTAACGCTCGACCAGCGCGCGGGTTTCCGGGCCGGCAAGGTC
The DNA here is from genome assembly GCA_035654695.1 of Gallionella sp. Classification (GTDB taxonomy): domain Bacteria; phylum Pseudomonadota; class Gammaproteobacteria; order Burkholderiales; family Gallionellaceae; genus Gallionella. The sequence goes on along the minus strand of DASRWG010000016.1, from coordinate 35,710 downwards.
GCCGCGCTCCACCTGTTCGACCAGTCCGGGACAGCCCTGGGTGACGATCTCGACCTCCTCGCCGTAGCGCTCCAGCAGCGCCGCAAAGCGTGCGCTCTCCAGCGTGCCTGTGGTCGCCAGCACGCCGACCACGCCGCTCTTCGTCGCAGCGGCGGCGGGTTTGACCGCGGGCTCCATGCCGACGATGGGGATGTCGAACTTAGCGCGCAGCGTCGCCGCTGCCGCCGCGGTCGCGGTGTTGCAGGCGATGACGATCGCGTCCGCGCCCTGTTCGACGAGGAAGCGGGTCAGCGCCAGCGAGCGCTGTTCGATGTATTCGGGAGACTTGTCGCCGTAAGGCACATGGCCGGAGTCGGCGACATAGATCAGGCGTTCGTCGGGCAGCGTCCGGCGGATGTGGTGCAGCACGGAGAGTCCGCCCACGCCGGAATCGAATACGCCGATTGCTCTAGCCTGATCCAATGTCACTCCATGACAGTGCGATGCCCGGTCAGGCCTCCATGCCCTGGTCGCGCAGATACTCCTCGTACGTGCCGTGGTAGTCGGTCACGCCCTTGGCGGAGATTTCGATGATGCGCGTCGCCAGCGAGGACACGAACTCGCGATCATGGGACACGAAGATCAGCGTGCCCTTGTACAGGTCGAGCGCGGTGTTCAGCGACTCGATGGCTTCCATGTCCATGTGGTTGGTCGGTTCGTCCATCAGCAGCACGTTGGGCTTGGCCAGCATCAGCTTGCCGAACAGCATGCGGCCCTTCTCGCCGCCGGACAGCACCTTGACCTTCTTCTTCACGTCGTCGCCGGAGAACAGCAAACGACCCAGCGTGCCGCGCACGACCTGGTCGTCGTCGGAGGGACCGCGCCAGTTGGTCATCCATTCCATCATGTCGATGTTCTCGGCGAAATCCGCGGCGTGATCCTGCGCGTAGTAGCCGAGCTTGGCCTTGTCCGCCCACTTGATCGTGCCGGTGTCCGGCTGCAGGTCGCCCGCGAGGCAGCGCAGCAGCGTGGTCTTGCCGATACCGTTCGGTCCGATGATCGCGACCTTTTCGCCCGCCTCGATGCGGAAGTTGACGTTGGAGAACAGCATGCGGTCGAAGCCCTTGGCCATCTTCTCCACTTCAACGGCGGAGCGGTGCAGCTTCTCGCGCTCGTCGTATTCGAAGCGGATGAACGGGTACTGGCGGCTGGAAGGCTTGATGTCCTCGACCTTGATCTTGTCGATCTGGCGCGCGCGCGAAGTGGCCTGTTTGGCCTTGGAGGCGTTGGCCGAGAAGCGCGCGACGAAGGCCTTCAGTTCGGCGATCTTTTCCTTGGCCTTGGCGTTGTCGGCGGACTGCTGTTCGCGCGCCTGCGTGGAAGCCAGCATGTAGTCGTTGTAGTTGCCCGGATAGATGGTGATCTTGCCGTAGTCCAGATCGGCCATGTGGGTGCACACGCTGTTCAGGAAGTGGCGGTCGTGCGAGATGATGACCATCGTGCAGTTGCGCGCGTTGAGCACGTCTTCCAGCCAGCGGATGGTGTTGATGTCCAGGTTGTTGGTCGGCTCGTCCAGCAGCAGGATGTCCGGGTTGGAGAACAGCGCCTGTGCCAGCAGCACGCGCAGCTTGAAGCCGGGTGCGACTTCGCGCATTGGGCCGTTGTGCAGCTCGATGGGGATGCCCACGCCCAGCAGCAGCTCGCCCGCGCGCGGCTCGGCGGTGTAGCCGTCGTATTCGGCGAAGGTCGCCTCCAGGTCGGCGGCGCGCATGTAGTCTTCTTCCGTCGCGTCAGGGTTCGCGTAGATCGCATCGCGTTCCGACATCGCCTCCCACATCTCCGCGTGACCCATCATCACGACGTCCAGCACGCGGATGTCCTCGTAGGCGAACTGGTCCTGGCGCAGCTTGCCGAGACGCTCGTGCTTGTCCAGCATCACTTCGCCGGAGGTCTGCTCCAGGTCGCGGCCGAGGATCTTCATGAACGTGGACTTGCCGCAACCGTTCGCGCCGATCAGGCCGTAGCGGTTGCCGTCGCCGAACTTGACGGAGACGTTTTCGAACAGCGGCTTGGCGCCGAACTGCATGGTGATATTTGCGGTAGATAACATGGGGATGCCTTTATTTCGAAGGGGCGCATTCTACCACTGCGCGCCCCGCGGCCGAACTCGGATACGGGTGTGATCGGCGGCGGGCTGCTAGAATGCGCCGGTCGAATATTCTCCGAACGCTATGGTTCCCCATCTCACGACCGCCCTGACCGGCCCGCTGCTCGACCTGGAGCGGCGTTTCCTCGATGCGCAGCCGACCATCGAGCACTGGCTGCGCACCCAGTGGCTGGAGCACACGCCGCCGTTCTACGCGTCGGTGGACCTGCGCAACAGCGGCTTCAAGCTCGCCCCGGTGGACACCAACCTGTTCCCCGGCGGCTTCAACAACCTCAACCCGGACTTCCTGCCGCTGTGCGTGCTGGCGATGCAGTCCGCGGTCGAGAAGATCTGCCCCGAGGCGCGCGGCGTGCTGCTGGTGCCGGAGAACCACACGCGCAACCTGTTCTACCTGCAGAACGTCGCGCAGATCGTCACCATCCTCAAACAGTCAGGCATGCGCGTGCGCGTCGGCAGCCTGCTGCCGGAGATCACCGCAGCGACGGACATCGCCCTGCCCAACGGCGCCACGCTGACGCTGGAGCCGCTGAAGCGCAACGGCAACCGCCTGTCGGTGGACGGCTTCGACGCCTGCGTGGTGCTGCTGAACAACGACCTGTCGGCCGGCGTGCCCGAGATATTGCAGAACCTCGAACAGGCGGTGTTCCCGCCGCTGGCCGCAGGCTGGTATGCGCGACGCAAGTCCAATCACTTCGCCGCCTACGACCGCGTCGCGAACGACTTCGCGCAACTGCTCGGCATCGACCCCTGGCTGGTCAACCCGTATTTCGCCACCTGCAACCAGATCAACTTCCAGGAGCGCGTCGGCGAGGAATGCCTGGCTGCGCAGGTGGACGGCGTGCTGCAGAAGATACGCGCGAAGTACGCCGAATACGGCGTGAAGAGCGACCCCTTCGTCATCGTCAAGGCTGATGCCGGCACCTACGGCATGGGCATCATGACGGTGAAGGACGCCAGCGAGATCACCGGCCTGAACCGCAAGCAGCGCAACAAGATGGCGGTGGTCAAGGAAGGCCTGCAGGTGCACGACGTGCTGATACAGGAGGGCGTGTACACCTTCGAGAACATCAACGATGCGGTCGCCGAGCCGGTCATCTACATGATAGACCGCTACGTCGTCGGCGGCTTCTACCGCATGCACACCGGCCGCGGCGTCGACGAGAACCTCAACGCGCCCGGCATGAGCTTCGAGCCGCTGGCGTTCGAAAGCAGCTGCACGCTGCCCGATCCCGCCTGCCCGCCGGACGACACGCCCAACCGCTTCTACGCCTACGGCGTGGTGGCACGGCTGGCGCTGCTGGCGGCGTCGCTGGAGCTGGAGGCGGAATGAACAAATGCCCGATTTGCAATAGCGAGGCCGAGTCGCGTTTTCTAAGAGAGTTGGATGGGGAGGGTGTTAATTGCCCGCGTTGTGGACAATTCCGAATTACTAGGGAGGCTTCCGTTAATTGGCGTAGATTCACCGGCGAGGAGAGGCTTATTGCTAATGCCTGTGGGTGGATTCGAGAGCATCAAAACGAACTGATTAATTCGGAAACGGTAGAACTAATTGAAACTCTTAAAGCGCCCACCGTGACGGAAAAGGCAAATCGTCTTTTAAGATATTTGGGAAGGATAAGTGCATATTTTGGAGAGCAGTTCGGCATCTCGTTACAAGAAGCACGATCTCCATTAAGTGTCCCAACTCCAAATGGATTCTTGCCGGTTCTGGAATTAATGGGGGTAGCTTCGACCGTTAATGGCGATGAGGTGGTTCATCTGTTGAAATATCTTGAGGATGAGCGCCTACTGGAAATAAATAAACTTAGCACTACGACAAATTATATTTCTGTTTCTGCAGGTGGCTTTTCTCATATTGAACAGTTAGCTGCTTTTAATCCAGAAAGCAATATTGGTTTTTGTGCGATGTGGTTCGATGATAGTGTAAATTTTCTGTACGACAAGGCAATCGAACCAGCTATCGGCAATGCGGGCTATAGACCGTTTCGCATCGACAAAGAAGAGCACGTCAACCGTATCGACGATGAAATCTTTGCAAACATCCGCAGCAGTCGTTTTGTGGTTGCCGATTTTACTCACGGCGAGACAGGTGTTCGCGGTGGGGTGTATTTCGAGGCGGGCTTCGCCCAAGGGCTGGGGCTGCCGGTCATCTGGACATGCCGTAGCGATATGCTCTCGGAAGCCAAGCTGCATTTCGACATTCGCCAGTACAACTTCCTCGAATGGACCGATGCAAGTCTCGACGATTTCAAGGATCGTTTGCAGAAGCGTATCGAGGCGATTCTCGGACGAGGTACATGGAAGCCGGAATGACAAAGCAATGGTTGCGGGCTGGAACTTATTCCGGCGTTTCCCGTTTCTCTTTTCCCGTTTCCCTGCTCCTGGCTTTCTGCCTCCTGCTGACCGCTTGCGGCAAGGAGCCGCTGTACCACGAGCAGGGCTATGTGTTCGGCACGCTGGTGGACGTCAGCATCTACGGCGAGGACGAGGCGAAGGCGAGGGCAGCGGTGGGCGAGGTGTTGCAGGAGTTCCAGCGGCTGCACGACGAGTTGCATGCGTGGCAACCTTCCGAATTGAGCGAGCTGAATGCGGCGTTCGCCAAGGGAGAAAGCAAGACAGTGTCGCCGGAGCTGGCCGCGATGCTGCGCGACGCGGCGCAGCTTTCCGAGCAGTCGGGCGGACTGTTCAATCCGGCCATCGGCGGGCTGATCGGGGTCTGGGGTTTCCAGTCGGACGAATTCAAGCCGCTGCTGCCGGACGCGGAAAAAGTCGCGGCGCTGGTGAAGGCGAATCCGCGGATGAGCGACATCGTCTTCGACGGCGACAAGGTGAGCAGCCGCAACCGTGCGGTGAAGATTGACCTCGGCGGCTATGCCAAGGGCTACGCGCTGGACCGCGCCGCCGAGCTGCTGCGCAAGCGGGGCATCCATAACGCGCTGGTGAACATCGGCGGCAACGTCATGGCGCTGGGCAAGCACGGCGACCGGTCATGGCGCGTCGGCATCCAGCATCCGCGCAAGTCCGGCGCGCTGGCTTCGCTGGAGCTGCACGACGGCGAGGCGATCGGCACTTCGGGCGACTACCAGCGCTACTTCGAGCTGGACGGCAAGCGCTACTGCCACCTGATCGATCCGCGCAGCGGCTGGCCGGTGCAGGGCGTGCAGGCGGTGACGATACTGACCCGCGGGCCGCGCGCCGGGCTGCTGTCGGACGGGGCCTCCAAGCCGCTGTTCGTCGCCGGCAAGGAAGGCTGGCGCGCCGCCGCGCAGCGGATGCAGCTGCCGGAGGCGATGCTGGTGGATGCACAGGGCGGCATCCATCTCACAGCCGCGCTGCAGAAAAGGCTAGAATTCGCCGACAAGGATATTCGGGTGGAGGTGCTGCCATGAATGAGCCGTTGCAAGACATTGTCGAACACAAGGTGCGCAGGGCGGCGGGAGCCAATGCCCTGCGCAGGATCGGCAGGATAGTCGCCGAAGAACAACAGGCGGATGCCGAGAAAGCCCGCGCGCTGCGCTGGTTCTTCCGCTACGGCTGGCTGGTGCTGCTGGGCGGCGCGCTGCTGCTGGCCTATTTGATGGGGGTGATCTGAGTGGTCGGAATATTGCTGGTCACGCATGACGGTCTGGGCGACAGCCTGGTCGATTGCGTCAAACATGTGCTGGGCGAAGTGCCCCGCAACCTCAGGTCGTTGTCGGTCCATGCGGCGGACGACCCGCAACAGAAGCTGGTCGAGGGCGAGGAGCTGGTCAAGGAGCTCGACACCGGCGGGGGCGTGTTGATCCTGACGGACATGTACGGCGCGACGCCGAGCAACATCGGCCGCCAGCTCTGCCGCATGGAGTGCGTGCACGGCGTCGCCGGCGTGAACCTGCCGATGCTGCTGCGCGTTGCCAGCCGCACCGGCCTGACGTTGCCGGAACTCGCAAACGCGGCGGTCCAAGGCGGCCGTGACTGCATCGTCCACATGAACAACGAACTTGGATAAACGGATAAGTACCATGCAACAACAGGAAGCACAGATCATCAACAAGCTCGGCCTGCACGCGCGCGCCTCCGCCAAACTCACCCAGCTCGCCTCCGGCTTCAAGTGCGAAGTGATGCTGTCGCGCAACAGCCGCCGCGTCAACGCCAAGAGCATCATGGGCGTGATGATGCTCGCCGCCGCCAAGGGCGCGACGATAGGCATCGAGACCGACGGCCCGGACGAGGAAGAGGCGATGGCGCGGATACTGGCGCTGATCAACGACTACTTCGGCGAAGGCGAGTAATCGAATGAGCTTTACTCTTCACGGCATCGCGGTCTCCAGCGGCATCGCCATCGGCCATGCGCACCTGGTATCGCACACCTCGCTGGAGGTGGCGCACTACGATATTCCGGAGGAGTTCGTCGCCGATGAAGTCGCGCGTTTCGACGCCGCGCTGAAGGCCACGCGCGACGAGTTCTCCAGCCTGCGCGGCAACCGGCCCAGCCATGCGGCGGCCGAGTTCGACGCCTTCCTGGAACTGCACCAGATGATCCTGGAGGACTCGCTGATCAGCAAGGCGCCGCGCGAGATGATAGAGCGCGAGCGCTGCAATGCCGAATGGGCGCTGAAGGTGCAGACCGAGGCGCTGGTCGCGCAGTTCGAGGAGTTCGAGGACGCCTACCTGCGCGAGCGCCAGACCGACGTGAAACAGGTCGCCGAGCGGCTGCTCAAGCAGCTGGTGGGCCAGCCGGCGCACCAGCTGCCGTCGGCGCGCCGCGATGTCGACACCATCCTGGTCGCGCACGACCTGAGCCCCGCCGACCTGATCCAGTTCAAGCCGCAGCAATATGCCGCGTTCGTCACCGATGTCGGCGGCGCGACCTCGCATACGGCCATCGTCGCGCGCGGCCTGAGCACGCCCTGCGTGGTCGGCCTGCACCACGCGCGCCAGTTGATCCGCGAAGACGACGTGCTGATCCTCGACGGCGAGCAGGGCGTGCTGATCGTCAATCCGGGCCGCTCCATCCTCGCCGAATACAAGCTGCGCCAGAGCGAATGGGAGCTGGATCGCAAGAAGCTCAAGCGCCTGCGCACCGCACGCGCCAACACGCTGGACGGCACCGCGGTCGAGCTGCATTCGAACATCGAGAAGCCGGAAGACATCCACGAGGTGAAGGAGAACGGCGCGACCGGCGTCGGCCTGTTCCGCAGCGAGTTCCTGTTCCTGAACCGCGACAATCTGCCGGACGAGGAAGAGCAGTTCGAAGCCTACCGCGCCGCCGCCGAAGGCATGGACGGCCAGCCGGTGACGATACGCACGTTCGACCTCGGCGCGGACAAGCAGATCAAGGGCGCCGAGCGCGTCGCCAACAACCCCGCACTGGGGCTGCGCGCGATCCGCCTGTGCCTGGCGGAGCCGATGCTGTTCCGCACCCAGCTGCGCGCGCTGCTGCGTGCCACGCAATACGGCAACATCAAGATCCTGATCCCGATGCTGTCCAGCATGTCCGAGCTGAACCAGACGCTGTTGTTTATCGAGGCGACCAAGTACAGCCTGGACATCGACGGTATTCCGTTCGACCGCGAGGTCAAGATCGGCGGCATGATCGAGGTCCCTTCCGCCGCGCTGTCGGTCAGCAGCTTCGCGAAGAAACTCGACTTCCTGTCCATCGGTACCAACGACCTGATCCAGTACACGCTGGCGATCGACCGCACCGATGAGGAAGTCGCGCACCTGTACGATCCGCTGCATCCGGCCGTGCTGCAACTGCTGTCGCACGTCATCGGCACTTCCAACAAATTCGGCGTGCCGATCTCGGTGTGCGGCGAAATGGCCGGCGAACTGGCCTACACGCGCCTTTTGCTGGGCATGGGGTTACGCCAGTTCTCGATGTTCTCGGCGCAGGTGCCGAACGTCAAGCAGCGCGTGCTGACCACCAGTCTGCCGGAGATCGCCGCTCTGACGCAGAAGATCCTGCGCGCCGAGGACCCGATGAAGATACGCGAACTGCTGGACAGGTTGAACGCATAGGGCGCTGTGCCCCTGCGATATATGGCAATCACCCGTATAAATTCCTTCGTGCGCCGCAACATGGCCATCATCGAGATGGTCGGCGTGCTGATGCGCATATTCAGCTTCTCGCTGGTCAGCTGGATGGGGCCCGCCAGCCCGTTCATGTTCGTGTGGATATTCAACACGGCGGACGCGATCATGCTGTCGTGGTGCTCTGTCCTCAAGAAGGACAAGGCCTACACCATGCTCAACGTGTTCTGGATCATGGTCGGCGTGATCGGGATACTCAGGGCCGGCGACTTCATCCACTGACCCGGCCCGCCCGATCAGCCTTCGGTGCGCAGCGCCGCCAGCCCGGCGCGTATCGTCGCCTCGTCCAGTCTGGACGAACACAGCTCGATGAACCTGTAGGCAAAACTGCGCAGGTAATGCCCGCGCCGCAGGGCGATGTAGGTCGTGTTCGCGGCGAACAGGTGGTCGCATTTCAGCAGGCGCAGATCGCTGTCCTTGGCCGGATTGAACGCCATCGAGGCGATGATGCCGATGCCCAGTCCCAGTTCCACGTAGGTCTTGATCACGTCCGCATCCAGCGCGGACATGGCGACATCCGGCACGATGCCCGCATCGGCGAAAGACTGGTCGATCCTGGCGCGGCCGGTCAGGCCCTCGTGATAGGTGACGATGGGATACTCGGCGATCGCGGCCAGAGTCAGCGGCTGCACCTGCTCCAGCGGATGCCCGGCCGGCACGATCACCGCGTGATGCCAGGAGTAATAGGGGAACGAATCCAGCCGGGTGACGTCGGCCAGCGCCTCGGTCGCCACGCCGATGTCCGCTTCGCCGTTCAGCAGCATCGTGACGATCTCGCCGGGGCCGGCCTGGTGCAGCTTGAGGTGCACCTTGGGGAAAGCCTTCTTGAATTCGGTGATCACCGGCGGCAGTGAGTAGCGCGCCTGCGTGTGCGTGGCGACCACCGTGAGCTGGCCCTCGTCGCGCTTGCTGTATTGCTCGACGAGGTTCTTGATGTTGTTCGCGTCGAGCAGGATGCGCTCAACGATCTCCAGCAACTCGCGCCCGGGGTCGGTGAGGCCCAGCAGGCGCTTGCCCTTGCGCACGAACAGCTCCACGCCCAGCTCGTCCTCCAGGTCCTTGATGTGCTTGGACACGCCGGACTGCGAGGTGAACAGCGCGTTCCCGACCTCGGTGAGGTTGAAGTTGCAGCGCGCCGCTTCGCGGATGATCCTAAGCTGCTGAAAGTTCATTCTGCTCTCCTGTCTCGAACACGCGTAACTGGCGCGGCCGAATAAATACCTTATCCCCGCTCGCCAGCGGCGCCGCATCGAAGCGCTCGCGGGAAAGTTCGATCTCGATGAACTCGCTGCTGCCGTCTGCCGCCACTTCCACGCGCACGATCGAACCGATGGCGCGCACCAGTTTAACCTCTACCGCCAATGCGGTGTCGTCCTGCGGCGCGATACTGATGTCGATGTCGTGCGGGCGCACATAGGCCACCGCATCGCCGTGCTGCTCCGTCCACGGCGCATGGTCGCGGCTGTGGAACAGGTTCACGTTGCCGATGAACTGATAGACGAACGGCGTTGCCGGCGCGGCATACACCTCATCCGGCGTGCCGATCTGCTCTATCCTGCCCTTGTTCATCACCACCACGCGGTCGGCCACTTCCAGCGCCTCTTCCTGATCGTGCGTGACGAAGATGCTGGTGATGTGCAGCTCGTCGTGCAGGCGGCGCAGCCAGCGGCGCAGTTCCTTGCGCACCTGCGCGTCGAGCGCGCCGAACGGCTCGTCCAGCAGCAGGATCTTCGGCTCGACGGCCAGTGCCCGCGCCAGAGCGATGCGCTGGCGCTGCCCGCCGGAGAGCTGCGCGGGGTAACGGTCATGCAGCCAGTCGAGTTGCACAAGGTTTAACAACTCGTGCACGCGGCGCTTGATCTCCGCCTCGTTCGGGCGCTCCTTCTTTGGCTTCACGCGCAGACCGAACGCGACGTTCTCGAACACCGTCATGTGGCGGAACAGCGCGTAATGCTGGAACACGAAGCCGACGTGGCGCTCGCGCGCATCGCGCTGCGCGGCGTCCTCGCCGTGGAACAGCAGCTTGCCGGAATCCGCGACTTCCAGTCCGCCGATGATGCGCAGCAGTGAAGTCTTGCCGCAGCCGGACGGGCCGAGCAGCGCGATCAGTTCGCCGCTGCCCACTTCCAGGTTGATGTTGTCCAGCGCCTTGTAAGCGCCGAAGTGTTTGTTCAGGTTTTCAATCGTGATGCTCATTTAGTGTGCTCCATGCAAAGGTTCGCCGCTGCGTTTCGCCTGCCACTCGACCAGCGACTTGATCAGCAGCGTGACCAGGGCCAGCAGGGCCAGCAGCGAGGCCACGGCGAAGGCCGCGACGAAGTTGTATTCGTTGTAAAGGATCTCGACGTGCAGCGGCATGGTGTTGGTCATGCCGCGGATGTGGCCGGACACCACCGACACCGCGCCGAATTCTCCCATCGCCCGCGCATTGCACAGGATCACGCCGTACAGCAGGCCCCACTTGATGTTGGGCAGCGTCACGCGCCGGAAGGTCTGCCAGCCGGATGCGCCGAGCGACACCGCCGCTTCCTCCTCCTCCTTGCCCTGCGCCTGCATCAGCGGAATCAGCTCGCGGGCGATGAACGGGAAGGTGACGAATACGGTCGCGAGTACGATGCCGGGCACCGCGAAGATCAGCTTGATGTCGTGTTCCTGCAGCCACGGCCCGAACCAGCCCTGCGCGCCGAACAGCAACACGAAGACCAGGCCGGACACCACTGGGCTCACCGCGAACGGCAGGTCAATCAGCGTGATCAGCAGGCTCTTGCCCTTGAACTCGAACTTCGCGATCGCCCAGGCCGCGGCGATGCCGAACACCAGGTTGGCCGGCACCGAGATGGCGGCGACGATCAGCGTCAGTTCGATCGCCGACCATGCATCCGGCTCCTGCAACGCGGCCCAGTAGAGCTCCGAGCCCTTGCTCAGCGCCTCGTAGAACACCGCGAACAGCGGCAGACCGAGGAACAGCGCGAGCCAGGTCAGCGCCACGCCGATCAGCAGCAGCGTCACGCCGGTCGATTCGCGCGTCGAGATCCTTCTTTGTATCTTCTGTGCGGACATCAGCGCGCCCCCTTTCTGGAACTCCACCATTGCAGCGCATTGATCGCCAGCAACAACCCGAACGAGATCAGCAGCATCACCACCGCGATTGCCGTCGCGCCCGCGTAGTCGTATTGCTCCAGCTTGGCGACGATCAGCAGCGGCGCGATCTCGGAGATGAAGGGCATGTTGCCCGCGATGAAGATCACCGAGCCGTATTCGCCGATGGCGCGCGCGAAGGCGAGCGCGAAGCCGGTCAGCAGCGCCGGGAACACCGCGGGAAAGATCACGCGCCGGAACACGTCCCAGCGGCCCGCACCGAGACTGGCCGCCGCCTCCTCGACTTCGGCCTCGACATCCGCCAGCACCGGCTGCACCGTGCGCACCACGAAGGGGAGCCCGATGAAGGTCAGCGCGACCACGATGCCCAGCGGCGTATAGGCCACCTTGATGTCGTGCGCGGCGAAATACTGGCCGAGCCAACCGTTTGGCGCATACAGCGTGGCCAGCGTGATGCCCGCCACGGCGGTGGGCAGCGCGAACGGCAGATCCACCAGCGCGTCTACGATGCGCTTGCCGGGGAAGGTGTAACGCACCAGCACCCAGGCTACGACCAGTCCGAAGAAGGCGTTGGCGACCGCGGCGGCGAAGGAGGTGACGAAGGTTACGCGCAGCGAAGCCAGCACGCGTTCGCCGGTCGCGACCTCGAAGAAACCGTCCCAGCCCAGCGTCGCGGTCTTGAAGAACAGCGCGGACAGCGGGATCAGCACGATCAGCGAGAGATAGAGCAGCGTGAAGCCCAGCGCCAGATTGAATCCGGGCAATACGCTGTGAGCCTTGAATTGCGACATCACTTATTCCTGTTATTGGATAAGGACGCAGTCTATCGGCGCGATTCCGTGCAAGAAAATAATAAAAACTGCATTGGTTAGCAGAATTTGGAATAAGGGAGCGTGCGCCGTCGCGTCCTCGTGCATGCAGGTCGCGGTGCCGGGCGGATGGTTGGCCATAAGGGAACGCAGAACGAAGTCCGCATCCGGCTATCCAATAAGGGTCCGAAGTGACAATAGTTTCAAATTGGGATTTTTAGAGGCACAATCCGTGCTATTCGAAAAATTACAAGTTGCGGAGGGGGCTGTCATGGCCGACATGAAAAAGAATCTTAACGACGATACACGGCGAATCAGGAAATGCGAGGAGCCCGTGGTCGAGCAAAAAGCGGGCTGGGTTTTCATCGTTTTCCTGGTTGTTCTGATCCTGATCCTGGGTTACTACCTGTTCACCTAGCGGGCCTGAGGTCGCGCGCCTGCGCGATCGCCTCCAGAGCGACCATGTCCCGCCGCAAGCACTACAACGTCTATGTGATCGAGCTGTCGAAAGCCGTGCTGAACGAGGGCAAGTTCAGGAAGCGCAATCCCGGCTACATCACCGGCAAACCCTGCGTCTATGTCGGCATGACCGGACTCGATCCCGACCTGCGCTTCGACAAACACAAGGCCGGCATCCAGTCCAACCGCTACGTCATGCAATACGGGCTGCACCTGTGGCCCGATCTCTACGAGGGCTTCAACCCGATGTCCTACGACGAGGCATGCGAGAGGGAGATAGAGATCGGGATCGACCTGCGCGGGGCGGGGTTCGGGGTATGGCAGGCTTGAGCTGCTGACTTCGCAGGCCGGGCCATATTCGATTTGGCGCTATCGATAGAAAAAGGAATTCGTTTGGACAGGGGTCATGCCCGCATAAGATGACACCCGCATCAACGCAACTGTTTCAAGACCGCCGGATTTAACCGACAAATTTCCGGGGCGGAATACAAATACCGGCTAAAGCGTGCTCGCCCCAATACCCTCTGGAGTCGGCAACGCCGGATAACCAGAGGGCAAGGAGCGATCATGCAGACCATCACCGTTTCATCCGCAGCGGAAACATCCCGCATCCCACTACTCCGCGAGACCTTGCAGGCCTACGAGCACCGTTTCGGCGCAGCGCCGGAATGGCTGGACGACCTGTCATCCGGCAGGGTGCTGGCGCTCGTTCAACAGGCGCTGAAGCGCGGCGCACCGCTGAGTGCGGCAGAGTTGCTGCACTGATACATATTGGATACGTTCAGGTGGCGCATGACAGCACCACACGAACCGGAAATCGTGGCGGATTAACTCCGTGTTGTGATTATCAGCGCCAGCTTCGCCGCGCGCGGCAGGGCCTTGATCGCCATTTCGCGCTTCAGCGCCGCCGATTTGTCCTCGCATTGCTCCACATACGCCAGTTCCACCGGCCCGCGTGCGCGGGTGTACTTCGCCGCGGTGCCCGCGTTGTGCGCGGCGAGGCGTTTGTCGAGGTCGTTGGTGATGCCGCAATACAGGGTGTTGTCGGCGCAGCGCAGCAGGTAGCAGATCCAGCGGCTGTTATGCGGAGAAGTCATCGGGAAGGCTCTTGTAATTTGCGGGCGGCTTTACGATGTTGCGACGATATCTCGCGGCGAAATACATCGCCGCATCTAAGGGCCGTGCATACCGAACCGGGATGCCATGCTTGCTCTCGGGCTGTCGTCCGGCCTCGTCGCAAACACATGCGCTCAGCTTTGTTTCAGTAGTGTCTCGAACTGTCCGATCGGCAACGGTTTGCCGAACAGATAGCCCTGGTAATGAGCGCACCCCTTGCCCTGGAGACGCTCTCGTTGTTCTTCCGTCTCCACTCCTTCGGCAATCACATTCAGGCCCAGGCTGTTTGCCATGGCAATGATAGTGCGGACAATCGCTTTGTCGCTGGAGTCGGTGACCAAGTCGCGCACAAACGACTGGTCGATCTTGAGTTGATCGAGCGGCAGTTGCTTGAGATATTGCAGGGAAGAATAACCTGTGCCGAAATCGTCCAGCGAGAATTGAACGCCGATCTCGTTCAATGCGTTCATGGTCGCGATGGTGTCTTCGATGGTTTCCAGCAACAGGCTTTCAGTCAGTTCCAGCTTGAGCAGTTTCGGGTCGATTGCGTGGCGCTGCACCACGGCTTTCACTTGAGCCACGAAATCCGTCTGGCGGAATTGTTTGGCGCTTACGTTCACCGCCAACACCAGCTCGCAGGTAAGCGGACTTTGTTGCCACGATTTAAGTTGGGCGCACGCCGTTTCGAGCACCCATTGCCCGATGGGCAGGATCAAGCCGGTTTCTTCCGCCAACGGAATGAATTGAGCGGGAGACACCACCCCCCGCTCGGGGTGCTCCCAGCGTATCAATGCCTCTGCGCCCAACGGACGGTTCGAGCTGCCTACCTGTAGTTGGTAATACAACTGGAATTCGTGATTCGCCAGCGCATTATGCAGTGCATCCTCCAGGGCCGCCCGCGTATTGACGGTCTCCTGCATTTGCGGATCGAAGAATCGCAGGGTGTTGCGTCCGGCTCTTTTCGCCTGATACATGGCGATGTCGGCTTGCTTCATCAACTCGTCGGTCGTCTGCGCTATGTTGTTAAACAACGTGGCGCCGATGCTGGGCGTGTTTTGATGTTTATGTGCGCCAAGCTGGTACGGCTGGTTGAGGACGGCGAGTATTTTATTGCCCACATGCTCTGTCTGTGCCGCCGCATCGAGTGCGTGTTCGCTCAGTTCCTCCAGCATCACGACGAATTCGTCGCCTCCCAGCCGGGCAACCGTATCGGCCTCGCGAACGCAGGATTCCAGTCGCTTTGCGACTTGTTGCAGCAACAGATCCCCGATGTCGTGGCCGAGCGTGTCGTTCAGGGTCTTGAAATTATCCAGGTCGATGAACATGATCGCCCCAAAATGGCCGCTGCGAACGGACGAGAGCAATGCCTGGTGGAGGCGGTCCAGCAACAGCCGCCGGTTGGGCAACTGTGTGAGCGAATCTATGGATGCCAGGGATTGCAGCATGACATTCATATTTTCGAGCCGAGTGTTTGCCTCGTTGAGTTCGGAGCGGGATTTGTTAAGTTCTGTAATGTCCCGCCCCACGCCCAATACCGAAACGATATTCCCCGACAAGTCGCGCTCGGCGGTCATGCGGATATGGCTGCAAACTTCCTTGCCGGTATTGGCGATCCACTTCAGTTCGAAATGCGAGTCTTCGCCGGTGGCGAGAACCTCACTGACCTTGGCTTCATAGGTCTCGGCGCTTTCTCCGCCCGGATATTCCGAAGGTTTTTTGCCCAGCAGCGCCGCAACGCCTCCGTCGGTCAACGCGCCGAAAGCCGGGTTGACGTAGATGCGGCGGCAATCGCGGTCGTACCGGGCGATGGTGTCCGGCGTGTTCTCGAGTATGGTGCGCAACTCCGTCGTGCGGCGGTTCACGTCTTCTTCCAGACGAGCGCGATGAAGGGACAGATGTTCGTCCCGCTCCTGAATTTCGCTAAGCATATTGTTGAACGCCAGCACCAGTTCGCCTATTTCGTCGTGGGTGCGCTGCGGCACTCTCACTTCGTAGGTTTTGTCGTGGGCGATGGCGCGCGCCGCATTGGCGAGTTCCATGATCGGCCGCGAAATCACGCGCTGCAAACGGATAGCCAGCAAAAACACCACCACCAACGCCACCGCCGCACCGCCGAGCGCTTTCCACAGCCCAGCCAACTGGCTGTTCCATTGCTCGGTGAAATCGGCATGCAACAGGACATAACCGATCTGTTCCGCTTCCTTGGTTACCGGGCTGTACAGCTCGGCGCGTTTGGACCAGAAATCGGAATGCAATTGTCTCTGCGGCACGCGATAACCCGGCGGCGCGTCGCCTGCCGCGCCATTCCGACTCCATGACGAAAGCACGACGCCATCGCCGGTCACCAGCCATGCGGAGGAGATTTCACTATGTTCCTTAAGCGATGCCAGCAATCTGCCGGCTTCCTGCTGGTCGGCGAAGACCAGCGCGGCTTGGCCGTTTTCGGCCAGCACATCGGCCAGCCCGGACAGATTGTGCAGCGAGTCTTCGTAACGGCTGGCCGCCGAACTGGCAACCAGAACCGCAAAGCCGACAAACAGGCAAACCGCGCTGCCCAGCATGATGATCGAGACGATCTTTTTGTGCAGGGACCAGCGCGACATGTTGGGCAGGATATGCATGGGCTTATTTCCCGAAGACATTGAATGCGAGACTCAGCAACTGGCTGGGAAAACGCAGTCTCGATTTTTTCGACGCGGCCAGATTGACCTCGAAAACGATCTTGTTTTCGCGATACGACAAGCCGATACAACCGCCCTTTTCCGCGAAATCCTCGATATCAGAAATAGTCAGTGCGGAAGACTCTGCAAGAGCGGCGACAATAGCGGCTGCCCGTTGCCGCTCCGACTCCCCGATATACACCAGTTGGCAACCGGCCAGCTTGTCGTTGGCATTCTCGTACTGAACGACACGCAGTTCGCGCCCTCCGGCCTTGCGCCCGTCGAGTTCCAGAAGCGCGCCGCCCAGCACGTTGCGTCCCACCACGCAAAGCGTCGCCTTGTTGTCGTCCCAGGCCGTCCCGGCCGGCCACTCCACGAATTTGGCGAAGTTCAGGACGTAGGCCGATTTCACCTGATTTTCCGATACGCCCCCGGCCTGGCATGGCGCTAGCCATACCAGGAACAGCATCAAGGAAAGGTACCGGAACGAATTCATGCTGTGAGATCGGTCTGGATAAGATGCGTCGGCGAGGCTGGTGCAGAGATCATGAGCGTGACATTAAAATTCGTACTGCGCCTGCAACACCACTTCGCGACTCATGCCCGGCAAGGGCGCGTGATACGAATGCATCGGGGAAATAAAATCCACTTCCTTGTTCAGCGCGTTGTGCAACGCAAGGGTTACATCCAGCCCTTTGGTCAAAGCGTTTTCCCAATTCAGCGCCACATCGACGAGCGGCATGGCGGCGAAATGTCTGAGTGTGCCGCCGGCACCAAGATCCGGCGCCACCATCCCCCAGCGCGGTCCAAGATAAACCAGCGAAGGATTGATCGACAAGCCATCCGATAATTTGTAGTGCAGATTGGCCGTCAGCTTATGGGCCGGAAATGCCAGATTTATGCTGTTATCGACGACCGCAGTCGCAAACGGGTCCGGCATCACCTTCACCAGATTCGTATCGGTGCCCGATGCGTTGTAGTACGAATAGGCGACATCGGCATACCCCCAGTCCTTGCGTATTTTGTATTCGGCTTCCAGCCCGCGAGTGCGCACCTTCTGCATGTTGACAAGAACCAGGGTGTCATACGAGGTGATGTCGAACAAGTTGACGGTCAGTTGCGAATCGGCGTCGATACGGTAACCGGTTTCCACCTCCCAGGTGCGTGCCGCTTCCGGCTTTATCATCAAGGGCGAGGGCCGGGAGGCATAGCTTTCGATAGACGGCGCGCGCCTAGCGTAGCTGCCCATGAGTTTGACGTGCCAGTCGCCCATGATGCGCGTATAGCCCAACCGCTCCGCCCGCAGTGGACCGGCATGGCTGTGGCGATCCAGACGGGCGCTGACCGTGATATCGCCCCAGTCGTTGTGCGACAACGCTTCGCCGTACAGGCTGGCGACCTCGGTATTGCTGTAAGGCAGTTTCCGCAAAGGAAACGGGCGCACCGTCCCCCGATAGTCTTCGCTCAAATATTCCATGCCCCCGGCAAGATGCCAATCGGAACTCGCCTCCCACGCCACCGGAAGCTTGGCCTGCAAGCGGCTGATCTTGGTTTCGCTGGCCACCGTGCCGTCCGATCTCACCGTCTTGCGCGGGTTCTCTTGCTGGAACAGCACGCTGGGCGTCAGCGTCACGCGCTCGTTCGCCTCGTAACGATGTTGCAGCAATAGCGAATCGCTGTAGTAAAAATTCTTGAAATCCGCGAGACGGATATTGTTTGCAGAACCATCGCGATCGTTAACTTGAGAGTCTTCGTGCAAATAGCGGGCGCTGAAATTGCCAGCCTGCAAACCCATATTGAAAAAACCGGGGCTGACGGCATTCGCGTTCGCCATATTGAAAGTTGCGCCGTTCACGTCCTGATAAATCCGGTCGCTACGCAAGGCGCGACCCATATGGGCCATTGCAGTCAACTTCACCGGGTCGCCAGCGCCGCTGCCCAGCATGACGCTGGCATACTCGCGGCTCCTGACCCCCGAGTTGGCATAGCCGAGCCCAGCGCCGACATGGACGCCATCCAGTTCTTCCGCGCTCTTGCTGATGATGTTGATCACCCCGAGCAATGCCGTGCCGCCGTATAGCGCCAATGCCGAACCGCGAACGATTTCGATACGGGCGATCTGCTCGACCGGAAAACCTTGCCCGAGGTTTGCGCCGCCGTAACGATGCTCGTTGACCTCGATGCCATCGACCAGCATCAGCACGCGTCCGTCCGAACCGACGTGGCCGCGCATCCCCAGCGAAATGCTGTTGTTGACCGTCACCCGGAAATCCACGCCAGGCACCTGCCGCAACACGTCTATCAGATCGCGTGCGCCGCTGTAACGAATTTCCTCTTCCGAAATAACCGTGACGATGCCCGGCGTTTTCCGCTGGGAGAGCGCCTTGCGCGACGAAACCGTCACGGGAATATTCATCAACTCTTCGAGCGACAAACTATAAGGATCGATTTCGGCCAGCGCTGTTGCGGGCAGGGCCAGAATCGACAGGCAAGCAAGTTTGAGATTTTTCAAATTACCCACCTGGTGGATTAATTAAATTAGCCGGCGATTATACGTAAACATACTTATTGCTTTATGAAAAAACAATAACCGGGGTGATTTCAAACTCAAAGTGAATACGCTAACGCGCCCGACCCCCTGCCGGTGCGGGCTCGCGCCGCAGCCACGCATACCCCAGCAAGCCGAGCAGCAACAGCATCACCGCCGCGTTGCCCCAGCGCACGTAGGGCGTCGCGCCCGCGTAGCCCTGCGCCATGCCGCGCAGCACGCCTTCTTCGTGCTGCGGCAGCTTCTGCTGCACCCTGCCGTCGGCACCGATGATGGAAGTGACGCCGGTGTTGGTCGCGCGCAGCATCATGCGGCCGGTCTCCAGCGCGCGCAGTTGCGATATCTGGTTGTGCTGCTCGGCCGCGTAGGAATCGCCGTACCACGCGTCGTTGGTGACGTTGACCAGCAGCGTCGCCTGCGGCAGCGCGCGGATGATCTCCTCGCCGAACACGTCCTCATAGCAGATGTTCGCCGCAACCCGCTGCCCCGCGATCTCCAGCGGAGGCTGGCGTTCGCCGCCGCGCGCGAGATCGCCCATCGGGATGTTCAGCACATTGTTAATGATCGGCCCGAGCAGCGGCCGCAACGGGATGAACTCGCCGAACGGCACCAGATGGTTCTTGCGGTAATGCTGCTCCGCGGACGAGCCCAGAGTGAATACGCTGTTGTAATAGCCGCCCGCATCCTGCTCGAACGAACCGATCAGCATGTCTCCGCCGCTCGAACCCGCATGCATGCGGAGTTGCCCGGTCAGACCGGAAGGGATCTCATCGCGCAGCAACGGGATCGCGGTCTCCGGCAGCACGGTCAGGCGCGCATCGCTTTCCAGCACGAGGCGGCGATAGGTCTCCAGCGTGCCGATCAGCGCGTCTTCGTTGAACTTCATATCCTGCGAGATGTTGCCCTGCACCAAGGCCACGCTGAACGGCTCGCCCTGCGGCTGCGTCCACGCGACGGCGCGCAACGCCGCGCCGCCGACCCACAGCGAGAGCAGCACCGCCACCGCGATGCGCCCCTGCCGGTTCCAGCGCTCGCGCCACAGCGTGACCAGCAGCCCGGCGCTGACCGCCGCGACCAGCGACACGCCGTACACGCCGAGCAGCGGCGCATATCCTGCGAGCGGGCCGTCGCTGTGCGCGTAGCCCAGTGTCAGCCAGGGAAAGCCGGTGAAGAGCGTGCCGCGCAGCCATTCGACCAGCACCCATATCGCGGGCATCGCCACGCCCAGCGCGACCTGCGCGGGCACGGAGAACCTGCCCTCCGGCCCGGCCCACTTTTCTTCTTCCGGGCTGCGGAACCAGGAGAAATCGACATTGGCGAGACGCGCCTGCGCGTAACCGGCCAGCGCGGGAAGCAGCGCCAGGAAGGACGCGAACAGCAGCGTCGCCAGCGCCGCCAGCGGCAACGGCATGCCGCCGTAGTCGTGCAGCGCGACGTAGATCCAGCCTATGCCCGCAACGAACAGGCCGAGGCCGAACGCGAAGCCCAACCATCCCGCCGCGCGCGGCGTATCGGCTTTGGTCCACAGATGGAACAGCACTGCGAGCGCCAGCACCGGGATCGGGAACAGGCCAAACGGCGCGAAACCGGCCACGCAGGACAGGCCGGCGGCGAATGCGACGAGCAGGAATTTCAGGGATGGCGACATCGGACGACGGATCACAAGGAAGGCGCAAAGAATAACCGATTCCGTCCAACGCGGCACTTGTGGTTAAATCGCGACCCGAACCACCAAATCGCCCGCATCATGGAAAAAATCCGCCTGTCCAAACGCATGTCCGAACTCGGCCTCTGTTCGCGCCGCGAGGCCGACGGCTACATCGAAAAAGGCTGGGTGCAGGTCGACGGCGAGACCATCAGCGAACTCGGCTACAAGGTCTATCCGCACCAGAAGATCGAGTTGCGCAGCGCGGCGCAGAACACCCAGCAGCAGCGCGTGACCATCCTGCTCAACAAGCCCATCGGCTACGTCTCCGGCCAGGCCGAACACGACTACAAGCCCGCGAGCACGCTGCTGGACGAATCCACCCACTGGCGCGAAGACCCGTCGCCGCTGAAATTCCACCGCAGCCAGTTGCTGGGCCTCGCCCCCGCCGGACGGCTGGACATCGACTCCACCGGCCTGCTGGTGCTGACCCAGGACGGCCGCGTCGCCAAACAGCTCATCGGCGAGAACTCGCCGGTGGACAAGGAATATCTGGTGCGCGTGCAGGGCCAGTTGAAGGACGGCGGACTGGCTCAACTCTGCCACGGCCTGAAACTCGACGGCGAATACCTCAAGCCCGCGAAAGTAACCTGGCAAAACGAAGACCAGTTGCGCTTCGTGCTGCGCGAAGGCAAGAAACGCCAGATCCGCCGCATGTGCGAACTCGTCGGCCTGAAAGTCACCGGCCTGAAGCGCATCCGCATCGGCCGCGTGAAGCTGGGGAACCTGCCGCTGGGGCAGTGGCGGTATCTGGGTGAAGACGAGAGGTTCTAGGGCGGCGCTGGGTTCGAGCGTACGACGGCTATCGAATCACGACTGAAATCTACTAACCTGCTTTCGCGCGTGCGACCATATCCTTTACGGCAACGGTCATATTCACGGGGCCGCGGATCGCGCATCTCCCGGTTCAATCCAGCTTAAGCACCCGTTCGGCATTCCGGTACAACACGGCATCCAGCACTTCGTCCTTGAATCCGAGGTTCAGGAAATCGTCCACCGTCTGCCGCATCGCGCGGAAGGGATAGGAGGTGGCGAACAGCAACTGGTCGCGCAGGAAGCCGTTCGCGGCTTCGACATACAGGCTGCTGCCGGGCTGGAAGATGTACATATCCGGCACGAGATGCACGTTCTCGTAGCGGAAGGCGACGCCGATGATCTCGTTCACGTAGGGATAGCAGCCGTGGTAGACGACGATGTTCAGGTTCGGGAATTGGCGCGCGATGCGGCCGATGGGTGCGGGGTCGGTGTGTTCGAAGTTCGGCGTGGTCGGGCCGGACATGATGAACACCGGCAGGCCCAGCTGTTCGCAGGCGTCATACACGGGCAGGAATTGCGCATCGTCCGCAGCCACGGCGGGAGTGCCAAAGCCCGGCTCGACGTTGATGCCGCGCAGGCCTAGCTGTTTAGTCGCGCGCTCGATCTCGGCCAGCGCCGCCTTGATGCCGTGCGTCTGCGGATCGACCGAGGCGATGCCGATCAATTCCTGATGCGGCGCGGTGATCTCCCTGATTCGGTCGTTGGAGATGCTCAGCAACGGCGTGTCGCGTCCCACCACCACGGCGGAGGTGATGCCGCTTTCGCGCACTTCGGCGACGAAACCTTCCAGCGTGTGCGAACGCACGAAGTGTTCGTCGTGTTTCGAGCCGACGCGACGGTTCAGCCACTTGGCGACCTCGTATTCCTTCGTGCCCGGTGTCGCGCCGTAGAAGTCGTGCAGGAACGACGGCCTGCTGCGCAGGTCGATGATCTTTCTGGTGTTGCTCATGGAGTTTCCTTGTCGGTTAATTCGGGCAGAGCTCTTCGCCCAGCACTGTGTTGAGAACCCGGCCTTCCAGCTCGGCGAATTCGGCGGTGCCGCGTTCGCGGCGGCGCGGCAGGTCGATGTCCAGATCCAGCGTGATGCTTCCATCTTCGATCAGCACGACCCGGTCGCCCAGCGTGACGGCTTCCGCCACGTCGTGCGTCACCAGCAGCACGGTGAAGTTGTGCTGTTGCCACAGGCGTTCGATCAGGCACTGCATCTCGATGCGGGTCAGCGCATCCAGCGCGCCCAGCGGCTCGTCCAGCAACAGCAGGCGCGGCTGGTGCACCAGCGCGCGCGCCAAGGCGACGCGCTGGCGCTGGCCGCCGGACAGGTTGGCGGGCCATTCGTCGGCGCGGTCGGCCAGGCCGACTTCATTCAGCGCCGCCAGCACTGCCGCGCGGCTGTCGCCCGGCAGCCCTAACGCGACGTTCTGGATCACCGTACGCCAGGGTAACAGCCGCGCATCCTGGAACATGATGCGTGCATCCGGGTGGATGCCCGACGACGGCGCGCCATCCAGACCGACAACGCCCGCATCCGGCTTTTCCAGCCCGGCCAGCAAGCGCAAAAACGTGCTCTTGCCGCAGCCGCTGCGACCGACGATGGCGACGAATTCGCCGGGTGTCACCGCCAGATCCAGGCCGTGCAACACCTCGCGGTCGCCGTAGCGTTTGACGAGTCGTGCGGTGTCGATGGCGATGCCGTTCGATTTGCGCACGGGCAGTTCAGTGACTCTGGCATCCATTGCGTTCCCCTTTCATGTCCGATATCCCTTGTGCCATTTCAAACAGTTGCGCTCCAGCAGCCCGGCCAGCACATCCGAACTCTTGCCCAGCAGCGCGTAGAACGCGATGCCCAGCACCATCACATCGGTCTGCAGGAATTCGCGCGCGTTCATCGTCATGTAGCCTATGCCCTCGCTGGACGAGATCGTCTCGGCCACCACAAGGAACAGCCACATGTAGCCCAGCGACAGACGCAAGCCGACCAGAATGGACGGCAACGCGCCGGGCAGGATTACCTCGCGAAACAGCGCGAAGCGGCCCAAGCCGTAGACCCGGCCCATCTCGACCAGATCCTTGTCCACCGAACGTAGTCCGTGAAAGGTATTCAGGTAAATGGGGAAGAACACCGCAAGCGCGACGAGGAACACCTTGCCTTCCTCGCCGATGCCGAACCACAGGATCACCAGCGGGATCAGCGCCAGCAGCGGCACGTTGCGCACCATCTGGATGGTGGAGTCGAGCGTGTGCTGCGCGATGCGCGACAACCCCGTAGCCAAGGCCAGCGCGAAACCGATGCTGCCGCCGATCAGCAAACCGATGACGGCGCGCTGCGCGCTCGCCAAGAAGTGGTGGTACAGCTCGCCGCTGGACGCGAGCTGCACGCCGACCTTGAGCACATCCAGCGGTGCGGGCAGGATGCGGGTGGACAGCCAGCCCGATTGCGCCGCGACTTGCCAGCCGACCACCAGCACCACCGGCAGCAGCCAGGGCAACAGCCACTCGATGCCGTAGATTCGAATACGATTTGCCATCGCTCGTCTCTACGCCACGCGCAACTCGGGCTTTTGCGCCACGACATTGCCGAACGGCCCGCTCAATACATGACCGGCCAGATGCGGCTTCGCCTTGCCCGGCAACAGCGGGAACAGCAGTTCCGCCACGCGGTACGACTCTTCCAGATGCGGGTAGCCGGACAGCACGAAGGTGTCGATGCCCAGGTCGGCGTATTCCTTGATCCGTGCCGCAACGGTTTGTGGATCGCCCACCAGCGCCGTGCCGCAACCGCCACGCACCAGCCCGACACCGGCCCACAGATTCGGGCTGATCTCCAGTTCCGCGCGGGTTCGCGCCTTGCCGCCCTTGTGCAAGGCGGACATGCGGCGCTGCCCCTCTGAGTCGATCTTGCCCAGCGCGCTCTGCGAGGCATTGATGGTCTCGTCGTCGAGTTTGCTGATGAGCTCTTCGGCGGCGGCCCAGGCTTGTTCCTCGGTCTCGCGCACGATGGCATGCAGGCGGATGCCGAAGCGCACGGTGCGGCCATGTTTGGCTGCGCGCGCACGCACGTCGGCGATCTTCTTCGCGACCGCCTCGGGCGTCTCGCCCCAGGTGATGTACAGATCGACCTTCTCCGCGGCCAGCTCATGCGCGGCCTCGGAGGAGCCGCCGAAGAACAGCGGCGGATAGGGTTGCTGCACGGTCGGGAACAGCAGCTTCGCGTTCTTCACCTTGTAATGCTCGCCGTCGAAATCCACCGCTTCGCCCTGATGGCTCTTCGCCATGATCTCGCGCCACAGCGTGACGAATTCGCGCGCCGAGTCGTAGCGTTCTTTCGAATCCTGGAACAGGCCGTCGCCTTCTAGCTCGGCGGTGTCGCCGCCCGCCACGAGGTTGAATGCAACGCGTCCGCCGGACAAGCGATCCAGCGTGGCCGCCTGGCGCGCCGCCAGCGCGGGTTGCAGCAGTCCGGGGCGCAGTGCCACCAGCAGTTTCAATTTTCGCGTAACTGCCGCCAGCGTGGATGCCACGATCCACGGGTCTTCGCAAGAGCGCCCGGTGGGGATCAATACGCCGTCGTAGCCCAATGTATCCACAGCGACGCCGATCTGCTTCAGGTAATCGGAATCGAGCGGGCGCGTTCCTTCCGTGCTGCCCAGATAGCGGCTGTCGCCGAAGGTCGGGATGAACCAGAAAATATTCAATGACATGTCTTTCTCCTTGGATTGCGGGGCCGCAGCCCCGCCGGGGGATCGTTATTTTTTCGCCACTTTCTTGGGCTCTTGCGGCAGCCATACCGCCTCACGGATGCTGAGCGGCTTCGGGATCAGCTTCAGGCTGTAGAAGGTGTCGGCGACCTTCTGTTGTTCGGCGATGACCTTGTCATTCAGGTAGCTCACGCCGTAACCGCCGCGCGCCAGCGCACGCTCCAGCGTCGGCACGTTCAGCCCGGTCAGCGGTGCCAGTGCTTCGGCGACTTCCTTAGGCTGGGTCTTGGCCCACTCGTCCACCTTCTTCAGTTCGTCGAAAGTCGCGGCGATCACATCCGGACGGCGCGATGCATAGGTCTTTTCCGCCAGATAGAACTGGTGGTTGTTGACTGTCGTTTTGCCGTCTTTCAGCACGCGCGCGCCGATGGAGGTTTCCGCCGCGGCCAGGAACGGGTCCCAGATCACCCAGGCATCCACGCTGCCGCGCTCGAAGGCGGCGCGCGCATCGGCGGGCGGCAGGAACACGGTCTCGACGTCGCCGTATTTCAGGCCGGCCTGTTCCAGTGCGCGCACCAGCAGGTAGTGCACGTTGGAGCCCTTGTTCAGCGCAATCTTTTTGCCCTTCAGGTCGGCGACCGACTTGATCGGTGAATCCTTGGGTACGACGATGGCTTCGCCGCCGGGTGCGGGCGGCTCATAGCCGATGTAGGTGATCTGCGCATTGGCGGCCTGCGCGAAGATCGGCGGCGTCTCGCCCACGGTGCCGAAGTCGATGCTGCCGACGTTCAATCCTTCCAGCAATTGGGGGCCCGCGGGGAACTCGGTCCAGGTCACGCTCACGCCCAGCGGTGCCAGGCGTTTCTCCAGCGTGCCGTGCGCCTTGAGCAGGATCAGCGTGCCGTATTTTTGATAGCCGATGCGCAGTTCTTCGGCGGCGCTTGCCGGTGAAGCGAACGACGTCACGACAACGCCGGCGACAAACAGGGACAACAAACGATGCAGGGATTTCATGGTATTTCCTTTCGTGAGTGATGAACTAGACGGTTAATGCGTACGACTCGCTGTGCGACCGTGCGTGGTGGATAAATGACGGAGATTGCGGCAGGAGTTCGGTCAGGTTGTCTATGCCAGCCTGTACGCGTTGCTCGATGGCGGGATCGAGCGTCAGTCCGATCTCGTCCGACCAGACGAGCTGCTGTTCGACGGCATAGATGCTTTCCAGTATTTGGCGCGGCGCGAGGGAAGCCAGCACCGGACGCAGCGCGTAATCCAGGATCAGCGTGTGCGCCGGGCTGCCGCCGTTGGCCAGCGGCAACACCACCTTGCCGCGCAGACCGAATTGCGGCCACAGATCGATGAATGCCTTGAGGATGCCGCTGTAGGACGCCTTGTATACTGGCGTGGCGATGACGATTGCGTCTGCGTTTTCCACTTGTTGCAGCGCGGAAATAATTTGCGGATGCTTGAAGTCCGCATGCAGCAAGGCCTCTGCAGGCAGGTCGCGCACCTGCAAGGTTTCCACATCCAATCCCGCTTGTTCCAGTCGCGCACCGATGTTTGCGAGCCAGCGCGAGGTTCTGGACGTGGCGGAAGGACTGCCGCCGATCAGCAGAATGGATCGAGACTTGACGGGGTGTTGCATGGCACTTCCTTTCATCAGTTAAGGTCGAAAACTTCAACCGCTTTCCATCCATGGAAAACAGCCGTATCGCCTCCTGGTGTCAGGTCGGCATTGCTGCTAATAGGTGGCGGATGCGTTGAGCGATCCGCCGGATTTCCGATCGCAGGGAGGAGAGATCAGATCAGAAAACTTATGACTTTTTTGCTGCCGTGCGTCCGTACAGGTCGAGCCGCACCGGCTTGTGTTCGGTCGTCAGGCGAACTTTCTCGCGCCGCTCGATCTGGGTTACGCGTCCTTCGTGCAGGGTGATTTCTACCGAGCCGAACTGGATATCCCCTATGGCTCGTTCGATCTCATGCAACACCTGCTGGTTTGTTTCGTGTGCGGTCTTGTTCGGCATTTTCGCTTCCACTACGTGATGCAATGGTTGGCAATTTAGCAACGTGCCAACCAACAGAGAACCAATTCATTTTTCTTTCTTTAGCATTTTTTTGGATAACCGGTTTTGGCCGTACATCCAGACATTTCCGGTACAAAAAAACAGGGGCAGTCGCCTGCCCCTGTTAACCGGGATAGCTCCCGGGAGGAGAGAAGAACCTCAGGCAGCCAGCCGCTCGCCCCGGGAGGAGGCGCCCGCAAATTCCGGACGTGCAAGCTGATAGCCCTGCAGCAAGTCGGCGCCGGATTTTCTGGCGATCTCCAGCTGCCTGGTGTTTTCTATGCCTTCGATGCCGACTTGTATACCCGCACCGCGGAGCCTTGCCACCAGTTGGTCGAATGAATCCGCCGCCTCGCTTGCCTGCTCCGCGGCGACGATCAATGCGCCGTCCAGCTTGACGATGTCCGGTTGCTGCCTGAGCACGCGCTCCAGATTGGAGTGCGCCGCACCGAAGTTGTCCACGGCGACCCGGTAGCCCAAGCTGCGATAGTTGCCGATGGCTTTCGCCAGCCGCGCCTCGTCTTCGACCCCGGATTCCCTGATTTCGATCACCACGCGCGAGGTCGGAACCGAGTAATAGTGCAATATCTGCTCGAAGGTGCGCCCGTGGTCGCCGACGCTGGCCAGCAGTTGCGGGTGCACGTTCAGGAACAGCTGCTCATGCTCGGAAAAGCTGCGCGCATGGTTCAGCAGGTGCACGACCCGCACCAGCCGGTCGAACTGCACCAGCCGGTTTGCTTGAAGCGCATCGGCGAAAGCCGCTTCCGGTTTTACGTCGCCATGCTCCAGAAGCGAGGCCCGCAGCAGGGCTTCGTGCCCGACCGTTTTCCCGTCCGCCCGGAAGACTGGCTGGAAGGCGCCGGCCAAGCGCATGCCCATGAAGCTGCACACCAACCCGTGGCGCGGAATATCATCCAGCGCGTACTCGTCGAGATCCAGAAACAGGTTGTTGCGGAGCAACAGTTTCAGATAGAGATATTGTTGGTGTGCCATGGTCGCTCCTACTTCCTGCCGTAGATCTGGTCGAACACGCCGCCATCGGAGAAGTGCTCCTTCTGCACCTTGGTCCAGCCGCCGAAAACCTTGTCGATGGTGATCAACTCGACCTTGGGGAACTGGCCCGCATACTTGGCCGCCACTTTTGCATCGATCGGACGATAGTAGTTCTTCGCGGCGATTTCCTGGGCTTCGGGCGAATACAGGTATTCCAGATAAGCCTCCGCCACCTTGCGCGTGCCGTGCTTGTCCACGTTCTTGTCGACCACGGTCACCGGCGGCTCGGCCAGGATGCTCAGAGACGGAATCACGATATCGAACTTGTCCGGACCGAGTTCCTTGACCGCAAGGAAGGCCTCATTCTCCCAAGCCAGCAGCACGTCGCCGATGCCGCGCTCGACGAAGGTGGTGGTCGAGCCGCGCGCGCCGGAATCCAGCACCGGCACGTTGGCGAACAGCTTGCCGACGAATTCCTTCGCCTTGGCCTGATCGTTCTTGTTCTGCTTCAGCGCATAGCCGTATGCCGCCAGATAGTTCCAGCGTGCGCCCCCGGAGGTCTTCGGGTTCGGTGTGATCACCTGTACGCCCGGCTTGACCAGGTCGCCCCAGTCCTTGATGCCCTTGGGATTGCCCTTGCGCACCAGCAACACGATGGTCGAGGTGTAGGGCGAGCTGTTGTGCTTCAGGCGCGTCTGCCAATTTTCCGGTATCAGCCAGGCCTTGCTGGCCAGCGCATCGATGTCGCCGGAAAGCGCCAGCGTCGCCACGTCTGCCTCGAGCCCGTCGATGATCGCGCGCGCCTGCTTGCCCGAGCCGCCGTGCGATTGCCTGACGGTCACGTCGTTGCCGGTCTTGCCCTTCCAGTACTTGGCGAAGGCCGCGTTGTAGTCCTGATACAGCTCGCGTGTCGGATCGTAGGACACGTTGAGCAGCTTGATCTCCGCCGCTTGGGCGAGATGGGTCGTTGCGGCTAACAGTGCGGCCAGCAACGATGAAACAATAAATGTCTTTTGCATGATGTTATCTCCTTGTGATTCTCAAATCAGAACGTGTGCTTCAGGCCGAACGAGAAGGCGGAAGGCTTGGAACCTGCCGTCGCCAGCGCATTGGCCGGCGAGCCGGTGGCGTTGGTGGCCGAGAACAGGTTGTAGACGCCGGCCGATTCGTTGCTCAGCTGGGTGTATTGCGCATACACCGTGGTTCGTTTGCTCAGGCTGTGGTCGTAGCCGAGCGAGATCTGGCTGGCGCCGGTGTTGGCCGTGGCGTTCGCGCTTGCTTTCGAATAAGCCAGCTTGACCGCATCGTTGCCGAACGCGTACTTGCCCGACAGGTAATAGGCGTTATGGCCCAGCGCATTTGCGCCGGCTGCACCGAAGTTGTCGCTGGTGCGCTCGTAAGCCAGACTCGCAGTCAGCGCATCGATGAACTTGTAGCTCACACCCAGTTTCCATGCGCTTTCCTTCGCCGAGGTTCCGGCCGCCAGCGCGGTGTTGCCTACGGTGCCCGGTGCATTGCCGATGTTGTGCACTTCGTAGCCCAGGCTGGCATACAGCCCGCCCACGTCGTACCACCCGGCCAGCGACCATGCGCTGCCCTTGGTTTGCGCGCTGGTCGCCTGGGCTTCAGCGCCGGCCACATAGGCGATGGCGCCGGTGAGCCCGTTCAGGCTGGGGCTGATGTAAGCCAATACGTCGGGTTGGCGGCCATCGAACGAAGCGCCCACGGTAGCCGCAGCGGCAGCCGGTGCGGTGTTGGCTGCGGTTGCGCGCCCGCCGCCCAGAATGGAGCGGTTATCGGCGATGCCGTCGGTGAACACGTCGAATCTGCGGGTCGAGATGTTGTATGGCGTGTCGTGGCGACCCAGCAGCACGGTGCCTGCGTCATTGCTCTTCAGCCCGGCATAGGTGTTGCGCGTGCCCAATGTGCCGCCGGCATTGTCCAGAGAAACCAGTTGCTCGATCTGCCAGATCGCGGACAGGCCATCCCCCAGATCTTCCGCGCCCTTCAGGCCGAGGCGGGAGGTGTTGCTGGACACCTTGTTGCTGCTGAACGCCTGACGGCCTGCGGTGTCGCTGCCGGTGTCGACGATGTCGTAAGACACGTTCGCCACACCGTAGATGTTGACGTTGCTGTTGTCGGCCAGTGCCGGCGCGGAGAAGGCTGCGGCGATAGCCAGCGCGATGAATTTCTTTTGCATTTGAAGCTCCTCTGAGGGGTTATGTCGAAATGGATCACGAAATTGCATTCGCGATGGAGCGCATCCTAGGGAGCAGCGATCGGTGCGTGAACCAATTAGATTTCCATTGATTAGCAGTTTTTGGAATATGCGGAAAAGATAGGGGTTCGCGGAGCAAATTGACAGGCTGCGGCAAAACACGGAAACTGCGCATCAGTGCCGATTTGACATCAGCTTGCGGGGCACGTTAAACATTCCAGCTAAAGCGAGGCAACCCGTTTTGGCGCAAGCTGAGCGGGTTTTGTTTTTGGGGCCACGATTGAACACTACGAATAGCATCGGTATCGTCCGCGCGCAGCGCGCGCAATTCGACACCCCGCTGGTTTTCCGCAGCGGAGCGGTGTTGCCGCGCTACGAGCTGGTTTACGAGACCTACGGCAAACTGAATGCCGACAAGTCCAACGCCATCCTGATCTGCCATGCGCTGTCGGGTCACCACCATGTCGCCGGCGTCTACGCCGACCAGCCGAAGAACGTCGGCTGGTGGGACAACATGGTCGGTCCCGGCAAGCCCATCGATACCGACAAGTTCTTCGTCGTCGGCCTGAACAACCTCGGCGGCTGTCACGGCTCGACCGGGCCGTCGTCGATCGACCCGGAAACCGGCAAGCCCTACGGTGCGAGCTTTCCGATCATTACCGTCGAGGACTGGGTCGAATCGCAGGCGCGGCTGGCCGACCGGCTCGGCATCAAACAGTTCGCCGCGGTGATCGGCGGCAGCCTGGGCGGCATGCAGGCGCTGCAGTGGTCGCTGGCGTACCCCGAGCGCGTGCGCCATGTGCTGGCGATCGCCAGCGCGCCGCGCCTGACCGCGCAGAACATCGCGTTCAATGACGTCGCGCGCAACGCGATCCTGACCGACCCGGATTTCCACGGCGGCAACTACTACCAGCATAATGTGGTGCCGACGCGCGGCCTGCGGCTCGCGCGCATGCTGGGACACATCACCTACTTGTCCGACGATGCGATGGCGGACAAGTTCGGGCGCGAACTGCGCAGCGAGCAGCTGAACTACGGCTACGACGTGGAGTTCCAGATCGAGTCCTACCTGCGCTACCAGGGTGACAAGTTCGCCGGCATGTTCGACGCGAACACCTATCTGCTGATGACCAAGGCGCTGGACTACTTCGACCCGTCGCACGATTTCGGCGGCGACATGAACAAGGCGTTCGCGCGCTCGAAGTCGGATTACCTCGTGGTGTCGTTCACCACCGACTGGCGTTTCTCGCCGCAACGCTCGCGCGAGATCGTGCAGACGCTGCTGCACAACCGCCGCAACGTCAGCTACGCAGAGATCACCTCGACCCACGGCCACGACTCCTTCCTGATGGAGCACCCGCATTACTTCGACGTGATGCGCGCGTATCTCGATAACGTCGCATCGGAGGTGTCCCGATGAGCAAGGGCATTAACATGAACCAGTACCTCGTCTCTTCCGCCGAAGAGCGGCCCGACTTCGCCGCGATCGCCGAGTGGATACCCAAGGGTGCATCAGTGCTCGATCTCGGTTGCGGCGACGGCAGCCTGCTGCGCTACCTGAAAGAGGCACGCAGGGTGCGCGGCTACGGCGTCGAGATCAACGATGTCGACATCGTGATGTGCATCGCCAACGGCGTGAACGTGATCCAGAACGACCTCGAATCCGGCCTGTCCGATTTCGAAGACAACTCGTTCGATTTCGTGATCCTGTCGCAGACGCTGCAGGCCACGCGCCACACCGAGGCGCTGGTGAACGAAATGCTGCGCGTCGGGCGCGAGGGCATCGTCAGCTTCCCCAACTTCGGCTACTGGAAGAACCGCCTCAACGTGCTGCGCGGCCACATGCCGGTGTCGCAGGAACTGCCGTACCAGTGGTACGACACGCCCAACGTCCACCTGTGCACGCTGCACGACTTCGAGATGTTCTGCGACCGCCAGCGTGTCGCGATCCTCGAACGCAGCGTGATGACCGGCGAGCGCGAGGTGAAGCTGCTGCCGAATTTGCTGGGCAGCACGGCGGTGTACCGGTTCCAGCGTGGGATTTGATTTTGTAGGATGGGTTGAGGCGAAGCCGATACCCATCGCTACCATTGATGGGTATCGCTACGCTCTGTCAATTTCTCACGAGGCTTGCCTCGTAGAGAGTTGCGTAACTTTATTGCAACCCATCCTACCTGTTGGCGAGAGAATCCAATGACCGTCTGGCAACAACTCTTCACACGCCGCATGCTGATCTGCGTGTTCACCGGCTTCGCTTCCGGCCTGCCGCTGTACCTGCTGCTGAACCTGGTGCCCGCGTGGTTGCGAACCGAGCATATCGATCTCAAGGTGATCGGTGCGTTCGCGCTGATCCAGTTTCCTTATACCTGGAAGTTCCTGTGGTCGCCGCTGCTGGACCGTTACGTCGTGCCGCTGCTGGGGCGGCGGCGCGGCTGGATGCTGATCACGCAGGTCGGGCTGTTGGGGGTGATCGCCGCGCTGGGCGGCTTCTCGCCGCAGCAGGATTTGGGCACTATCGTGCTGTTCTGCACGCTGCTCGCCTTCCTCTCCGCGACGCAGGACATCGCGCTGGACGCCTACCGCCGCGAGCTGCTGCTGGAAAATGAACTCGGGCTGGGCAACTCGGTGCACGTCAACGCCTACCGCATCGCCGGTCTCGTGCCGGGTTCGCTGTCGCTGATCCTCGCCGACTTCCTGCCGTGGGACACCGTGTTCATGATCACCGCGCTGTTCATGCTGCCCGGCATCGCGATGACGCTGCTGGTGAAGGAGCCGGTTGGCGCGGCCGCGCCCAAGACGTTGCGCGCCGCGGTGGTCGAGCCGTTCCGCGAATTCATCGGGCGGCAGGGAGTGCGGGGCGCGCTGATGGTGCTGGCGTTCCTGTTCTTCTACAAGCTCGGCGACAGCCTGTGTACCGCGCTGGCGACGCCGTTCTATCTCGACATGGGGTTCAGCAAGACGCAGATCGGCCTGATCGCGAAGAACGCCGGGTTGTGGCCCGCGGTGATAGGCGCGCTGCTCGGCGGCATCTGGATGCTCAAGCTCGGCATCAACCGCGCGCTGTGGCTGTTCGGCGTGGTGCAGGTGGTGTCCATCTTCGGCTTCTGGTGGCTGGCCGTGATCGGCCCGCAGGCGGAAATCGGTGCGATCAACCTCGCGCAGCTCGGCTTCGTGATCGGGCTGGAAGCGCTGGGCGTGGGCCTCGGCACCGCGGCCTTCGTCGCCTACATCGCGCGCACCACCCATCCCGCCTACACCGCGACCCAGTTCGCGCTGTTCACCAGCCTCGCCGCTGTGCCGCGCACCTTCGTCAACGCCACCGCCGGCTGGCTGGTCGAGGCGCTGGGCTGGCCCGGCTTCTTCCTGCTGTGCGCCGCGCTGGCGATCCCCGGCATGCTGCTGCTGCTCAAGGTCGCGCCGTGGAACGAAAGGCCGGCGGCACTGGGCTCCTGACGCGCCTCTACGCGTAGCCCGGATGCAGCAACGCGAAATCCGGGGGGCGCAACGGGTTTCCCGGATTCCATTTCATTCCATCCGGGCTACCTTTGTTAACCCGGTGGCGGAATGACGGCGGGCAGACGCTTCGGTGCGGTGATGCGTAACTGCTTGTTGACGTTGTACACCCCGAACACCACCGTGATCGAACTCTCGGGCACCTGAAACTCCTCCGCCAGAAACCGCACCAGATGCGCCGTCGCGCGCCCGCGTACCGGCATCTCGGCGACGAAAATTTCGAGTTGCTTGCCGATCACCTTGCCTATCGCGGTCTTCTTCGCGCGCGGACGGCCCAGGATGTTCAGCACCAGCGTATCTTCTTCCCAACGGCAAAACGACGACATCGATACTCCAGAATTAAAGAAAACAGCTGTCCGACTACAGGGTTCAGTTTATTGAGCCGTGGCCGGGTTCTTGTTAAGTTGCCCGCATCCGCCACCAGCGATACTTCCCGGAGCAACCATGAAACTTATCCTGCTTTCCCTGCTGCTGTTCATGTCGGCCGCGGCGTTCGCCGACGACACGCAGGACAGGCTGAAACAGTTCGAAGCGGACCTGAACGACGTGCGCCAGGCTCAGCAGTCCGTGTACCAGAATTACCAGATGGTCAGGGACATGCGCCTGATGGAAATCCAGGAAAGCATCCCGCCGAAGTCGCAATACCCGCAAGGCACGGACCTCAACACGCCGCCCCCGAACTTCGACGAAGTCTTCCGCATGCAGATGGAGCGCGAGCAGCGCATCCGGCAATACACCGACGACCTGAAGCGCATGTCGGAACACTATCTGGAGCTGGAGCAGGAGCGCAAGGCGCTGCTGGGGCAGATCAGGGCGTTGAAGCAACAGCCGGCCGAATGACCGGCTAGTGCGCCGCTTCCCAGTTCGCACCCTCACCCAGTCCCACTTCCAGTGGCACCTTCAGTTCGGCGACATGGCACATCAGTTCGCGCAGCTTTTCCTTCACCAGTTCCAGTTCGTTCTCCGGCACTTCCAGCACCAGTTCGTCGTGCACCTGCATGACGAGCTTGGTCTGCAATTGTTCCGCGACCAGCCAGTGCTGCACGGCGATCATCGCGAGTTTGATCAGGTCGGCGGCGGTGCCCTGCATCGGTGCGTTGATCGCGGCGCGTTCGGCACCCTGGCGCTTCATGCCGTTGCTGGCGTTGATCTCGGGCAGCCATAGCCTGCGGCCGAACACGGTCTCCACGTAGCCGTTCGCCTTCGCCTGTTCGCGGGTGCGCTGCATGTAGTCGGCCACACCCGGATAACGCGCGAAGTAGCGGTCGATGTAGGCGGTGGCGGCGCTGCGCTCGATGCCTAGCTGCTTGGCGAGGCCGAACGCGGACATGCCGTAGATCAGGCCGAAGTTGATGACCTTGGCGTAGCGGCGCTGTTCGCTGTCCACGTCGGCGGGGTTGGTCATGAAGATCTCGGCGGCGGTGGCGCGGTGGATGTCTTCGCCGTTGGCGAAGGCGCGCAACAAACCTTCGTCGCCGGAGAGGTGCGCCATGATGCGCAGCTCGATCTGGGAATAGTCGGCGGAGACGATGCGGCTGCCGGGCGGGGCGATGAAGGCCTCGCGGATGCGGCGGCCCTCGGCGGTGCGCACCGGGATGTTCTGCAGGTTGGGGTCACTCGATGCGAGCCGCCCGGTGACCGCGACCGCCTGCGAGTAGCTGGTGTGCACGCGCCCGGTGTTGCGGTCCACCATCTGCGGCAGCTTGTCGGTATAGGTGCCCTTCAGCTTGGCCATGCCGCGGTATTCGAGAATTTTTTTCGGCAGCGGAAAATCCTCGGCAAGCTTTTCGAGGACTTC
>DASRWG010000015.1:0-49737 GCA_035654695.1 Gallionella sp. | reverse complement strand
ACGAACTTGGTGTACTCGTCGATCTCGCCGCGGGTGAACGCCGCACCGCCCGGCACGCGCAAGGCGGCCACGCGGCCGTTCTCGGAGTTCGCCACACCGGAGAACACCTTGAACGCGACGTCCTTCA
Organism: Gallionella sp.; assembly: GCA_035654695.1. GTDB lineage: Bacteria > Pseudomonadota > Gammaproteobacteria > Burkholderiales > Gallionellaceae > Gallionella. The sequence continues at coordinate 49,610 of DASRWG010000015.1, read as the reverse complement.
CCATGTCGGTGACTTCGGTCAGTTCCAGCGTCACGCGCAGGTCGGGCTTGTCGGAACCGAAACGCGCCATCGCCTCGGCATGGGTCATGCGCGGGAACGGGTTGGGCAGGTCCACATCCATCGTTTCCTTGAAGATGCTGCGGATCATCTCTTCCATCAGCGCGGTGATCTGCGTCTCGTTCAGGAAAGAGGTCTCGATATCGACCTGGGTGAATTCGGGCTGGCGGTCGGCGCGCAGGTCCTCGTCGCGGAAGCACTTGGTGATCTGGTAGTAGCGGTCGAAACCGGCCACCATCAGCATCTGCTTGAACAGCTGCGGCGACTGCGGCAGCGCGAAGAATTCGCCCGGATGCACGCGGGACGGCACCAGGTAATCGCGCGCGCCTTCCGGCGTGGACTTGGTCAGCATCGGCGTCTCGATGTCGATGAAGCCGCGGCTGTCGAGGAAGCGGCGGAACGCCATCGCGACCTTGTAGCGCAGCATCATGTTCTTCTGCATCTGCGGACGGCGGAGGTCAACCACGCGATGGGTCAGACGCACGTTCTCGGACAGGTTCTCGTCGTCCAGCTGGAACGGCGGCGTCACCGCGCTGTTCAGCACCTCGATCTCATGACACAGGATCTCGATCTCGCCGCTGGTGATATTGGCGTTGGTCGTGCCTTCCGGCCGGCGCCGTACCTTGCCGGTGATCCGCAATACATATTCGCTGCGTACCGACTCGGCGATCTTGAACATCTCGGGACGGTCCGGGTCGCACACGACCTGGGCCAGCCCCTCGCGGTCGCGCAGGTCGATGAAGATCACCCCGCCGTGGTCGCGGCGGCGGTGCGCCCAGCCGCAAATGCTCACGGTCTGGTCGAGTTGGTCGGTGTTGAGGAGTCCGCAGTAATGAGTTCGCATGGTTCGGCTTCTTGATAGTTAATCTTGTCTTGAAAGGTGTGCTTCCGTATGGGCATGGACAGTCTCGGGCGTGGCGACCACGCCCATCGACACGATGGTGCGCAACGCGACGTCCACGGTCATCTCCAGTTCGATGGTTTCCGCCTTGCGCACGTAGAAATAGAAACCGTTCACCGGGCTGGGCGTGGTGGGGATGAACACCGCCACGTACTCCTCGTCGAAGCGGGCGCTCACATCGCCCGGCACGTTGGTCTGGAAGGCCAGCGACCATGCATGCGGATGCGGATAACGCACCAGCAGCACCTTGCGGAACGAATTGCCGTTGCCCGACAGCAGCGTGTCGCTGACTTGCTTGACGCCCTTGTAGATGCTGCCGACGAAAGGCACATGCAGCATCGCTTTCTCGGACTGCGCCCACAGGCGCTGGCCGAACACGTTGCGGATCAGCAGGCCGGTCAGCAGCACCACCGCAAAGGTCAGGATGATGCCCAGGCCGGGAACATGGATAGGCAGCCAGCTGTCCGGATGCCAGTGCGACGGCAGCAGCAGCAGCGTCTGATCCATCGTGCTGATGGTCAGGTTCAGCACCCAGATGGTGATGCCGAGCGGAACCCAGACCAGCAGCCCGGTGATGAGGTATTTTTTCATCGATCAGCCGGCCATCGGGCAGGAGCCCGCGCTGGCGCAGGGCGCGCATTCGGCCTTGGGCTTATCCTTGAAGTCGGTGACGTAGTAACCGTTGCCCTTCAGCTGGAAGCCGGCTGCGGTCAGTTGCTTGGCAAAGGTTTCCTTGCCGCATTCCGGGCAAGCGGTGAGCGGTGCGTCGCTCATCTTCTGCATCACGTCCTTCTGCGTACCGCAGCTGGAACAGGTATAGGCATAAATAGGCATGACATCCTCCTATCGGTAAATTCAAAGTCGCGCATTATACATTAGGGGCCCCCTCGAAAAACCTACGCGCGACTCGATTTACCCGCAAGGGGCAGGCCGGCGGGTATTCGGCGGCCGCCACGCTCGCTGCGTTGCGCGGTACTCGCTTCCTCGCCTACCCAACAGGTATGTCTCGGTCGCTGCGTTCCGTGCCCTTGCACTCAAGCCGCTCGCTACGGCTTTTCAAGGGGTCTCAGGGATATGTCGCCCCTGAAAAGCACAAGCCGCACAGGAGCACTGTGCGGCTTGGCTTGCAAAGAGGAATTAGCCCTTCGCGGCGACCAGACGCTCGTATTTGGCGCGCAACTGCTCGGCGCTCTCGACATGCGCCGGATCCTTGGGGATGCAATCCACCGGGCAGACTTCGACGCACTGAGGCGTGTCGTAATGGCCCACGCACTCGGTGCACTTGGCCGGATCGATGACGTAAATCTCGTCGCCTTGGGAAATCGCGTCGTTCGGGCATTCCGGCTCGCACACGTCGCAGTTGATGCATTCGTCGGTAATCATCAGTGCCATGGTTCTCTCCTCGATATAATAATAATCAAACCTAGTTCTTTTGCTGCAATCTTGCCGCCACCAGTGGCGATACGAACTTGCCGACATCGCCGCCGAAGCGCGCGACCTCGCGCACCATCGTGGCCGAGATGAAGGTGTACTGCTCGGCAGGCGTCAGGAACAATGTTTCGACCTCGGGATACAGGTTACGGTTCATTCCCGCCAACTGGAATTCGTATTCGAAGTCCGACACCGCGCGCAGGCCGCGCAACACCACGCGCGCATCGTGCGCCTGCACGAAATTCATCAGCAGCCCGTTGAAACCCTCCACGCGCACGTTGGCGAAATCGGCAAACACCTCGCGCGCCATGCCCACGCGCTCCTCCAGCGTGAACAGCGTATGCGCCCGGCTTTCCGCCACCGCGACGATCACCTCGCCGAACAGCCCCGCCGCACGGCGCACCACGTCTTCATGTCCGCGCGTGATGGGATCGAAGGTGCCGGGATAAACAACTTTTATTATCACTGCTGAATGCCCAATAGTTGGTAATGCACCTGTCCCGCCTTGCCGGATTTTTTCACCTGCCATATCGGCGGCAGCTCGACCGCCGCGCCGGACTCCATGTACAAGACGCCATTTTCAGTCAGGCGCTCCGGCAGAATCTCCAGCAGTTTCGGCAAATAATTGGCGGCAAACGGCGGGTCCAGAAAGATCACGTCGTAGCGCTGCTTATCGCGGGACGCGAATTCTAGCCCATCCTGCGCGTGAACGAAAACGTTACAAAGCCCCAGAGTTTTTAGGTTATTCCGCAGCGCATGCACCACTGCCGGATTCTTCTCCACCATGGTCACACGCTCCGCGCCGCGCGACGCGGCCTCGAAGCCCAGCGCGCCGCTGCCCGCAAACAGGTCGAGGCAGGTGCGCCCGTACAGCGTCTGGCCCAGCCAGTTGAACAGCGTCTCGCGCACGCGGTCCGGCGTGGGACGCAGACCTTCGGCATCGGGAAAGGTGATGACGCGGCTGCGCAGCTCGCCGCCGATGATGCGTACCTTGTTCATTCAATTGATCCCGGAACGAATCCTGTCCACGGAAGACACGGAAAAAACTGGAAGACTCGTTCGTGTTTTCCGTATCTTCCGTGGATAGCATTTCATCTTTTTTGCGCCACGCATACCCATTACTTCGTCGAACCTTCGGGCGCGCCGACGATCACCGTCGCCATCGCCTGCGGATCGACGTGGCGCGCGAACGCCTCGCGGATCTGCGCGACGCTGACCTGCTCGACCTTGCCCGAAAAATCGTCCAGATAAGTCAGCGGCAAGTCGTAGAAACCGATCACGCTGAGGTAATCGAGTATCTTGCGGTTGCTGTCGATGCGCAGCGGAAAACCGCCGACGATGTTCTGCTTCGCGGCAACCAGCTCCTTCTCTGTCGGCCCCTTGGCAATGAATTCCGCCAGCGTGGCGCGCACCACTTGCAGCGCCTCGTCGGCCTGCTCCTTCTTGGTCTGCAGGCCGATCTGGAACGCGCCCGGCTGCTTCATCGGCATGAAGTAGCTGTACACGCTGTAGGCCATGCCGCGCTTCTCGCGCACCTCGTTCATCAGGCGCGAGACGAAACCGCCGCCGCCGAGGATGTAATTGCCGACATACAGCGGGAAATAGTCCGGGTCGCTGCGCGCAATGCCCGGTGCGCCGATCAGGATGTGGCTCTGGCTGGCCGGGTGCGCGATGCGCCGTTCGCTCGCGGCGATCTTGGTCGCCACCGGCGGCAAGGCTGGCGGTGCTGCCCCGCCCGGCAACCCGACGGTCAACTGCTCCGCAATCGCCAAGGCCTGGTCGCGCGACACGTCGCCCATGATCGCGACCACCGCGCCGCCCGCCCGGTAGTGCGTCTCGTAAAAGGCGCGCAGATCGGCGACGGCGATTTTTTCCACGCTGGCGATCTCGCCGGAAACCGGTAGCGCATAAGGATGGTCGCCGAACACCGCCTTCTGAAACGCCTTGTCGGAAATGCTCTCCGGCTTGGTCTCGGCCTCCTTCAGCGCGGCGATCACGCGCGCTTTTTCGCGCACCAGAATCGCTTCCGGGAACAGCGGGCGCTGCAATACGCGCGCCATGATGTCCAGCGCGCGATCGCGTTCCGCCGCGCTGCTCAGCGTGCGCAGCGACACGCCGGCCCTATCCTGATCGAAGCTGCCGCCGAACTGCGCGCCGATGTCCGCCATGCCGCGCGCGATGTCGTCCTCGCTCAGGCCATCCGCGCCGAGATCGAGCAGGTGATGGGTCAGCCCCGCGACGCCGGATTTTTCCGCGGTATCGAAACTGCTGCCCGCAGGGAAGCTCACCGCGACATCCAGCATCGGGATGTCGTGATTCTCGACGAACAGCACCTTCGCGCCGCTGGTGCTTTGCCATTGCTGGATGGCGGGCGTGGCATGCGCCAGCGCCGTTGCGAAACACAACACCAGCAACCCGGAAATATTCTTAATGAGCATGGTTCATTCCTTGTGGCTTCTGCTTAGGCTTATCGGAAAGCGGCTGCGGATCGAGCACCGCAACGGTCAGGCTGTCGTCCTGCAAAAATTCTTCGGCGACCTGACGCACCTGCTCGGCGGTCACCGCCTGCAACTTCTCCAGCATCAGCGGCACGGCGCGATGGCCGAGGCCGATGCTTTCGAGTTGGCCGATCTGCATCGCCTGATAGAACAGCGAGTCGCGCTTGTACACCTCGCCCGCCATCACCTGCGCCTTGACGCGCCGCAGCTCTTCTTCGCTGACGCCGTCTTTAACCAGTTGCTCGATTTCCTTGCGCAGCGCGATCTCGACGTCGATCACCGTCTTGCCTTCGCTGGGCGTCGCCTCCAGCACAAACAGCCCCGGCCCGCGCGCGAACGAGTCGTAGCCGACGCCGACGCCGCTGGCGACCTGCTGCTCGCGCACCAGACGCTTGTTGAGCCGCGCCGACTCGTTGCCGTCCAGCACGCCCGCAAGCACCTCCATCGCATAGGGCTGCCAGTCCTGCGCCGGATCGCGCAGCACCGGCGCTCGGAAGCTCATCACCAGATGCGGCAGTTCCGCCGGGGCCTTCACCACCAGCCGCTTGATGCCGAGCTGCTTGGGCTCGTCGTAGTTGCGGCGCGGCGGCATCGCGCGCTTCGGGATCGCGCCGTAGTATTTCTGGGCCAGCGCGAACACCTCGGCCGCCTTCACGTCGCCCGCGACCACCAGCGTGGCGTTGTTCGGCGCATACCAGCGGTCGTACCAGGCCCTGGCGTCGCCCACGGTCAGCGCCTCCAGATCGTCCATCCAGCCGATCACCGGATGCTGATAAGGATGCTGCTGGAAGATCGCCGCCATCATCTTTTCCTGCAACAGCGCGTGCGCCTCGTCGTCGGTGCGCCAGCGGCGTTCCTCCATCACCACCTTGACCTCCTTGGCGAACTCGGCGGGTGAGAGGCTCAGGTTGCGCATGCGGTCGGATTCGAGCTGCATCGCCAGCGCGAGCTTCGACTTGTGCAACTGCTGGAAGTAGGCGGTGTAGTCGTAGCTGGTGAACGCGTTCTCGCGTCCGCCCGCGGCGGCGATGCGCTTCGAGAACTCGCCCGCCGGCACGGTGGCCGTACCCTTGAACATCAGGTGCTCCAGCACATGCGCGATGCCGGTCACGCCTGTGCGCTCGTCCATGCTGCCCGCCTTGTACCAGATCTGCTGCACGATCACCGGCGCGCGGTGGTCTTCCTTTACGACGACCTTCAGGCCGTTCGCCAGCGTGCGCTCGAACACTTCGGCCTGTGCGGCGCCGCCCAGCAGCAGCGCGAAGCAAAACAGATAAATCCTCATAGTCCCTAGCCCTTAAAGGTGTAATAGGCATAAAATGCCGCGCGCATTATGCGATATTTTTTCGGCCATACCTAAATGTTCAGCTTCCTGAAAAAGAATTCATCCGATACTCCCGCCGCCAAGCCCGACAGCGGCTGGATCGCGCGCCTGAAAACTGGACTGGCCCGCACCGGCAACCAGCTCGCCGACCTGTTCGGCCGCGGCGGCAAGATCGACGACGACCTGTACGAAGAACTGGAAACCATCCTCGTCACCGCCGACGTCGGCATGACCGCCACCAACGCGCTGCTCGCCGACCTGCGCCGCGTCGTGCGCGAACGCAAACTGACCGAAGCGGCGGAACTCAAGCAAGCCCTCGCCGAATGCCTGCTGAAACTGCTGCAGCCGCTGGCGCAGCCCTTGCAGGCAGAGACTCATAAGCCGTTCGTCATCATGATGTGCGGCGTCAACGGCGCGGGAAAAACCACTTCCATCGGCAAACTCGCGAAATACCTGCAAGGCCAGGGCCTCTCCGTGCTGCTCGCCGCCGGCGACACCTTCCGCGCCGCCGCGCGCGAACAGCTGATGACCTGGGGCGAACGCAACAACGTCACCGTGATCGCCCAACAAAGCGGCGACGCCGCCGCGGTGATCTACGACGCCGTACAGGCCGCACAGGCGCGCAAGATCGACGTGGTGCTGGCCGACACCGCCGGCCGCCTGACCACGCAGGCGCACCTGATGGAGGAGATCAAGAAGGTGAAGCGCGTGATCGCCAAGGCGATGCCCGAAACGGCATCATCGGCCGCCGCCCCGCACGAAGTGCTGCTGGTGCTGGATGCCAACACCGGCCAGAACGCGCTGAGCCAGGTCAAGGCCTTCGACGAGGCCCTCGGCGTGACCGGCCTGATCCTGACCAAGCTCGACGGCACCGCCAAGGGCGGTGTCATCGCCGCGATCGCCAAGGCGCATCCCATCCCGGTGCGCTTCATCGGCGTGGGTGAGGGACTGGACGATTTGCGCCCGTTCGTCGCCGAAGATTTCATCGCCGCGTTGCTGGGACTGGACGCCTAATTCCGATCACCATATAGCTCTGTAGGTGCGATTAGCGTAGCGTAATCGCACGAATGTCATACCTCCGATTACGCTACGCTAATCGGAGCTACGCGGGCTTAGCGATCCATCAGTCCGCCAAATAACTTATCGATGTCAAATCCTTCGTCAGGTTCCGGCATATATCGGTGTCGCTCAGGATCGGAGGAAGGACGATCACCATCACTGCCTTCTAGCTCTTCCGCGCGTTCACGAAGGTCTGCGGCTGAGGAGCCCAAACTTTGGCCGAGAATTTTTTCAAGGGCTTCGACTTCCTCCGCTTCTGAGGTAAGGCTAGACGTATCAGCTTCATCACTGATTAGCGATTGAGCCGATTTTTTGGCTGCTTTCGCTATGACTTGTTTTTGAGCAACCGGAAGCATGGAATCGATAAGAGTGGCAGCCTCAACAAGTACGCGTATCGAAGACACACTGATGGGCCACCCTTCATATTCATTTGACAGCAATTCAATCAGCGCTTCCCTGAGTGCGTGTTCCGAGCGCTTTTTTTCATCGTCGCCGTAGCCACTCGATTTGATAACCCATTCTTGCAGTCGAGTTACCGCGTATGGTTCGGAGTCATCATTCGGCGTATCGGCAATATTTATAAGCCAGCTTTCGTTAGTACTCTGGCCTTTAGGGATTGAGTTCTCAAGTCGTTTACTTTTGCCTCATTTTCCAGTGCCAGTAATTTTTGAGTAATATCGGATCCAGATTGCAGATCATCACACCATGTCAGAGTGGTATCGGTTGCCCGATAATCTCTGTAGTGAATGAAATAGCCGTTTGCAATATTTTCACAAGTCTCTGCGCGAGACCTCAGCGAAATCCAGAATGATGTTGGCAATGGATTTGATGCCGGAGTTTTTCGCGCCTGGTCATATAAAACATGGACTTGTGGAAATGTCACCACGGCTCCAATGAGCCGCTCCACCCATGAGGGATCGGAGACAATAAGTCTTTCCACGAACTCTTCTACTGAAGGGTTCTGGAATTGGATAATCATAAAACTCTTAGTTTTTGTATACCTCCCGGGGTATCGGTTTGTCGCGATAAAGTTGCCATCGAGTTGGCGTAGTGCATCTTCAAATTGGGTGGCAAAATCTTCGAGGGGCGTTGGTTCGTACAGTCTGGATAACGCGGATCGCAGATTGGCGAGTTCGGCTCTGCCGTTAAAGCTCCATAGGATTGCCAGCACCTGCCTGGCTACAGGGCTAATGTCTCGCCGGAAAGGGCGCTCCCACACCTTGGATGGGTCATCGAATTCCTTCTCCACAAACGAGATGTAATCATCGTCATTTATCGCGCGACTATTGGCATACTGGCTGATGCTTTCCACAACGCGTGGATTGAAGTGCTCATGTGCAACTATCTTGCGATAGACGCGTTTTTCTAGCAATTTTATAAGTCGGCTGTCGGGCAGGTCAGAGAAATACAGGTGATTGAAAAGCATCTGGGCTCGATGCGCCTTGGCGTAATCGGCAAGAGACAGTGTGTATTTCAGTATGTCCTCGGCGCGGTCATCAAATGCACCATGCACCCGTTTGGCATCCTCCAGAATGTATTCTCGCGTGGTCAGAATCAACCGCAAGTTTGGTGATCTGGCGACCTTGTCGAAGAGCGACATCAGTGAATGATCCTCATTTTTCCCGAACCGAACAGAATCAAATTGAAGGCGCCCGAGGAAATCGTCATATACGATTACGAGCTTTCTGTTGTCCCCATGTGCATTGTGTACGACCGTCCATGCATCTTCGACGTTGCTTACGACCCAGACAGGTTCGAAGTCTTCACGCATGTAGTGACACATGAGCATTCGAGCCAGCGTGGTTTTCCCGATCCCGGGATTCCCGACAATCAAGACATGATGCCGCTCATGAAGCAAGTTCAACGCCTTATCAAGTCCGCCATGAACTACCAGCTTGCTCATCTGATGCTTGGTAGCCTCAACTGTCGCCTCGGTGACGGCAAAGATTTTTGCATGGAGAGCTTGTTCTAGCACGGCTGTGCTGGACATCCACAACTTGAAATGAGCGCGCTCGACATCCGGAAAATCACGTAATAAGCCATTCAGTTCATCAGGCCCGTAGATGTCCATTGGTGATTTACACCAAGGATTCAGGGCTGAAATGAGTTTGTCCTTGTTTGCCGGTGACAGGGAAACGGATGTTGCAAGGACATAGCGTTCAGGTTGGAGTCTCCGGAGATTGCCAAGCTCCTTTTTTACACTTCGGAGTAGTTCGTTGAATTTATGCGGCGCGTATCGTTTACATTGAACAATGGCTTGGGGTTCATTGGCGAGAATGCGGGAGTGTCGCAGATCAATGCCGCTGTCTTTGCCAGGCTTGAATGACTCGAGCCGCGCGCCCCATGAGTGTGATAGCAGGTCTGATACTAAGGCCTCGAAATCTTCGGGGCCAAGTGTGGTGAAATCATAAGTCATAGCGATTTAACGGGGCAGCAAGTCGGATCAAAGCTATTTTCTATGTTACGCAGTGGTAGGGAGCAGCATCACAATTATTCCTCAAACCGCCAACTGCTCTGCTGCAATACCCAACGCTTGGGCGATCTTCTCTCTCGTGGCCTTTCTCACAGGTTCTTTGGCTTCCTGCTGGGCGTAGGCACTTTGCGAAATGCCGAGGCGGCGCGCGACTTCTGTCTGGGTAAGACCGAGGTGTTCGCGCCAGGCGCGTATGGGCGTCATGTCCTGGTTGATGACTTTGTCGACCACGGCGTTCGGGATAGTCGGCGCGTTTTGTTTGGACAGGCTCAGGTATTCCGAATAGGGAATCACGACGAAAGCGGGTTTGCCTTTCGCGTCTTTCAGTATCTGGATGTTAGTAGGTGCGTTCATTTCGTTTCTCCACTTGCATGATGGTGACGATGATCGGAGTGCCGCTCTGGTCGATCTCGAATATCACCCGGTGGTCGCCGATGCGTAGCCGGTAGCCATCGCGTCCTTGCAGGCGCTTGATGTCTCCTTCGCAATCGGGCCAATGCGCGAGTTGCTGCACTTCGGCGAAGATGCCCTGCCGCTTGCGCTTGTCTGCAATCTTGCGCAATTGCCGCACCGCTTTGGCTGACCACTCGATGGTGTTCACGTGGAGGATATAAGTAAATTATAAGTTTTACAACAGGAGCAGATTCCCGCTTGCGCGGGAATCACGACTTGCTCAGTGCTTCCCCTGAGTGTTGACCATCATTGCTGCTTGATTCGCCCGAACAGGTGCGAGAAATCGCCCTGCCCGAACCCGTTGGTTCCGCCTGCGGTTTGCGGCTGGTGGCAGGCCAGGCAATCGGTCGCGCCGGTGTTGGCGTTCAGTTGCATGTTGTATTGCATCCAGCTCTCCATCGTCGCGTTGGCCGGGCTGGGCGAGCCCGGTACGCCGGAAGAGCCTGCGCGCGCAAAGGATCCACCCTTACATACGCTTCCTCGAATCTCATCTTCCGTATTTCCTGTAGCACTTTTGTCGGCTTCATATCGCCCTCCTCAGGCAATAGGGCAACCGGACAGATTGCGTGCTGCAAAGCCGGACAGATCAAAAACTCGCGACAGCATCGGGCGTATTCATTGCCTTCTTGGTTGCATGTGATTCATATAATCATCATGCCACTCGGCAGGAATATCCCTCATCATCTCGGCCGCCGTCCTGTCGGAACGCTTTTTAAGCGCGGCCCTTTTCATCTGTTTCTGCATCTGCGCGTCACCGACGAGTATGCCGTTGGCGAACATGGTAGTCTCGCCATCGAGCGCCTCGGAATCGCTGCCGTCGAGCTTTAAGTTACGCACCTCTCCGTCATATTGCTCCCGCCCTACCCTGACGAGCGCGCTGGGCCCCGAAGCTGTAATCACCTCGTCGCCGACCTTGAGGTCTTTTGCAACGATAACGCCCTTTGCGGTGACGACTGGATGGCCTTCGGTAAGGAGCAGTCGCCTTCCGGCCTTGTCCTCAATATAGACGATGGGAATCCGTTCTGTGCCACGAGTATTGCCGAGCACGCCCCGAGATTTGCCATCACGGCCAGAGCGGACATATTCGGTGTTGCCGCCCTTAAAGTCCTCTATCGGCGCTTCTGTGCCGTCGCGTAGCGTTATCTGAGTGCCTTTGGCAAGACATCCGTCCATAATTTCGACCTGCGGCATTGGAAACTGCGGGGCGTTGAGCATGCCGGTGTGCTCGGATGCGAATTGGACGCTCGTAAATTCCCCGGTGCTCATCTCAACGAACATCTCCATATCGAACCACGTGTAGTCGCCGCCGGCCTGAATAACGCAGTCGGACGTGTTGGGGAAGCCTGCGTTCGACCAGTCCCACGAAAGGGTATTACCGCTAATCGTCACACTGTTCGGATTGATGTTCCCGGAGTTGTTCGGGCACTGACCCGGACTCTGGCTTGCGCACAACATGCACCCCCCGCCGCCCTGCGTTCTCTGCAGGGTCACGGTGAGGCTTTGGACGCTGTTTACGCTGCTCATAAAGGTAGCGGTTCCTTTAATCGGGAAGGCATACTGCGGCGGGTGCGGAGTCGAGCTCCAGTAATCGCAATCTCCTGAATTGCCCGTGCCCCTGTAATAGCACATCACGAGATTTTCAGTTCCTACGTTGGGCAAATTGTTGGTGCAAAGCGGCGGGTTATTTCCCTGGTTCTGCTTATATATTGGCTTCTGCATGCACCCGTTGACCGGCAGGCTTACCAACTGCCGTTGCTCTACAAAGGCGCACATGCCGCCAGTATTACTACAGCTTCCGTCGCCTGGGGAAGCGAGTACCAGCATGTTTGCGGTGACATTCTTAGATTGCGCATCGGCCGGCAGCCCCCCAGACACATCGACCCAGAAGTTTTCTCCTTGCGCGAATTGAGTGGTATTGGCGGCTTTGCTTGCGAAGATAACCTGTGAGCCGGCCTTTTGGTACGTGAGGTTGATTGCTATCTTGGTATATTGGGATCCATTCGGATATGAGGAAAGTGCGCTCGCCGAATACGTATTCGTACCCGGAACCCTGTAAAAAGACTGCAGCAGGTTAAGCGGCACGAGCGCACCGGCATTGGAGGTCGTCGCGGCGACATCGAGCATCGGAGCCTTGCCCCTTTGCGCCTTCCCTCCTTTGGCATTGGCCGTCTTAAGCCGCCTGTAGAGTTCCGGGGATTTTTCAGGGTTTTCTCCGGCTAGCTCCAGCATGTGCAGCACATAGGCATACTGGCGTCCGTCCGTCAAATCAAGCTGATAGGTCCAGTTCGGCTTGATGTTATCTTTTATGTGGCGATGCAAACTTGCATGTTTCTCCCCAAGCCGCTTCCAATCCTGTCGGCCTCCTTGTTTTGCCGCCTCGGCATGGCCGGGTGCAAGAAACGTCGCCAAAATAACGCCGAGAAAAAATGACCGCAAAAACCAGCTACGCTTCTTGGAACTTGAGATTATGGGATCCATGACATCCTCCTTTTTCATTGAGTGACGTTGACTTGCCACGTGATTGTCTTTTTGTTGGCGCCGTCCTTTTGCGATTTTACGAAGGCCCTGTCAGCCGTTGCCGTTACCATCACGTTGTACGTGCCTGCGCATGAAAAGGTCATTGCGTAGATATTGTTTCCGGACGGTGGCGCGGGGTTGACGCAGCTGGTATTTCCTCCGGCAACACTCCATACCACGCTGTTATTTGCCGTTGATATCGGAAAATGTGTGGTTATTCCGAGGGTAATCGGGGTATTGACCGTTGTTGAAATCGGAGCTTGGGGATTCGGTACGGCCGTCGTAATCGGGGCTGTTGAGCCAAGCTTGCCGAATATCTTCAGCGCCCACAGCTGATTGCACACATGGCAGAACGGCGGGCCGAGTTCCCTCATCATGCAGTTATCCTCTGGACGATAGACGCATTGCTGAAAGTATTGCGCCCCCTGTCTCGGCGCGCCGATATCGCCTATCCATTCGGGCCAGCTGCCCTGGGTTGCGTTAAGCGAGGTATTCTTCTCACCGGCGCTCGTGCCGCATGTATTGGTATAGGCATATTCGTCGGCCAATCCGCCAAGGCTATGCCCCAACTCATGTATCCCGATAAGCTTTGCTGAGGCGTTACCTGCCGAGTAAACGGCTCTGCTGCCGCCGCAACCTCCGTAACGCGGGGTGTTGACCATGACTATGGTGACATCGTGTGCCGGAGCCCTCAATTCCGCCGCTGAGATATTGTCGACCGAGGCCGGATTGCAGCCACCACCGTAATAAAGGCAGCGGTTTTCGTCGTTTCCGCAGGCCGGATTTGTATTGGGAAAAAATGTGGCCATCGCCGTATTTTCCATTTTGTTGCAATCGCACTGCGTCGTGCCGCTATTTGTGGAATAGGCGTATACCAGTATGTAATTAAAGAAGGTGTCATGCTCGGTAAATGGCGTAGTGGCCCTGAAGGCGTTCACCAGCTCCTGTGCATGCGTCTCCATAATCGCTTTTTCCGTGGTCTGGTACCCGTCCGGCACGATTACGACGTTGATTCTGCTGTTTACCTGATCCACATTGCCCCACACTTTGTAATTGGGATCAGGCGGGGTCGGCCAGGTTACGGTGCCGTTTGTCGGTGCCGGCGCGCCTTCGGCCTCTGGAGGAGTCGGCTTACCCTTTGCCTTTTTCAATTTTCCCTTTGACGTTAGTGCAAAGTTCAGGTCTTCAAACTTCTTGGAGTTGGAGGGCACATACTTGGCCTTATCAAATGCCTCCACGGTGAGTAAGCGCGGCTCCTTCTTGGGATCGTGGCGATGACGCACCTCGATAGACTGGGCTCCGTCTATTGCCGGCAGTTCGACGATAACGGAGTCGCGGTGCAACTCTATAGTGTCCCCCATTATATGGGGGGGCTCATCAGCCCCATGGCGAAGACACAGACCGGGGACTTCTTTTTCTATCTGAAAAAACCTCCCCTTTGCGTCCCTGATTGAGAAAAGCAGGCGGGTTGGCCCATCCTCCTTTAAAGTAGGAAGCGTTTCATTATCACGACGGATAAACTTCCTGTCATGATAGGTGAACTGTATTATGCTCGCCCCGTCCCGATGCACATCTACGGCAATTCGTAGCGTACGGTTGGAATACACCGGAGTACCCTTTTCTATTCTTAGCGGTTTAACGGTCATGTCTTGTGTGCTTGCTGCAAATACACTTGACATACCCGAAAGCACGAGGCCTCCAATCAAAAGGAAGGCAACAAACCGTATCATGACGGCATGATTTATCGGCGAAACATTTGCATTTGTAATTGGATTAGGATTGTCCATAGTCGTTAGCTCCTTCATGGTAAATATCTCGCCCGCCTTCTTAAAAAAGAACCAATGGGGTCACCCATTAGTCGGCCTGCAGCACTTCCTCTGAGCGTTGATCCTTATTGCTGCTTAATTCGCCCAAACAAGTGCGAGAAATCGCCCTGCCCGAACTCGTTGGTTCCGCCGGCGGTTTGCGGCTGGTGGCAGGCCAGGCAATCGGTTGCGCCGGTGTTGGCGTTCAGCTTCATGTTGTATTGCATCCAGGTTTCCATCGTCGCGTTGGCTGGGCTGGGTGAACCCAGCGCGCCGGAAGAGCCTGCGCGCGCAAAGGATGGCGGATATTCACCGGGAGTCAGCGGCGGGTAGTTGGGGCACGCTGTTTTCCAGTCGTTGGGCGTGGTTTCGTTCTCGTCATATGCCAGGCAGCCGGATAGCGGGCCGCCGCCGCCACCGGTCGGGCCGAAAGACAGCCACTCCATTCCCACCAGGCGGTAATTCAGCCACTTCTTGTCCAGACCGGTGGCGGAGAAATTCTGCTTGATGCTTTCGTTCAGGCACGCGGTCGCCTTCATGTTGCTCATATCGCTTGCCGAATCGGCGCAGTTTGCCGTGGACGCAACGGGCAGCGCGAGCGTACGGCAGATGTTCACCGGCGCATCCTGCGGGGCGCTCAGGCATTGCGTGTTCGCCTGTTGCGCGGTGGGATAAGTGCAATTCTGGCCGTCGCCTCCGGCCTGTTTGTATGTGGCGTAGTTGAAGTAATTCCAGCCGGTCTGCGCGCCGATGCCGTTGAGCAGTCGGTCGTTCAGGTTCATGGCCTTGCCGGTTGCCGGGGAGATCGGCTGCTGGCCGATGGGCATGCTGTTGCCCGCGTTGCAGTCCGGCACATTGCCGACGTGCTCGAACGTCGCCCATACGAATCCCGGCAGGTTTGCGGTCTTCTGCACCAGATGCAGGCCTGCCAGACCCCAGAAGTCGCCCTTGGAATCTCGTTCGCAATGCATGAGGTCGGCCGGGCAGGGGCTGATCTCGATATAGCGTTTCTGGGTGATGTATTTCTTCTGCATCGGCCCGTAATAGCGCCAGGAAGTCTTGATCGTCACCGCGCCTTCGCCGGTATCTCCCGTGCTGGCGGGTGGGAACCAAATGCCGCCGGTCTTGTTGTTGGCCTTGTATGCCGTGACGGCGTTGTTGAAGCCGATCTGCTTGTACAGCGAATTGGCGGCGACGAAATTGAAGTAGGTCTGGTTGACCCGCATGTCGTAACTGGTGATCTGCCGGTTGACGTCTTTCAGCACGTAGCCGTCGCCGGCTTGGATCTGGTTGTCGTGATGGTGCAGTTCGGTAGTGCTGAGCGGCGAATATTTCCCGGGCCAGCTCGGCGCGCCGCTTTCCGTAAACAGCGTGTACCACGGCGCGTAGCTCATGAAGCGCGGCTGCCCCCCGCTGCTCTTGCCTGCCAGATACAGGAAGTTGTTCATGGCGAACTGGTCGAGTAAGCAGTTCATCTGCGTGGATGTCACTGAGCCTGATGGGCTGGACCAGAAGCTCTGGCCGTTTGCGGTGCGACCGAAGCTCGCGTAGTCGCAGGCGTTTGCTGCGCCCGCCTTGGGTTTACCGGTGGCAGCCTTGGGAGCCGGCACCGCCTGGGCCTGCGACACGACCACCTGACTGGAGACAAAAATGGATAACATGCCCGCCAACGCGCGGGCAGCGATGCTGAAGTATGTTTTTGACATGATTTGCACCTTTCGTTAAAAAGTTTCTTGTTGCACCGGATTCCTTTGTCGGCCTGCGGCCGGATCGAGCGCTTTGTGTCATAAACTTCCCGCCTTTGGCAGGACGTACTAAATCTCCTTCACGTGTCCGTCGTCCTGGAGCAACTGAAGCATTTCCTTCGGCAAGCCCGACGTGAGTGGGCTGAGCGACTTTGGATATATCTGGTATCTGCCCTGATTGCCCAGCTTCGGCTGGGATGCGTATATCCAGGCCTGGCTTATCGCATCCTTTGCCGCCGCCATGGATTTCCACTGACCGGTAAACGAGCTGGACGAATTTGCCGTGGTGTCGTATTGCAGCGGGTAGTGATGCACCGCACCGCTTTTCATGCGCGTGACCAACTGGATGGAGAAGTCGGTGTCGGGCCAGGGCCAGTATGGGTCCGCAGCGGCCTGGTGAATCTGGCAGCCGCACATCATCGTCACTTTGGCGGTGCAACTGAGCCGGGCTCCCTTTAGCTTCGATGTCACGTCACTGATGCACAGTCCCGGCACTTCGATCACCAGGCCTTCCGGATATTGCGGCGACAAACCGATGTCCTCGCCCGGCAGGACGGTGATGTCTGCTTGCGCCAGCCGCGCCTGATCGAGGTTGCTCAGCGGACCAAACACCACCACCCTGAAGTCGGTCGGTTCGTCTATTTTTACGCCCAACTTCACGCCGACCGTGCCGCTGTCGGTCGCGCAGGGATCGGAGCGCCTCATGCATCCCATCAGGGCGAGCGGGCCTGCACTTTGCACATTCGGCGCGTTGGCAAAACCGTAATCGACGATGCCTCCGTCCGACGGATTCAGGATGGCAATCAGCGCACTCAGGTTTTTCGGATTGGCGGCGTCGTGGCCGAGGTATTTCCCGCCGCGTGCGGCGGGGCGAACGAGGAGCGATGTTTTTTGCTTTTTCGTTGCACCGCCCTTTTTAGTCTTGCTTTCCATCATCCCCCCTCGAAATCCGGCATCACCGCACCGGTGCGGAATCGCCCCTGAGCAGCGCGCTCACGCTGGCGTACAACTCCTTGTTCTCAACCACGTAAAACAATCCGCCGCGACCGTTCTGTGAGGCGGCGCAGGGGATCTTCTCCTTGCTGATACCGCACAGCGTGCCTTGCTGGTTCATATCACCGAAGATACACAGCGGCTGCGATGCATCCAGCGAAACGCCGACCTTGGCGTGGTTGAAGGAAGTGCCCTCGCCGCCCTGGAGGCCGATGCTCTTGCCCTGCCACGTTCCAGAAGTGGCGATCTGCACCGGGCCGGGTTGCCCTAGCATCTGTGCGTTCCAGCAGGTGACCGGAGTAGATGCGTCGGTGGAATAAATTTCCGGCTCCTCCCACCATGTAGCCGCGCGCAGCGGCAGGCCGCCCAGCGCCGCCGAGACCATCTGCCAAGGGGCGACGTGCAGTTGCGAGGGTTTGGTGATGAAGCGCACGCCGCTGGAGAGCGTGGTCATCGAAGGGATGGCGCTGGCCGACTCCTTGCCGAGCGCGTTGACCAGTTTCTGGATGTCGGCGGAGCCGCCATTGCGGACGATCTGGAGCTTGGTCGGATCGGTGACGACGCTGGCGTTGGCGAGTCCCGCCAGTACGGTTTTGACGTCGTCGGCATTCAGCTTCAGCGCGAAGAAATGCTGGCTCACCATAACGTCGTCATCCTTGACGCAGCCCAGCGTGTTGCCGTCGGTCTGGCGGGGATGATCCTTGCTGCCGGAAGCGGGCCAGGAAGGCGTGGTCACCTGAACCACGAAGCCCGCGCCCGCGTCATCCCAGGCGAGGAAGCCCTTGGAGTGGCCCCAGGGTGCGCCCTGACTTTCCAGCGGGTCGTTGTAGAACTGGTCGTTCCAGATCACGTAGTTGCACGTGCCGTTGTAGAGCTGATCGAAGGTCGCGCCGAGCGGGTCGTTCAACGAGCCGCCGATGTAGCCATCGCCCATTTGCAGGGTCGGGCTGGCGCTGCTGGCGACGGCGTAGTTCAGGCAGAATTCGCCCTTGTAGTCTTTGGGCGCGCCGCCGAAGATGCCCGGATTCGATTCTTTGGATTCGTCGCCGGGGAATGTGGCCGCGTTGAATTTGAACGCAAACCACCAGTCCACGGCTTTGCCTTCCGCCAACAGCGGAGACAGCTCGCCGGTTTTCATTTTATTTTTCTCCCTGTGTTCCGGAATGACGGACGGGGCTGCGTTCCCGCCTGTCAATCCATGAAGGCTCGCAGTCTTTCAGTTGCCGCCATACCCGTCAATAGACCGGAATGCATAGATAATTCGGCCTATATGCTTAAATATACATAGATAATTCGGCCTATATACTTTCCAGAGCATCGACCGAATGCTCTGCCGCCGGCACGCAAAATTGCTTTCTCCGCAGCGAGCCGCTAGCATCCGCAACGCAATCACGAATCCATATCGGCCATTGAGGAAATGGTCATTCCGGCGAAGGCCGGAATCCAGTTCGTAGGATGAGTTGAGCAACGCGATACCCATCGCTGTTATGCATGATGGGTATCGGCTATCGCCTCAACCCATCCTACAAAAACGCTAAGGTGTTACCCACAAAATGATCAGCTTCAACCAGGTCAATAAACGTTACCCCGGCGGTTACGAGGCGCTGAAGAACGTTTCGTTCGATATCTCCGAGGGCGAGATGGTGTTTGTCTCGGGGCACTCCGGCGCGGGCAAGAGCACGCTGCTGAAGCTGGTCGCGGGGATCGAGCGCCCCAATTCCGGCAGCGTGCTGGTGAACAACCAGAACGTCGGCGCGCTCAAGGGCGCGGCACTGCCCTATCTGCGCCGCAATCTCGGCATCATCTTTCAGGATCACAAGCTGCTGTTCGACCGTAGCGTGTTCGACAATGTGCTGCTGCCGTTGCAGATCTGCGGCTTCGACCACCGCGAGAGCGCGAAGCGGGTGCGTGCCGCGCTGGACAAGGTGGGGCTGCTGAAGCGCGAGAAGGCGAACCCGATTGCGCTGTCCGGCGGCGAGCAGCAGCGTCTGTGCATCGCGCGCGCCATCGTCAACCGTCCCGCCATCCTGCTGGCCGACGAGCCGACCGGCAATCTGGACGCCGAATACGCACACGAGATCATGGATATTTTCCGTTCGTTCCATCAGGTCGGCGTGACGCTGCTGATTTCCACCCACGACGAGAGCGTGCTGCAAGACGGCGCGGTTCGCCGGTTGGCGCTGAAACAGGGGGAGCTGCAATGAGACAACACCTCGATCTGTTAAGCGCCGTGATGCGCCGCATGTTCGCTTCCAGAGTGGGCGGCCTGCTCAACATCCTGGTAATCGGCATCGCGCTCAGCCTGCCCGCCGGCATGTATGTGCTGCTGAAGAACGCGCAGGGAGTGGTGGCCCAGCTTTCCGGCACGCCGCAGATCAGCCTGTTCCTGAGCCAGAACGCGCTGGAAGACGACATCGCCGAGCTGCGCTCGAGGCTGGAAGCCAACGGAGCCGTCGCCGAAGTCGAGTTCGTCGCGCGCGACCGCGCGCTGGAGCAACTCAAACGCAGCACCGGCCTGGCCGACGTGATAGGCAGCCTGGAGAAGAACCCTTTGCCCGACGCCTTCATCGTCTCGCCTCGCGTGACCGACCCGCAGGCGCTGGACGCCCTGCGCGAAGAGTTGTCGCAGCTGCCACGGGTCGAACAGGCACAGCTCGACTCCGCCTGGGCGCACAAGCTCGACGCCCTGCTCGGGTTCGGCCGTCTGGCCGTGCTGATCCTCGCCAGCCTGCTCAGCCTCGCACTGGTCGCCGTCACCTTCAACACCATCCGCCTGCAGATCCTCACGCAGCGCGACGAGATCGAGGTCTCGCGCCTGATCGGCGCCACCGACGGCTTCATCCGCCGCCCCTTCCTGTATTTCGGCGCGCTGCAGGGGCTGCTGGGCGGACTCACCGCGTGGGCCATCGTCTCCGCCGGCCTTGTGCTGCTCAACCGCCCGCTGAGCGAACTCTCGCAACTCTACGCCAGCCAGTTCGCGCTCCAGCCGCTCGGCTGGGGGGACAGCCTGTCGCTATTGCTGTTCTCGCTCTACCTCGGCTGGCTCGGGGCATGGCTGTCGGTGAGCCGCCACCTCTCCCGGATCGAGCCGCACTGACCCCAATTTCGGGGAACCCGGCGCCATCTTGGCACTCGTATCATACGAGTGCTAGAATCCCCGCCAAAGGAGGAAAAGCCATGAATACTGCTATGACATTTCCCGTACCGTCCGCCGTCGGCAGCCTGGAGAATTACATCCAGGCAGTGAATCGATTTCCCGTGCTGTCGCAGGAACAGGAATTCGCCTTGGCGACACGCTTCAAGACCGAGAGCGATCTGGATGCGGCGCGCCAGTTGGTGTTGTCGCATCTGCGCGTGGTAGTCAGCGTCGCACGCGGTTATGCCGGTTACGGCCTGCCTCAGGCCGACCTGATCCAGGAAGGCAACATCGGCCTGATGAAGGCGGTCAAGCGCTACGATCCCGATCGCGGCGTGCGTCTGGTGTCGTTCGCGCTGCACTGGATACGCGCCGAGATCCACGAGTTCGTCGTGCGCAACTGGCGCATGGTGAAGATCGCCACCACCAAGGCGCAGCGCAAGCTGTTCTTCAACCTGCGCAGCATGAAGCAGGGACTGGAACCGCTTAAGCCGCAACAGGTCAGCGAGATCGCGCAACAGCTCAACGTCAGCGAACGCGACGTGGTCGAGATGGAGGCGCGCTTCGCGGGCCACGACATCGCCCTCGACCCGTCCGGCAGCGACGAGGACGACAGTTACGCCCCGATCCAGTATCTGGCGGACAGCGATGAGCACGAGCCTTCGCGTATGCTGGAGAGCGCCGAACGCGAGCATCTGCAGACCTCCGGCCTGGCGAATGCTTTGGCGGGGCTGGACGAGCGCAGCCGCCGCATCGTCGAAGCGCGCTGGCTGAACGAAGGCGAGGCCGCGACGCTGCACGAGCTGGCGGCCGAGTTTAACGTGTCGGCCGAACGTATCCGCCAGATCGAGCAGAAGGCGTTGGGCAAGATGCAAGCCGCGCTGCTTCCGGCAGTCGCTTAATTCAAAAATACAAAAAAGCCGCAGAGGAATCTGCGGCTTTTTTGTTTTTGACGGCGTTATTTGACGATCTTCAGTTGCGGTCGTTGCGGCTTCGGCTTCGACTCCCCGCCGCCCTCGGCCGGAGGCGAAGGATGCTCGCCCGGCTGAAACACCAGCCCTTGCCCGGTTTCCTTGGCAAAAATGCCGATGACCGCACCTACCGGCACGATGATATCGAACGGCGCACCGCCGAAACGGCCGCTGCAAGTGATGTACTCGTTGCCGAGCTCCAGGTTGCGCACCGCCTCGGCGCTCAGGTTCAGCACGATCTCGCCGTCCCTGACATAGGCCGGCGGCACTTCGGTGAAGTCGTCGACGCGCACCGCCAGGTACGGGGTCAGGCCGCCGTCTTCGCACCATTCGTAAATGGCGCGGATCAGGTAGGGGCGTGTCGACAAATCGTTCATTATTTGCGCATCGCCCTTTCGGATGGAGTCAACGCATCGATGAAGCCCTGGCGGGAGAACATCCGCTCGGCATATTTCATCAGCGGCGCCGCATCCTTGCCCATCTGGATGCCGTAGTGTTCCAGCCTCCACAGCAGCGGCGCGATCGCCACGTCCAGCATGGAGAATTCGTCGCCCAGCAAGAATTTCTGCTTGGTCAACACCTGCGCCAACTGGGTGAGGTTGTCGCGGATCGCGGCGCGTGCCTTGTCCGCCGCCTTGCCATTCTGCTCCAGGATGTCGACCTGGCTGTACAGCTCCTGCTCGAAACGGTGCAGGAACAATCGCGCGCGGCCGCGCATCACCGGCTCGGGCGGCATCAGCTGCGGGTGCGGGAAGCGCTCGTCGATATACTCGTTGATGATGTTGGCTTCGTACAGGATCAGGTCGCGTTCGACCAGCACCGGCACCTTGTTGTACGGATTGATCACCGCGAGGTCTTCGCTGCGGTTCAACAGATCCACATCGATCACCTCGAAATCCATGCCTTTTTCGAACAGCACGATACGGCAGCGGTGGGAATATGGGCAGGTCGTGCCCGAATAGAGTCGCATCATAAAAAAACAACCTTGAAAACAGCAGGATAGAAAACCAAAAGGCGGAGCCGATGGCTCCGCCGCGATGGCGCTCGGAAAAACGTGCCGCGAAATTACCACATTCGGGGCACGAAATTCAACCGCTTAGTGAATATCCTTCCAGATTTCCTTCTTCAGCAAATAGACCAGCACAAAGAAGACCGACAGGAAACCGAGAACGATCAGGCCGAGATTATAACGCACCAGCTTCGCCGGTTCGCTCATGAACACCAGGTAGTTGGTCAGATCAGCGATTGCCGAATCGTACTCCGCCGGCTTCATCGAACCCGGCGTGGTCAATTCCAGCTTTTTGGTCTCATGGCCTTCATGCCCCTCGACCTTGAGCGTCTGTTCACCCTGCAGATCGGCCAAAGCGTGCGGCATCCCCACGTTGGGGAATACCGTGTTGTTCCAGCCGCTCGCACGAGTGCTATCCACGTAGAAGCTGCGCAGATAGGTATAGAGCCAGTCGGCATTGCGCGAACGCGCGATCACGCTCAGATCGGGCGGCGCCACGCCGAACGCCAGCTTGGCCGAATTGGCGTCCATCGCCGCCTGCATCGTGGAACCCAGCTTGACGTCTTCGGGCAGCTCCAGATCCTTCTTGATCTGGTCTTCCGTCATTCCGATATCCTTCAGGCGGTTGTAGCGCATGTAGGAGGCACTGTGGCAGGCCAGACAGCGGGAGGTAAACAGCTTGGCTCCACGCTGCAGGGACACCTGGTCCTTCAGGTTGACCGGCGCCTTGTCCAGATGAACTTCCGCACCGCTGGCGCTCGCCAGCACCGGCATCGCCATCAGCAATGCCGCCATCCATAGTTTATTGATTGCTTTCATGTCAGCGAACCTTTCTGTTCTATTTGCACGTAACACGATCGGGCTCGGGCTTACACTTGTCGATCTTGGTGTACCAAGGCATCAGGAAGAAAAATGCGAAGTACACAACCGACAGAATCCGCGAAATAAGGGTGTATGTCGGGGTGGCCGGCATCAGGCCGAGGTAACCCAGACCGACGAAGCTCACCACGAATGCAGCCAGGAACGCCTTGTAGATCGGGCCGCGGTAACGGATCGACTTGACCTTGCCGCGATCCAGCCACGGCAACGCAAAGAAGATCACGGTCGCCACGCCCATCGCCACCACGCCCGGGAACTGCGAGCCGAACATCGGCGGCACCGCGCGCAGGATCGCGTAGTATGGCGTGAAGTACCACACCGGCGCGATATGCTCGGGCGTCTTCATCGGGTTGGCCGGCACGAAGTTGTTGTACTCCAGGAAGTAGCCGCCCATGTCCGGCGCGAAGAAGATGATCGCGCAGAACACGATCAGGAAGCCGACCACGCCGACGCCGTCCTTGACGGTGTAGTACGGGTGGAACGGAATGCCGTCCAGCGGCTTGCCGTTGGCATCCTTGTGCTTCTTGATCTCGATGCCGTCGGGATTGTTGGAACCGACTTCATGCAGCGCAACCAGGTGCGCGACCACGACCAGCACCAGCACCAGCGGGATCGCGATGACATGCAACGCGAAGAAGCGGTTCAGCGTGGTATCGGAAACGACGAAGTCGCCGCGGATCAGGATGGACAGATCCGGGCCGACGAACGGCACGGAAGAGAACAAGTTCACGATCACCTGTGCGCCCCAGAAGGACATCTGTCCCCACGGCAGCAGGTAACCCATGAAGGCCTCGCCCATCAGCATCAGATAGATGATCATGCCGATGATCCACAGCAATTCGCGCGGCTTGCGATAAGAGCCGTACATCAGGCCGCGGAACATGTGCAGATAGATCACCACAAAGAACATCGAGGCACCGGTGGAATGGATATAGCGCAGCAGCCAGCCCCATTGCACGTCGCGCATGATGTACTCGACGGAGGCGAAGGCAAACAGCGCATCCGGCTTGTAGTTCATCGTCAGGAAGATGCCGCTGACGATCTGGATCACCAGCACCAGCAGCGCCAGCGAACCGAAGAAATACCAGAAGTTGAAATTCTTCGGCGCGTAGTATTCGGAGACATGCTCCTTCCACAGGGCGGTGAGCGGGAAACGCTCATCGACCCAGCCGAGCAGTTTGGTCAGTTGATGCTTCATGCTGCGCCTCCCTTGCTATCGTCGCCAATCAACAGGGTAGTCTCGCTCAAATACTTGTGAGGAGGGATGATCAGGTTAGTCGGGGCCGGTACGCCCTTGAACACGCGACCTGCCAGGTCGAAACGGGAGCCGTGGCACGGGCAGAACCAGCCGCCGGCCCAGTTGGCGCCCAGATCGGCCGGAGATATTTCCGGACGGAAAGTGGGGGAGCAACCCAGGTGGGTACAAACGCCCAGCACGACCAGGAATTCCGGCCGGATCGAACGAGTCGGGTTGTGGCTGTATTCCGGCTGCTGCGGCACGTCGGAAGCAGGATCGGCCAAATCGTCGTCGTGCTTGCCCAGCAGCCCCAGCATTTCCGGAGTGCGATGCACGATCCACACCGGCTTGCCCTGCCACTCCACGCTAATCATCGTGCCCGGTGCGATTGCGCTCAAATCGACCTGAACCGGAGCGCCGGCCGCCTTGGCGCGTTCGCTCGGCATCAAGCTCAGTACAAACGGCGCACCGGCGCCGGCAGCCGCGACGCCGCCTGCCGCAGTCGTGGCAGCCAGCAGAAGACGCCGCTTGTTGTGATCAACATTATCAGTCATGACCCTCATCCCTTTTAGTTAGAACGTATGCACGACAACGCTACCGAACGATCGAATCGATCGTCCTGAACGCCATCAAATAACGGAGGTTACTGCAGCACTGCTGTCCTTGTTGTTATTGCTTACGGGACAATCCAAGGTTTGGCTCCCCAACTCAAACCCCATGCCAGCGGCGATGCATCCTGAAGATGATGCCGCGATTACGATCGATTGTTAATTGTTGCGCGCGCCCTGGGCTACCCACTTCCGCATCAGCAGGATGTACTGGCGATCGAGCGTACCCGTCGCATTCAAGCCCATCGGCATTTTCAAGCCCTTGTTGGTGCCCGTCAGCAACTTGGTGAACGTGCTCGCTTCGCTATTGCCGGGAATAACGACCGGGCCGTATATCGTCCCTTTCATCAACCCCTGATAGGAAGTCAGATCCAGACCGCTCTTGATGAAGCCCTTGCCGCCCGGCTGGTGGCAGCTTACGCAGTGATCCTGCAGGATCGGCTGGATATCGTTCTTGAAGCTCACTTCTTCGTGCCCCAGCACCTTCAGCGCACCGGCTTGGGCGCTGGCTTCGGCAAAGGCATTAACAGACAGCAATGCCAGAACGGCACCGCCCAACAACGTTTTTATTCTCATGCTTCCCCCTGAAAAAACACTGAAACGACCAAATGAGGCTGCCGCGACTTGCAGTTCCTCGGCGCTCACATCTCCCTCGTCGGTATTGCCAGCAAGCGGCAGGATGTTACGCAACGATTTTAAGAAACGCAAATAAGCATAATCTGATCGACTCGGCATCCATGCCCATCCCCGTTCGGGCGGCTCGCGCCAGCCCGCGGTCAGACCGGATTGGGCTGTTCGAAATAGCGATGCTCGAGACCGAATTGCTCCGCGAGGTGACGACCCAGCGCCTGGATGCCATAACGCTCGGTGGCATGATGCCCCGCCGCGATGAAGGCCACCCCGCTCTCCAGCGCGAGATGGTAGTTCTGCTCGGATATCTCCCCGGTCAGATAGGCATCCACGCCTTGCGCGATTGCCATCTCGAAATAGCCCTGCGCACCGCCGCTGCACCATGCCACGCTGCGGACGATCCGCGTCCCGTCACCGATCACTTGGGGCGTCCGCTGCAGAGAATGAGCTACCTGGGAGGAAAACTGGGCCAACGTCACCGGACTTTCAAGGCGCCCCTGACAAACGATGTTCTGCTCGCCGAAACGCCCGCGCTCCGCAAACCCGAGCAAACGTCCGAGTTGCGCGTTATTGCCGAGCTCGGCATGTGCATCCAGCGGCAAGTGATAAACCAGCAGGCTGACGTCGTGGCGCAACAACTGCGCGATGCGCCGTTTCTTGATGCCGGTGATCGCCGCGTCCTCGTTGCGCCAGAAGTAGCCGTGATGCACCAGGATCGCATCGGCGCCCCATGCGATCGCCTCGTCCAGCACCTGCTGCGAAGCGGTTACCGCCGTCGCGATACGGCGTATCTCCGCCCGCCCCTCCACCTGCACGCCGTTCGGGCAGTAGTCCTTGAACGAGGCGGTTTGCAGCAGGCTTGCGTTATAATCGCGCAGTTCATCGAGCAGCATGAATCTCCCTTAATCCAGAAGCGAACGGGTTCATCATAACATGCGTAAACACTGGCTTTTGTTCACCCAGACCGTCACCATCGCGTTAGCGTTGCTGTTCATCGTCCATACGCTGAAGCCGGAACTGCTGCCGAACGCCGCACGCAGCGGCGTGGTGACCCTCTACGAGGATGCGCCGCAAACCGATGGTCAGCAAGCCCCTGCCACAGGCTTGAGCGCAGCGGCGCACAAGGCCATGCCCGCCGTGGTGAACATCTTCACCAGCACCGTCGTGAAGACGCCGGCCAACCCGTTCCTGGATGACCCGCGCTTCCGCTTCTTCTTCGGCGACCAGCTTGACAACGAACCCCAGAACAGTTCCAGCCTGGGCTCGGGCGTGATCGTCAGTCCGGACGGCTACATCCTGACCAACCACCATGTGGTGGAGACCGCAGACCAGATCGAGGTCGCGCTGGCCGACGGGCGCACGACCAAGGCGCATGTCATCGGCTCCGATCCGGAAACCGACCTTGCCGTCATCAAGATCGACCTCCCCGGAAACCTTCCCGCGATCACCTTCGGGCATCCGGAACGGGCACAGGTCGGAGACATGGTGCTGGCGATCGGCAATCCGTTCGGCGTCGGCCAGACCGTCACGATGGGTATCATCAGCGCGCTGAAGCGCGACCATCTCGGCCTGAACACCTTCGAGAACTTCATCCAGACCGACGCGGCGATCAATCCCGGCAACTCCGGCGGCGCGCTGGTGGACGCCAACGGCAACCTGATCGGCATCAACAGCGCGATCTATTCGCCGAACGGCGGTTCGCTCGGCATCGGCTTCGCGATCCCTGCGAATACCGCAAAGAAGACCATGGAACAGATCATCCAGCATGGCTCGGTAACGCGGGGCTGGATAGGCGCGGGCGTGCAGGAACTGACGCCGGAGCTGGCCGAATCGTTCAGGCTGGGCGACACCAAAGGGGTATTGATCACGGAAGTCGTCCGCAACAGTCCGGCGGAGCGCGCCGGGATCAAGGCCGGGGACATACTCGTCGCGATCGACGACAAGGCCATCGACAGCTGGAGTCTCATGCTGGAGACCATCGCCAACCTGCCGCCCGGCAAGACGGTGCTGGCGCACCTGATGCGCAACGGCACGGAAGTGTCCGTGCAGGTGAAGATAGGCAAGCGTCCCAAACCGGCTTCGCCGCGCTGACCGGCCGGAGCCGATGGCGAGGGATCAGTCGCTTTCGGGCGACATCCTGGTCCAGCTTGCCACAACGATCCCGGCCTCGTAGAGCAGCCACAACGGGATTGCCAGCATGAACTGTGACACCACATCCGGCGGGGTGAAGATCGCGCCGACGACGAAGGCACCGACCACGACATAAGAGCGGATCTCGCGCAGCTTCTCGACCGTCACCATCCCCATCCGCACCAGCACCACGACCGCCACCGGCACCTGGAAGGTGATGCCGAAGGCCAGGAACATGCCGAGCACGAACCCGAGGTATTCGTCGATGTCGGTCATCACCGCGACCCCCTGCGGCGCGACGCCGGTGATGAAGCCGAAGACCACGGGAAAGACCGCGAAGTAGGCGAACGCCATGCCGGCGAAAAACAGCAGCGTGCTGGCAAACACCAGCGGCCATACCAGACGCTTCTCGTGCGCATACAGGCCGGGCGCGACGAAGCGCCACATCTGCCACAGGATATAAGGCAGGGCTATCAGGAACGCCGCCATCATCGCCACCTTGACGGGGACGAAGAACGGCGTGGTCACCCCGGTGGCGATCATCTGCCCGCCCTTGGGCAACTTTTCCAGCAACGGCTGCGCCAGCAGGGTGTAAAGATCGGCCGCCCAGGGAAACAGGCACAGGAACACCAGCAACAGCGCCGCCACCGAGTGCAGCAGGCGCGAGCGCAATTCGAGCAGATGCGCGATCAGGGTTTCGCTGGTAGACATCAGGCGGAGGTATCCGGGGGACGTATCGAAGCGGAAGGCGGCGCGTCAGGCACGGCCGGCGGGTTCCGGTATTGAGACTGCAATATGTGCTGCTCCAGGGTCTTGCCGTCTTCGCGCAGGGAACTGCCGACGGCATCGATCTCCCGATGGATGCGCGCCTGCATCTGCCGGGCCTCGTCTATCGCCATCTCGTTCTCGATATCGCTCTTCACATGCTGCACGTACCGCTGCACCCGCCCCCAGGTGCGCCCGATGCTGCGCGCCACTCTGGGTAGCCTCTCCGGCCCGATGACGACGAGCGCCACCAGCATGACGACGACGATCTCGGAAAGCGCGATATCGAACATACAGCGCGATCAGTCCTTGGACTTCACTTCGCCTTCGATGACCTTGCCTGTCTGCTCCGGCTGCCTGGGCTCGTCCTCGCGCATGCCTTCCTTGAATCCCTTGACCGCACCGCCGAGATCGCTGCCGAGGCTGCGCAGTTTCTTGGTGCCGAAAACCAGCACCACCACCAGCAACACGATCAACCAATGCCAGATACTCAAACCGCCCATGATGCGCTCCTTGGTAAATTAACTGCGTTTGACCATGGGCGGGATGTTGCCACCGCCGATGATATGGATATGCAAGTGAAACACTTCCTGTCCGCCGCCCTTGCCGGTATTGATCACGGTGCGGAAACCGTTTTCCAGCCCCTGCTCCCTCGCCAGCTTCGGCGCCAGCAACAGCATGCGCCCGAGCAGCGCGGCATGTGCCTCCCCGGCATCCATCAGCGAAGGCAGGTGGAACTTCGGCACCAGCATGAAGTGCACCGGAGCGACCGGATTGATGTCGTGAAAGGCCAGCAGTTCGTCGTCCTCGTACACCTTGCGGCAGGGGATCTCTCCGCGCGCGATCTTGCAGAAGATACAGTTGTCGCTCATTTCCGGCTCGCCTTTTCCGTTATGCCCGACACGCCCTCGCGCCGCGCCAATTCCTGCAACACATCGTCCGCGCTCAGCCCCTTGTGCGCCAGCAGCACCATGCTGTGGAACCACAGGTCGGCCACCTCGTACAGCAGATGCTGCTTGTCGCCGTCCTTGGCCGCCAGCAGCACCTCGCCGGCCTCCTCAATGACCTTCTTCAGGATCGCGTCGTCGCCCTTGCTGTACAGCTTGGCAACATAGGACGAGTCGGCTGCCGCGCCCTTGCGCGCCTCCAGCGTTTCGGTCAGTCGTTGCAGGATGTCGTTCATTTTCCACCTTTCCCTCAATCGCGGGAAATCAGTTATTTTTTGTATATCTCGTCCGGATTCTTCAGCACGGCGTCCACCGCCACCCATTCGTCTTTTTCCAGCTTGCTGTAGAAACAGCTCTCGCGCCCGGTATGGCAGGCGATACCGCCCTGTTGCTCCACTTGCAGCAGGACCACGTCGGCATCGCAGTCCAGCCGGATCTCCTTCACCTTCTGCACATGGCCGGACTCTTCGCCCTTGTGCCAGAGTTTCTTGCGGGAGCGCGACCAATATACCGCTTCGTTCTTCTGCCAGGTCAGCCTCAATGCCTCGCGATTCATCCATGCCACCATCAGCACGCGCCCGCTCGCGGCATCCTGTGCGATGGCGGGAACCAAGCCGTCATCCGACCAGTTGACCTTGTTCAGCCATGTTTCGTTCATAACCGCACCTCCGACACGTTACTGGCGCAGCCAGCCGTTTGCGGGAGGAGGTGCGATGCGGTTATTGGCTCCGGCATCACGCGCTGCGCGCATGAGCCTGCACCGCAACTTCGTTGTCCCGCACCCATCGCTTTCGCGCACCGTGTCATAACCGCACCTCGATACCCTGCCCAGCCATATATTCTTTCGCCTGCTGCACGGTGTATTCGCCGAAATGGAAGATGCTGGCGGCCAGCACCGCATCGGCTCCGCCCTGCTTCACGCCGTCGGCCAGATGTTGCAGGTTGCCGACGCCGCCGCTGGCGATCACTGGGATCTCCAGCGCATCGGTCACCGCGCGCGTGAGCTGGAGATCGAAGCCGTTCTTCTGCCCGTCGCGATCCATGCTGGTCAGCAGGATCTCGCCCGCTCCCAGCGTTTGCATCTTCTTCGCCCATTCCACCGCATCGAGGCCTGTGGCCTTGCGTCCGCCGTGGGTGAACACTTCCCAGCGTCCCGGTGAGACCTGCTTGGCGTCGATCGCGACCACGATGCACTGCGAGCCGTAGCGCGCCGAGGCATCGGCGACCAATTGCGGATTGACCACCGCCGAGGTGTTGATGCTGACCTTGTCCGCGCCCGCATTCAGCAGATTGCGCACGTCCTGCACCTCGCGCACGCCGCCGCCCACGGTCAGCGGGATGAACACCTGCTCCGCGACCTGCTCGATGATGCGGAAGATGATGCCGCGGTCATCGGAACTGGCGGTGATGTCGAGAAAGGTCAGCTCGTCCGCCCCCTGCTCGTCGTAACGGCGCGCGATCTCCACCGGGTCGCCGGCATCGCGCAGCTCGACGAAGCTGACGCCCTTGACCACACGGCCGGCGGTCACATCCAGGCAGGGGATGATGCGCTTGGCGAGCATTACAGCTTCGGCGACAGCTCGTCCGCCAGGGCTTGAGCCGCCCTGAAGTCCAGCGTGCCTTCGTAGATCGCACGGCCGGTGATCGCACCGGTGATGCCTTCGGAGCGCACCGCGCACAGCTTGTGCACATCGTCCAGGTTGGTGATACCGCCGCTGGCGATGACCGGCACATGCAATGGCCGCGCCAGCTCGACGGTCGCCTCGATGTTCACGCCGGTCATCATGCCGTCGCGGCCGATGTCGGTATAGATGATGGCCTCGACGCCGTAGCCCTCGAAACGCTGCGCCAGGTCGGCCACGTCGTGGCCGGTGAGCTTGGACCAGCCGTCCACCGCAACCTTGCCGCCCTTGGCGTCGAGACCTACCATGATGTGGCCGGGGAAGGCGTCGCAAGCCTCGTGCAGGAAGCCCGGCACCTTCACTGCGGCTGTGCCGATGATGACATAAGTGATGCCGAGGTCGAGATAGCGCTCGATGGTCTCCAGGTCGCGGATTCCGCCGCCGAGCTGGACCGGAATATCGGTACCGACCGCCTCGATGATGCTGCGCACCGCGGCTTCGTTCTTCGGCTTGCCGGCGAAGGCGCCGTTCAGGTCCACCAGATGCAGACGGCGCGCGCCTTGGGCCAGCCAGTGTTTGGCCATCGCGGCAGGATCGTCGGAGAACACGGTCGCGCCCTCCATCTCACCCTGGCGCAGGCGCACGCATTGGCCGTCTTTCAGATCGATAGCAGGAATGATGAGAGTTGAAGTATCCATGATTTAGAAAATGAGAACGTGATTACACGGGATTCCAGTTGATGAAATTCTGCAGCAGTTTCAGGCCCGCGGCAGCGCTCTTTTCCGGGTGGAACTGCACCGCAAACAGGTTGCCCTCGGCCACCGCACACACGAAGGGTTGCGGGTAGTCGCTGGTCGCTTGTGCAAGCGCGGCGTCGCGCGGCTGCACGTAGTAGCTGTGCACGAAATAGAAGCGCGCATCCTGGGCGATGCCATCCCACAGGACATGGTCGGCGTGATGCACCTGGTTCCAGCCCATGTGCGGCACCTTAAGCTTGTTGCCCTGCGCGTCTTTCAGGTCATGCGCGAAACGCAGCACCTCGCCCGGCAGCACGCCCAGCCCGGGCACATCGCCCTCCGCGCTGTGTTCGAACAGCATCTGCAAGCCGATGCAGATGCCGAGGAAAGGCTTGTTCTTCGCCGCATCCAGCACGGCTGCGCGCAGACCGCGCGAGTCCATCTCGCGCATGCAGTCCCGCATCGCCCCCTGCCCCGGGAACACCACGCGCTTGGCGGCGGCGATCGCCTGCGGGTCGTCCGTAACGGCGACCTCGCGTCCGGGCGCGACCTTGCGCAGGGCCTGTTCGACCGAGCGCAAATTGCCCATCCCATAGTCTACAACTGCGATATCGACCATCGGAATTACAGCGTTCCCTTGGTGGAAGGCATCACGCCGGCCATGCGCGGATCGAGTTCCAGCGCCATGCGCAGCGCGCGGCCGAATGCCTTGAAGATGGTCTCGGCCTGATGGTGGGCGTTGTTGCCCGCCAGATTGTCGATGTGCAGCGTCACCAGAGCGTGGTTGACGAAGCCCTGGAAGAATTCGTTGATCAGGTCCACCTCGAATTCGCCGACGCTGTCGCGCACGAAATCGCAGTTGAACACCAGCCCGGGACGGCCGGAGATGTCCAGCACGACGCGCGACAAGGCCTCGTCCAGCGGCACGTAGGCATGGCCGTAACGGCGCAGGCCCTTCTTGTCGCCCACCGCCTGGTTGAATGCCTGCCCCAGCGTGATGCCGATGTCTTCCACGGTATGGTGCGCGTCGATGTGCAGGTCACCCTTGGCGTTGATGTCGATGTCGATCAGCCCGTGCCGGGCGATCTGGTCGAGCATGTGCTCGAGGAACGGCAGGCCTGTGTCGAACCTGGCCTTGCCGCTGCCGTCCAGATTCAGCTCGACGCCGATCTGTGTTTCCAGTGTATTGCGTGAAACTTTCGCGCTGCGCATGGTTTACCTTATGCGAGTTGGTTAAGAGTGTCCTGCAATGCCGCCATGAACTTCGCGCCCTCTTCGGCCGTGCCGACGGTCACGCGCAGACAGTCGCGCAACATCGGATGCCCGCCGTTCAGGTTCTTGATCAGCACGCCGCGCTGCTTGAGTCCGTCGAACACCGCCGTCGCGTTCGCCACGCGGAACAGCAGGAAGTTCGCCTCGCTGGGATAGACCTGCACCCCGGGAACCGCTTCCAGCTGCCGGCGCAGATTGGTGCGCTCCAGCTTGATCCGCTCCGCCTGCTGCAGCAACACCTCGTGGTGATCGAGCAGTTTCTCGGCGACCAGCTGCGGCAATACGCCGACATTATACGGCAAGCGCAGCTTTTCCAGCTGCCCCAGCCATGCCGCCGGCCCCGCGAGAAACCCCAGCCGCAAGCCGGCCATGCCGAGCTTGGAAAAAGTGCGCATCACGAGCAGGTTAGGGTAGCGTCCCAGATGGGGAATGAAGCTGTCGCTGGCGAACGCATAATAGGCCTCGTCCACCACCACCAGGCCGGGGGCGGCCTCGATGATTTGCCGCACATCATCCGCAGAGAACAGGTTGCCGGTGGGATTATTCGGATAGGCGATGAACACCAGCGCGGGCTGTTCGCGCGCGATCGCCGCGAGGGTCGCGGACAGATCCAGCGAGAAGTCGGCCGCGAGCGGCACACCGACGTAGCGCATGCCGGTGAAGGTCGCGATCATCTTGTACATCACGAACGACGGCTCCACACCCAGCAAGACCGCGCCCTCCTTGCTGACCGCCATCGCCAGCAACTGGATCAACTCGTCCGAACCGTTACCCAGCATCACCCCCATGCCTTCCGGCAGGCCGGTCGCGGCGCGTATCTTCGCCTTCAGCGAGGCAGCGGAGGGATCGGGATAGCGGTTGATGGCGGCATGCGCAACCAGCCCGGCGATCTCGTCGCTCAGG
This sequence comes from Gallionella sp., assembly GCA_035654695.1. Taxonomy (GTDB): domain Bacteria; phylum Pseudomonadota; class Gammaproteobacteria; order Burkholderiales; family Gallionellaceae; genus Gallionella. The sequence goes on along the minus strand of DASRWG010000015.1, from coordinate 15,508 downwards.
GAGGCGGGAACGGGATAGGGATTCTCCATCGCATCGAGCTTGATATAACCCGCGCTGTCCGGCACGTGGTAGGCATGCAAATCGAGGATCTCGCGGCGCACCAGAGCCTGGGCGAGGGAAACGGCGGAAGCGGAAGACATGATGAATCGTTCTATAAATCGGGCGGGGTCAGCGGAGGCGCGCAGCTTATCATAAATGGCTTTCGGCCACCGGCAACCCACAAGTTTAGACTCGCAAAATCACCCCCTGAGCAACCACGCCCCCGGCCAGTAGGTGACGTATTCCGAAATGACGCCCTCGTTAAAAGGGATGGGCGGCTGAACAACGCTGAACTCCGGGTGCGCGGCGGCAAAATCCCTTGCCGCATCACATGGGTTGTTCCAGCCCCAGTCCGGCTGGCTACGCGGCGCCCCGACCAGATTTTTCATGATGCCATCGGTGGCCACAATGTAGGAACCGCTACTCACCAATGCGGAGTATGCCTCCAGCTCAGCCCGTACATGCGCCTTGGAATGATTGGAATCGAGAATGACCAGCACGACCTCACCAGGTTTGACCATCGCCTTCACTGCATTCACGACAGCAGGCTCGGTGGAACTCCCCTCGACGAGAGTGATGTATTCGCACAGCTCATGCTCTTCGATCGCCTTGCGGTTATGCGGACGAATCTCAATGTCGACCCCGATCACGCGCCCTTTGCCCATCGCCTTGAACAGGCTGGCATAGTAGATCAGCGAACCGCCGTGCGCGACTCCGGTCTCGATGACGACATCGGGCTTCACACGGTAGATGGCCTCCTGCATACGCACCATATCTTCCGGGAGCTGAATGATCGGCCGCCCCATCCAACTGAAACTGTATACATATTTCGTATCCCAGCCGCAACGCAGCCAAGCCCCCGACACTACCCTGAATGCCTCGGGGGACGACATCGGATAGGATGCTTCTCCATCCTTGCCTTCGAGAATTACCACCCCTTTTTCAGTATCTATTTTTATCATGTCCACATCTCATCAAAACGAAAGTAGTTTTTTGGAAGTCACGCGGCAGACATAAATCACCTGCCCAATTTCCCGCAACTCGACCGGCAGTAGTCGAAGACTGCCACCGCACTGTCGACCAGCATCGAAAACCAGGTCTCGCGCCCATCCCCTGCAGCACACCGGCAACCAAACCAGTTCCGATTTATTTTTGCTCCCTGCCAATCATCGCATCGTTTGCGATTGCTGCATGAGCGCACCGAGATCATCCTTCAGCATGGAAGGAGAGAATCCGAACTCGTCTCTTATTCTGCGAATATCGATGACAGGGAATGAGATCGTCGCGGCCCCGTCCTTCACTTCGACCCAGCATCCCGTTAGCTCGCGAATTTTTTCCATCAATTCGCCATTCCTGAGATTGTATCCGCTAGCCACATTGTATACGCGATGCCTCCCCCCCAAGGAGATTCTGGGGAGGAGGGCGACCACATCACTGATGCTGACGTAGTCCTTGCCGGAATCCAACCCCGTTTCCAACAACACCCTCCCGCCCTCAAGCGCTTCGCGCAGTACCGCGGAAAGAAAATTCTGCGCGTCGGCGCCACGGCCATAGACATTGGATAAGCGAGCGATACGGACATTACGCCCGGCTGTCGCCAGACACAGCGACTCACCCATCAGTTTTGAAAGGTTGTACAGGTCGCTAGGATTGGCCGAGTTGACCACCAAATCCGCATCCTCGCTCGCTGCTACGGCATGCATATAGACGCGTGTGGACGAGAGGTAGAGCAGCGAATCGAACCTTGCGCGCCGCAAAATCCCGGAGAGGTGGCAGACATGGGCCTCGACCGTATCATAGGGCCGCTGGCGAAAATCTGCAGTGAGCCCGATACAGTAGATGACGTGCCCCAGATCGTCCGCGAAGATCGAAGGATCGCCGCGTTCCGGCGTCATGCACTCATGTCCGGCGCGCCTGAGATACGCAGCGAGATGCGAGCCAATGAACCCGGATGCTCCAAGGACGGTGAATCTCATTCGCGATACCCGATAATGCGCAGCGGGTTTCCGACGTTAATGGAATAAGGCTCCACCTCGCCCTTGACCAGAGAATTCGCACCGACAACGCAGCCTTTACGCAAAATCGCCCCATCCAGGACGACCGAATTCGCGCCGATCCAGACATCATCCTCGATGAGAATGCCGCCCTTACCTGGGCGAAAACGCTGCTCGACAATCTTCCTGTCACGCGAATGAAACTCGTGATCGACCGGTGCCAGCGTACAATTGGCCGCAATGAGCACATCCTCACCGATCTGTATGCCGTTCCCGGAATAAATGACCACGCCGGAGTTGATATAACTGTTCCGACCTATCCGGACATCCCCCGTGCCGCCTGCCGGCTTGATCTTGACGAAAGAGTCAATCATCGCACCGTCCTCGACGACGATGCGCGTCCCGCGGGTCGAGTCTTCGATATCAGCGAATGGAGATATTCTGGCATTCGGGGAAATGATCAGCATAGCGACGCCCCCTTCATCATTGGACGGGAAAATCCGGATAAGCCCGATCCCGCGAGGAGACCACCTCTGGCATTATCGGCCAGTTGATCGCGAAGGCGGGCTCATCCCAGCGCACACCAGCTGCACATTCCGGATGGTAAGGCTCGCTCATCTGGTACAGCACCTCGCTATCGTCTTCCAGAGTGACAAAGCCGTGCGCGAATCCCTCAGGCACGTAGAGCGCCAGCCGGTTCAGCGCGCTCAACTCGGCGCCGAACCATTGCAGGCGAGTAGGCGACCCTGAGCGCAAATCGACGATGACATCGTATATCCTGCCTCTTGTGCAACGCACCAGCTTGGCCTCGGCATGCGGCGGCCGCTGATAATGCATACCGCGCAGCGTACCGCGCAGGCTGTTGTATGAGATGTTGCACTGTACCAAATTTGGGTTGAGCCCCTGTGCGACGAATTCTTCACGACACCAGGTGCGCGCAAAAAAACCGCGTTCGTCGGCGATCCGCTCCGGTTCGACCAGCCAAGCTCCGGCGAGAGGCGTGGCGATGAAGCGCATCAGAACAACCTCATCGAGGGCACCGCTACGGCAAACCGTCCGCCCCATTCGCGCACGTGGAGCAATTGCTGAGTCACTTCCGCCTGGATGTTCCACGGCAGGATCAACACCACATCGGGCCTGCGTTCGCGCAACACATCTGGATGTTCGATCGGAATATGCGCGCCGGGCAGGAACTTGCCCTGCTTCGAAGGTGCGGCATCGCACACATAGGGCAGCAGGTCCGGCTTGATCCCGGCGTAATTGAGCAGTGTGTTTCCCTTGGCAGCCGCTCCGTAGGCCGCCACCTTCCTGCCCGCCTGCTTCTGTTCGATCAGAAACAGAAGCAGATCGTCCTTCAGCCTGTCGGCCCGCGACTGGAACTCACGATACGAGGCCAGCTCACACATACCCCGCCGCGCCTCCTCCTCCAGCAACACGGAAACGGCGGACGATGTCCCGCGGCCGTCCTGTTCATGACAACCGTAGACCCGCAGACTTCCGCCGTGCGTCGGCAACTCTTCGACATCGCACACCCGCAACCCGGAATATGCAAACAACCGCACGACCGTATGCAAGGAAAGATACGAGAAGTGCTCGTGATAGACGGTGTCGAACTGGACGCCTTCCAGCAGGCGCATCAGATGGGGAAATTCCAGCGTAACAGTTCCCCCGGGTTTCAGCGCCGTCTTCAACCCGGCAGTGAAATCGTTGATGTCTGGCACATGCGCGTACACGTTGTTCCCCAGGATCAGATCGGCCTGCCTGCCCTGTCCGACGAGACTCTGCGCAAGTGCCTGCCCGAAAAACTCGCGCAAGATCGGGACACCAAGCTTCTCAGCCGCCGCCGCAGTGCTGTCGGTCGGTTCGATGCCGAGACAGGGAATGCCGGCCGCGACAAAGTTTTTCAGCAGGTAGCCGTCGTTGGCCGCCACCTCAATGACCATACTGTCTCCGCCCAACCCAAGCCGGCGAACGATCATCTTGCAGTAATCCGCCGCATGCTCCAGCCAGCTATGCGATACGGACGAGAAATAGGCATAGTCATGACTGAACAACTCTTCTGCCCCGGCGTAATCCTCGGTCTGCACCAGAAAGCAGTATTCGCAGACGAACAGCTTGAGCGGATAGTAGCGCTCTGGACGCATCAGGTCGGCGGCACCGAGATAGGCGTTCGAGGGCGGTGCGAAACCGAGATCAAGGAATACATGTTGCAGGGGATGTTGGCAGTGACGACAGTTCATGTTCTTTCCTGATACTCGGCGATCTGTTCCAGCGTGAATTCTCGCATGTCCCTGCCCTGCCGGTGTGCCTTGTGCCATGCGACGATCTTCTCCAGCGCCTGCTCCAACCGCCAGCGCGCACGCCAGTCCAGACGCGTCCTGGCCTTGGAACAGTCGAGTTTCAGATAGTGCGCCTCGTGAGGATGCTCCCCTCGGCCGGTCTCCCAAGAAGCGTCCTCGCCCCACAGCCGCGTGTAGCGCTCCACAATCCACTGTACCGGTTGCGCGTCATCGTCCGCGGGGCCGAAGTTCCAGCCCTCGGCATAGGCCTGGCCCTCCCCATACAGCCTCTGCGCCAGAAGTAAATAGCCCGCCAGCGGTTCCAGCACATGTTGCCACGGACGTATCGCATGCGGATTGCGTATCGCCACCGGCCGCCCCTCTGCAACGGCCCTGACCATATCCGGAATCAACCGATCCTCGGCCCAGTCGCCGCCACCAATGACATTGCCGGCACGTGCGCTTGCCAGCGCCGGCCCCTGCCCGAAAAATGACCTGCGGTATGCCGCCGTAACCAGTTCCGCACAGCCCTTGCTGCTGGAATAGGGGTCAAAGCCGCCCATCGCCTCGTTCTCACGGTAGCCCCACGACCATTCGTGGTTCTCGTAACACTTGTCACTGGTAACGTTGACGAGCGCGCGCACCTCCGGCGTGGCCCGCGCCGCCTCCAGCACATGTACCGTCCCCATCACATTGGTACCATATGTCTCCACTGGCTCACGATAGGAATGGCGCACCAGCGATTGTGCTGCCATATGGATCACAATTTCAGGACGATACCGCGAAAAGACGGCCTGCAAGTCTGCCAGGTCGCGCACATCGCCGGTCAGTGACGTCATGCCGCTGCCGACGCGGGCGACCTCGAACAGACTGGGAGAAGAAGGGGGGGCGAGCGAATAGCCGACCAACTCTGCACCCATGTCCTGCAGCCACAACGACAACCAACCCCCCTTGAAGCCGGTATGCCCGGTCAATAACACGCGCTTGCCGCACCAGAACCCCGGATCGATCACGCAACTCACGGCCAAACCTTCCACGGCGCCGCACCCCTGTGCCACATTTCCTCCAGTTGGGTCTTGTCGCGGAGTGTATCCATCGGCTGCCAGAAACCGCCGTGCTCATAGGCCATCAATTCGCCCTGAGCCGCAAGCCGACGCAACGGCTCGCCCTCCCATGCGGCCGAGTCGTCGGCGATGAGCTCCAGACAATCAGGAGACAGCACGAAGAAACCGCCGTTGATCCACCCCCCGTCACCCTGCGGCTTCTCGATGAAACCGCGCACATGCGCTCCCTCCATATTCAGTGCGCCGTATCGTCCCGGCGGCTGCACCGCAGTGATGGTCGCTCGCTTACCATGCTTTTTGTGGAAGCCGACGAGCTCGCCGATATTGATGTCAGCCACGCCGTCGCCATAGGTGAAGCAGAATGCCTCCTCACCTGCCACGTACTGCGCCACGCGCTTCAAACGTCCGCCAGTCATGGTGTCGTCACCGGTATCGACCAGCGTCACCCGCCACGGCTCGGCATGTTGCTCGTGTACCTCCATCTGGTTCTTCTGCATATCGAACGTCACATCCGACATATGCAGGAAGTAGTTAGCGAAGTACTCCTTGATCACATAGCCCTTGTAGCCGCAACACACCACGAAGTCGTTGATGCCATGTGCCGAATATATCTTCATGATATGCCAGAGTATTGGTCTCCCGCCTATCTCCACCATCGGCTTCGGGCGTAGCGACGTCTCTTCGCTGATCCGCGTCCCCAGCCCCCCTGCCAGAATAATCGCCTTCATCCACCCGCTCCCGAAACAATTGTCCCGCTATCTTCCGCTAACGCACCACGCATGCCACATGGTGCGATATGCCGCCTCGACCTTGCGCGCGAACCCCGCCTCATCCATCAGCGGACTGTGCTCCATCTCGCCGCGCAATCCCGCCCTGACCGCCAACAGCCGCGGCAGATCCCCCGCCAGCTCCACCGCCTTCGCGATATATTCATCCTCGCACTGCGCAATCCACTCCGGATGACCTACCCCTTGCAGCACGCTGCTCCCCAGCCGCCCCAGCGACGAACGGCCCGCCAGCGTCACATATGGCACCCCCATGTACAGATGCTCGAACAGGGTCGTTCCCGAATTATGCGGAAAGCAGTCCAGACCGATGTCCATCCCCCGCAGCACATCCCAAGGCGGCGTGTGATAACCGATCTCCAATCGCTCAGCACCGATCCCGTGAGCGGAGAATTTCGACGCCAATCTCTCCCGCATGGGCTGATCAGTGAAATGATAACTGTCGATCATCAGTCGGGAACCAGGCACCCGCTTCAGTATCTCCGACCACACCCGGATCGTCCGGTGGTTCACACGAATTGCGCGCGTCAGCGTCCCGAACGTGACATGACCGCGACGCAGCGCCGGCAACTCGCCGACCTCACCCATCCCTTCCCCGGGACGATAGGCATACGCCGGCGTTGCGATGCGCCACGGCGTTTCGGAGAACAGGTGCTCGCTCCCAGCAGGCACGCTCGCCTCGTCGGTCAGGAAATAATCGATTGCGCTCAACCCCGTCGTATAGCCATATCCCAGCCAGCTTAACGACACCGGCGCCGGCTTGCGCGCGAACACCCCCAGCCGATTATGTGCCGTGTGCCCGGCCAACTCGACCAAGATGTCGATGCCGTCCGTACGGATGCGCTCGGCCAGTTCCTCGTCGCTCATCCCCTTGGTCGCCACCCAGTGATCGACGTAGCCCCGGTATCGCGCCGTCATGTCGTCTTCCTTGCCCAGTTCGGCATAGGCATACACCTCCACTTGCCGCTTATCGTGACGCGCCAGCAACGGCTCCAGGAAATGTCTTGTCGAGTGCTGGCGGAAATCCGGCGAGACGTACCCCACCTTCAGTCGCCGTTCCGGATCGCGCGCATTCCCATGCTCCCGCCATGTCGCACGCAACGGCAGGCAATGCTGCTCATCATATTTCCGGTATTCGGAGTAGATATCCTCCGCACTCATATCGGGGTGATAATTCAGCGCGAAGAGAAGATTGTCATGCACATCGATATAACCCGGATCCACCTCGCGCGCATGCCGATAACTATTCATCGCGGCCGGAAGTTCCCCCATATCGGCCAGTGTGTTGGCGATATTCTGATGTATCTGGACATAGTCCGGCCCGAGTTTGGCGGCGTGTCGCAGATTGTCTAGCGCTTCGTCAAGCCGACCGCTCTGCTTCAGCAGCGCTCCCAGATTGTTATATGCACCGGCATGGTCCGGCTTGAGCACCAAGGCGCGCCGATAGCAGGCTTCTGCCTCATCCGTGAGGCCCTTGGCCTCGAGCACTATCCCCAGATTGTTGATTGCATCGATATGATCGGGACTGATCTCCAGAATGTGCTCCAGAATCGTCTGCGCATCGTCAAGACGCCCCCTGCGCCGCAAGACATCTCCTAGACTGGCAAGGACTTCGACACGATTCAGCGCCCCCTCCAGCGCCCGGCGATAACTAGCCTCGGCGGCATCGAGCAATCCGAGTCTGGATTGTACCGAGCCTAGATTGCAGAATGCATCCGCAAAATCCGGCCGGATCTCCAACGCTCGCCGACAACTCGCCAACGCCTCCTGCAGATCGCCGCGCTGCATCAAGACCACAGCCAGATTGTTGTGCGCCTCGGCACTGTTCGGGTTGATTTCGATTACCCGTCGGTAAGCTGCCTCAGCCTCGCTGCGATCTCCCAGAGCAACGAGAATGATGCCTTCATTATTGATCGCATCGGCATAACCGGGATTGAACTCTAGTGCCCGGCGAACACTGTCCAAAGCCTCTTCATGTCGCCCCAGCAGGTGCAATACGAGGCCCAAAGTGTTGTGCGCCTCTGCATCTCGCGGCTCCAGTTCCAGCGCACAGCGCAGCGCCATCTCCCCTCCGTCGCCCAACCGTTGCTGCGTAGTGCCGAGCATCTTCCAGCCCCAAGCCCAGCCCGGATATTCGTCGAGAAGATGCCACATGAGCTCTTTCAACTCCGCGAACCGTCCGGAATTGAACAGCGCCAGGCACTCATGCATCACCCCATCATCGGGCAGCGCACCACGGTCTTCCAGTGCACGCATCAGCAGCGGGGGCAACTCCCGCGAGTTCATCCCTCGCCTGACGGCGGTCTTCAACAGCAGCAGCGCATCCGACCTGCACTCCAGCGCCAACAGGCATTCCGCCAGCGTCAGCCAGTACTGTCCAATCGTGGGATCTGCCTCCCAAGCGGCTTGCAGATGCGGCAAGGCCTGTTCCGCCAGCCCCTGTTGCATCCTCAGCAACCCAAGATTGTAATGAGCGTCGGCATGCGCCGGCTCCGTCTGCAATATCGCCAGATACATCGCTTCCGCCTCGGCGTTCCGCCCGGCCTGATGATGTGTCGCAGCCACCTTTAACAGATCGTCCGGGAGGATCTCCTGCACATCCCCATCACTCCCGGGGACACCGCACCATTTTTTCCACATGGCGCGATACGCATCCTCGACCTTGCGCGCGAACCCAGCCTCATCCATCAGCGGGCTATGCTCCATCTCCGCGCGCAGATTCGCGCGAATCTGCGCCAGCCGTGGCAAGTCGCTCGCCAGCGCGACCGCTTTGGCGATATATTCCTCCTCGCTCTCCGCGATCCACTCCGGATGCCCCCCCCCCTGAAGGATGCAACTTCCCAAGCGCCCGACCGATGGGCGGTCGGCCAATGTCACATACGGAGCGCCCATGTAAAGATGCTCGAACAACGTAGTTCCCGAGTTATGCGGAAAACAGTCCAGACCAATGTCCATCCCACGTAACACATCCCAAGGGGGGCTATGGCAACCGATCTCCAACCGTTCTCGATCTATCCCAGCCGCCGCAAACATTTCCGTCAACCGATCCCGCATGTACCGCCCGGCAAAATTCCGGCTGTCAATCATCAGCCTGGAGTTGGGTACCCGCTTCAATATCTCCGACCATACCCGGATCGTCCGGTGATTGACCCGAATCGCTCGCGTCAGTGTCCCGAACGTCACATGACCGCAACGCATCGCTGGCAACTCGCCAACCTCACCCATCCCTTCCGCCGGACGGTAGGCATACGCCGGCGTTGCAATGCGCCACGGCGTTTCGGAGAACAGGTGATCGCCCCCCGCGGGCACGCTCGCCTCATCGGTCAGAAAATAATCGATCGCGCTCAACCCTGTGGTATAGCCGTATCCTAGCCAGCTCAGCGACACCGGCGCCGGTTTGCGTGCGAACACCCCCAATCGGTTTTGTGCCGTATGTCCGGCCAACTCGACCAAAATATCGATGCCGTCCGCACGAATGCGCTCGGCCAGTTCCTCGTCGCTCATCCCCTTGGTCCCCACCCAGTGATCAGCGTAACTTCGGTAGCGCGCCGTCACCCCATCTTCATTAGCCAGTTCGGCATAGGCATACACCTCCACCCGCCGCTTATCGTGGTGCGCCAGCAGCGGCTCCAGAAAATGCCGCATCGAATGGAAACGAAAGTCTGGCGAAACATATCCCACTTTCAGTCGCCGTTCAGGATCGCGCGCATTTCCATGCTCCTGCCATGTTACATGCAGTGGCAGGCAATGCTGCTCATCGTATTTCCGGTATTCAGCGTAGATATCCTCCGCGCTCATATCGGGGTGATAATTCAGTGCGAAGAGAAAATTGTTCGCAGCCACCTTAATCCCCGGATCAAGAGTCAAGGCGCGACGATAGCTGCTTATTGCTTCAACCACTTGCCCCATCTCTATTTGGAGCAACCCGAGCTTGCAATAGGCGTCCGCATACTGCGGATTAATTTCCAACGCACGCCGGCAGGCCGACTCCGCCTCCGAGAACGCACCCAACTCCCGTAGCGCCGCCCCCATAGCGTTGTATGCTTCCGCATATTCAGGCTTGAGATTGAGTGCTTGCTTTAGACCGGACACTGCCTCATCGAATCGGCCGAGATCAAACAGCACAACGCCCAGATTTAAATATCCCTCAGCAAATTTCGGCTTGGCTTCCAACGACGCCTTGATGCAGGCCAATGCCTCATCGAGCCGCCCCCGCTTGCGCAGGAATACACCCAGATTGTTTTGCACCTCGGCATCATGAGGGGCGAGTTGCGCAGCGCGACGCAAGGCGTATTCGGCATCCTTGTCCTGCAACTGCAGCGCCGCACCCAGCGCGTTCCACCCCAACACCCAGCCCGGATACTGATCGAGCAAAGGCAACACATGCGATTCCAGCTCGGCATTGCGGCCCGCCCGGAACAACGCCAACGCCTGGTGGACCAAGGCAACGGACGGCGAAGTTTTCTGCCGACCCCGCTTGGCAAGCAGGCGCAACTGCTGCACCTGCGGTGTCTTCATGCCGCGCTTCGCCGCCTCATCGACGAGACGTTGCGCATCCTCGAAACGCCCCAGCGCCAGCAGGCACTCCGCCAGCGTCAGCCAGTACTGGCCGACCGACGGGTCCGCCTCCCAGGCCGACTGCAGGAACGGCAAGGCCCGTTCGCGCTGCCCCAGCTGCAACGCGAGCAATCCCAGGTTGTGATTCGCATCCGGATGCTTCGGCTCCATCCCCAGTATGCTCAGGTACAACTCCTCCGCCTCGGCATACTGTCCGGCCTGATGAAAGGTGGCCGCATGACGCAACAATTCCTCAGACGAAATCAAATATTCTCCTGCGGAACGGGAAAATCGGGCGCATCACAACGGCGTCAGACTGGCAATGTTATCGGTTTGAAGCCCACCTTGGACTCGTGCCCGACCAGCGTCTTCTGCATCCCGATGCGCGACTTGGTATTGATCAGAATAGGGGCCGAGAGATTCGCATACATATCGGTGCTGGACAAGCGACGCACACCACCCGCTTCCGGATTCCTCAGCGACAAGGTCGTCAGCACCAGCACATCGCTCGGATCTTCGATACCGAGTTCGGCGGCCTCGCTGTCCGACAGCACGAGGTCGTAATTGAAACCGAACAGGGTCGGGTCGGTCAGCGGTATCGATATTCCGCCATCATCGATGGACTGAAGGTAAACGACCACACGAGAGGCAATATCGCCCTTCTCGTCGACTTCATGGAACAGCTTCCACTTCGTGTTCTGTTCAAATCCCGGCAGCCCTCTGGGCAAGGTAATCACTTGCGAAGGGTCTACATTCAGTTCGCCATACCGCGTTTCCACTTTGATGTTCGCCATGACATTCTCCTGTTGTTGGTTTGGTCATACACACAATACCACTCGCAATTCGCCGCAGCCTTAATATTCAACCGATACTGGTGCCGTGTAAAGATTTTTCGAGTAAATCAATAATATTGCTGGCAACGGCGTGGGTGTAGTAACCTTTTCAATCGGAAGTCTGGCGATACGCCTTGACAGCAATCACCGGGCCCCGCCCGAATCAAGAGAATAATATAGGCACCTCGACCCGTTCAATGCAGAAAAACCCTACCGCCCAGCAGCTTGCCAGCCCGTCTCCGGACAAACTGCAAGGCTTCATCGCAAGCCTGCCTGGCATGGCCTGCCAGATCGAACAGCAGGAAGATGGGCGCTTCCGCTTCCCTTACGTCAGCGAAGGCTGCCAGCCGCTGCTAGGCATCACGGCCGCTGAACTCCAGGCCGACGCATCGCGGTTCCTCGACCTGATCCATCCGGAAGACCTTCCCGCGCTGCTGGAAAGCATGAAGATCTCCGCCCAGACCCGGTGCTTCTGGAACTGGGAAGGCCGCATCACACTGGCGGACGGCGAGACGAAATGGATCAGCCTGGGGGCAACGCCGCAAGACTCCGGTGAGGGTGCTCCCCGCTGGGAAGGCATCGTGCTCAACACCACCCAGAGCAAGCTGGGAGAACTCGAGGTCAAGCGGGTGCAGCATCAACTGCTGGAACTCTCGTCGCATATACAGGATGCAAAGGAACAGGAGCGACTGCGCATCGCACGCGAGGTCCACGACGAGATCGGCAGTCTGCTGACTGCGATGCGCATGGATCTGCTGTGGCTGATCCAGCGCCTGCCCAAGGACAATCCCTTGCTGACCGAGAAGGCACGGACCATAGAAGAGTTGGTCAACCGGGCGATCACATCCGCCAGCCATCTGGCCCACCGCCTGCGCCCCGGGTTCCTCGACTGCTTCGGCATCATCGCCGCGATCGAGATCGAGGCGCAGGAATTCAGCAAGCGCAGCGGCATTCCCTGCACCATCATCAAGTCCCAGGAAAGCATCGACCTGCCCGAGACCTATACGATCACACTGTTCCGGGTGTGCCAGGAGACGCTGAACAACATCCTGAAGCACGCCCATGCCTCGCATGTGCAGATTGAGATCGTCAAGGGCGCGGACCACCTTGAACTGATCGTCTCGGACGACGGTGTGGGTTTCAGCGAGACCGCGCGCGACAAGCCGCATTCCTTCGGGCTGCGCGGCATCCACGAACGCGTCGCGCATCTGGGTGGCACGGTCAAAATCGCCAGCACGCTGGGACTGGGGACGCAGATCGCGGTGTTCGTGCCACTGCCGGAGGAAACACCGCAACAGGCGCTTTTCGGGGGAGCATCGATATGATCGACATCCTGGTAGTGGACGATCACGCCCTGATCCGCAAGGGGCTGATCATGCTGCTCGAAGAGAATCCGGAGTTCCACATCAAGGGGGAGGCGGAGACCGGTATGCAGGCCATCAATATGGCGCGCGAACACAAATTCGATCTGGTGCTGCTGGACATCTCGCTGTCGGACAAGCATGGAATCGACGTGCTCAAACAACTCAAGTCCGAACAGCCAGATATCAAGATCATCGTGCTGAGCATGTATCCGGAAGACCAGTACGGCTTGCGCGCACTGAAAGCCGGGGCGATGGGCTATATAAACAAGCAGAGCGCGCCGGAAAAACTGGTCGGCGCGATCCATCAGGTCGTCGGCGGCAAGAAATACATCAGTCCGGCTCTGGCCGAGCAGTTGCTGAGCAACCTGATCGGCGAGTCGCAGGAACAATTGCACCAGAGCCTGTCTAATCGTGAGTACCAGACCCTGTGCCTGATGGCGTCCGGCAAGTCGCTGACCGAAATCGCCGAGATCATGGTGGTCAGCCCCAAGACTGTGAGCGTCTACCGCGCCCGTATGTTGGAAAAGATGGGTTTCAACAACAATGCCGAGGCTGTCCACTACGCCATCGCACACGACCTGGTGGAAGCAAAAAAATGAACTGCCGCCCCGCCCCGTTCCGTCACGCACCCGCCGAAAGCGAATCATGAGCAAACCTGCCCCCAACCCTTCCGACGTCGCCCGCGAAACACTGATCAGACTTGCTTCGCGCAAAATGCCGCCGACCCCGGGCAATTACGCCAGTATCTATGCCGAAATCAGCGGAACCCCTGCGGATGCTGGCCCAGCCGGCACCGGAGCAAACGACGAAGCGCTCCGTCCCTGGGCCGTGCTGATCCGCGACCTGTTGCGCCAACTGGAAACGCCGCACAAAGGACTGACCATCGTGCGCAAGAAGGAAGGATTGGAGACCGTGTTGAAACGGTTCGCCTCCGACCCGGACGCCCTGTTCGAGAAGATCAGCGGACTGATGCGATCCTGGGCGGAATCGCCGGTCGCTCCGCCCGCCGCAACCGAGACAGAACCGTCCGGGCAGCCCCCGCTCCCCGCCGTAGCCTCCCCGACTCCGATGCCTGCCCCCCAGACAATCGTCATGCCGTCGGGCGCCACAAGCGGCGAAATGGCGCAGCAACTCGGCGAGCTGCTGGCCCAGGCGCTGGAGAGCCTGCTCAGCACCCTGCCGGAACTGTCCGGCGACGTTCATACGCTGGTACAGCAAGTGCGCGCCATCCGCTCGCCCGAACAACTCGCCACCCTGAACAAGCAGTTGCGCCAGTTCTGGATCAAGGCCGAACTGCATTCGGGCGACAAGGCCAAGATCCACGACGGACTGATACGCCTGCTGCGGCTGCTGGTGGAAAACATCGGCGAAATGGTCGAGGACGATGAGTGGCTGCATGGCCAAGTCTCCATCCTGCAGGACATCATCGCGAATCCGATCGACCGGCGCAGCATCGCCGATGCCGAGCGCGGCCTGCGCGACGCTATCATCAAACAGGGACTGCTCAAGCAAAGCCTGATCGAAGCCAAGACCACGCTGAGGAATCTGATGGCCACTTTCGTTGATCGCCTCGGCGAGATCACGACAAGCACCGGCGCTTACCACCAGAAGATCGAGGGATACAGCAAAAAAATCAGCAAATCCAAGAATCTGGCCGACCTCAGCCATCTGCTGGAAGACATTATGCAAGACACCCGCACGATTCAGACCAGCGCGTTGCGGTCGCACGAAGAATTGGTGCAAACCCGCAAGCAGGTGCAGGAGTCCGAGACCCGCATCCGGCAACTGGAGCAGGAACTGAGCCATGTCAGCGAAATGGTGCGCGAGGATCAGCTTACCGGGGCGCTCAATCGCCGCGGGCTGGATGCGGCCTTCGAGCATGACGCCGCCCAGGCCGACCGGGCCGAGAGCCCGCTGTGCGTCGCGCTGCTGGATATCGACAATTTCAAGCGCCTGAACGACACCCAGGGGCATCATGCGGGCGACCTGGCCCTCATTCACCTGAGCAACGTGATCAAGGAAGCGCTGCGCCCGAGCGACTCGGTCGCCCGCTACGGCGGCGAGGAATTCATCATTCTGCTGCCGGATACCCCACTGGAGGAAGGTGCCGCAACGATCGAACGCCTTCAGCGCGAACTGACAAGGCGCTTTTTCCTGCATGAGAACGAGCGTATCCTGATCACTTTCAGCGCCGGCGTGGCTCAACGCAACCAGCAGGAGCCTCAGGATGAGGTCATCGGACGCGCCGACAAGGCCATGTACCAGGCCAAACATACCGGCAAGAACAGGGTAGTGACAGCTTCAACGCCCAGTTAAGACTGACCGGCGACAAAAATCTACTAAAGTTTTCCGGATCGGCACCGATATCAGGATCAACGAGGGTTAATAAGCCAGTCTCAGCAAGGCAGTAAACCAACGTAAACGGCTGACCGGCCGGGTAAAAACCGAAACTTTAAGGAGAGCCAAAATGCCCGCATTTATCAATACCAACATCGCATCCCTGAATGCACAGCGCAACCTGAACGGTTCGCAGAGCGCGATGCAGACCGCGCTGCAGCGCCTGTCTTCCGGCCTGCGCATCAACGGCGCCAGC
>DASRWG010000014.1:0-69531 GCA_035654695.1 Gallionella sp. | reverse complement strand
TGTGGATTACCCATGTGAAAGTAGGTCATCGTCAGACTCCTTACAAACAAACAACCCGGCCTAGTGCCGGGTTTTTTGTTTGTGGGTTTGATAAAACCTATTTGAGGTTCTGACAACACGCCGCAGCGCGGCTTGGTGCGGTGACCATTCTTTATTTTCCGATGATGTATTCCTCGTCGCTGAAGTTCAGCACCGCCTGTGGCTGGAACACTGTGAAGGCGGTGATCATCATGCCGGTGGTGAAGGCCTCAGTGAGCATGATGATAGGGGCAGCGATCAGGTAGTTGCTCTGGATGGACTGCCAGGTGTAGGGGCTGAGCGCGAGCATGGTCAGCGCAGCGGCGGCGACGGTGAGCATCATCGCCGCGCCGCCGCACAGGAAGCCGTTGGCGAGCACGTAGAGGAACAGATTCTTCGGGACGTATTTGCGGCTGATACGCAGCACCCATTCGCTGAACAGCACCGGGACGACGATCATTACCAGGCCGTTGAGGCCGAAGGATTCCGGCGTCAGTCCGAGGCGCACCCAGGTGGCGAGCATTACCAGCGTGATCGCGGCGATGGCGATCTGCCAGCCGAACATCAGCATGAACAGCGTCGCGCCGAGGATGTGGTGGTTGAAGCCGGGGCGGAAGCCGGCGTTGAGTTGCCACATCACGAATGCGCCCAGCGACAGCGCGACCAGCGCGTTGGTGCGCGCGGCATTGGCCAGCAGGTCGCGCCAGGGGGCGAACCAGATTGCGCGCGCGAGCAGCACCGCAAACATCATGTTGCTCAGCCACAGCCAATCGCTCGGGAATAGCTGGGCCGGCAGGTTCATGGCAGCGGGTAGGGCGGAGGCTGGAACTGCAGGCGCGCGCCTGCGAGCGAGCCGAGGTGGATGGGGTGTGCGTCGTGGCTGGCGATCTGCACGACGGCCAGCACATCGAAGCCGCCGCCGGGAGCGGCCGCCGCATTGACGATCATGCCGCTGGACTGGCCTTCCATGTCAGCGCTGTACAGTTCATCGCCCGGTTGCGGAGTTGCGCCGTCAATATGCGCCAGATACATGCGCCGCTTCGGCTTGCCGAGATGCTGCATGCGCGCGACGATTTCCTGTCCGGGGTAGCAGCCTTTTTTGAAGTTCACGCCGCCGAGCACTTCGAAGTTCACCATCTGCGCGACGAACTGTTCCTGCGTCTGCGGCAGGATGGATGGGATGCCGGCGCGGATGTTCAGCCAGTCCCAGCAGGCGCTGCCGACCGGTTGCGCGGCGATTGCGATCCATAGCTCTTGCGCGTGTTGCGGCGTGGCGTTGATCTGCCAGCGATGCTCGCCCAGTTTGATCAGCGACGAGGCTGCGCCATTCGTCACCTCGAATACCTGTTGCGGCAGTTCGCCGAACAGCGCGCGCAATGAGGCTTCGGCTTGCGTGCCAGATACGCCTGGCGAAATAGACAAGCCCAGCGAGACGATGTCGGCGTTCTCGATCTTCACCTTGGTGCGCAGCACATACATCGCGAGCTTCTTGCGTATAGGTTCGCACAGCGCGCGCGGCAGTTGCAGCAGGTAGTCGCTGCCGTCTTGCCAGATCAGCATGCTGGCGAGCATGCGTCCCTTGGGGGTGTTCAGGCTGCTGAGCTGGGCATGTGCCGCATTGACCGTGCGGATGTCGTTGCTCAGCATATTCTGCAAGAAGGTCTGCACCTCTTCGCCGGAAACGCGCAACGCGCCGAACTGGCCGAGGTCGCACAGCACGGTAGCATTTTGTGTCGCAAGCAGTTCGGAGGAGGCGTTGGAGTAGTGTTGCGTGATTCCATCCTGCAACACAGCGCCGCGTTGTTGCAGGAATTGTTGCCAGTCGCTATTCATCGTTACGCGTAGGCGTCGATGCGGCGGCTCTGGTTCGCCTCGCTCTCTGCGCGCTGAACAGAGGCGGGTTCGGCGGTCTCGCGGGATGCGGTCTCGCTGGCTTCCTGATTCCGGTTTTCGGCTTGGCTCAGTTGTATCGCGCGTGTCGACAGTTTCACCACGGAGGATTCTTGAGTCGATTGCTGCGTCTGCGGTTCCTGGTTCCTTGCGGCCGGTTGCGATTGGGGAATGTTGCCCAGTTGGACGGCTGAGATAGCGCTGTTGATGTTCATGAATAAACTCCCGATGGGCTGGATGTATTTGGAAAAAGATACTCGCTTTTACGTGTGGCAGCAAGGTGGGCTAGCCGCTTCCGGTACTGCGGAATAGCCGGGAATGACGCGCATTTTCTGTATAGGTCGCGGCAACTCGCATGGCATGCCCTATAATCCGGTCGAATATCGACAATCCTGTTGCCTTCAATGTTTGCTTGCCTGTTGCGTCGCATCCTGCTGCCCGGTCTAATCTGCTGTTTCTCGCAGACGGTGCTGGCTGCGCATGCCATTGCTCTGCATGGACAGCCCAGGTATTCGGTCGACTTCCGCCATTTCGACTATGTCGATCCGCAAGCTCCGCAAGGCGGCGAGTTGTTCACGTCGAGCATGGGCAACTTCGAGAAGCTGAATCCTTACACGCTCAAGGGACGCGCCGCCGACGGACTTCAATATCTAGTGTTCGAGACGCTGGCAGTACCCTCGTGGGACGAGCCGGATACCATGTACGGCCTGCTTGCCGAGGACATCGGGCTGGCTCCGGATGAGCTGTCGATGACTTTCAAACTCAATCGCAAGGCGCGTTTTTCCAGCGGCGATCCGGTGACCGCGGCGGACGTGAAATATTCCTTCGACCAGCTGATGGGCAAGCAGGCAGCGCCCCTGTACCGCCAGTACTGGGCCGATGTGAAACAGATGACGGTGATCGACGAGCACACCGTGCGCGCCGAGTTCAGGCGCAGGAACCACGAACTGCGCCTGATCGTCTGCCAGTTGCCGGTGTTCTCGCGCAAGTGGGGCGGCGGCAAGCCGTTCGACAAGATCGCGCTGGACGCGCCCATTGCCTCCGGTCCGTACGTGGTGGAATCCTTCGATCTCGGCAAGCGCATCACCTATCGCCGCAATCCGGACTATTGGGCCAGCGAGCATCCGGCGCGCAAGGGGATGTTCAATTTCGAGCGCATCACCTACCGCTATTACAAGGACACGCTGGCGCGCATGGAGGGTCTGAAGGCCGGGGAGATCGACCTGATTCAGGAGAACTCGTCGAAGAACTGGGCACGCAACCATCAGGGCAAGCGCTGGGAAGAGGGCGTGCTGGTCAAGGCGCTGCTGCCGCACAGCAACGGGGCCGGCTGGCAGGGCTTCGCGATGAACACGCGCCGTCCGCTGTTCAGGGACAGGCGTGTGCGGCAGGCGCTGGGGCTGGCGATGGATTTCGAATGGATGAATCGCCAGTTGTTCTTCAACCTGTACCAGCGCAGTCCCAGCTATTTCACCAACACCGAATTGGCGGCCACCGGCAAACCGGATGCGAAGGAGCAGGCAGTGCTGCGCGAGTTGCAGGCGCGCTTCGGCGACAAGGTGCCGGCCGAGGTGTTCGACGAGATCCCGCCGCCGCCTTCCACGCTGCCGCCGCATTCGCTACGCGACAACTTGCGCCAGGCGCGCGAGTTGCTGGCCCAAGCCGGCTGGACTTATCGTGACGGCGCATTGCGCAACGCGCAGGGCGAGCCGTTCCGGTTCGAGATGATGCTGGACGACCGCATGCAGGAGCGCGCCTCCGCGCCTTATGCGCGCAATCTGGAGAAGCTCGGCATAGCGATGGACTACCGCATCTACGACGCCGCGCTGTATCAGCGCAAGGCGGAGAACTTCGACTACGACATGGTGTGGGCGCTGATGCCGGGCTCGCAGAGTCCGGGCAACGAGCTGTTCGGCTACTTCGGTTCGGCCAGCCGCGACCAGCCCGGTTCCGACAATGCGATGGGCGTCGCCGATCCGGTGATCGATGCGCTGCTGGCGCACATCGTCCAGGCAGAAAAGCGCGACGAGTTGGTGACGCTGGTGCGTGTGCTCGACCGCCTGCTGCGGCTGGGCTATTACATCGTGCCGCATTTCTACAGTAACGCGCACCGCGTGTCCTATCGTCACACGCTGGCGCATCCGCAAACGCTGCCGAAGTTCTACCGCATCGAGGACTGGTCGGTGACGACCTGGTGGATGAAGCCCGCTGATGGGAAGGGGAGACCATGATCCATTACGTCGCCAAACGTCTGCTGCTGATGATCCCCACCTTGCTGGGCATCCTGCTGCTGACCTTCACCGTGATCCAGTTCGTTCCCGGCGGGCCGGTCGAGCAGATGGTCAGCGAGTTGCGCGGCAAGGGGCATGGCAGCCAGGAAGCGGGCGGAGGCGGACAGAGCGTCTATCGCGGCCAGCAGGGCATCGATGCCGAGCGCATGGCCGAGATCAGGGCGCTGTATGGTTTCGATAAGCCCGCGCCGGAGCGTTTCTGGATCATGCTCAAGGGCTACGCCACGCTCGACCTCGGCACCAGCTTCTTCCACCAGAAATCGGTGTGGGAGTTGGTCAAGGAAAAGATGCCGGTATCCATCACGTTGGGGTTGTGGACGCTGATCATCACCTATCTGGTCTCTATTCCGATGGGCATCGCCAAGGCGGTGCGCGACGGCTCGCGCTTCGATACCGCGACCAGCTTCGCGATCCTGAGCGGTTATGCGATCCCCGGTTTCGTGCTGGGCGTGCTGCTGCTGGTGCTGTTCGGCGGCGGCAGCTTCTGGCAATGGTTCCCGCTGCGCGGGCTGACCTCGGATAACTGGGAGCAGCTCTCGCTGGTCGGCAAGGTGACCGATTACCTGTGGCACATCACGCTGCCGGTGTTCGCGCAGGTGGTCGGCAGCTTTGCGGTGGTCACCATGCTGACCAAGAACACCTTCATCGAAGAGATACGCAAACAGTACGTGCTGACCGCGCGTGCCAAGGGGTTGCCGGAGCGCACCGTGCTGTATCGTCACATCTTCCGCAACGCCTTGCTGCCGCTGCTGACGGGATTTCCCGCAGCGTTCATCGGGGCATTCTTCACCGGCAGCCTGCTGATCGAAACGCTGTTCTCGCTCGACGGGCTGGGGCTGCTGTCGTACAACGCGATCATGCAGCGCGACTATCCGATGGTGATGGGGACGCTGTTCATCTTCACCCTCGCCGGGCTGTTCGCCAAGCTGATCTCCGACATCAGCTATGTGCTAGCCGACCCGCGCGTGAAGTTCGAGGGAGTGGTGCAGTGAGCGAGCCGGTGGAAGACATCAAGCCCGTGTTGCCTTCGCTGTCGCCCAACCAGCAGCGCTGGCGGCGTTTCCGGCAGAACCGTCTGGGCTATGCTAGCCTGTTGATCTTCTCTGCGCTGTTCGTGATCAGCCTGTTCGCCGAGGTGCTGTCCAACGACCGCCCCTTGGTCGCATCCTATCAGGGCGAGCTGTATTTCCCGCTGTGGAACGACTATCCGGAAACTACATTCGGTGGCGACTTCCCGACGCCGACGGATTATCTCGATCCCTTCATCCGCGAACAGTTCTCTCGTCCCGGCAATTGGGCGGTCTATCCGCCGAATCCCTACCGATACGACACGCTGAACTATTTTGCGTCGCAGCCTAACCCGGCAGCACCGAGCGCGGAGAACTGGCTGGGCACCGACGACCGCGGGCGCGACGTGCTGGCGCGCGCGCTGTACGGATTCCGCGTATCGGTGCTGTTCGGCCTGGCACTGACCATCATCGGTGTGTTGTTGGGCGTATTGGCCGGCGCGATCCAGGGCTATTTCGGCGGGCGGGTCGATCTCTACCTGCAACGCTTTTCCGAGATATGGGGCTCGTTGCCGGAGCTCTACCTGCTGCTGATCTTCGCGTCCTTCTTCCAGCCCAGCATCACGCTGCTGCTGATATTGCTGTCGCTGTTCGGCTGGCTGGCGCTGGCCGATTACGTGCGCGCCGAATTCTTGCGCAACCGCCAGCTCGACTATGTGCGCGCCGCGCGCGCGCTGGGGCTGGGCAACCGCCAGATCATGTGGCGTCACATCCTGCCTAACAGCCTGACGCCGGTGATCACCTTCCTGCCGTTCCGCATGAGCGTTTCCATCACCGCGCTGACCAGCCTCGACTTCCTCGGCCTCGGCGTGCCGCCCTCGACGCCCAGCCTGGGCGAGCTGCTGGCGCAGGGCAAGGACAATCTCGACGCTTGGTGGATAGGCCTCGCCGCGTTCGTTGTGCTGTTCGTCACGCTGCTGCTGCTGGTGTTCATCGGCGAAGCGCTGCGCGATGCGTTCGATACGCGCAAGTCGGGAGGGCGGTGATGTCCGATACTTTGCTGGAAGTTCGCAACCTTGGCGTCAGCTTCGGCACGCAGGCCGATGCCCCGCGCGCCGTCGATGGCGTGTCGTTCGCGCTGAAGCCGGGCGAGAAATTTGCGCTGGTCGGCGAATCCGGTTCGGGCAAGAGCGTCACCGCGCTGTCGTTGCTGCGGCTGGTCGCGAATGCACGTTCCAGCGGCGAGGTGCTGTTCGACGGCGAGAATCTGGTGAGCGCCAGCGAGCGGCGACTGCGCGGCATACGCGGCAAGGACATCGCGATGATCTTCCAGGAGCCGATGACCGCGCTGAACCCGTTGATGCGCATCGGCGAGCAGATTGTCGAGGTGCTCTCGCTGCACGAGGGGATGGACTACTCTCCGGCGCGCGCGCGCGCGATCAAACTACTCGGCCACACAGGTATCACCGAGCCGGAACGGCGCTTCTCCAGCTACCCGCACGAACTCTCCGGCGGGCAGCGGCAGCGGGCGATGATCGCGATGGCGCTGGCCTGCCGCCCCAAACTGCTGATCGCCGACGAGCCGACCACCGCGCTGGACGTGACCATACGCGTGCAGATCATGGAGCTGCTCGACGCCCTGCAGCGCGAATACGGCATGGCGATCCTGCTGATCACTCACGACCTCAACTTGGTGCGCCGCTTCGCAGACCGAGTCGGGGTGATGCAGTCCGGGCGCTTGGTCGAACTGGCCGATACCGGGAAATTGTTTTCTGCGCCGCAGCATCCCTATACCCAACGCCTGCTCGACAGCCGTCCCCGCAAGATGGTGCAGCCGCTGTCGGCGGAACAGGAGGCCGGCCCCGACTTGCTGCGCGGCGACGATCTGCGCGTGGAGTTCTCCTATCCGGTCGGCTGGTTCAAAAAGAAAATATTCACCGCGGTCGATGGCGTCAGCCTGAACCTGAAGCGCGGCGAGACGCTGGGCGTCGTCGGCGAATCCGGCTCCGGCAAATCGACGCTGGCGATGGCGTTGCTGGCCTTGCAGGGGCTCGTCGGGGGGAATTGCCAGTTCGACGGACAGGCTATGCCGCGCACCCAGTCCGCGAAGCTGCGCGCGATGCGCGCCAAGATGCAGGTGGTGTTTCAGGATCCTTTCGGCAGTCTGTCACCGCGTCTCACCATAGAGGAGATCGTCGGCGAGGGATTGGCTTTGCACCAGCCGAACATGCCGGTTGCCGAGCGTCGCCAGCGCATCGCGCAGACGTTGCAGGAAGTCGGGTTGGGGGCCGAGGTGCTGGTGCGTTATCCGCATGAGTTTTCCGGCGGCCAGCGTCAGCGCATCGCGATCGCTCGCGCCATCATCCTCAAACCGCAACTGCTGGTGCTGGACGAGCCGACCAGTGCCCTTGATGCGTCGGTGCAGAAACAGGTGCTGGAATTGCTTGCGGGCCTGCAGGCCAGGCATGGCATGAGCTACCTGCTGATCAGCCACGACCTCGAAGTGGTTGCCGCGATGTCCCACCGCATCGCCGTGATGCAGGCCGGCCGCATCGTCGAGCAAGGCGAGGCCGAAGTCATCATCAACTCCCCGCGTCACGACTATACCCGCCAGCTGCTGGCCGGTGTTTCTCCTCAGTGCTGAGCGCCGTATCGCGCTCAGCCAGTGTCGCGCTCAGCCAGTGTCGCGCTTCCCGAACGACAGCCCGTAGCATGCGTAGATGCTGACGTAAATAAGGAATAACCCTGATTGACCTTCCTGATGTTTGGGAATAAAAAGGTCGCAAGTTATCCGGAAGTCATCCGGGCAGCTGAGTGGTATTCGGTCGTAATTCCCAATCATCGTTCTAAGGAGCAGATCATGAGCACAAAGTTGGCAGGAGTCGAAAACGAGATCGGTAAGGAAAAGCTGATGCAGGATTTGCGAGTCGTGGTGGCGGATGCCGAGGAGTTGCTGCGTGCAACGGCCGGTCAGGCAGGTGAGAAGGTGTCATCGGCACGCGAACGTATCCAGGAAAGCCTGGTCGCCGCCAAGGTTCGCCTCATCGCCGCAGAAGAGGCCGTGGTCGAGAAGACAAAACAGGCAGCCAAGGCGACCGACGAGTATGTGCATGAAAATCCATGGAAGTCCGTCGGCATCGCAGCCGGGGTGGGCTTGGTTATCGGCATGCTGATTTCGCGCGGACGCTGATCGATGCAGGAGGCGGGGGGGGGGCTCCTGGAGTCGGCCAAGCGCCTGCTGAGTACGCTGACGGCTATTGTCTCGACGCGACTGGAACTGTTGGCGAACGAGTTGCATGAGGAGCGTCTGCGGCTCACGCAGATGCTCTTTTTTGCCTTGGCCGCCTTGTTCTGTTTCGGCATGGGCTTGTTGTTGCTCACCGTATTTATCGTGGTGCTGTTCTGGGACGATCATCGTCTCGTGGTGCTGGGGGGGCTCAGTCTTGTCTTTTTTTCGGTGGGGGCGCTTCTGGCGATATCGCTGCGCAGCAAGGCGCAGGCAAAGCCGAAGCTCTTTTCTGTCAGTCTCGGCGAGTTGGCCAAGGACAGGGCGCATCTGGAGACGGATCATGAATGAGCAGATACTTGCAGTGATGCAACGCCGCAGCGAGTTATTGGCGCAGATAGATACTCAACGTGAGCAGGTGGCACAGGCCGGCGCGCGTTGGCAGGCGCCTCTGGCTTTGGCCGATCAGGGACTGGCGGTGTTGCGCTTCATGCGTTCCAGGCCGGTGCTGGTCGCGTGCGTAGCCGCGTTGGTGGTATGGCGCAGGCGCGGCGCGGTCGGGGTGGCAAGGATGGGCTGGCGGGCGTGGAAGGGGTATCGTTATCTGATGGGGCTCGCTGCGAAACAGTAGCTGCGGGCCGCTCAGTTGTATGCGACGTGCGCCCGCTTCGAGGTCTTTCTGGAGGCCTGTTTCCGGTTGCCGTTGTACCTCGCCAATTTGCCCGACCGCTTGCCGGCCTTGCTCAGACGGATCTTGCGCGCGGGCGCCTTCACGATGGTGAGGGTCTGGCCAGCCTTGGCCTTGCTCACCCCATCGTTCCAGCTCTTCAGTTTTGCGACGCTGACGCGGTAGCGACGGGCAATGCTGGCCAGCGTCTCGCCCTTGCGCACGGTGTGGCTAAGGGTGCGAGTGGTTTCTGCATAGGGGCGCAGGTGCATGTTGAATGCCTCGAATTCGCTGTCGGTCTCGCTTTCCTCGCCGTTGACCGGCACCAGCAGGGTCTGGCCGGTGCTGACATTGGAGCGGCCCGAGATGCCGTTCACCGACTTGAGTGTTTCGACCGAAAGTCCCAGCTTCGGGGCCAGTTGATCGAGCCGTTCGCCTTTCTTCGGCTGGTAGGGCTGCCAGCTGACCAGCGGCTTATCGTAGGATTCCAAGTTCGCACGGAAGGTTTCCACCTTGTCTATCGGGAGCAGGATCAGGTCGCTGTTGTCGCCCAGGATCACCGGCCGGGTGTGCGCCGGATTGAGTGCGGTGAACTCTTCCATCGAGATGTCGGCGAGTCGTGCGGCGAGTTTCACGTCGATGTGCTTGGCGGTGGCGACCGCGGCGAAATAGGGTTCGTTGGGGATGTCCTGCAGCACCAGGCCGAAGCTGGCCGGATTGGCGATGATGTTCTTGACCGCCAGCAGTTTGGGCACGTAGTTGCGGGTCTCGTCCGGCATCTTCAGACTGCTGTAGTTCACCGGCAGGCCTCGCTTGCGGTTGCGCGCCTGGGCCCGCTGCACGGCGCCTTCTCCCCAGTTGTAGGCGGCCAGCGCCAGCTCCCAGTCGCCGAACATGTCGTGCAGCTTCTGCAGGTAATCGAGCGCGCCGGTCGTCGCGCTGACCACGTCGCGGCGGCCGTCGTACCACCAGTTCTGCTGCATGCCGAAGTGTTTGCCGGTGGACGGGATGAACTGCCAGATGCCGGACGCGCGTGCGGTGGAATAGGCTCCGGGGTTGAAGGCGCTTTCGATCATCGGCAGCAGCGCGATCTCGCTCGGCATGCCGCGGCGCTCGACTTCGCCGGTGATGTAGTAGAGATAGCGGCGCGCGCGGTCGGTCATGCGGGCGACATAGTCCGGGCGATTTGCATACCATTGCTCGTGCTTGGCAACCAGCGGGCTGTCCAGGTCGCGCATGGCGAAGCCGCCGCGGATGCGAGTCCACAGGTCGTTCATCGCCAGGTCTTCGTCGGGAATGAGTTCCAGTTTGATGTTGCGCGCGGTCGAAAGCGTCAGCGGGGCTGCATTCAGTGATTCACTGAGCGCGAGCTGTTCTTCTGCGTGGGCGAGCGGGACGGAAATGACGATGCCAACGGCGAGCAGTGCGGAAAAAATCAGTCGAATCAATGGCACGGGCATGACTCCGGAGGGTTCAAAATTTGCGCGATGGTAGCCCAGCAGGCAAGGCCGGGTCAACCTAAAATCTGTAAACACAACGGCTTAGGTGTTGTTTTTGCCACAGTTTCGGAAATAAAAAAGGGGTACGGCGCGCCGTACCCCTTTGTCCCAAGCAGTATTATCCTACTTGATGACTTCCTTGAGTTGATCGAGGATGGCCGGATTTTCCAGAGTGGAGACGTCCTGCGTGATCTCCTCGCCCTTGGCGATGGCGCGCAACAGGCGGCGCATGATCTTGCCGGAACGGGTCTTGGGTAGATTGTCGCCGAAGCGGATCTCGTCCGGTTTGGCGATCGGGCCGATCTCCTTGCCGACCCAGTTGCGCAGCTCTTCGGCGAGCTTCTTCGCGGCTGCGGCATCGGCCGGACGTGCGCCCTTCAGCACTACGAAGGCGACCACTGACTCGCCCTTGATCTCGTGCGGCCTGCCGACGATGGCTGCTTCCGCGACCAGAGGATTGGCGACCAGTGCGGATTCGATCTCCATGGTGCCGAGGCGGTGACCGGAGACGTTCAGCACGTCGTCGATACGGCCCATGATCCAGAAGTAGCCGTCTTCGTCGCGGTGTGCGGAGTCGCCCGCCAGATAGGCGCCCTTCATCTCCTCGGGGAAGTAGCCTTTCTTGTAGCGCTCGGGATCGCCCCAGATGGTGCGGATCTGCGAGGGGAAAGGCTTCTTGATGACGAGGAAGCCGCCGTGCTCGTCGTGTACTTCGTCGCCTGCTTCGTTGACGATGGTGGCCATGATGCCGGGCAGCGGCAGCGTGCAGGTACCCGGTTTGATCGGCATCGCGCCGGGCAGCGGGGCGATCATGTGACTGCCGGTCTCGGTCTGCCACCAGGTGTCGACGATGGGGCAGCGGGCCTGGCCGACTTCGTTGTAGTACCACATCCAGGCTTCGGGATTGATCGGCTCACCCACGGAGCCGAGCAGGCGCAGGCTGGAGAGGTCGTATTGTTTCGGCAGATCGCCGCCGAGCTTGATCAGCGAGCGGATGGCGGTCGGTGCGGTGTAGAAGGTGGTGACCTTGTGGTCCTGGATCATCTTCCAGAAGCGGCCGGCGTCCGGATAGGTCGGCACACCCTCGAATACGACCTGGGTCGCGCCCATCGCCAGCGGGCCGTAGGCCACGTAACTGTGGCCGGTGATCCAGCCCACGTCGGCGGTGCACCAGAAGATGTCGGAAGACTTGTAGTCGAACACCCACTTCATCGACATCATGGCGCCCAGCAGATAACCGCCGGTGGAGTGCTGCACGCCCTTGGGCTTGCCGGTGGAGCCGGAGGTGTAGAGGATGAACAGTGGGTGTTCTGCGCCCACCCATTCCGGTTCGCAGGTCTCGCCCTGACCGGCGATGAGGTCGTGCCACCAGATGTTGTTGTCGTTCCATTGCACGTCGCCGGCGGTGCGTCGATAGACGATCACGCTATGCACGCTTTCGCAGCCGCCCATGGCCAGGGCGTCATCGACAGCGGGCTTGAGCGCCATCGCCTTGCCGCCGCGGAATTGGCCGTCGGAGGTGATGACTGCAACGGCTTGTGCGTCGGTGATGCGCTCATGCAGGCTCTTGGATGAGAAGCCACCGAACACGACGGAGTGGATCGCGCCGATGCGGGCGCAGGCTTGCATGGCGGTAACGGCTTCGATGCTCATCGGCATGTAGACGATCACGCGATCGCCTTTTTTGATGCCGCGCGACTTCAGGCCGTTGGCGAACTGGCAGACGCGTGCATGCAGTTCCTTATAGTTGATTCTGGTGACCTTGCCGTCGTCCGCCTCGAAGATGATCGCGGTCTTGTCGCCCTGCGTCGCCAGATGCCGGTCGAGGCAGTTGTAGGAGACGTTCAGTTCGCCGTCTTCGAACCATTTGTAGAACGGAGCGTTGCTTTCATCCAGCGTCTTTGTGAAAGGCTTGTGCCAGAGGATGTTCTCGCGGGCGAGATTGGCCCAGTAACCCGGGTAATCCTTGTTGGCCGCATCGACCATTGCCTGATAGGCTGGCATGCCGGAGACATTGGCTTGCTTCACGAAGGCTTCGGATGGCGGAAATACGCGGGTTTCATTCAATACGGACTGGATGTTGGACATGCTCACTCTCCTGAACAGATTGGTTATCGTTTTGGCTGTCGCGATCGTAGACAAGGTCAAAAATCGTGCTCCGGCTAATGTAGGTTTTTTTGGTTCGTGGTGTCAATAATCTGCGTTAAATATTCGCAAAATAAGGTTAAATGACGGCATTTACGTAAGATTTGCGTAAGAATTCGTGTCGTGTCGGTGGTGGGGAGAGAGATGCCCCGGAGGCCGCCGGGCAATGACTCGGTTTTGAGGGGCGCAGGTTTTGCAGTACAATCGCGCCCCATGACTAAGTACATCTTTATTACCGGCGGCGTCGTCTCTTCCCTCGGGAAGGGTATCGCCGCCGCTTCACTTGCGGCCATCCTCGAGTCGCGCGGGCTCAAGGTGACGATGCTGAAGCTCGATCCCTATATCAACGTCGATCCGGGTACGATGAGCCCGTTCCAGCACGGCGAGGTGTTCGTCACCGAAGACGGTGCGGAGACCGACCTTGACCTCGGGCATTACGAGCGCTTTATTAGTGCCAAGATGCGCAAGGCAAACAACTTCACCACCGGCCAGATATACGAGAGCGTGATCCGCAAGGAGCGTCGCGGCGAATATTTGGGTAAGACGGTGCAGGTGATCCCGCACATCACCAATGAGATCCAGGCCTTCGTCGAGCGCGGCGCGGCCGCGTCGCACGATGGCAAGGCCGACGTGGCCATCGTCGAGATCGGCGGCACCGTGGGCGACATCGAATCGCTGCCGTTCCTCGAGGCCGCGCGCCAGATGGGCTTGCGCATGGGGCGTCACCAGGTCGCCTATGTGCATCTGACGCTGGTTCCCTACATCGCCACCGCGGGCGAGTTGAAGACCAAGCCGACCCAGCACAGCGTGCAGAAGCTGCGCGAGATCGGTATCTTCCCGACCGCGCTGCTGTGCCGCGCGGACCGCCGCATCCCGGACGACGAGCGCGCCAAGATCTCGCTGTTCGCCAACGTGCGCGAAGAGGGCGTCATCTCGATGTGGGACGTGGACAGCATCTACAAGATCCCGCAAATCCTGAACGAGCAGGGGCTGGATCGCATCGTCTGTGAAGAGCTGGCATTGAATGCGCCGCCGGCAGACCTGTCGGTATGGAAGAAGCTCATCGTCGCGCAGGAAAATCCACAGCACCAGATCACCATCGGCATGGTCGGCAAGTACGTCGACCTGACCGAGTCCTACAAGTCGCTGATCGAGGCGCTGCGCCATGCCGGCATCCACACCTCGACCAAGGTCAACATCGAATACATCGATTCGGAAGACATCGAGGCCTCCGGCATCCAGGGCTTGACGCATTTCGACGCGATCCTCGTTCCGGGCGGTTTCGGCAAGCGCGGCACCGAGGGCAAGATCGCCGCGATCCGCTATGCGCGCGAGAACAAGATTCCTTATCTCGGCATCTGCCTCGGCATGCAGCTCGCGGTGATCGAATATGCGCGCCATGTCGCCGGCATGACGGACGCGAACAGCACCGAATTCAATCTGGAATCCGAACACCCGGTCGTCGCATTGATCACCGAGTGGCTGGACCGCGACGGCAAGGTCGCCACGCGCAGCGCCGATTCCGACCTGGGCGGCACGATGCGCCTGGGCTCGCAGCGCTGCCCGATCAAATCCGGTACGCTGGCGCAGCGCATCTACGGCGACGAAGTGAACGAGCGTCATCGCCACCGCTACGAGGTGAACAATCATTACGTCCCCGCGCTGGAGCAGGCCGGGCTGGTGATTTCCGCGCGCACGCCTTCCGAGGATCTGCCGGAGATGATGGAGCTGCCGCAGTCCATTCATCCGTGGTTTGTCGGCGTGCAGTTCCACCCCGAGTTCACCTCCACGCCGCGCGACGGTCATCCGCTGTTCAAGGCCTTCGTCGAAGCGGCGCTCGCGCACAAGGAATCCGCATGAAACTCTGCGATTTCGAAGTCGGGCTGGATCAGCCCTTATTCCTGATCGCGGGCCCATGCGTGATCGAGTCGGAGCAGATGGCGATAGACACCGCCGGTGCGTTGAAAGAAATCTGCAACGAGCTGGGCATCAACTTCATCTACAAGTCCTCTTACGACAAAGCCAACCGCAGCTCCGGCAAGTCGTTCCGCGGATTCGGCCTCGATGCCGGGCTGAAAATCCTCGGCGAAGTGAAGTCGCAGCTCGGCCTGCCGGTGCTGACCGACGTGCACAGCATCGAAGAAATCGCGCCGGTCGCGGCGGTGGTGGATGTGTTGCAGACACCGGCGTTCCTGTGTCGCCAGACCGATTTCATCCACGCGGTGGCGAAATGCGGGAAGCCGGTGAACATCAAGAAGGGCCAGTTTCTGTCGCCGTGGGACATGCAGAACGTGGTGGAGAAGGCGCGCGATGCCAGCGGGTCGGACAACATCATGGTATGCGAGCGCGGTGCGTCGTTTGGCTACAATAATCTGGTGTCGGATATGCGCTCGCTGGCGGTGATGCGCAATACCGGCTGCCCGGTGGTGTTCGATGCGACGCATTCGGTGCAGTTGCCTGGCGGGCAGGGTACGGCTTCCGGCGGTCAGCGCGAGTTCGTGCCGGTGCTGGCGCGTGCGGCGGTTGCGGCGGGTGTGTCCGGCCTGTTCATGGAGACGCACCCGAATCCGTCCAAGGCGCTGTCGGACGGACCGAATGCCTTCCCGCTGGGGCATCTGAAGGCGTTGCTGAAGACGCTGATGGTCATCGATGCGACCGTCAAACAGCAAGGTTTGATCGAAGAAACAATCGATTTGAGAAACGTTTAGTTAGATATAGAGCAGACAAGGAAAAAATAATATGAGCGCAATTGTTGATGTGATCGCACGTGAGATTCTGGATTCGCGCGGCAATCCGACCGTAGAAGCGGACGTGTTGCTGGAATCCGGCGTGATGGGCCGCGCGGCCGTGCCGTCCGGCGCCTCCACCGGCACCAAGGAAGCCGTGGAACTGCGCGACGGCGACAAGTCGCGTTACCTGGGCAAGGGCGTGCTGAAGGCGGTCGAATTCGTGAACACCGAGATCGCCGAAGCGATCATCGGCCTGGACGCTTCCGAGCAAGCTTTCATCGACCAGACCATGATCGACCTGGACGGCACGCCGAACAAGTCGCGTCTGGGCGCGAATGCGATCCTGGCGGTATCCATCGCCGTCGCGAAGGCCGCAGCGGAAGAATCCGGCCTGCCGCTGTATCGCTACTTCGGTGGCGCGGCGCGCATGGAAATGCCGGTGCCGATGATGAATATCATCAACGGCGGTGCGCATGCCGAGGGCGGCGCGGACATTCAGGAATTCATGATCATCCCCGTGGGCGCATCCAGCTTCCGCGAGGCGCTGCGCTGTGGCGCCGAGGTGTTTCACGCGCTGAAGAAGATACTGCATGACCGCGGCCTGACGACCACCGTCGGCGACGAGGGCGGTTTCGCTCCGGCACTGGGCTCCAACGAGGGCGCGCTGAAGGTCATCGTCGAGGCCATCGAGGCCGCCGGTTACGTGCCGGGCGCAGATGTCGCGATCGGCATCGACGCCGCGGCCTCCGAATTCTACAAGGACGGCATGTACCACCTGAAGGCGGACAATCTCACACTGACCTCTGCCCAGATGATCGACCTGTACGCTGCCTGGGTGGACAAGTATCCCATCGTCACGCTGGAAGACGGCATGAGCGAGCACGACTGGGCCGGCTGGAAGGCGCTGACCGACCGCCTCGGCAAGACCATCCAGCTGGTCGGCGACGACGTGTTCGTCACCAACACCAAGATCCTCAAGGAAGGCATCAAGCAGGGCATCGCCAACTCCATCCTGATCAAGGTGAACCAGATCGGCACGCTGACCGAGACCTTCGCCGCAATAGAGATGGCCAAGCGCGCCGGCTACACCGCCGTGATGTCGCACCGCTCGGGCGAGACCGAAGACTCCACCATCGCCGACCTGGCCGTGGGCACCAACGTGATGCAGATCAAGACCGGTTCGCTGTCGCGTTCCGACCGTATGGCGAAGTACAACCAGCTGCTGCGCATCGAAGAAGATCTGGGCGATTGCGCATCCTACCCGGGACGCGAGGCCTACTACCAGCTGGGCTGATGTGCGCGCAGTCACACTGATACTGGCTGTCCTGCTGCTGCTGTTGCAGTACCCGCTGTGGCTGGGCAAGGGCAGCTGGTTGAAGGTGTGGGACCTCAACCGCCAGGTTGAGGAACAGCAGCAGATCAACCAGCAGACGCAGGCGCGCAATGCGCTGCTGGATGCCGAAGTGCGCGACCTCAAGCAGGGCACCGAAGCCATTGAAGAGCGCGCACGCAGCGAGCTCGGCATGATCAAGCGCGACGAAGTGTTCTTCCAGTTCATCGGCAATCCGCCGGTGTCGTCGGTAGCGCCGATACCCCAAGCCAAGCGTTAGTCGCGCGGCATTCGTGGATAACTCGCTAAAATCACTTCATTCGGTGTAGGGGCATGTCTCGCCGATTCAGGAAACTCATCCTAGTTAGTCAGTAATCTCGCACGGAAATATGGTGTGCTGTAGCGCTGGTGTGCTACAGTTTGCGCGTACCCTTTCCCTTTGGAGACTACGATGCCCACGACGACCATACGTCTGCCGGAAGACCTGAAAGCCCGCGTTGCCGCAGCGGCGAAACGCGCCGGCACAAGCACGCACGGCTTCATTCTCGAAGCCATTGCCGAAAAGGCCAGGCAGGATGAGTTGCGTGCCGATTTCGATGCGGTTGCCGAGGATCGTTACGCGCGTATTGCATCCTCTGGGGAAACGATACCGTGGGAGGAGATGCGCGGTTATCTGGAAGAGCGTCTCGCCGGTAAGGCGGTAAAGCGTCCGCAGGCTCGCAAACTGGCACGCTGAGAATGTCGCGCATCGAATTGGCTGCGGAAGTGGGGGATGATTTCGAGCGCATTCTCGATCACCTTGCCCAATATCAGGTTGAAAATCCGGCGTTGCGCATTCGGGAAATCATCGCGGCCCTCAACGTGCTGGAGTACAACCCCCTGATAGGTCGTCCCGCCAATAACGACAAGCGAGAACTGGTGATCGGGCGTAGCTCGCACGGCTATGTGGCCTTGTATCGTTACGTTGTCGAAATCGATACCGTTTTTGTTCTTGCAGTGCGCAGCCAGCAGGAAGCCGGTTACGCGCAATGAGTTGCGGCCGCTTTACGAGGACTTGCGTCATTACCGCATCGCGTTGGCCTTGCGCCTCGAACAGGAGCGTATCGGCTATTCGTGGATCAATATCGAGCTTGAGAAGGCTGGGCTGAAATGACAACACCGCAACAAGTCCTGCACGACGTATTCGGCTACGCATCGTTTCGCGGTGCGCAGCAGGCTATCGTCGAGCATGTCGTAGCGGGCGGCGACGCGCTGGTGCTGATGCCCACCGGCGGCGGCAAGTCCTTGTGCTACCAGATTCCCGCGCTGCTTCGCCCCGGTGTCGGCATCGTCGTGTCGCCGCTGATCGCGCTGATGCAGGACCAGGTCGATGCGCTGAAGCAACTCGGCGTGTCTGCCGCTTTCCTCAATTCCAGTCTCGATGCCGATGCGGCGCGCGAGGTGTACCGGCAGATCAATCGCGGCGAACTGAAGCTGCTGTATGTCGCGCCCGAGCGGCTGATGACGGAAGGTTTCCTGGAGTTGCTGGCGCGGCTGGACGAGGAGGGCGGCATAGGGCTGTTCGCCATCGACGAGGCGCATTGCGTATCGCAATGGGGCCATGACTTCCGCCCCGAATACCGCGCGCTGACGGTGTTGCACGAACGCTTTCCTTCGGTGCCGCGCATCGCGCTGACCGCGACCGCCGATGCGCCGACGCGGCGCGAGATCGTCGAGCGCCTCGCGCTGGAGCAGGCGCAGCAATTCGTCTCCAGCTTCGACCGCCCCAACATCCGCTATCGCGTAGCACTCAAGAACAACGCGCGCCAGCAGTTGCAGGCCTTTCTCGAAACCGAACATCCGAGTGATGCGGGCATCGTGTATTGCCTGTCGCGCAAGAAGGTCGAGGAGACCGCCGCGTGGCTAAAGGAACAGGGCTGGGATGCCTTGCCCTATCACGCCGGGCTGGATGCTTCCACGCGCAATGCCAACCAGCGCCGTTTCCTGCGCGAGGAGGGCGTGATCATGGTCGCCACCGTCGCGTTCGGCATGGGCATAGACAAGCCCAACGTGCGCTTCGTCGCCCACCTCGATCTGCCGAAGAGCATGGAAGGCTACTATCAGGAGACCGGTCGCGCCGGGCGCGACGGCCTGCCCGCGAATGCGTGGATGGCTTACGGGCTGGGCGATGTCGTGTCCATGCGCCAGATGCTGTTGTCGGGCGATGCGCCGGAGGAGCGCAAGCGCGTGGAGTTGCAGAAGCTCGATGCGCTGCTGGGCTTCTGCGAAGCCACCGACTGCCGCCACCAGACCATATTGCGCTATTTCGGCGAAGAACATCCCGGCGATTGCGGCCAGTGCGACAACTGCCTCGAACCGGTCGATACCTGGGATGCGACGAAGGCGGCGCAGATGGCGCTGTCCTGCGTGTACCGCACGGGGCAACGCTTCGGCGTCGCGCATCTGATCGACGTGCTGCTGGGCAAGGCCACACCCAAGGTCGAGCAGTTCAACCACCAGCAACTTTCCACCTTCGGCATCGGCAACGAACTTTCCCAGCAGCAATGGAGCAGCGTCTATCGCCAGTTGGTCGCCGCCGGATACATCAACGTCGATATGGAAGCCTATGGCGGATTGAAACTGGCCGAGGCCGCGCGCCCGGTGTTGCGCGGCGAGCGGGAAGTCTGGCTGCGCCGAGACGCCGATCCGGTGAAGCGCAAGTCCCTGCGCGGCGAGCGCAAGTCGCGCGAAACGTTTGCCGGGGCGGGCGACGATCCGCTGTGGCTGGCGCTCAAGGCCAAACGCATGGAGCTCGCGCGCGAACAGGGGGTGCCGCCCTACGTGATCTTCCACGACAGCACCTTGCTGGAAATCCACAACCGCAAACCCCAGACCCTGGACGAAATGGCGCAGATCGGCGGCGTCGGCCAGGCCAAGCTGGCGAAGTACGGCGATTCCTTCCTGCAAGTGGTGGAAGACGCCGCGAACGGGATGGGCAATACCTGAGCCTGCGACGGCCTTCCCGCGTGAATGTGCAGTCCACCGGGATGCCCCGATATGCTGCCGTCCTCTTCCAATAAGGCGTTCGCCTGATAAACCCGCAAGGCTAATTGCGCTATGATGCCAGTGCTCACCCGATGGATATGCCGAAAGGCGACGAGCAATCTCCCGATTAACCGGATTTCCCGAATGAAGTCGTTCCTCACGATACGCGCGCAGTTGCTGGCCTTGGTGGCGGCCTTTGCATTGCCGATGATTGCGATCTTCGCCTACACCGTATTCGACGACGCGCGTCATCAGGTCGAGGAGGCCAAGGCGATGGCGCGCACGCTGGCGGTGATCGCGGCGTCCGATGTCGACCGGGTGCTGAAGAACAATCACGACTTGCTGGTACAGATGTCCAAGCGGCCGGTCATCCGCAAGGTGGATGGCCGCAAATGCGATCAGGTGCTGTGGGATTTCCGCCAGTTGTTCCCCAGATCGGCCAACATGACGGTGATCGACCTGCAGGGCACCGCCGTTTGTTCGGCGGTGCCTCAGCCGGGCGGCAAGCCGGTGTCCATCGCCAAGTCGCCGTGGTTTCCGCGCACGATGGTCGAGGACGGGCTGGTCGTCAGCGACCCGTTCTATGGCCCGATCACCGGACGCTGGGTGACGGTGCTGACCTATCCGATCCGCGACGACCAGGGCCGCAAGACCGGTTATCTCGGTTTGCCGCTGGACCTTGCCCTGTACGAACCCAACCTGAGCAATGCGCCGCTGCAACCGGACACGGTGGTCGGTGTGGTGACGGCGAAAGGCGTGATCGTCTGGCGCAACATCGATACCGAGAAATGGGTAGGCAAGGATCAGAGCGGCAATGCACATGTGCGCCGGATACTGGAGATCAAGGACGGGGAGATCGAATCAACGGGCGCGGACGGGATAAGCCGGTTCTATTCCATCACTCCCATTCAGGGGGCCGGCTGGTATGCCTACGTCGGCATCCCGACGAAGACCACCTATGGCGAGTTGCGCGAAGCGTTGCTGCGCAATGCGGTGCTGGGCTTGATCAGCCTGCTGTTCATCCTGGGCGTGGCCTGGATGATCGCACGCCGGATAGCCCGTCCTGTCGGCGCGTTGGCATCGGTCGCCCGGGAGGTCCGGAAAGGACGGCAGGAGGCTCGGGCCGAACTGGCCGGGCCGCCCGAGATCCGCGAGGTGGCGCAGGAATTCAACGAGATGCTGGACGTGCGCCTGCGCAACGAAGCCGCGTTGCGCGCAAGCGAAGCCTCCCTTTCCGAAGCGTTGCGGATCGCCCGTCTCGGTTATTGGGAATACGAGGCGGGCAGCGGCGAATTCGTATTCAACGACCAGTACTTCACATTGCATCATGCGACCGTCGAGCAGATGGGCGGCTACCGCCTGCCTGCGGGAGATTTCTCCCGGCGCTGGGTGCATCCGGAAGACGCGCATCTGGTGGGTGATCTGATCCGCCAGGCATTGCATGCGCACGATCCGGATTTCATGGCGCAGACGGAGGCGCGCATCCTGTGCCCGGACGGATCTGAGCGCTGGATAGCGGTGAGTTTCAAGATCGAAAAGGATGCGGCCGGCGCCACCGTGAGATTGATCGGCGCGGCGCAGGACATCACCGAACGCAAACTCGCCGAGCATGCCCAGCAGCGGCTGAACCGCGCGCTCAAGTTGTTGAGCGATTGCAATACCACGCTGGTGCATGCGGTGGAAGAGAACAAGCTGCTGGCCGACATCTGCCGTCTGGTGGTGGAGAGCGGCGGCTATCGCATGGCCTGGGTGGGCTTCGCCGAATACGACGAGGGAAAATCCGTGCGTCCGGTCGCGGAATATGGCGACGAACTCAGCTACCTGACGAGCCAGCAGTTTTCATGGGCCGATGTCGAGTCCGGTCGCGGGCCGACCGGTACAGCGATCCGCACCGGACTGACCGACATCAACCAGAACTTCGAGACCAATCCCCGCACCGCGTTGTGGCGCGCCGCGGCGCAGGCGCAAGGTTTCCATTCCAGCATCGCGCTGCCGTTGACCGGCAAGAAGCGCGTGCTCGGCGCATTGACAATCTATTCCTCCGAAACCGAGGCCTTCGGGCGCGAGGAAGTGAAGCTGCTGGAAGAGATGGCCAACGACCTGGCCTACGGCATCGAGACGCTGCGCACCCGTGCCGAACACGAGGCCGCGGAGCGGAAGCTGGAATTCCTGGCGCACCACGACATGCTGACCGGCCTGCCCAACCGGGTGCTGTTGCGCGACCGTTTCGAACAGGCCGTCGCGCAGGCCGACCGCGATC
This sequence comes from Gallionella sp., assembly GCA_035654695.1. GTDB lineage: Bacteria > Pseudomonadota > Gammaproteobacteria > Burkholderiales > Gallionellaceae > Gallionella. The sequence continues at coordinate 47,445 of DASRWG010000014.1, read as the reverse complement.
ATTCCGGCGTGGCCGTGCTGTTCCTCGATCTGGACAACTTCAAGCAGGTCAACGACACGCTGGGACACAACTTCGGCGACCAGCTGCTGGTCAAGGTCGTCGAGCGTCTGCGCGGCTGCCTGCGCGACAGCGACACCATCAGCCGCCAGGGCGGCGACGAGTTCATCGTGCTGCTGCCACATCTGAACGATCTCGGCGTGATCGGCGGCATCGCCCAGCATATCGTCGAAACGTTCAGCGAACCGTTCGAGATCGACAACTATGCGATCAACACGACGTTCAGCGTCGGCATCAGCCTGTATCCGCTCGACAGCCGCCAGTACGACACGCTGCTCAGGAACGCGGACACCGCGCTGTACCAGGCCAAGGACAGCGGCCGTAACACCTACCGCTACTTCTCGGAGAAGATGAACCTCGATGCGCAGGAACAACTGCATTTGCAGGGCCAGTTGCGCAGCGCGCTCAAGAATCAGGAATTCCTGCTGCACTACCAGCCGCAGATCGACATCGCCGGCGAGCGCATCGTCGGCGTCGAGGCGCTGGTGCGCTGGCAGCATCCGGAACTGGGGCTGATCCCGCCGGGCCGTTTCATCCCGCTGGCGGAACGCAGCGGCCTCATCATCCCGATAGGCGAATGGGTGCTGCAGGAGGCCTGCCGCCAGGCACAGGCATGGCGCGAGCAGGGACGTCCGCTGGTGATGGCGGTCAACCTGTCCGCGCTGCAATTCAAGCGCGGCACACTGGTCGATACCGTGACCCAGGTGCTGCGCCAGTCCGGCTTGCCCGCCGAGTTGCTGGAACTGGAACTCACCGAGTCCATCCTGCTGCAGGACATCGATATCGCGATCCGGACGCTGCACAGCCTGAAAGACATGGGTGTAAAGCTGTCCATCGACGACTTCGGCACGGGCTACTCCAGCCTGTCCTACCTGAAGCGGCTGGCCGTCGACAAACTCAAGATCGACCAGTCATTTGTGCGCGACCTGACCGAAGATGTCGATTCGGCCGCCATCGTCCGCGCGATCATCCAGCTCGGACATACCATGCAGCTCAAGGTCATTGCCGAGGGCGTCGAGAAGGATGAGCAACTTGCCTTCCTGCGCAACTACGGCTGCGACGAAGTGCAGGGCTATCTGTACAGCCGGCCGGTGCCGGCAGCCGAATTCGTCAAACTGCTGGAACGTGGAGGCCTGACATGAAGATCGCCGTCGCGTTGTTGATTTTGCTGGCCTCGGCTTCCGCGCAGGCGACCAACTGGGTGCAATTGCAGGGTGGCGAAGCGCCGGATGCGCCTGCGTTCAGGTATTTCGGTTTCATCCAGCCGACCTATACACGCATCGACGCGCAGCCGGTGACCACCCTGCAGGGCGCGGCCGCGGTGCACAACGGCAAATATTCGGCGCTGAACCTCAACTGGCCCAACCTGGAGAGCCCGCAGCAGTTCCAGATCCTGCGCGCCGGCCTGGGCGCGCGCGGCAGGCTCACGGACGAGATCAATTATCTCGTCGCGCTCGATGCCGGGCAGAACGGCACGACCTATTACAGCGACGTGGTGCTGACCGATGCGTCGCTGACCTTCAGTTTCATCCCGGGCGCACGCGTGCGCGCCGGCCTGTTCAAGCTGCCGACCAGCGAGGAGGCTCTGATGGCCGTCAACACCTCCGCGCCCTATGTGTACAACTCCAATGCGGTGCTGTACCTGCTGGTCGGGCTGCCGGTGCAGTCCGCCGGCGCGGTGGATCCGGCCGGCGCTTCGGCCGCCAACCTGACCAGCGGCTTCTCCGGCTATCGCGATTGGGGCGTGCAGGTCTACGACACGTTCAATCGCGGCCAGTGGGAATACTCCTATGCCGCGATGTTGTCCAACGGCGATTCGATAGACCGGATGTGGGACAGCGACGGGCGCAAGGATTTGACGCTGCGCTTCCAGGCTTCTTATCTGTTCGCTAGCCAAGGAGCCAAGAGTCGCGGCCCCAACCGGGAAGATTTCAGCGCATACGTCTGGCGGCAGGACGGTTCTCGCTTGTTCGGCACGCAGCAATACGCAATGGTGCGCGAAGGCGTCGGACTCAAATACCTGCAGGGCGACTACCGCGCCTCCGCCGAATACCTGCGCGCCGCCGGCATGATGGTCGGCGGCCAGACGCCGCCCTTCGTCGGACAACCGTTCGTCGTGGGCGTGAACGAAAAGGCCGGCGGCTGGTATCTGGAAGGCGGCTGGCACTTCCTGCCGCAATGGGAAGTCGACCTGCGCTACGACTATCTCGATTTCATGAAACAGACCGCCGCCAACGAACGCGAGTTTGCGACGACGACGCTGGGCCTGCAGTACTTCTTCAACCCGGCTACCCACGTCATCTTCAATTACGAATGGCGCAGCATGAAAGTCTCCACCCCCGCCGCGATCGCCGCGGGCCCTGCGCGCAACAACGCGCAAACCATCGCCGCCAACCTGGGCGACCGCGCCAGCGTGCAACTGACCTGGTCGTTCTGATCCGAGTTCGAGATTGAAGCGCGGCGGCAGTTGAGGCAAGATGCGCGTCTTCTTCATTCAAGCTATAGAGAACCGACATGGGCGCACAGTGGAAAGCCAGACATAAGGAAATCGCGGCGAACGCCAAGGGCAAGATCTTCGGCAAGCTGTCCAAGGAAATCATGGTCGCCGCCAAAGGCGGTGCGGACCCGGACCTGAATTCGCGGTTGCGCCTGGTGGTCGAACAGGCCAAGAAGGCGTCGATGCCCAAGGAAACCCTGGAACGTGCGATCAAGAAGGGCGCGGGCCTGCTCGACGGCGGCGCGCAACTGGAACGCCTCGTCTACGAAGGCTTCGCGCCGCACCGCGTGCCCGTCATCGTCGAATGCCTGTCCGACAACATCAATCGCACCATGTCCAGCATGCGCGTGCTGTTCCGCAAAGGCCAACTCGGCGCAGAAGGCTCCGTCTCGTGGGATTTCAGCTACGTCGGCATGATCGAAGCGACGCCGAACTCGAAAGACTCCGACCCCGAAGTCGCCGCCATCGAAGCGGGCGCGCAAGATTTCGAACCCTCCGAAGAAGGCGCAACCCTGTTCATCACCGACACCACCGATCTCGACGCCGTGTGCAAAGCGCTGCCCGCGCAGGGCTTCACCGTCGTCTCCGCCCAACTGGGCTACCGCCCGAAGAATCCCGTCACGCTGGCCAACGACACCGAGCGCGAAGAAGTCGAAGCCTTCCTCGAAGCGATGGACTCGGACGACGACGTGCAGAACGTCTACGTCGGGTTGGCGGGATAAGCTGATTCCAGCGGGAGCACGTCGATTCCGCTCGGAATGGGCCTGATTCCGAGCGGAATGGGCTTGCGAATCTCCGGCATCCTGAAACAGTACATGAACGAACGATCCGCTCAATCCGTCCGGCAACTCGCCGCTGCGCTCGAACAGTCCGGCCTCGCCGCCGGCGCCACCGTCGCGCTGCATCGTTACCGGCTGCATGCCGTGGCTTGCGATGTGCCGTTGCTGATGATTCCCTTGTCCGGTACGAAACGATTTCATGCCGGGGGCAGGACATGGGAATGCGCTGCGGGCCAATTTCTGATGACGCATTTCGCCATGCAGGCCGATATCGAGAATATCCCCGACGATGTCGCGCCGTATCGCGCGTGGGCGATTCCGTTTCCGTGGGAGGCGGTGAGCATGGCGCGCGGCTTGCTGGCCGGAGCGGTGCAGAAGCAGGGCGAGGCGGTGAGCGTGGGCGAATTGCCCGAGGTGATGGATGCGCTGCTGGCCTGTATCGGAGATGGAGATACGACCGATACGGCGCTGCGCAATTACCGTCTGCTCGGCATCCTGCTCGCGCTGTTTCGCGCCGGGCATGGGCTGTTTCTTCTGGCGCACGATCCGAGCTTGTCCGCGCGCATTCGGCTGGCGGTGTCCGCCGATCCCGCGTACGAATGGACTTCCGCGAATTTCGAGGAGACGTTTTGTATCAGCGGCGCAACCTTGCGCAGGCGGCTGGCGGCAGAGGGCGCTTCGCTGCGCGCATTGATCCAGGAAGCGCGACTGCATTCGGCCCTGATGCAATTGCAGGTGACGCGCAAGCCGTTGAAGGCGGTGGCGCAGGATCACGGCTACCGCTCCGTTGCCAGCTTCCGCCGCAACTTCGCCGAACGCTTCGGGATCGATCCGGCCGAGGTGGCGAATAGTCGTTGAGGTGCATGTTCCGATTTTCTCTCGCAGGCCGGCACGGGGATGATGGGTGGCGAGTGCCGCATGAACCGGTTTCAAATTACCGTTCTTTCCGATCAGGACGATTGAGCGATTCGCGTATCTTGTTGAGCGTTTCGCATCGTTGCCTTGCATTACGATGCAGTCCCCCCAATCGATCAAAGGAGAAATTCATGAAGCGGATTTTTGTTGGCATCGTTTCATCCATGTTGTTGGCAGGCAGCGCCTGGGCATTCGAGTTGTCCAGCCCCGAAGTGGCAGAGGGCAAGGTGCTGAATGCGGCGCAGGTCGCCAATACATTCGGTTGCACGGGCGGCAATCTTTCTCCCGCGCTGAATTGGAAACATGCCCCGGCGGGTACGCGCAGTTTTGCGGTGACCGTGTACGATCCCGATGCGCCCACGGGTAGCGGCTGGTGGCACTGGCTGGCGTACGACATTCCCGCAACCGCGACAGGTTTGCCCGCATCCGCCGCGGTGAGCGCTGCCTTGCCGGAGGGAACAAAACAAGGCCGCAACGATTTCGGCACGCGCAACTTCGGCGGCGCATGCCCGCCGCCGGGCGACAAGCCGCATCGCTATGTCATCACCGTACATGCCTTGAAAGTGGACAAACTCGAAGTGCCGGAAGATGCCAGCGCCGCGTTGATCGGCTTTATGCTGCACGCGACGGGTTTGGGGACGGCGAAGATTACGGCGAAGTATTCCAGATAACTTTTCTTCGGATAGCACTATGTTCAGCAATCAAAAAATCGTTCTGGCCGGAGGAAGTTCCGGTATTGGCTTTGCGGTGGCGCAGCAAGCGCTCAATGTCGGAGCGGAAGTGGTGATCGCTTCGCGTTCGCTGGAAAAACTGCATGCTGCGGCCAAGGAACTCGGCGGACGCGTGCAGGTGGAGCAGGTTGATGCATCGGACGAGCAATCGGTAATCGCCTTCTTTCAGCGCATCGGTTCGTTCGATCATTTGGCGATTACCGTTAAACCGCAGTTGCCGTCAGGGCGATTTCTTGAGAATGATTTAGCCGCAGTGACTGCTGCTTTCGATGCGAAATTCTGGGGGCAATATCGTTTGGCAAAACATGCGGTGGGATACATTCGTTCGAACGGCTCCATCGTGTTCACTTCGGGGGTTGCATCGCAGCGCAGCTACCCCGGCTATTCGATTGTCAGTGCGATGAATGCCGCAACCGAAGCGCTGGCGAAAGCGATTGCCATTGAGTTGGCTCCTATCCGGATCAATACGGTTTGTCCAGGTTTTGTTGATGCTGATCGGCCTATTCCTGGACGGGTTGAATATGTCCGCAGATTGGCACCCGGCTTACCGCTGGATCGTCTTGGTACCGCCAAAGAAATTGCCGAGGCTTACCTGTATTTGTTCGGCAACCCGTATTCGACTGGAAGTGTGGTCGTGGTGGATGGCGGGGCGACGTGCTGAAATTGCAGTATGCAACTTAATTGACGATACACATTCGCCTCCGTATATTCCCTCCCCATGCAAACGCAACTCATCTCCGCCGAATCCATCATCGCCCAGCGACTGTGGCTAGCCCTGCCAGCCCACTGCCGCAGCGCGCTCCAGTTTTAACGTCAATATTTTTAACCGGGCAACTGCGGGTCTTCCGTAGTTGTTCGAGCCCGAGACCCGCGTTAGTCCATCACTCGGGGTCTCAATATCATGGCAAGTTATACACGCAGTATCTTCGCGAATCGGGATGTGTTTCTCGGCGTCGTTTTCGCGCTGCTCGCGGCGGTCGGTTTTTCGGCCAAGGCGATCCTGGTGAAGCTGGCGTATCTCGACAGCGTGGATGCGGTGACGCTGCTGGCGCTGCGCATGGTGTTCTCGGTGCCGTTCTTTATTGGCGTGGCGCTGTGGGTGCGGCGGCAGCACGCCGAGCCGCTGAGCACGCATGACCGTTTGCTGGTGCTGGGGCTGGGTTTGATCGGCTATTACTGTTCCAGCTTCCTCGATTTCCTCGGCTTGCAATACATTTCCGCCGGGCTGGAGCGCTTGATCCTGTTTCTCTATCCGACGATGACGGTGATCCTCGCGGCGCTGTTGTACAAGCGTGCCATCGGGCGCAAGGTCATTGCGGCGATGGCGCTGAGCTACGCCGGGATCGCGCTGGTGTTCATGCACGACGTGGGCGCGAAGGAGGGCGGCATCGTGCTGGGCGCATCGCTGGTGTTCGCCAGCACTTTGTCCTACTCGATCTATCTGGTGGGAGCGGGGCATGCCATCGCGCGCATCGGCGCGATGCGCTTCACCGCCTATGCGATGGTGGTGGCGAGCGCGACCAGCCTGTTGCAGTTCGTGGTTATGCGCCCCTTGAGCGCGCTCGATCTGCCGTTGCGCGTGTACGAGCTGTCCATCGCGATGGCGATATTCTCGACGGTGCTGCCGGTGTTCCTGCTGTCTTTCGCGATCCGCCGCATCGGCTCCGGCAGCGCATCGCTGATCGGCTCCATCGGCCCGGTCAGCACGATCTACATGGCGTATGTGTTTTTGGGCGAGCACGTTTCGCTGTTACAGATCGTCGGATCGGCGCTGGTGCTGGCGGGCGTGCTGATTATCAGCATGAACAGGCAGCGCGAAACTTAGTGAGGTTTCGTTAAAGCTTGTGCTGAAACTCGATATAAAAAGCGCGTCTGGGCAGCGGCAAATCAGACGGCGTGCCTGCGGACTGGAACGTGGGCTCCCAGGCCTTGTGGTCGAACAGGTTGGTCACCATGGCGCGCGCATCCCAGCCACCGGCGAATTTTTCGCGCCGCAGGGTCAGATCCACCGTGGTGTAATCGGGAATCAGGGCGCGAGTGTCGTTGGGTTCGCGCATCCGTCCGGCTACGTGGTTGACCGTGGTTCCCAGGTGCCAGAAGGGGACGGCTTGCCAGTCGGCGCGGGCGAACAGCCGGCGATGAGGAGCCATGCCGGCATCCTTGCCGGTGGCGCTGTCGATGGAGTGTTGCAGGGAATAGCTGCCGTTCAGGCGCAGGTTGTGGGCTACATCCCAGGTCGCTTCCAGTTCCAGTCCGCGACCGGTCTGGTCGCCGAAATTCTGGTACGTCGCACCGACCGGACGGATGATGTTGCGCATGTGGTAACGGAAGAAATTCAGGTTGGTCTGCAGATCGCCGGTCGCCTGCCAGGAAAATGCCAGTTCGTCGGTGGCAATGGTCTCTGGTTTGATGTTCGGGCTACCGATCGTCACCGGGTTGTTGATGGAGTATTGTTCGGAGAACGAAGGGGCGCGGAATGCGGTGCCGTGCATGGCCTTGACCACCACGTTGTAGGCTGCATCCCACACCAGCGCCAGACGAGGGTTGGTAGTGCCGCCGAAGTCGGAATAGCGGTCGTGGCGCACGCCGGCGGTCAGCGTCCAGTCGCGGGCGAAGCTCCATTCGTCCTGTGCGAATGCATAGGCCAGGTTGCGCTTGTGCGGCAGCAGAAAGACCAGCGCCGAATTGCCTGTGGCATCCACCAAGCCGCCGGGCAAGGGGGCGAACGTCGCATCGTAGTTCTTGGTTTCGCGAACTTCATATAAGTCTTCGATCCGGAATCCGCCGCCAACACGCAGGCGATGTTGCTCGAAACCGTTGTAGACAGCGGAAACGCTGCCGTGGGTATGGCGTTCGGAATGGCTGGGGTTGGCGAGCATGCCGGAGGGGAAGCCCGGTAGCGCTCCGGCGGGGAACAACGTGAAGAAGGGGGTGGCAGGCTTTTCCTTGATGTCGAAGTAGCCGACTACCCCGGACACATCCCAGTTCGGTGCCCAGTTGGCCTGCTCATAGCTCATATCCAAATATAGCCGGGATTCGGGCACTCTTGCATTGGGATCGAGGGCGCCGGCGAGCCCGGCGCCTAGTCCCAGTTCCCGTTGCTGGTAGGCTGCGCGGAAACGCCAAGCGTCGAGAGACAGGTCGGCGCGCGCATCGAACGCTTTGCGTGAGGTGTTGATCGGGCCGGGCGCCAGCGAGGCGGCTGGGGCGAAGAAGGCCGCATCCTGCTGGACGATGCCTTTCGAGCCGTCGGTATTGCCGGCGCGCAGATAGAAGGCTGCATCCAGTGCGCCCAGTTTTCCGCCATGTTGTATCCACACATCCTTGGTATTGAACGAGCCGGCGCGCAAGCCGTATTCGGTGCCGCGGATGTGGGCCGCAGTTTTGGTGATCACGTTGATCACGCCGGAGAACGCGTCCGCGCCATACAGCGCCGAACCCGGTCCGCGGATGATCTCGATGCGCGCGACGTTCTCCAGCGGCATGCCGCCCCAGAACAGGGTGCGGTCGCCCAAGAACACGTTGGTGATCGGGATGCCGTTGACCAGCATCAGCACTTGCGGGTTTTGTCGAGTGTGGATGCCCCGAAAGCTGTAGATCGGCTTCATCGAGACATTGGACATGGAGACATGCAGGCCCGGCACGCCGGCCAGCGCCTGATCCAGATCGGTCGCGCCCATCGCTTCGATTTCCTGGGCGGTGATCGCAGTGGTGACTGCAGGTGCGCGGGCGATCGGTTGCTGGCTGCCGGTGGCGAGGCTGATCGTGGATTTGTCGCCATAAACTAGCGCCAGTTCTTCTTCTTCGGTGAGTTGCGCTGCGGCACCGCCGCTCCAAGCCAAAGCCAGCAAGATGTAGAGTGTGCGATGGTTCAAGGTTTGCATTGTCGCCTCCCGGATGTTTGTGTTCGTCGGTCAATGATTCGAAATTGTGATCGGTTTTTATTTTTGTTTCCGGCTTGTTCCCGACCAAGCACGCGGGGATTGTCCTTCATACCGGATGCCGTTGCAAGGAACCGGATATAACGTTCCTTCCGAGCGTTCCGCTGCCTCGATGAATCCTTGTGGCATGCCGGCCAGGAAGGCCGGGAACATAAACAGATAAAACTCTTGCGGCGAAAAACCGATATCCGCCATCAGGCCGGCAACCAGGCCGGCATAGTTCATTTTCAGGTTGAGCTGAAAGGCGGGTAATGCTTCTTCGATGGCAAAAGAGAGCTGCAGGTGAGGGCCTTGATCCAGACCCAGGCTTTGAGCTAAAGCCAGTATGTGGGGATTGCGTTCGTCGCCATTGACCAGCGGACGACCATAACCCTTGATGATGCGATACGTATCCAGTTCCTCGCGGATACAATCGAACAAGGTGCTTCCACCATTCAGGCGCTGCTGTGTGCGGATCAGGAAACTTATACTGCGGGCATAGCAACCGCCGCCATAGATCGAGGCTTCAGATACCGCCAGCGCCGCCGCGATGCCCAAGTTGCCTGTGCTGCGAGAACTGCCCGCCAGCGCTGCGACACGATTGTTCCATATCCGCACATCCGGGTAGCTAGTGTAGGTCCAGATGGAGTGCATCAGTCGCAATTGTTCTTTTGTGTAGCGGCGGCCGGTGATGCCGAACACGTAAAGCTCCACCCAGTCCATGTCCTTCAGGTCGGCGTGCAGGTCGTGGCCGCGAAAGATCGCATGGCTGCCGGGATAGGCGGCGCCCATCCGACTTCTCAATCTGCCGACGTTTTGCAGCAACAGATCGGGGCCGCTCATGCCTGCCCTCCGGTCGTTTCCAGTTCCACGGCGCCGAACGGGAACTTCTTGTAGCCCAGCGAGCGCTGTTCCAGCGCATGGGCCGCAGCACCCGGCAGGCGCAACAGCAGGTGCAGCATCTCGCCCTGTTCCGGCGTGCAGCCCAAGTCGGCAAACGCGGCGGCGGCTACGCCGGACAGCGCGAGCGGATGACCCGCCGCCGCTTCGAGTTCGGCCAGGTTTTGCCGCAGCCAGGGCAGGTGCGGGCCGGCGCCGTAGCCGGCCAGGCGGGCCAGCGTCTGCTTCACCGATGTGGCCGTGCCGACGCCATGGGGATCGAAACCGGGCGGGTGTTCCGGCTTCGGCCAGATGCTGTCGGGAGCAGCTTCCGGAGCATCGAGGTATCGACGCCATGCGTCGAGGTCGTTGCCGCATGCGGCCCAGCCTTCCATTGCGAGAAACACCTCGCGGCCACCGGCCAGTTGCCCAGCGCCAACCGCCAATGCGGCCATCAGCGAGGATGCGGCGGTCGATCCGCCCACGCCGCCGCACATCGCGGCATGCACCGAGGCGTCGCGCGGGCCGGGATTGGCCAGCGCGACCGCCAGCGCCTCCAGCAGGTCGGCTTGCGCCGGCGTCGGCAATTCTTCGTGGAACAGCAGGTACAGCATTTCAACCCAGCGCGCCTGCCCCAACATCTCGCCGTAGACGTCGTATCCGCGGCAGAATGCGGCGCGGGTCGCGAACGGGTTGTCAGGCTCGGGTTCCTCCAGCCAGATGCGGCTGCGGATGGCGTCAGGCGCTGTCGTCGCACTCATTGTCGTCAGCCTCGTATTCACAACAGGCTCATGCCGCCGTCGACGACGATCTCTTCGCCGATCACATAAGCAGAGTCGTCTGAGGCGAGGAAAAGCGCGACCTTCGCGACTTCTTCGGGAGTGCCGAAGCGTTTGATCGGCGACTTGCGTTCGATTTCTCCTTTGATGCCTTGCGCGACTTCGGGAGGGAAGCCGATACGGTCGAATATCGGCGTGTCGATAGGTCCCGGACTGATCGCGTTGACGCGAATTCCGCGACCGATCAACTCCAGGCCCAGGGATTGCACCAAGGAGCGCAGGGCGGCCTTGCTCGCTCCATAAACGCTGAAATGGGGCGAGCCCAACTGGTTGGTGATCGAGGTGGTGACGATGATGGATGCATTCCCTCCGAGCAGCGGCAAGGCCTTCTGTATGGTGAAGAAGACGCCCTTCAGATTGGTTACGATGACTTCATCGAATTGTTCTTCGGTCGTCATCTCGGCAGGAGCAGGTTTGGCAGTGCCCGCATTGAGGAACAGCACATCCAGCCGGCCGAAGCGTTCCTTCACCTGCGACATCAGGGTGTCTATTTCGGCAAGGCTGCCGGCTTCGCTTCGGATGACCAGCGCGTTGTCGCCGAATTCCGCTTGTGCGGCGGCCAGTCTTTCCGGGTCTCGCCCGGTAATCGCCAGCCGCGCGCCCTCGGCGCGGAACAGCCTGGCTGTGGCCAGGCCTATTCCGCTGGTCCCGCCGGTGATCAGCGCCGTTTTTCCTTCGAGTCTGTGCATGGTTATTCCCTTATTCAATGATCGATTTATTGTTCATTCAGCGCTCCCAATGTTTTCATGCGTATGCCGATAGGCGGAACTTCCTCGCCGTCGATACGCACATCTAGCAAGGTGGGCCCCTTGCGTTGCAGGATCGCATCGAAATCGAGGGCATCGAGTTCCTGCGGCGAGCGGATGATGTGGCCGGGGATGCCCATGGATGCGGCGAGCATGCAGTAGTCCACCTGGGGCAACTGGTAGCCGATGGCTTCAGCCTTGGCGATGCGCTGCCCATGCTTGACCATGCCTAGCGCGCCGTCGTTGAGCACGATGAAGACGACGGTAAGGTTTTCCATCGCTGCCACGGTGACTTCCTGTCCGCTCATCAGGTACGTGCCGTCGCCGACGATACAGACCACCGGACAGTTCGGGTTGCCGCGTGCAGTGCCCACTGCCGCGCCCAGGCTCCAGCCCATGGGGCAAAAGTCCATTATCAGGCGCAGCCAACTGGCTGTGCCCGAGCGCAGTCCCTGCTCTTTCAGGGCTGGGCGCTGGCGCAGGCGCCGGTTGTGGGGCTGCAGGTAATGCGTCGTCCATACAATGCTGTTGCCCATGTCGGAGAGGAAGCGGGTGTTGGGCGGGCAGCGTTCCGACAGCGTTTTCATCAGGCGTTGAGGCTTGATCGGCGTGGCGTCGGAGTCGTAGCTTGCCGGCGATTGCAATACGATTCCGCCTTGCTGTTTTTCGAAGCCGGAGGCTCCTGCCGCTTTCAGCAGCATCGACAGGCGTTCGCATACCGTGCGGATATGGCCGCGCACATGGAGCATGGCCATCGGCGAACGCATCAGGTTCTTTTCGGAGTTGTCGATATGCACCAATCGGTTGTTGAGCAGGGAGTCGCACCAGCCGCTGCTGGCTAATTCGCCGAAGCCGGTGCCGAACGCCAGTACGATGTCCGGTGCGCCGGAAAGCAGGGCATTGGCGCTGGCATGGCCGCCGAAGCCGAATACGCCGCAATAGGCTGGATGGCGGGGATTGATGTAGCCCTTGGCATCCGGGGTGGTGACGAACAGTGCGCCGGTCAGTTCGGCCAGCTCCATGATCGCTTCGATGGCGTTGCCGCAAGAAGCGCCGATCAGGAATGCGACACGCGGCGAGTGCCGCAGTTCGTTGTATAACTGTTGCACCGCGCGTTCGTCGACCAGAATGGGGTCTTGTTCGAGCAGGGTCGCTAATTTGTAACTGGGGATGGCACTTGGTGCCTGGCTGCGCAGAATGTCCAGCGGAATTGCCAGATGCGCAGGGCCGCCGGGGTCCTGGTGCGCCGCCATCAGGGCATTGGCCAGTTTGCGTTCAAACTGATCCGGATGGGTCACCATGGCGTTGTAGCGAGTGCAGTGGTCGAACATTGCGAAGACGTTGATGCCGATGCCGGACGATTCCTGAAACGCGCCCTTGCCGAAGGTGGGCAGTGCCGGAAGACCGCTGATTGCCAGCAGTGGAATGTTGTTGTCGTGGGCGCAGGCGATGCCGGTGATCAGGTTAGTGGCGCCCGGTCCCGAGGTGGAGCAGCACACGCCGATCTTGCCGGTTTCGCGGGCGTAGCCGTCGGCCATGAAGGCGGCTCCGGCTTCGTGTCGCGCGAGGATGTGGCGTATGCCGCCACGGTGTTCGCTTCTGGCCAGTGCGTTGTATAGCGGTTCGATTGCGCCGCCGGGCACGCCGAATACGTATTCGACGCCTATCTGTTCCAGATAGGCGACTAGCAGATCGGCCACCTCCGGCATTTTGGCCGGAACGGACGTCAATTCTCCCGCAGCCGTTTTTGCATGGCTGCGGACGAGCGCGATCGGATCGCTCATGGTAGAACTCCTCCTATTGAAGTTCGCTACTTTTTTGTATTTTTTGCCGATTGGAATCGGCGTTCCGGTCTTGGCCGGTTATTTGTATCGGCAAAATTTTTGCCGATTTTTTTATCCATGATGCATATAAGGGCAATGTAAAGCCTGCTATCATTCCATGCAAGTGATTTGGTAGTCGGCCGGCCGGGCTTGGGGTGGCTGGTCCGCCGGATCGGAGAGAAAATGTCGCTTGCGCGGCGCAGGATTTGAACGACACTGAATAACAATGATCGAGAGCAAGTTCATTACGCTTTCCAGATTCATACTTTCCGTGAGCCGAGCTACGCGGGCCGTTGCGTCGCTGGCGCTGCTGATGTGTGCTGTATCGGCATGGGCGCAGCCCCCGGCCGCGGGCGGTATCGCGGTGATCTATCCGGACATCGGCGAACCCTATCGCAGCATATTCGCGCAGATCATCGGAGGTATCGAAGAGAAGGCTAGGGGGCGAGTGGTGAATTTTGCCGTCGGCCCCAATGCGAATCCGGCTGAACTCAACGACGCTTTGGGCCGCCAGGGGATCAGGGTCGCGATTGCGTTGGGGAGGCAGGGGATGAAGGCGGCATCCGCACTGGATCGCAATATCGAGGTGGTGGTCGGCGGCGTGTTGGCGGTACAGGATAGCGAAGCGCGCAATATGCAGGTGAACAGCCTGTCGCCCGATCCGGCGCTGCTGTTCTCACGGCTGAAAGAGATGATGCCGAGAGTGAAGCGTGTGTTCGTCGTCTATGACCCGCGCCAGAACGCCTGGATGATCCGTCTGGCGAGAGAGGCCGCACGCGTCCATGGAATGGAACTGGAAACCTACGAGGCGCAGGACCTGCGCAGCGCGATGCGGGCTTATCAGGACATCCTCGGTTCCGCAGATCATCGCCGGGATGCGTTATGGCTGCCGCAGGACTCCACCACGGTGGAAGAAAGCGCGGTGCTGCCGCTGGTATTGCAGGATTCCTGGGGGCGCAGCCTGACGGTGTTCTCCAGCAGTTTCGGCCATGTCAAACGCGGCGCGCTGTTCGCGATGTATCCAGATAATGCGGAGTTGGGCCGCCGGCTTGCCGTTTCAGCGCTGGGCTTGCTTGCTTCGGGGGGAGATGCCTCCGGCATGATGCCGTTGCGCGAACTGCGGATCGTGGTCAATTTGCGCACCGCGAAGCACATCGGGGCCGATGCCGGCCGCGTGCAGGGATTCGACATGACGTTCCCGGAACAATAGGCGCGCCGACCATGAATAGACTGTTCGCGGCGTTTTTCCACAAGCTCACCTTCCAGCGCCAGCTGGGCATCACGGTCACGCTCGGCATCCTGCTGCTGGCGCTGCTATCCTCCATCGTTGGCTCATGGCAGGGCAACAAACGGGTGCGCGATGACCTGATCGAGCAGGGGCGGCGCATCACCGAGAATCTGGCGCGCCAGAGCACGCTGGCGCTGGTGTTCGATTCGGCCGACAACGCCGAAGAGGCAGTGAAGGCTACCCTGGCGTTCCCGGGCGTGATAGGTGTGAAGATATTTCATGCCGACGGACGTCTCTTGCTGTCCCGCGGAGACAACGATTCGAAACGTTTTCTGTCCAGACCTGAGCAGACCGGCGGCTTGCAGGCCGCTGCCGTGCTCGATGTCGAAAGCGCCGATGCATGGCTGTTCGCCGCCCCGGTCTATTCGCAGCCCTTCGCCGAATCACCGTTCGCCGAGGCGTCCGCGCCGGAACTGCTCGGGCGGGTCGCCGTGGCGATGAACAAGGAGGCGATGGACCGGCTGACCTCCGATATCTTTGCGACCAACCTGATCACATCGTTCTCCTTTGCGCTGGTTTTCCTGCTGCTGATCCGCTTCCTGTCGCGCAACATGGCACGTCCGCTCGAGGGACTGTCGGACAGCATGGCGCGAGCCCAGATGGGAGAGTCGCAGGTGCGCGCCAAACCGGGCGGCCCCAAGGACATTGCCGCGATGGCGTATGCCTTCAACGACATGATGGCGGTGCAGGAGGAACGCGAGGCCGCTTTGCGCATCGCCGCGATCGCCTTCGAGACCGACGAGGGCATGATGGTGACCGACGAGCACGGCGTGATCATCCGGATCAACCAGGCGTTCACGCGCCTGACCGGCTACAGCGCCGAAGAGGCAATAGGCAACAAGCCGTCAATGCTCAAGTCCGACCGCCAGAACGACGAATTCTACCGGCGCATGTGGGAGTTGCTGCGGCTCGACAACAGCTGGCAGGGCGAGATATGGAACCGCCGCAAGAACGGGGAGATTTATCCGGAGTGGCTGAATATCACCGCTGTGACCGGCAAGGATGGCAAGGTTACGAATTACGTCGGCACTTTCGTCGACTTCACCGAGCGCAAGAAAGCAGAGAACGAGATTCATCATCTCGCCTATTACGACACGCTCAGCCAGTTGCCCAATCGCCGCCTGCTGCTGGATCGTCTGCGGCAGGCTGTCGCAACCGGAGCGCGCAACCAGAGCGGCGGCGCGCTGTTGTTCATCGATCTCGATAATTTCAAGACGCTGAACGACACCAAGGGACACGGCATCGGCGACCTGCTGCTGATCGAGGCGGCGAAGCGCCTGCTGGCCTGCGTGCGCGAGGGCGATACCGTAGCGCGTTTCGGCGGCGACGAGTTTGTGCTGCTGCTGGAGGGGTTGAGCGATGAGCCGGCCCAGGCCGCGGTGCAGGCCCGCGGTGTGGGCGAAAAGGTGCTCGAAGTGCTTAACCGTCCTTACATGCTCGAGGGCAACGAGTTTCATAGTTCGTCGAGTATGGGCATCACGCTGTTTATCAATTACCGCCAGGAGCTGGATGAACTGCTGAAGCAGGCCGATACGGCGATGTACGAGGCGAAGAAATCCGGCCGCAACACGCTGCGTTTCTTCGATCCGGCGATGCAGGAGGAACTGGAAGTCCGGGCTCACCTCGAAGACGGTTTGCGCGAGGCATTGCGCAAACAGCAATTCCATCTTTATTACCAGATGCAGGTTGACCACGAAGGACGCATTCTGGGGGCGGAAGTCCTGCTGCGCTGGATACACCCGGAGCGGGGGCTGATCTCGCCGTTGCAGTTCATTCCGCTGGCGGAAGAGACCGGGCTCATTATTCCAATAGGGCAATGGGTGCTGGAAAACGCCTGCCTGCAGCTCAAGGCGTGGGAAGCGGAGCCGCATACCCGCGAATTGCAATTGGCCGTCAACGTCAGCGGGCGGCAGTTCCGCCAGCCTGATTTCGTCGCACAGGTAAGCGAGATACTCGAACGCACCGCCATCGATCCGATGCGCATCAAGCTCGAACTGACCGAGAGCATCGTACTCGACGATGTCGATGACACGATCGCCAAGATGCAGGCGCTCAGGCAGCTTGGCGTCAGTTTCTCGATGGATGATTTTGGCACCGGCTATTCGTCGCTGGCCTACCTGACCCAGTTGCCGCTCAACCAACTCAAGATCGATCAGTCGTTCGTGCAGCATATCGGCTGCAAGGACTCCGATGCGACCATCATCCAGACCATCATCGGCATGGCCGAAAATTTGGGTATGGGGGTGATCGCGGAAGGTGTGGAAACCCAGGAGCAGCGGGATTTTCTGGAAGCGAACGGCTGCTTGCTTTATCAAGGGTATCTGTTCGGCAAGCCGGTGCCTTGCGATGAGTTCAATGCGCTATTGAAAGCAAACTGAGACATGGTATAGCGATCATGCGTAACTCCGTCCTGCTTTTTGTCGCGCTGGCGACACAGGCATCAGCCGAGGCGGTTCGTTGCGGCACGGACGACTTTGGCAACACCGTCTGCATGGACAAGGAGGGCGTCGTGATTTCGGCACCGCCGGACCGGCGGCAGGTCGTTTCGGGCGTTCCGTCTGCTGGCCAGGCATCCGGCAACAAGCAGGACGACAGGCGAGTCCGCTGCGGCACCGACCCCTTCGGCAACACCGTGTGCCGCTGACATACAGGAGAACAAACCATGCGCATACTTCACACGATGATCCGGGTCGGCGATCTGGATCGTTCCATCGATTTCTATACCAATGTGCTGGGCATGAAACTGCTGCGCCGCAAGGATTATCCGGAGGGCAAGTTCACGCTGGCCTTTGTCGGCTACGGCGACGAGAGCAGCCAGGCGGTGATCGAGCTGACCCATAACTGGGGCGTCGGGAGCTACGACCTGGGAACCGGCTTCGGCCATATCGCGATCGAAGTCGGCGACGTCTATGCCGCTTGCGACGAGATCAGGCGGCGCGGCGGTACGGTGGTGCGCGAGGCCGGGCCGATGAAGGGCGGGACCACGGTCATTGCCTTCGTGGCCGACCCGGACGGCTACAAGATCGAGCTGATCGGTTCCTGAACGGGGATGCGCGGGCAAAAAAATGCCCCCAGTCCGCAGAGTGGGGGCGAAACATCTTGACCATTTTGTGGAGTCAAGACTACACGCTCAGGGAGGAGAAACGTGTTTTGGCTTGCGCCAATGCAGACATAGAGCGGCGGTTTCCGGAATAGTTCCAGAAAAGTTGAAATTTTTTTCACGAAATGAAAAAGCCCCGTCGATACGGGGCTGGGGAATACGAAGGGGGCGGCCATTGGCCGCCCGATTCGTTGAGGCAGGGCGATTATTTCCCCGCCGCGCGTTCCGCCGCCTGAACGGTATTCGCCACCAGCATCGTGATGGTCATCGGGCCGACGCCGCCCGGCACCGGAGTGATGCAGCCGGCCACCTCCTTGGCCGAGTCGAAGTCCACATCGCCGCACAGTTTGCCGTCCGCCATGCGGTTGATGCCTACGTCGATTACCGCCGCGCCCGGCTTGATCATGTCGCCGGTGATCATCTTCGGTCTGCCGGTAGCGACGACCAGAATGTCGGCATCGCGCGTGTGCTTCGCGAGGTCGACCGTCTTGGAGGTGCAGATCGTCACGGTGGCGTTGTGCTGCAACAGCAGCAGCGCCATCGGCTTGCCGACGATGTTGCTGCGGCCGACCACCACCGCATGCTTGCCTTCGATGGTGACGCCGCTCTTTTGCAGCAGGATCAGCGAGCCGTAAGGCGTGCAGGGCGCGAAGCGCATATTGCCGGTGGCCAGCGCGCCGACGTTCATCGGGTGAAAGCCGTCCACGTCCTTGTCCGGACTGATGGCGTTCAGCACCTTGTCGCTGTCGATATGCTTGGGCACCGGCAGCTGCACCAGCAGGCCGTGTATCTTCGGGTCGGCGTTCAGTTCGGCGATCTTGGCCAGCAGGGTCGCCTCGCTGGTGTCGGCGGGCAGCGCGATGTGCTCGGAGTGCAGGCCCAGTTCGGCGCAGGCCCTCACCTTGTTCGCGACGTAGACCTTGGAGGCCGGGTCCTCTCCGACGATGATGACCGCCAGCCCCGGCGTGATGCCGCGCGCCTTCAGCGCATCGGCGCGCACTTTCCATTCTGCGCGGACTTCCTGCGCGATAGCCTTACCGTCGATGATGCGTGCGGTCATGTTCGCCTCCTGTGCGGATTACTTGTTGGTGGATGCCTTGTAGTTCTCGACGCCCTTCATAATCTCGGTGTGGGCGGCTTCGACGCCTTCCCAGCCCCGGATCTTGACCCACTTGCCCGGTTCCAGCGCCTTGTACAGCTCGAAAAAGTGCTTGATCTGCTCCAGCGTGATCTCCGGCAGGTCCTTGTAGGACTTTACGTCGCGGTACAGCGGGGTCAGCTTGTCGGTGGGCACCGCGATGATCTTCGCGTCGCCGCCGCCTTCGTCGGACATCTGCAGCACGCCGACCGGGCGGCAGGGGATGATCGCGCCGTGCACGATGGGGAAGGGCGTGACGACCAGCACGTCCACCGGATCGCCATCGTCGGCGATGGTCTCGGGGATGAAGCCGTAGTTGGCCGGATAGCGCATCAGCGAGCCGATGAAACGGTCCACCACCAGCACGCCGGCGTCCTTGTCGACCTCGTATTTGACCGGGTCGGCGTGTTTCGGGATCTCAACGATGACGTTGCATTCTTGCGGCAGCTTGTTGCCGGGGCGGACGTTTAACAGACTCATGCGACTTCCTCAGGATGGATGAAATTAAGAATTCGCAATTATAAACGATGCGGGAAGATGCCGCTAAGCCGCATAGAGGATTAGAATGCCCCGACCCCACTACAAGGAGACGACGCTATGGCTACGCAGAACAAACTGGTTGGCAAGATGGTCATCGGGCAATCCGGCGGCCCCACCGCGGTGATCAACCAGTCGCTGGTCGGCGCGGTGCTGGCGGCGCGCAAGCAGCCGAACATCACCGGCATCCTCGGCGCGCGCCACGGCATCGCCGGTATCATGAAGGAAGACTTCATCGATCTGACCACGCAAAGCGTCGATCAACTCGAATTGGTCGCCACGACGCCGGCTGCTGCATTGGGTTCGGTGCGCCTGAAGCCCGGCCGCGCCGAGTGCGAAAAGGTGTTCGAGGTGTTCCGCAAGAACGACGTGCGCTACTTCTTCTATATCGGCGGCAACGACTCCGCCGAGACCGCGCACATCATCGCCGAGATGGCGAAAGAGGCGAACTACGATTTCTGCACCGTCCATATTCCCAAGACCATCGACAACGACCTGAAGGTCACCGATCACTGCCCCGGCTTCGCCTCGGCGGCGCGCTTCGTCGCGCTGGCGTTCATGGGCGACGACCGCGACAACCGCGCGCTGGAAGGCATCAAGGTCAACGTGGTGATGGGGCGGCATGCGGGCTTCCTGACTGCGGCCTCCGCATTGGCGCGCCAGGCCGAGGGCGACGGCCCGCACCTGATCTACCTGCCGGAGCGCGTATTCGACGTCGAGAGGTTCAAGCAGGACGTGCGCGATGCGGTGGCGAAGCACGGCCGCTGCGTGATCGCCGCATCCGAAGGCGTCTCCGACAAGGACGGCAATCCGATCTCGACCAGCGGCGAGAAGGATTCGCACGGCAACATCCAGCTCTCCGGCACCGGTGCGCTGGGCGATACGCTGGCCGCGCTGGTGAAGGAGGCGTTCGCCGGACAGAAGGTGCGCGTGCGCGCCGACACCTTCGGCTACCTGCAGCGCTCCTTCCCGACCATCGTCTCGGATATCGATGCGAAAGAGGCGCGCATGGTCGGCGGCCACGCGGTGAGCCATGCCGTGACCACCGGCCAGCCGGGCTCGGTCGCGATCCGCCGCCTCTCCAGCAAGCCGTATTCCAGCGAATGCTTCATCACGCCGCTGTCTTCGGTGGCGCGCGAGGCGACCGAGATGAAGGACGAATACATTAATGCCGCGGGTAATGACGTGACGCAGGCATGGATCGATTACGTCGCGCCGCTGGTGGGTGAGTTGCCGAAGATGGGACGACTGTAACAGGTCGTTGAAAAACTACTGCGGCGACCATCTGCGGCGTTGCGCGGTGTTGGCTCCGGCATCACGTGCTTCGCACATGAGCCTGCACCGCAACTTCGTTGTCGAAATCCGGGGCCGCGTAGCGGCAGACTGAAGTACATTCCGGTTTCTGCGCTCCGGGCGCCTTGCATATGGTCGTCCTCGCTACGTTTTTAAACGACCAGCGAGGCGGTCGATTGATTGATTACTCTTTAACCCAGGCTTGCGCCTCGTCATAGTCGGCGAACGCGCGGATGTCGGCGTCGACGAACAGGCGCGACACCCAAGCCTGCCAGGTGAGCCACTGGTCGCTGGTGACCACGGCGATCTTGCTGAAGTCGTGGTTGTGTTCGCGGCTGAAGAACTTGATCTCTTCCCAGGCGACGTCCACGGTGTAGTCGACCATGCCGCGCAGGTCGAACAGCAGGTTCAGTGCGCCGGGGGATTTCAGTTTGTACAGCGATTGCTCTTCGAAGGTTTTGAAGTCGGCGAGGGTGAATTCGCCGATGACGGCGGCGTTGACGAGGTTGTCGGTCTGTTCGATGGTGATCATTTTCTTCTTTCGGTTAATGCTTGGGTGACAGGCGCAAGCTTAGCACACCGCTGGCGACGATGAATGCCATGCCGAACCAGCTGCTGGCCGTCAGTACCTCGTCCCACAGCAGCATGCCGAACAGGCTGGCGAACACGATGGTGCTGTAGGCCATGCTGCCGACAACCAGCGTCTTGCCGACGCGGTAGGCGTGCGTCATCGCGAGTTGCGCGAGTGTGGCCGTGGCGCCCAGCCCGAGCAGGATCGCGAAGCCTCGCGCCGTGACCGCATGCACCTCCCCGAACAGCAGCATCCAGGCGCCGCTGCAGATCGATGCGATCAGGCTGAAGTGGAACACCACCCGAGTCGCCGGTTCGCCCATCATGCCGAGCTGCTTCACGTTCAGGTAGGCGACGCCGGCGAGGAAGCCGGAGATCAGGCCGAGCAGGCCGGTAGTCAGCTGGTCGCGTTCCAGCGTCGGGTGCAGCAACAGCACGACACCGCAAAAACCCAGCGTGATCGCGATGGTCAACGGCAGATGAAACTTGTCCTTGAACACCAGCATCGTCAGTATCGTCAGGAATAATGGCGCGGTGTAGTTCAGTGTGATTGCGGTCGCGAGCGGCAATGCGGTGATGCAGTAGAAGAACAGCGCCAGCGCAATCGTGCCGGAGATGCCGCGCCACAGGTGCGGCCGCCAGTATCGGGTCGCGATGCTCACTTGCTGGCGGCGCAGGATCATATATACCAGTAGCAGGCCGAAGGACGAGCGGTAGAACACCAGTTCGACATGGGAGAAATGCGCGGCGCCCAGCTTGACGAACACGCCCATGCAGGCGAACAGAAGCCCGGCTGCCAGCATCCATAACGAACCCATGCGAGATTGCTTCAGGGCAGGTTTATTTCAGGTGCGGGGCGAGGTTGCGCCGCAGGTATTCATGGAAGTGCAGCATGCCGTCTTCGGTCGGCGACTGGTAGGGGCCGTGCTCCTCGACGCCCTGCTGGTACAGCGCCTTGCGGCCCTGATGCATGCGCATACAGATCACGTCGTCCTCGGCCGCAGTCTCGTTGTAGGCCTTCTGTTCGGCCTCGACGTATTCGCGTTCGAACAGCGCGATCTCTTCGAGGTAGTAAAACTCGACCACGTTGGTGCAGGCCTCGGGGCCGCGCGGGATCAGCGTGCTGATGACCAGCGTGCCCGGATACCATTCGACCGTGATGTTGGGGTAGTAGGTCAGCCAGATCGCACCGTACTCCGGCAGTTTGTCGCCGTAGTAGCGCAGCACCTGTTCCTGCCATTTGCCGTACACCGGGCTGCCGACCTTGCGCAGCGCATTGCTGATGCCGACGGTCTGCACGCTGTACTGCTCGCCGAACTGCCACTGCAGCTGGTCGCAGTCGACGAAGTTGCCGAGGCCGGGGTGGAACGGCACGACGTGGTAGTCCTCCAGATACACCTCGATGAAGGTCTTCCAGTTGAAGGCGTATTCGTCCACCTGGATGCGGTCCAGCATGTAGCCGGAGAAATCCAGGTCCTTCATCACACCCATGTTGGCGAGATCCTTCGCGATGTCGCGGCGGCCGGCGAACAGCAGGCCGTTCCAGTTCTGCAGCGGCGTCTTGTTCAGGTGCAGGCAGGGGTTCTCGGGGAAGTGCGGCGCGCCGAGCAGTTTGCCGTCGGTCTCATAGGTCCAGCGGTGCAGCGGGCAGGTGATGTGCTGCGCGTTGCCGCGTCCCTGCAGCATCGTGGCCTGGCGGTGGCGGCAGATGTTCGACAAGAGCTCCACGCCGTTCGCGTTGCGCACCAGCATCTGCGCCTCGCCGTCGAGCACGTGGTAATCGCCCAGGTTGGGCACCATCAGTTCATGGCCGACGTACTTCGGCCCTTGCTCGAACAGCACGCGCTGTTCGAGCTCCAGCATCTTCGGATCGAAATACCAGCTCATCGGTGGTTGCACCAGAGCCGGGTTGAGTTGATTCATGTTGGCGATAGCGGTCATACCCACATCATCCTTGCAAATAGTGAATACGGTGCGAGAAAGACCGCAGATTGTCCCCGAATTCATTTTGCGGGGCAACCAGAATTGCCCTCTCAGGAAGGCCGGATTGGGGTTCATTCGGGTGAATTTACCGGGCGGATGTTACAATTCGCGCCGTTTTTGCAGCGGCAACACAACACATAAGGATAGTCATGAGTTTGAAATGCGGTATCGTCGGTCTCCCTAACGTGGGTAAATCCACGCTGTTCAATGCGCTCACCAAGGCAGGCATCGCGGCGGAGAACTACCCCTTCTGCACCATCGAGCCCAACGTCGGCATCGTCGAGGTGCCCGATCCCCGCATGGAAGAACTGGCGAAGATAGTCAAGCCGCAGCGCATGCAGTACGCCATTGTCGAGTTCGTCGACATCGCCGGCCTGGTGGCGGGCGCATCCAAGGGCGAGGGCCTGGGCAACCAGTTTCTCGCGAACATCCGCGAGACCGACGCCATCGTCAACGTCGTGCGCTGCTTCGACGACGAGAACGTCGTGCATGTGGCGGGCAAGGTCGATCCGCTGTCCGACATCGAAGTCATCCTCACCGAACTGGCGCTGGCCGACATGGCGGTCGTGGAACGCACGATCCAGCGCGATGGCAAGAAAGCCAAGTCCGGCGACAAGGACGCGCAGAAGCTGGTCTCGGTGCTGGAGAAGCTGCTGCCGCACCTGAACGAGGGCAAGCCCGCGCGCACCTTCGGCCTCTCCGACGACGACAAGCAATTGATCAAGCCGCTGTGCCTGCTGACGATCAAGCCGGCGATGTATGTCGGCAACGTGCTGGAAGACGGGTTCGAGAACAATCCGCACCTGGACCGCTTGCGCGAACACGCCGCGAAGGAGGGGGCGCCGGTCGTCGCGCTCTGCGCCAAGATCGAGCAGGAACTGGCCGACCTGGACGACGCCGACAAGAAGGAATTCCTCGCCGACCTGGGGCTGGATGAACCCGGCCTGAACCGCCTGATCCGCACCGGCTACGAACTGCTCGGCCTGCAGACCTACTTCACCGCAGGCGTGAAGGAAGTGCGCGCCTGGACCATCCACAAGGGCGATACCGCACCGCAGGCGGCCGGCGTGATTCACACCGATTTCGAAAAGGGTTTCATCCGCGCGCAGACTATTTCCTATGCCGACTTCATCGCCTGCGGCGGCGAGGCGGGCGCGAAGGAAAAGGGCAAGATGCGGGTCGAGGGCAAGGATTACGTGGTGCAGGACGGCGACGTGATGAATTTCCTGTTCAACGTGTAACGTCTAATCGCGCGACAGGGCGCGGGAAGGGGGGCTCATGGATGGTGGCGGTTCGGCGTCTGCGGACGATATAAACAGCCTGTTTGCCAACGAGGATGCCGTTGATGTGCAGGGCAAGGCGGAGTCCATTCTCCTGCTCATCAATCCGGATTACGACCTTTCCGTGGTGCGCTCGGTGTTTGCCGATGTGATCGCCCTGTTCGGCGGCGATTATCCCGGTTATGCGCCGGTGCGGACGCCCTATCACAATCTGGCCCATACCTTGCATGTCCTGATGTGTGCTGTGCGGCTGATGCATGGCGTGCACGTTTCGGGCGTCCGCATGACCGATCGCGATATCACGCTGGTCATCATGGCCGCATTGATGCACGACATCGGCTATGCACAGGCACGGGGTGAGGAGTTCGGAACAGGGGCGCAACATACGCCCTGCCATGTCGGGCGTGGCATCGATTTCATGCGGCATTATATTGCTGCAAAAAACTTTCCGGACGGCCTTGCGCAACGGCTCGAGCCCTTGATCCGCAGCACCGATCCCGGCTATCCCTTTGCACAGATTATCTTTGCGGACGAACGTCAGAAGTTGCTCGGGCAACTCGTGGCAACCGCCGATCTGGTCGGGCAAATGGCCGACCGCACCTATCTGGAAAAGCTGTTGTTCCTCTATCTCGAATTCAAGGAAGCGAATTTCGGCAACTACCGCAACGTGCACGACATGCTGCGCCAGACCCGGCGCTTCTACGAAATTACCAGAGAGAAGCTCGACGGTGTGTTTCAGGGGATGTACGCCAGGTTGTCCGATCACTTCCAGTCCACCATGGGCGTAGCGAATAACTACTATCTCGAATCCATCGAGAAAAACATCGAATATCTGGACGAGGTCACCCGGCATGAAGAGGCCGAGCACCTTGAGATGTTGAAACGGGCCGGCATCGTGGACAAGGCGAAGACACTGCCTGGTTTCCAGTCCTGACGCGTACCAGTCAGTCTTTTTCCAGCCAATCCAATAAGTATGCCCACTGCTCCAGCTCGCGCTCCGCGAGATAGGGAGGCAGGTCGAACAGCGACTTACCTTCGAAGGCTGCGTTCACATACACCTGCGTCTCGCGCAGGTAGGCCAGTATCGGCAGGTCCAGTGTGGACAGGAAATGTTCCAGCGCCTGTGCGGCGCGGGTGCGAGCGTCCATGCGCATGCCGACCACGCCGATGTGGTGCTTGCCCTTGCGTGCGGCCTTTTCTTCACCGAGCTGTTGCAGGAAGTCGCGGCTGGCGGAGAGATCGAACAGCGAGGGGGCGACCGGCACAATGACCTTGTGCGCCAGCTTGAGCGCATAGGCGAGGTTCTTGCCGTGCAGGCCGGCGGGCGAGTCGATCACCAGCCAGTCGTTTTCCTGGCCGTGTTTTTTCTTTTCGTCCAGCGAACGTATCGGCGGCAGGTTCTGGGGGCGCATCGACAGCCACAGCGCCGAGGATTGCTGGCGGTCGAGATCCAACATCGCGACGCGCTGGCCGCGGCTGGCGAGGTAGCCGGCGATGTTCACCGACAGCGTGCTCTTGCCGCTGCCGCCCTTGGGATTCGCGATCAGAATGGTTTTCATTGTTCTTCTCCCCGTATGCCGGCTTGCCGGTGTTATCTTCGTCTTCCGCCGAGCAGCGACCCTAGCACGCCGCGAATGATCTGTCGTCCGACCTCGGAGCCGATGGCGCGCGCCGCGCTCTTGGCTAGCGCCTCGACCGCGCCTTCGCGGCGGCCGCCGCCACCGAGGACGCCGCCCAGCATGCCACCCAGTCCGCCGCTCGCGGACTCGTTGCGTGGTGCCGGTGCTTCGGCCTGGCTGGCGGCGGCGCGGCCCTTGAGGATTTCGTAGGCCGATTCGCGATCCACGGCCTTCTCGTAGTGGCCGGCGAGCAGCGAGTTTGCGATCACCGCCTTGCGCTCCGATTCAGCGATCGGTCCGATCTGCGCCTGCGGCGGCACGACGAAGGCGCGCTCGACCACGCCGGGGCGGCCGTGTTCGTCCAGACAGGAGACCAGCGCCTCGCCGACACCGAGCTCGGTGATCGCGGCGGTCTCGTCGAGTTCCGGATTGTCGCGCATCGTCTCGGCGGCGGCCTTCACGGCCTTCTGGTCGCGCGGGCTGAAGGCGCGCAGCGCGTGCTGCACGCGGTTGCCCAATTGTCCCAGCACCTTGTCCGGCACGTCCGCGGGATTCTGCGTGACGAAATACACGCCCACGCCCTTGGAGCGGATCAGGCGCACGACCTGCTCGATCTTGTCGAGCAGCACCGCGGGTGCGTCGTTGAACAGCAGGTGCGCCTCGTCGAAGAAGAACACCATCTTCGGTTTCGCCAGGTCGCCCGCCTCCGGCAGGTTTTCGAACAGCTCGGCCAGCAGCCACAGCAGCATGGTCGAATACACCTTGGGCGAGGTCATCAGCTGGTCGGCGGCGAGGATGTTGATCATGCCGTAGCCGTTGCTGTCGGTCTGCATCAGGTCCTCGATGTTCAGCATCGGTTCGCCGAACAGCCTGTCGCCGCCCTGCGTCTCGATCTGCAGCAGGCCGCGCTGGATCGCGCCTATGCTGGCGGTGGAGATGTTGCCGTACTCGGTCTTGAACTCGGCGGCATTGTCGCCGACATGCTGCACCATCGCGCGCAGATCCTTCAGGTCGAGCAGCAGCAGGCCGTTGTCGTCGGCGATCTTGAATACCAGCGCCATCACGCCCTGTTGCACCTCGTTCAGGTTCAGCATGCGCCCGAGCAGCAGCGGCCCCATGTCGGAGACGGTCGCGCGCAGCGGATGGCCCATTTCGCCGAACACGTCCCAGAACGTCACCGGGTAGGCGCGGTGTTCGAAGTCGGCGAGACCGAGTTGCTCGACGCGCGCCGCGACCTTGGCGTTGCCGCCGCCGACTTTGGACAGGCCCGACAGGTCGCCCTTGATGTCGGACAGGAATACCGGCACGCCGATGCGGCTGAAGGATTCGGCGAGGCTCTGCAGCGTGACGGTCTTGCCGGTGCCGGTCGCACCCGTGATCAGTCCGTGGCGGTTCGCCATCTGGGGCAGCAGTTGGAGTTCGTGTTCGTCGTTCTTGGCGATCAGTAGCGGTTCGGTCATGTCTTGTCCGTAGGGCATGTTATTGGGCTAATAGGGCGAAAATGATACCATCGCGCAGTTATTTTCAGGTCACGGAGCAAGACATGGCAGGACACAGCAAATGGGCGAACATCCAGCACCGCAAGGGCAAGCAGGATGCGAAGCGGGGCAAGATATTCACGCGGCTGATCAAGGAGATCACCGTCGCGGCGCGCATGGGCGGCGGCGACCCGGGCGCGAACCCGCGCCTGCGTCTGGCGATGGACAAGGCCTATGCGAACAACATGCCCAAGGACAACGTCGAGCGCGCGATCAAGCGCGGCAGCGGCGAACTCGAGGGCGTTGAATATCTGGAGATACGCTACGAAGGTTACGGCATCAACGGCGCGGCGGTGATGGTGGACTGCATGACCGACAACAAGACCCGCACCGTCGCCGACGTACGCCACGCCTTCAGCAAGTACGGCGGCAATCTCGGCACGGACGGTTCTGTGGCGTTCATGTTCAAGCATTGCGGCCAGATGATCTTTGCGCCGGGCACCGACGAGAACGGCCTGATGGAAGTCGCGCTGGACGCGGGCGCGGAAGACATCGTCACCAATGACGACGGCAGTATCGAAGTCATCACCGCGCCCAACGATTTCATGACCGTGAAGCAGGCGCTGGAAGCCGCCGGCTACAAGCCGGAGTTCGGCGAGGTCATCATGAAACCGGCCAGCGAAGTGGTGTTCACCGGCGACGACGCGGTGAAGATGCAGAAGCTGCTCGACGCTCTGGAAGATCTGGACGACGTGCAGGAAGTCTATACGACGGCGGTTATTGAGGAATGATGGGGCGGGAAACGAGATACAGGGAAAAGGGAAAAGGGAAAAGGGATGCCCTCCCGGCGCTGCGCGCCACCCTCCCTGCCGGGAGGGTTGACGTTTCACGTTTCTCGTTTCCCTTTTCCCGATAGTTTTCATGCGCATTCTCGGCATCGATCCCGGTTTGCGAGTGACGGGTTTTGGCATTCTCGACAAGGAGGGCCAGCACCTGCATTACGTCGCCAGCGGCTGCATCAGGACGCCGGACGGGGAGTTGCCCGCACGGCTGCGGGTGATCCTCGACTCGTTGCGCGAGGTGATCGCCACGCATCAGCCGCAACTGGCCGCGGTCGAAAAAGTGTTCGTCAACGTCAATCCCCAATCCACCTTGCTGCTAGGTCAGGCGCGCGGTGCTGCGATCTGTGCGGCGGTGCTGGCCGATCTGCCGGTCGCGGAATACACCGCGTTGCAGGTGAAACAGGCGGTGGTCGGCAACGGCCATGCCGACAAGGAGCAGGTGCAGTCCATGGTGACGCGCTTGCTGAAACTGTCCGGCACGCCCAGCCCGGACGCGGCGGATGCGCTGGCCTGCGCGATCTGTCATGCGCACGGCGGTCTGGGCAATCTGGGGGCATTGGCGGGCAAGAGCTTCAAGGTCCGCGGAGGACGCATGGTATGAATCAACCGCTGGAACCGACGCTGGACGCCTTGCGCAATCCTTTCGCGCGTCATGTCGCCGCGACGCGACCGGCCTTCCTGTCCGCCAGCCTGATGGCCTGTTTCGTCGGCTTGGCGATCGCGCGCTACGACGGCCTCTCCATCGACCCGGTGCTGGCGGCGGTCACGCTGCTGTTCGCGCTGATGGCGCAGGCCGGAACCAATGTGCTGAACGATTATTACGATGCGCTGAACGGCACCGATGCGCAAAACAGCGAGCGCATCTTCCCGTTCACCGGCGGCAGCCGCTTCATTCAGAACGGCGTGATGACGCAGGCCGAGATGCGCAACTTCGGCTTCGCGCTGATGGCGGGCGTGGTGCTGGCCGGACTGTGGCTGATGGCGCATTCCGCGCCGCAACTGTTCTATATCGGGCTTGCCGGACTGTTCATCGGCTGGGCCTATTCCGCGACGCCGTTCAAGCTCAACAGCCGCGGCTGGGGCGAACTGTGCGTCGCGGCGGGCTTCCTGCTGGTCACCGTCGGCACCGACTTCGTGCAGCGCAAGGGCTTCGCCGTCGCGCCGCTGGTCGCGGGCCTGTCCTACGCGCTGCTGGTGACCAATCTGCTGTACATCAACCAGTTCCCGGACCGCCGTGCGGACACCGCCGCAGGCAAGCTGCATTGGGTCGCGCGGCTGGACGTGAATCATGCACGCTGGGGTTATGCCCTGATCGTTGTGTCGGCCTATGCATGGCTGGTCGCGGCGGTCGCGATGGGCTGGCTGCCGTCGTTTGCTCTGGCGGCATTGCTGGCGTTGCCGTTTAGTGCCAAGGCGGCGCGGCAACTGCTGCGCCATGCCGCAGAACCGAAACAACTGGGCGATGCGATCAAGCTGACCATCGCCGCGATGATGGCGCATGGGGCGCTGCTGTCGCTCGCTTTAATCTTGGGATAAGAAAATGATCGGTCGTTTAACCGGAACATTGCTGGAAAAGAACCCGCCGCAAATCCTGCTGGACGTGCAGGGCGTGGGCTATGAGCTGGACGTGCCGATGAGCACGTTCTACAACCTGCCGGCACTTGGCGGGAAGGTGGTGTTGCATACGCATTTTGTCGTGCGCGAGGATGCGCAGCTGCTGTACGGCTTCGCCACGCAGGAAGAGCGCGTCGCGTTCCGCCAGCTGCTGAAGATCAGCGGCGTCGGGCCTAAACTCGCGTTGTCGGTGTTGTCCGGCCTGAGTCTGGCGGAACTGGCGCAGGCGGTGGCGAGCAAAGAGGCCGGGCGGCTGACCAAGATACCCGGCGTCGGCAAGAAGACCGCCGAACGTCTGCTGCTGGAACTGCAGGGCAAGTTCGTCGCCGCTGCACTTGCGGGCGGCGCGGCGGCCAGCGTCACCGCCTCCACCGATAACGACATCGCCAATGCGCTGATCGCGCTGGGCTACAGCGAGAAAGAGGCCGACTGGGCGGCGAAGCAATTGCCGAAGGATGTCGATGTCTCGGGCGGTATCCGTCAGGCTTTGAAGCTGTTGTCCAAGGGGTAAGGCACGGGTCTTCTGGAAAAGCGTTTGTCCACGGAAAACACGGAATAGGGGTAAGCAGGCATTTCGCCGTTAGGCGAAAGCTCGCAAAGCACGGAATGGGTTAGGCAGGCATTTCGCCAGTTGGGCGGCTCGCCCAGCTCGGAGTATGTAATCGATTTTTTCCGTGATTTCCGTGTATTCCGTGGATAAAGTTTAATTTTTATCCCGTGTTAACCTGCGCGCCATATTAATCAGCGCTACTATTCATTCCGGCGCAAACGCCGTCTGATTTTCTGCCATGCCTCTTTCCCTTTCTTACACCCTTTCCGATGTTACGCGCTGGTACAGCGCGCAAGAGCTGCATAAGGCCAAGGCTTACCTGAATTCGATCGAGCATCTCGAGATCGACGACGAGGTGATTGCCGCTCAGGTCAAGGGCACTGCGCGCCAGCCTTATCGGGTGGAAATATTTTTCGACTTGAGCGATGCGGGAAAGCTCGATATCGAGCCGCTGTGCACTTGTCCGGTGGGTTTTAAATGCAAACACACCGCAGCCGTCTTGCTGTCGGCTTTGTCGCTGCCGCGCGAGCGTGCGCCTGTCGTCAATCAAGCAGTGCTGGAGTGGGTCGAAACTTTCAGGAAGGCGGTCAATACGCCGCCGAAGAAAAAAGCCAAACCCGCGGTTCGCCCGGAGCGCTTGCGTTATGCGCTGATGAAATCGCTCTACACCGGCAGCTATGTCATCGCCCTGTTCAAGGGCAAGGTGGATGCGGACGGGAATATTCTGAGCGGACTGGAAGAATGGTCCAACGTGGAACGCGCGATGATCAAGCCGCCGCAGTTCGTCTCGGACGAAGACTTGTCCATCTTCCGTCTGCTGTGGCAGCAGCGCGATAAATACGATGCATTCATGGTGGAGGGCGAGCAGGGCAGCGAAATCCTGACACGCTTGCTGGCAAGCGGGCGCTTGTGCCTGATGACAAGGCCTGCGGGAAGCAGGCATCTGGGGGCGCCGGTTCCGCTCCGGCAGGGCGAGGTGCGCGATGCGCGGCTGGATTGGGGGGCGGACGAGTCGGGGCGGATGATGCCGCGCATCATCCGCAGCGGCGACGCGGTGGATGTGCTGACTATGCCGGACGCCACATGGTATGTGGATGGCGATAGCGGCGAGATCGGCCTGCTGAAGCTGGAGCAAACGCCCGCGCAGATCGCGCAATTGCTGAGCATGCCGCCGTTGCAGGAAATCGACGTGCCGGTGGTGGCCGAAGTGCTGCGCGAAATGGTGCCCGACCTGCCGCCACCCAGCACGGCGAGATTGCGTTCCATCGCCGCGCCGCTGACGCCGGTGCTGTCGCTGGATACGGTCTGGCTGTCGTGGATGGGGCGTTTCCGCGGTTACAAGGCGGGCGCTCAGGAGCTGGATATTGCGCGGATCAAATTTCGTTATGGCGACGCGGTGTTGAAGCCGGATCATCCGGGCGAATTCGTCTCGTTGAAAAACGGCGAGACCGTGCGCGTGACGCGCGACCAGAAAGTCGAGGCCAGCTTCCTTAAGTCGCTTGCCGAATACGGTTTCGAGCCGATGCCCAGTTTCGGTTTGCCCGGCGACATACTCGACCGGCCCATCTATGCGTTGAGCGGCGAGGATGCATGGACCTCGTTCATGCAGCAAACCGTGCCGCAGATGCGGGCGGCGGGCTGGGATGTCGTTATCCCGCAAGGCTTTCGCCATCACCTGCTCGAAGTCGAGGCATGGGAAGCCGATTTCGACGAGGAGGAAAACGGCTGGTTCAGCCTGAACATGGGCATCGTGGTCAACGGGCAGCGGTTGCCGCTGGCACCGCTGCTGCACGAGTTGTTCAAGGTCGATGAGCGCTGGCTGGATGCGATCCGGCTGGAAAGAATGAAGGACGACGAGGCCATCGAATTGCAGCTTGAACACGGCGGCAAGGTGCGTGTTCCCGCAGGGCGCATCAAGCCGCTGGCGCGCACGCTGATCGAGTTGTTCGACGGCAAGATGGGCAGCGACGAAATCCGCCTGTCTCGTTACGACGTGGGCCGCATCAACGAATTGGCCGGCATGGAACGCTGGCAGTTCAAGGGCATGGACGCCGTGGCGAATCTCGCCAACAAGCTCAGGAATACCTCGGGCATCAAGGCGGTCGCAGCGCCCAAAGGTTTCGCGATGCAACTGCGCCCCTACCAGCTGGAGGGCTTGTCCTGGCTGCAATATCTGCGCGAACAGGAGCTGGCCGGGATACTGGCAGACGACATGGGGCTGGGCAAGACCGCGCAGACGCTCGCGCACCTGCTTCTGGAAAAACAGAGCGGGCGCATGGACAAGCCATCGCTGGTGGTGCTGCCCACCTCGCTGATCTTCAACTGGAAGCGCGAGGCGGAACGCTTCGCCCCGCAACTCAGGTTGCTGTCGCTGCACGGCAAGGAGAGGGCGGAACACTTTCCCCTGATACGCGAACACGACGTCATCCTCACCACCTATCCGCTGCTGTGGCGCGATGAAGATGCGCTGTCCGAACACGAATACCATCTGCTGATCCTGGATGAGGCGCAGACGGTGAAAAACGTCTCCAGCCAGGCCGCGCAAGTGGTGCGCAAGCTCCGTGCGCGACATCGCCTGTGCCTCACCGGCACGCCGCTGGAAAACCATCTGGGCGAGCTGTGGGCGCAGTTCGATTTCCTGCTGCCGGGATTGCTGGGCGACTCCAAGGCATTCACCAAGACCTGGCGCACGCCCATCGAGAAGCACGGCAACGTATTGCGCCGCGACCTGCTGGCCAAGCGCGTTAAACCGTTCATCCTGCGCCGCCGCAAGGAAGATGTCGCCAAGGAATTGCCCGCCAAGACCCTGATCGTGCGCAGCGTCGAACTGGAAGGCGCGCAGCGCGACCTGTACGAAACGGTGCGCATCGCGATGGACCAGCGCGTGCGCGAAGAAATCGCCGACAAAGGTTTTGCGCGCAGCCACATCGTCATCCTCGACGCACTGCTCAAGTTGCGCCAGGTCTGCTGCGATCCGCGCCTGCTGAAATTGACCGCGGCCAAGAAGGTGAAGGAGCGCGCCAAGCTCGATCTGCTGATGGAAATGCTGCCCGAACTGGTCAGCGAAGGACGGCGCATCCTGGTGTTCTCGCAATTCACCTCCATGCTCGAACTGATCGAGCAAGAACTGGCGAACGAAAAACTGGACTACGTCAAACTCACCGGCGAAACGAAAAACCGCGAAGAAGTGGTGCGCCGCTTCCAGGACGGTGAAGTGCCCATCTTCCTGATCAGCCTGAAGGCGGGCGGGGTGGGCCTGAACCTGACCGCAGCCGACACCGTGATCCACTACGACCCCTGGTGGAATCCTGCCGTGGAGAATCAGGCCACGGACCGCGCCCATCGTCTGGGCCAGACCAAAAACGTCTTCGTCTACAAGCTGGTCGTCGCCGGCAGCATCGAGGAAAAAATCCTGGGCCTGCAGGAGAAGAAGGCCGAACTCGCCGCCGGCATCCTGTCCGAAGACGCCAGCGGCCTGGTGAAATTCGGCGAAGCCGACATCGCCGCGCTGTTGGCGCCGCTGCCGAAGGATGAGGATGCGTAGCCGCCATCCGGGAGATGTGGCGGGCGTTTGCCCTCCTGTTCCGCGAATCTCGTGCGCGACCTCGGGCGGGAAATTGCGGCATAATTCGGGCGGCTTGCCCGCCCAAGAAACCAAACGCTCATGATCCACAACGACGACCTCACCGCCGCGCCCCGCATCATTTCCGCCGCCCCCGCCTCGCGTCAAGAGGAGGCGCTGGAGCGCGCGCTACGCCCGAAGCAGCTCGATGAATATGTCGGGCAGGAGAAGATACGCGGGCAGCTGGAGATATTCATCCAGGCCGCGAAGCGGCGTAACGAGCCGCTCGACCATGTGCTGCTGTTCGGCCCGCCCGGCCTGGGCAAGACCACGCTGGCGCAGATCATCGCGCGCGAGATGGGGGTGAATATCCGCCACACCTCCGGCCCGGTGCTGGAGCGCGCGGGCGACCTGGCCGCCTTGCTCACCAACCTCGAACCGCACGACGTGTTGTTCATCGACGAAATCCATCGCCTGTCGCCGGTCGTCGAAGAAATCCTGTATCCCGCGCTGGAGGATTACCAGATCGACATCATGATCGGCGAAGGCCCGGCTGCGCGTTCGGTGAAGCTCGACCTGCCGCCGTTCACGCTGGTGGGCGCGACCACGCGCGCGGGCATGCTGACCAATCCGCTGCGCGACCGCTTCGGCATCGTAGCAAGGCTGGAGTTCTACACGCCGGAAGAATTGCAGCGCATCGTGATGCGTTCGTCCGGGTTGCTGGAAATGAATCTGTCGCAGGACGGCGCGCTGGAGATCGCCAAACGCTCGCGCGGCACGCCGCGCATCGCGAACCGATTGCTGCGCCGCGTGCGCGACTTCGCCGACGTGAAGGCGGGCGGTGATGCGAACCGCGAGGTGGCCGATGCTGCGCTGACCATGCTGGATGTGGATACGCGTGGGCTGGACTTGATGGATAGAAAACTGCTGCTCACCGTGATCGAGAAGTTCATGGGCGGGCCGGTCGGCGTGGACAACCTCGCGGCCGCGATAGGTGAAGAGCGCGATACCATCGAGGACGTGCTGGAGCCCTATTTGATCCAGCAGGGCTACCTGCAACGCACGCCGCGCGGCCGCATGGCGACCGCGAACGCTTATCGCCACTTCGGGCTGGCGGTCGCGAGCAACCCGGTGATGGGGGATTTGCTGGATGAGTAGTTTCTTTATCTGGCCGGATACAACAAGCGTAGGGCGGATGAGCCGAAGGCGTTATCCGCCGAATGCGGCTTTCATACGGCGGAAGGCGCTGCGCTTTTCCGCCCTACCTGATGGCGGTCGTGAACAATCCGATAACGGGACACTTGCCGGATGAGTAGGCATAAGATCTTTGCACTGCCGACGCGCGTCTATTACCAGGACACCGACGCCGGCGGCGTGGTGTATCACGCGAACTATGTGAACTTCATGGAGCGGGCGCGCACCGAGTGGTTGCGCACCTTCGGCTACAGCAACGCCGGGTTGATGACGGAGCTGGGCGTGATGTTCGTCGTGCGCAAGCTGGAATTGAACTATCTGCGGCCCGCATTGCTCGACGATATGCTGAGTGTGACTGCGCAACTCAAGGATGTCGGCCGCAGCCGCATTACGCTGGTGCAGACGGTGCTACGCGGCGACGAGGTGATGGCCGAGGGCGAGGTGCACCTGGTCTGCGTGGGTGCTACGAGTTTCAAGCCGGTCAGCGTACCGGTAGTGTTGAGCAAGCACTGGAAGATTTGAACGGAAGGAAAACTAATGGAAGTGACTCAGGATTTGTCTTTTATCCATCTCATCGCCAACGCCAGCGTGCTGGTGCAACTGGTGATGGGTTTGCTGCTGCTGGTGTCGTTGATGTCTTGGTGGTACATCTTCCTCAAGCTGTTCGCGATCCGCGCCGAGGTCAGGATGACCGAGGAGTTCGAGGATGCGTTCTGGCGCAATCCTGATCTGAATCACCTGTATCAGGGTGCGAAGAGCACGCGCGGCGAGCAGGGCGCGCTGGAGCGCATCTTCGCAGCGGGCTTCGCCGAATTCGCGAAGCTGAAGAAGCAGCATGGCATGGACGCCAGCGCGGTGATGGACGGCACGCGCCGCGCGATGCGCGCGACTTATCAGCGCGAGATGGACAGGCTGGAGTCTCATCTGGCCTTCCTTGCCTCGGTCGGCTCGGTCAGCCCTTATGTCGGCCTGTTCGGCACGGTGTGGGGGATCATGAACGCGTTCCGCAGCCTGGCGAATGTCGGCCAGGCGACGCTGGGGCATGTGGCGCCCGGCATCGCCGAGGCGCTGGTGGCGACCGCGATGGGCCTGTTTGCGGCGATTCCGGCGGTGATTGCCTACAACCGTTATTCGCACGACATCAACCGTCTGTCGACGCGCTTCGAGAGCTTCACCGAAGAGTTCTCCAACGTATTGCAGCGCCAACCATGACGGGCATGCCAAACCGTTTGCGATGAAGAGTCCGTTATGCCCTTGCCATACTTGCCCTCTCCCCAACCCTCTCCCGCAAGCGGTAGAGGGAGCGAACGAATCGCTACGCGAGTTTTATGTGAAATGAGGTCATCGTGAACTCCAATCGCCGCACTTCCCGCCGTCTGATGAACGAGATCAACGTCGTGCCTTACATCGACGTGATGCTCGTTCTGCTGGTGATTTTCATGGTCACCGCGCCGCTGATGAACCCAGGGCAGATCGACCTGCCGCAGGTCGGAGAATCGCTGGCGCCGCCGGTCTCGCCGCTGGAAGTCATTATCAAGAAGGACAACTCGCTGGCTTTGCGCGACCATGCGCGGGGCGGCCAGGAGAGCCGCGTCACGCGCGACGAACTGGTCGCGATTCTTAAAGGGCGCGAGGGCGAGTTCGCCGACCAGCCGGTGGTGATCTCCGCCGACAAGAGCGTGCGCTACGAAGAGGTCATCAACGTGATGGATGTGCTGCGGCAGCAACAGATCAAGAAGGTCGGCCTGCTGACGCAAGCGAAGAAATGAGCGCGGCGGTTTACAACGAACCTTACAGATTGCCGGCGGGACTGCTCGCCGTTGCGGTGCATGGCGCATTCTTCGCGCTGCTGTATTTCGGATTTTCCTGGCAGACGGAACCTCCGGCGACGATGAGCGTGGAGCTGTGGGACAGCATCCCGAGCAAGGCGGTTGCTCCGCCCAAGGTCGAAGAGCCGCCGGTCGAAGAGCCGCCGCCGGAACCAGAGGCCCTGCCCGAGCCGGAGATCGCGCTGCCGGACAAGAAGGTCAAGCCGGTGGAGAAGAAGCTCGAAGCCAGGCCGGTTACGCCGCATGTCGACGAGGCCGCGTTGCGCGAACAGGCGGAACGGGCGGAGCGCGTTGCGGCAGCGGGTCGGGTGGTTGACGAATATACCGCCAAGATCGCTGCCAAGATACGCAGCCGCATCGTGATGCCGCCGGATGTGCCGGACGATGCGCGCGCCGAGTTCGCGGTGACGGTGCTGCCGGGAGGCTCGGTGCTGAATCCGCGCCTGCTCAAGTCCAGCGGCCATGCCGCTTACGACAGCGCGGTGGAACGCGCCATCCTCAAGGCGCAACCTCTGCCGTTGCCGCCGGATGCGGCGTTGTTCAACAGGTTTCGTGAAATGAAATTGGGCTTCAGGCCAAAGGAGTAGAGTTCATGCGTGTCATACAAATCATCACCGGTTTGCTGTTGCTGATACAGGCTTCCATTGCATCCGCCGTACTGGACATCGAAATCATCGGTGCCGGAGAGAAGCAGATACCGGTGGCTATCGTGCCTATGGGCGGCGATGCCAAGCTGTCGCAGACGATACATGAAGTGGTGGTGGGCGATTTGATGCGCAGCGGCCTGTTCAGGATGGTGGACCTCGCGGGCAAGTTCCTCACCGAGCCGTCGCAGGTGAGTTACGCCGACTGGCAGGTGCGCGGCGCGGAAGGGCTGGCGATAGGCAATGTGTCGGCGCTGCCGAACGGACGCATCGAGGCGCGCTTCCGGCTGTTCGACGTGGTCAAGCAGAACGAGTTGGTCGCGCAGGCGGTGACGGCGAGCGACGGACAGGTGCGCGCAATCGGCCACCGCATCGCCGACCTGATTTACGAAAAGATGACTGGCGACAAGGGGGTGTTCAGTTCGCGCATCGCCTACGTGAATCGGCGGGGACAGAACTTCCGGCTGATCGTTGCGGACAGCGACGGCTACAACGAGCAGGTGGTGCTGGCGCAGAACGAGCCCATCATGTCTCCGTCGTGGTCGCCGGACGGCAGCCATCTCGCCTACGTGAGTTTCGAGACCGGGCATGCTGTGGTGTTCGTGCAGTCGCTGTACACCAACCAGCGCAAGGTGCTGGCCGATTTCCGCGGCAGCAACAGCGCGCCGGCCTGGTCGCCGGACGGCAAGCAGATGGCCATCGTGCTGACGCGCGACGGCAGTTCGCAGATCTATCTGGTGCGTCCGGACGGCAGCAATCTGCGGCGCATCACCTTCAGCGGCGCGATCGACACCGAGCCGCATTTCTCGCCGGACGGACAATACCTGCTGTTCACCTCTGACCGAGGCGGCAGTGCGCAGATCTACCGCATGCCGGTCGAGGGCGGGCCCGAGCAGCGTATTACTTTCGGCGAAGGCACGAACTATTCGCCGCGCCACAGTCCGGACGGCAGCGGCTTCGTGTTCGCCCACCGCAACAACGGGAAATTCTACATCGCGATGCAGGATTTTCAGACCGGGCAGATGGAGTTGCTGACCGAAGGCGGCTGGGAGAAAAAACCCAGCTTCGCGCCCAACGGCAAGCTGGTCCTGTTTGCCAGCGAGGCCAAAGGCCGTGGTATATTGGCGACCGTTTCCAGCGATGGTCGTGTCAAGCAGCATATGTTCACGCAAAGCGGCGACGCACGCGAACCAGTGTGGGGACCGAATCCTTAACCAACCTTAACAAAAAGGGGATACACCATGAAGAAACTCGTCATCAGTCTTGTGTTGGTGAATTTGCTCGCAGCCTGTGCAAGCAACAAGCCTGCTGAAACAACTGCGGCTACTGCCGATTCCGGCACCAAGGCCACCGCAGCAGCCAAGACTGCTGCAGCGACAACTACTCAGGTTGCAGACGATCGGCTGAACGATCCGACCAGCATCCTGGCCAAGCGCAGCGTGTATTACCCGTTCGACGTCGATGCGGTGCAGGATGCGGACAAGCCGGTGGTGCAGGCACACGGCCAGTATCTGGGGGCTAACCCGAACCGCAAGGTGCGTCTGGAAGGCAATTGCGACGAGCGCGGCAGCAACGAATACAACTTGGGTCTGGGCCAGCGTCGCGCCGATGGCGTGAAGAAGATGCTGGAACTGAGCGGTGCGAAGTCCGTCCAGCTGGATAGCGTCAGCTACGGCGAAGAGAAGCCTCGCGCTTCCGGCCACGACGAGGCATCCTGGGCGCAGAATCGCCGCACCGACATCAATTACGCAAAGTAACGCCATGTTGAAGCAGCGCGCTTTCCTGTTGCTGGCCCTGTGTTGCACCGCCCCCGCGCATGCGGGGCTGTTCTCGGACGACGAGGCGCGGCAACAGATCCAGCAACTCGATGCGCGCCTGCAGAAGCTGGAGTCCGCTTCCGAGCAGCAGACCAAGTCCATGCTGGATTTGCAGACGCAGATCGAGGCGTTGAACGCCGAGCTGCGCAAAGTGCGCGGACAGAACGAAGAATTGGCTCGCGGCTTGCAGGATGCAGAGAAACGCGAGAAAGATTTCTATGTGGATCTGGACACGCGATTGCGCGGTCTGGAATCCGCCGCAAGTCCGGACCAGGACCAGGCCGCCGTTTCCGGTGACAAGGTGCCTCCGGTCGATCCGAACGATCCAGCACAGGAGAACCGCGCCTACGAGGCCGCTTACGGCGCTTTCAAGTCGGGCGACCAGGCGAATGCTGTCGAGGCATTCCAGGACTTTCTCAGAAAGTATCCGGCTTCTGTGCATGTGCCGAACGCGGCCTATTGGCTGGGTAATGCACAGTTCGCCGCCAAGAGCTACGAAGCCGCGCTGGAGACCTTCCGCAATCTGCGCAAAAAGTATCCGGCCTATGACCGCGATGCCGATGTGCTGCTCAATATTGCCGGATGCCAGCAGGAGCTGAAGCAGGGCGCGAACGCGCAGAAGACCCTCAAGTTGCTGATCACCAAATACCCGGATAGCGAAGCCGCCGCCAAGGCCAAGAAACTGCTCGCTGCCGCCAAGTAATCCCCTATGTCATCGCAAGCTATTCCGGATGCGCAGCTGCGCATCAGCGAAATATTCTTCTCGTTGCAGGGCGAGACGCGCCGCATCGGTTTGCCCACGGTCTTCGTGCGCCTGACCGGCTGTCCCTTGCGCTGCACGTACTGCGACACCAGCTACGCATTCACGGGCGGGCAGAGCATGAGCATCGCGGACATCCTCGAACAGGTCGCCGGTTATGAGCCGCGCTATGTCTGCGTCACCGGCGGCGAGCCGCTGGCGCAGAAGAACTGCCTGACGCTGCTGACAGCACTGTGCGAAGCCGGTTACGAAGTGTCGCTGGAGACAGGCGGCGCGCTGGACATCGGCGGCGTCGACGCGCGGGTGATGCGCGTGCTGGACATCAAGACCCCGGCCTCGGGCGAAGAGTCGAAAAACCGCTGGGACAACCTGCCGCTGCTGACGCCGCACGACGAGATCAAGTTCGTGCTGTGCGGCGAGGGCGATTACGCATGGGCAAAACAGGTCATCGCGCAGCACGACCTCGCGGCGAAATGCGAGGTGACCTTTTCGCCCGCGCATGGTTCGCTGGATGCGATGCAACTGGCCGAATGGATATTGCGCGACCGCCTGCCGGTGCGCATGCAGCTGCAGCTCCACAAAATACTCTGGCCGAACGAGGCGGGAAGATGATGAAGAAGAATGCGGTGGTGCTGCTGTCGGGCGGCCTTGATTCGGCCACGGTGCTGGCGATGGCGCGCGCGCAGGGCTACGAGTGCTATGCGCTGAGCGTCGATTACGGCCAGCGCCACCATTCCGAACTCGAAGCTGCCGACCGCGTCGCGAAAATGCTGGGGGCGAAGGAACATCGCGTCGTCCACATCGACCTGACCGGCTTTGGCGGCTCCGCGCTGACCGACAGCAACATCGCCGTGCCGCAACAGCCGGGTGAGGGCATCCCCACCACCTACGTGCCAGCGCGCAACACCATCATGCTGTCGCTGGCGCTCGCCTGGGCCGAGGTGCTGCAATCGCAGGACATCTTCATCGGCGTGAATGCGGTGGACTACTCCGGCTATCCGGATTGCCGTCCAGCCTTCATCGAAGCGTTCGAGCGCATGGCCAACCTCGCCACCAAGGCCGCCGTCGAGGGCCACGCGCTGACCGTGCATGCGCCGCTGCTGCACCTGTCCAAGGCCGAGATCGTCCGGCAGGGCAGCGCGCTCGGCGTGGACTACGCCCAGACCGTCTCCTGCTACCAGGCCGACGAGCAAGGCCGCGCCTGCGGCGTGTGCGATTCCTGCCGCCTGCGCCGCGCCGGATTTGCTGCCGCCGGTATCCCCGATCCGACCCCTTATCGCGCCGCTTGATGCTTGCCCACACGGCAGCCGGCAACGAACTTCTTGACAATTCTCGGCGCGCCACTACAATGCGCGCCTTCACTCGGGTCGTTAGCTCAGCTGGTAGAGCAGCGGACTCTTAATCCGTTGGTCGAAAGTTCGAATCTTTCACGGCCCACCAACAAAATCAAGGACTTACAGCTTATCGGTTGTAAGTCCTTTTTCTTTTTATAGCGTATTTATAGCAGCAGAGTCCCAAATTTATAGCAGGAAAGTCCGTTGGCGTAACTCGGGCTAGGGTGTGTAGCCATAAATCATTGGAAAATCTCTGTCTTGCGCGCTCCTCCTGCTCAATCATCCAACCAAGCTTTATGGTTTTGGGGTGTCTGCCAATAAATTATCTATGTCCTCCGGCTGGTCTGCTGTTGGTGTGGCAGAACGAAGATGCCTTCCTTGCTCATCTAGGGCGCGATTAACCGCAATCTCATATCAAATGATAGCTATCCCTAGCTATGGTAGTGAAAATGCCTTGAAGGTCGCCTTAGTGTCTTTGTGTCGTCATCAACCTTGCTGTTGAGCAACGGACTTTTTGAATTGCTGACAGGAGCGTCTAGCTCAACACTTTGAAGGAATCAGTGCTGAGCAACGGACTTTTTGCATTGTCGGCTGGCGAGATGGTGGTTGACTGTCTTTGCATTCATGCGAATGAATTTGCACCCACTCGAATTGATTTTGCAGTCAAAGTGGATGGGCTATAGTCCTCGCTAATTCACCGGTTGCTCGGGAGCATACGCTTGTTCGGACTTGCGCCCCATTTACATTGTTGTGCCTGCTTAATGGAATCCCACGGTTGCATTTGGATTAAAATGACGGGAGTAGACCAAAAACAAATAGTCGCGAATCTGCCAGTTGTGGTTAGGTAGCAGATTGACAATATTGGATTTAATCCTAATAAACCAAAACAAAGATGAGTGATGTTATTGCAGGCAATTGATTTATTTGCAGGGGCCGGAGGGCTGTCGAGTGGATTTATGCAAGCAGGTTTTGCAATTCCTTTCGCAATAGAGCGCGATTTGTGGGCCTCAGAAACTTATCGTCATAATCATCCCGAGACTACTCTATTAACCCAGGATATTCGTGAAGTATCCGATACTGTTTTGGCCGGGTATCAAGGGGCAGACGTAGTAATGGGAGGGCCTCCTTGCCAAGGATTTTCCATTTCGGCCAGTAACCGCCGAAAAAATGACGATCCGAGGAATTTTCTCTATCTAGAATTTATCCGGGTTGTTTCCATTATCAAACCAAAGGTGGTTTTGATAGAGAACGTTAGAGAGATACAGAGATTCAGACTTGCTGACGGTCGCCTGCTTTGCAATGATATTAAGGAGAGACTAGCGGCTCTAGGCTATTTGTCAGAGATATTGACTCTAAATGCAGCTGACTTTGGCGTTCCACAAGCGCGGATTAGAACATTTATTTTCGCAACGCGTGATGCAGACCAACTTCGCGAGGTAGTTAGCAATCTATTAGCTGGTCAGTCAAGTCGCGAAGGGCAATCTTCTGAATCCCAATCAGTCCATAGTCTTTGGAACGCCATCTCAGATTTGCCAGCAGTGGAACCTTGGAAGGTATCAGAGGATGCTGTTCTTCCATATGCATGCGAGCCTCAAAACTTGTACCAAAAAACTCTTCGAAGTAATTCGCTGAATGCGTACAACCATGTCCCAATGCGCCATACCCCAAGAATGATTGAGAGATTTCGTCATTCTATCGAGAGTGCTGAAAGTCCTCTGTTGTCACTTCCGGAAGACTTATCCCCTCGTGCTAGAGGAAATCCTGAAGTGCCGAGCGGAATCTCATATGACCAAAATCATAGGAGATTAGATCCAAATAAGCTATCGCCGACTATAACCGCATCGTTCTATTCCAGCTTTATACATCCATTCCAACCTAGGAATCTGACCGTGAGAGAAGCTGCGCGACTACAAAGCTTTCCAGATTCATATATTTTTAAAGGAAAGCGCACCACGTTAAGTAAGAAATTATTGGCCCGAAAAGGTGAGTTCGGCGATCTATATTTGGATCAGTTTAATCAAGTTGGGAACTCCGTACCTCCTCTTCTAGCCAAGGTGTTGGCCCAGCAGATTGAGAAAATTGTTAAAGCATGAGCATTACATATTTGGATTTATTTTCTGGCGCTGGGGGCTTTTCTCTTGGTTTAGAACTGGCGGGTTTAGCACCAATAGGAGCTATCGAATTTGATCGATTTGCCTGCCAAACCTATAGACATAATTTTCCTCATACACCGCTGATCGAGGGAGATATTCGCAGTATCACCAAGTCTCAAATTTTGAATAAGTATGGTGGCGTT
Source organism: Gallionella sp. (assembly GCA_035654695.1). Taxonomy (GTDB): domain Bacteria; phylum Pseudomonadota; class Gammaproteobacteria; order Burkholderiales; family Gallionellaceae; genus Gallionella. The sequence continues at coordinate 3,531 of DASRWG010000014.1, read as the reverse complement.
GATGTCATTGTTGGAGGTCCACCTTGTCAGGGCTTTTCTGTTGCAGGCCCTTCGCAATATGGAAAGATTGACGACAGAAATTCCTTAATTTTTGAAGTTCTTCGATTCGTAAAGATACTGCGCCCAAGGATGTTTGTTGTTGAAAACGTCAAGGGACTCCTTTCGGGAAAGCTATCTCCTGAGAAACGTGCTTTTCACGAATTTATTTCTCAAGTTCAAAATGCCGGATACCACACAAGGCACTTCGTTTTGCAAGCAGCCAACTTTGGAGCGCCGCAGTGGAGGGAGCGTGTATTTATCTTTGGCACAATAGATGAAAAGAACCTTCCAAGCGATATTCCAGCAAGGTTTGGAAATGCGTTAAATCCATGGTGGACTGTTGGAGACACTTTGAGTGATTTACCCTACGTTGATTCAGGCGACGGATGTGATGGTATGGTTCCCTATGGCAGTGAACCTCAAAATGCCTATCAAGAATGGCTCCGGAGAAGTTCTCTTGGAGTGTTTAATCATGTTGCGATGAATCATACTCCCCGCTTAATCGAGAGATTTAAGTTAATTCCACAAGGTGGCTCCTTGATAGACGTGCCACGAGAGCATGGACAAAGGGTTCGCAATGGTGATTCTCTCGACGTAAGAGCGAGGTTTAAGATGAACAATCAGCGCCTAGCTCCCAATAGGGTCTCAACTGCAATTACTGCGTCCTTCCAGTCAAACTTCGTGCACCCGATATTGCATCGAAATCTAACTGCGCGTGAAGGTGCACGACTCCAATCTTTTCCTGATTCCTTTGTATTCTGCGGCCCTCGTACTTTAATGAGTAAGACGTTGCTTATGCGTGAGGGGCGAGGGGATGAAATTGGCTTATCCCAATACAATCAGATTGGCAATTCAGTTCCACCTCTCATGGCAATGGCCATCGGAGAGGAAATCCAGGAGCGTTTATGACTTGGGAATCAGTATTAACTCGTTTAAATGCGTTCAGCTTGCTACCGGCAAGCCATCCTCATGGGAGTAATATTTCCACAAAGTCTTCCGGAACACTTACCGCTGCTCAGCGGAACGCGCTGACTCGCACAATTCCTCAATACTTGGCTTTGCACGAAATTGCAGAAAACTATGAAAGTGGTGACGTGAGCTTGCATGATCTGCTTGAGCGCACGGAACGTTACTATGATCTGGTAAAGTTGCCTGAAATCAACAATTGTTTTAGTCATCAATCGGATTTTGTTTCTAGCGTACTTCCTGAGTTGCTCTGTGTATTGCTCCGCCGCGTCGTTAGTGAGTTACCTGTCAACAGAGGGTTAATTGTTACAGCGCAAAAAGATATTGCGATTGAGTGCAATTTCGATGTCGCAGCGGGCGGACGAATTATCGTAAAGCGGAAACGGATGGATGTTGCCATTTTGTCCCCTGGAACACTGTCATTTAGGGATGAAAATATCGATTTTGGAGTTCCGGCATTTTGCGCGGAAGTGAAGACCAACATTGATAAAAACATGCTTTCTGGAATTGAGTCTTCGGTGGAAACACTGAAGCAAACATTTCCTCGCGCAAAGTATTATGCGATTGGTGAGTATTCCGACTTTGAAATTGAATCTCAAAATTATGCATCTACTGGAATTGACGAGATTCTGATTGCCCGTCAACAAAAGAGAAGCGTTGTTCGTCGCTCACCTGAACTTCGTAATCGATTATCAGAGGAGTTGCTTGAGTCGTTCTTGCAGGAAGTTCGAGAGCACTTGGAAGCTACAACACAACCTCACACCGATCTGGCAAGTCGCTTACCCAGTGGAAGGCTAATATGACTGAGCTGATAACCTCATTCGGGCATTTTGGAACGTTGGCACATGGCCCCGTTCTACGAAGAAAATGCCAAGATACTGAATCTGCTGAACTAGCTAATGTGTTGGCTGCTTACGAGCAATTTTTCGTTGCAGCCACTTCGATTAGTTTTGATCTTAACGATACAGAGGCTAGACATGCTGCAATTAGCAGTCTGACTTCTCATTTAAACCATTACCGAAACATAGCGCTCCCAATTCTTGAGGCAAGGGATAATTCTGGGCAGGAGAATTTACGTTCAAGTATCTTGGAGGAGTTCTTTCAGCTCCTCCTTTACCCTCTAACAATGTCTGTCAGAGATAATCATGCCCAAGCACTCACTTTGGGCAAAGCAAATTCCTACGTAAGCCTTACGTTTACTCCTCGCAGTTTCAATGCTCTCTTTGATAATCCTGTGCCACACATTCATACGAAAGATCAGGATTTCGTACTCGGGTGCACAGTAGAGCTTTCTTTGAATATTCGAGGTGCGCAAACTGAAGGGCATGAGAGAGCTGTCACGGAAGTAGTTATTCCTGTAATTGCTATCGAATGTAAGACCTATATCGAAAGAAACATGTTGGACTCGTGTGCTGGAACAGCAAAACGACTAAAGACCGCAATGCCGTATTGTTTATATATTGTTGCGGCGGAGTATATGAAAATGGACGAAGCGTATCCGGAATTAACTGATATTGACGAATTGTTCATTTTGGCCAGAGCATCGAATGCAGATCGCTTGAGATATAAGCGCGAGAATAGAGCCCCTCATCATATACATGCGGATTTAATCAAAGATATCTTCGACATGGCCTCGATCCACTTAAATAAGTTATGGTGGACCCCAGAGGATGCTCTAGTTCGCGGCAAAGTCATAGCTCGCCCTTAGTAAAGGGTGATTGGTAGGATTTTCGCCTCGTTTTGCTTGGTTGATACTGTGCGAGGGAGATTTCATAGCGTAATGATCCGTTACTCGGCGAGTATTCAGCTTTTTATAGCGTATTTATAGCAGCAGGGAGGGAATGGGAGGGGAAGCAGAGGGAATGGGTAGGAATGGTCAATTGTTTTAAATCAATGAGTTGATTTAAATTTCCTATAGAAGCAAGGGCTTGCAAAATGATATATCCCGAACTCTTAATCCGTTGGTCGAAAGTTCGAATCTTTCACGGCCCACCAACAAAATCAAGGACTTACAAGTTGCTGCTTGTAAGTCCTTTTTTTATTTTTCCGGATGGCTGTATAAACGGCAGGGCGGATAGAGGAATAGGTTATCCAGACTCCCGCATTTCTCCGTTTCGCTCTTGCCATATTGTGCCCAAGACGGAAGGAGACGGATGCCGGAATGGTTGCCCAACGAACCTCTTGTAACGGAGTTATTCGGTTTTTCCTTTTTGGCATCCCCCGGAATTAAGGATGTCCGCACTCCGGTTTCTTGTTTCTGAATGACGAAGCGCCTAAAGTTTTCCCCATCTGCACCGATAACAGGCTCAACGGAGGTCAATAAGCCTGTCGCATTAAGGTCGTGATCCAACGTAAACGGCTGACCGGCCGGGTAAAAACCGAAACTTAAGGAGAGCCAAAATGCCCGCATTTATCAATACCAACATCGCATCCCTGAATGCACAGCGCAACCTGAACGGTTCGCAGAGCGCGATGCAGACCGCGCTGCAGCGCCTGTCTTCCGGCCTGCGCATCAACGGCGCCAGC
>DASRWG010000013.1:0-53930 GCA_035654695.1 Gallionella sp. | reverse complement strand
AGAAGGAAATGTTGTCAATGAAAAAGAAAAATAATTTACGTTTGCAGGATCCGCACCTCGAGCGCGAGCGCGAACAATACGAACATCCGCTGCCCAGCCGCGAGTTCATCCTGCAGATTCTGGCCGAGCAGGGCGGGCCGGTGGACGAGGACGAGCTGCTGCATCTGATGCATATCGAGCACCACGAGGAAGACCTGTTCTCGCGCCGTCTGCGCGCGATGGAACGCGACGGCCAGATCATGCGCAACCGCAAGCGGGCGATCTGCGTGGTGGACAAGCTCGACCTGGTCAAGGGCAAGGTGCAGGGCCATCCGGACGGCTTCGGCTTCCTGGTGCCGGAAGACGGCAGCGCCGACATGTTCATCAGCGAGAAAGAGATGCACAAAGTGCTGCACGGCGACATCGTGATGGTGAGACAAAGCGGCACGGACCGCCGCGGCCGTCCGGAAGCCAAGATCGTCGAGGTGCTGGAGCACGTCAACACCCGCGTGGTCGGCCGCCTGTACGAAGAGCACGGCATCTGGTTCGTCGTCGCCGAGAACCAGCGCATCAGCCAGGACATCCTGGTCGCACCGGGTGCGGCGGGCGGTGCGAAGGTAGGCCAGGTCGTGATACTGGAAATCATGAAGCAGCCGGACAAGCACGCGCAGCCCATCGGCCGCATCGTGCAGGTGCTGGGCAACTACGCCGATCCGGGCATGGAAATCGAGATCGCGCTGCGCAAGCACGACCTGCCGTACGAATTCCCCAAGGACGCCGAGAAGCAGGCCAAGCATTTCTCGCCCGAGGTTAAGCCCGCCGACTGGGAAGGGCGCGAGGATATCCGCCACCTGCCGCTGGTGACCATAGACGGCGAGACCGCGCGCGACTTCGACGACGCGGTGTATTGCGAGCCCCACAAGGGCGGCTACCGCCTCGTCGTGGCGATCGCCGACGTCAGCCATTACGTGCAGAGCAACGATGCGCTGGACCATGAGGCGATCAAGCGCGGCAACTCGGTGTATTTCCCGCGCCGCGTGATCCCGATGCTGCCGGAGGAGCTTTCCAATGGCCTGTGCTCGCTGAACCCGCAGGTGGACCGCCTGTGCATGGTGTGCGACATGCATGTCAGCAGCAAGGGCGAGATCGGCAAATACCGTTTCTACCCCTCGGTGATGTATTCGCATGCGCGGCTGACCTACAACCAGGTCGCCGAAATGTTGGGGCAGCCGGACGGCGAATTGGCTAAGAGCAAAGCGGACATCGTGCCGCATCTGCAACACCTGTACGAACTGTTCCAGAAGTTGCTGCACGCGCGCGAGAAGCGCGGCGCAATCGACTTCGAGACCGTCGAGACGCAGATGATCTTCAACGACGACGGCAAGATCGAGAAAATCGTGCCGGTGGTGCGCAACGACGCGCACAAGCTGATCGAGGAATGCATGCTGGCGGCCAACGTGTGCGCGGCGGATTACCTGCACGAGCACAAGCACACCGTGCTGTACCGCATCCACGAAGGCCCGACGCCGGAGAAACTGACGGCGCTGCGCGAGTTCCTGAAGGAGTTCGGCCTGCAACTGGGCGGCGGCGAAGAGCCGCAGGCGGCGGACTACTCCAAACTGTTGAAAAGCATCAAGGGGCGTCCCGACGCCGGTCTGCTGCAGACCGTGATGCTGCGTTCGCTGAAGCAGGCCAAGTACGAGCCGGAGAACGTCGGTCACTTCGGTCTGGGCTACGAGGCCTATACCCACTTCACTTCGCCGATCCGCCGTTATCCGGATCTGCTGGTGCACCGCGCGATCAAGGCGGTGTTGCAGGGCAAGAAGTACAAGCCGGCGCAGAAATGGGAAGAGCTGGGCATGCATTGCTCGATGACCGAACGCCGCGCCGACGACGCGACGCGCGATGTCGAGGCTTGGCTGAAGTGCTTCTTCATGCGCGACCACCTGGGCAGCGTATTCACCGGCACGGTTTCTTCCGTCACCAGTTTCGGCATGTTCGTTTCGCTGGACGACCTGTATGTCGAGGGGCTGGTGCATATCTCCGAACTGGGCAAGGACTATTACCACTTCGAGGCCGCCAAGCACCAGTTGCTGGGCGAGCGCACCGGCAATCGCTATCGTCTGGGCGACCGCGTGCAGGTGCGCGTGGTGAAAGTGGACATGGAAAGCACCAAGGTCGATTTCGTGCTGCACGAGGAAGAGCCGGAAGAAGACGGCGAAGAGTCCGCGGAGAAATCGGAAAAGAAGAAGTCCGGCAAGAAGCACAAGCAGTCCGTCGGGGGAAAGAAGAAACATGGCTGATCTGCGTCTGATCTACGGCTTCCACGCCGTCACCTCGCGCATCCGCCAGAATCCTGAGGGCGTGCTCGAAGTCTACCTGCAGGCGCAACGCCACGATCCGCGCATGCGCGACTTCATCAAGCTGGCCGAGGACAACGGCGTGCGCATCATCCCGGTGGACGCGAAGCGGCTTGACGGCATGGCCGGCAACGCGCGCCATCAGGGCGTGGCGGCGCGGGTCGATGCGGCGCGCCGCGTGCAGCATCTGGATGACGTGCTGGATACGCTGGAGGAGCCGCCGTTGCTGCTGGTGCTGGACGGCGTGCAGGATCCGCACAACCTCGGCGCCTGTCTGCGCAGCGCCGACGCGTTCGGCGTGCATGCGGTGATCGCGCCCAAGGACCGCGCGGTCGGCATCAACGCGACCGTCGAGAAGGTCGCCTGCGGCGCGGCCGAGACCGTTCCTTTCATCACCGTCACCAACCTTGCGCGCACATTGCGCGAGCTGCAGGAGCGCGACATCTGGGTGGCGGGTGCGGCGGGCGAGGCCGAGCAGGACCTGCATAGCTTCAAGCACAAGGGCGGGCTGGCCTGGGTGCTGGGCGCGGAAGGCGAGGGCCTGCGCCGCCTGACGCGCGAGACCTGCGACGAATTGGTGCGCATCCCGATGCTGGGCAGCGTCGAAAGCCTGAACGTCTCGGTCAGCGCCGGCATTTGTTTGTTCGAGGCGCGACGGCAGAGAGCCTCGAAATAAACGAGTTCGGTTAGAATCCGCCGACTCCGGAATTTCGAATCAGGAAAACAGATGAAGAAGAAAAAACCGCTCCGCGTTCCCGTCACCAAAGGTCTCAAGGACATCTATGCGATGGACATGCATACCGCCTATCAGGCGGCCTGCATGGGCTGTTTCAGCGTCGATACCTTCGGACGGCTGGCCGCGGCGATCTCCGTGGTCCGCTCGGCGCTGGAGCAGAAGCACACCCGTATCGAGGGCGCGATAGAGACGCTGGATGCGGCGATAACGACGCTGCTTGCGGTGCGTCAGCGCGGCGACGCGACGGATGTCTGGGAGATCGCCGAGAGTGAGCGTCCCTCGGTGATGGCCGGGATAGACATGGCCGAGCAATGCATAGGCACGCTGGATGTCGCGCTGCTGGCACTGACCGCCGACATGCTGCTGGAGAGCATTTCGGAATCGCAGGCATAGCCGCCCTCCGGCACGGCGGTGATACGGCCAGGGCTATCAACAGAACAGGACGCGAGCAGTTGTCGATCTATCTCACCGGCGGCAGGACATGAGCCAGGCCAACAAGCATCAGGACCAGCCGGCCTTCGTGCTGCACAGCTATCCGTTCCGCGAGACCAGCCTGATCCTCGACGTGTTCAGCCGCCAGCACGGCCGCCTGGCGATCATGGCGCGCGGCGCGCGCAGGCCCCGGTCGGCACTGCGCGGCGTGCTGATGAACTTCCAGCCGCTGCTGCTCTCCTGGTTCGGCAAGGGCGAGGTGCGAACCTTGCACAGTGCGGAGTGGCAGGGCGGCCAGCCCTATCTGCAGGGCACGGCGCTGATGTGCGGCTTTTACCTGAACGAACTGCTGCTGAACCTCCTGGCGCGCGACGATCCGCACGAACAGCTGTTCGATTATTACCGCGCGACGCTGTACCGCCTGGCTCACGAGAGCGACCATGCCGCGACGCTGCGCTGTTTCGAGAAGCACCTGCTGCAGGAACTGGGCTATGCGCTGCCGCTGACGCACGAGGCGCGCACCGGCGAACCGATAATCCCGGATGTCTGCTATCGTTACATCGTCGAGCGCGGGCCGGTGCCGGACGAGGGCGAATCTGAGTCCGGCATGCCTATCGCGGGCAAGACGCTGCTCGACATCGCCGCCGACGATTACGTCGATGCGACCACGGTGCAGCAGAGCAAGCAGCTGATGCGCATGCTGTTGCACCATTATCTCAGCGGCAAAAAACTGTATACGCGCGAACTCATCAAGGACCTGCAAAAACTATGAAACTCGGACTCAACATCGACCACGTCGCCACGCTGCGCCAGGCACGCGGGTCGCGCTACCCCAACCTTGTGCGCGCCGCGCTGATCTGCGAGGAGGCGGGCGCGGACGCGATCACGTTGCACCTGCGCGAAGACCGCCGCCACATCCAGGACGCGGACGTCGAGATCCTGCGCGGCATGCTGCAGACGCGGATGAACCTCGAATGCGCGGTTACCGAGGAGATGATAGACAACGCGCTACGCATCAAGCCGCACGACATCTGTCTGGTGCCGGAGCGGCGCGAGGAGCTGACCACCGAGGGCGGGTTGGACGTGGTGCGCTATTTCGATGCGGTCAAATCCGCCACCGAACGCTGCACGGCCGCCGGCATCCGCGTGTCGCTGTTCATCGATCCGGACATGAAGCAGATCGACGCTGCGCACCGCATCGGCGCGCCGGTGATCGAACTGCACACCGGCAGCTATGCCGATGCAGACAGCGTGCCGGAGCGTGCCCATGAGCTGGAACGCATCCGCGCCGCGGCGGCGCATGCCCATGCCCTGGGCATACAGGTCAACGCCGGCCACGGCCTGCACTACCACAACGTGCAGGACATCGTCGCGATCCCCGGGATCGTCGAACTGAACATCGGCCATGCGATCATCGCCGAGTCGGTGTTCATCGGGCTGGATGCCGCGGTGCGCAAGATGAAGGCGCTGCTGACTGCATGATCCACGGTATCGGCACCGACATCGTCGAGCTTGCCCGCATCGAGGCGTTGTGGGAACGCCACGGCCAGCGTTTCGCCGAACGCATCCTGAGCACGCGCGAATTGCCCGAGCTTGATGGACATGCCGCTCCGGCGCGCCTGCTGGCCAAGCGCTTCGCCGCGAAGGAGGCTTTCGCCAAGGCGGTGGGCAGCGGCATGCGCGGCCCGGTCGGCTTCCGCAGCATAGCCGTGACGCACGACGGCCTCGGCAAGCCGGTGCTGGCCTTCGACGAAACGCTGCGGTTGCACTTGGCTCAGCTGGGCATCAATGGACATCATCTGTCGGTCAGCGACGAGCGCGGCATGGTGGTCGCATTCGTCGTGCTGGAGAGCGTGTAGCGCGTCGTCAACATTTGGTTACGTTTTCCCGGGAACAACATTGCGGGAACCAAGTCATACTCGCGTCTCGCAAATGCGGGCATTACAAGGAGCGATTAAAGATGAAGAAGAGTGTGTTGGCTTTGAGCATGATGTCTTTGTTCGGTACGGCTTATGCGGCCGACTACACCGATACCGCGCGCGTGATTTCTTCCTCGCCGGTCTATGAGCGCGTCAGCGAGCCCAAGCGCGAGTGCTGGACGGAAAGCGTGCAGGTCGCACCCAAGGAACGCTCCATGGGCGGCGCACTGATCGGCGGTATTGCCGGCGGCTTGCTGGGCAGCCAGGTCGGCGGCGGCAACGGCAACACGGCTGCGACCGGCGCCGGCGCGGTGGCCGGAGCCGTGATCGGCGACCGAGTCGCGAATCCCGACAGCAATCGTTCCGCGACCGGCGCGGTGGTCGGCGGCGTCGCCGGTGCGGTGCTGGGCAGCCAGGTCGGCGGCGGCACCGGCAACAAGGCCGCGACGGCCGTGGGCGGCATCGCCGGCGCGGTGATCGGCGACCGTGTCGCCAACCCGGACCAGCCGCGTACCGAACAGGTGGAACGTTGCCGTGAGGTGGCGAGCAGCCGCGAAGTGCTGAAGGGCTACGACGTGACTTACCGCTATCAGGGGCAGGATTTCACCACCCGACTGCCGTACAAACCGGGCGACACGTTGCGCGTGGGCGTGGCGGTGAGCGTGCTGGACGACAAAGACTCCGGTGCGGACAGGAACTATCGCCGCAACGACGATGCCGAATCCGGCTATCGCAGGGAGTCGCGCTACCGCGACAACTGATGCTCGCAGTAGTGACGTAAAAAAGCCCGGCTTAGCCGGGCTTTTTGTTTGGGTTGCGGTTGGCGGATTAACCGAACCGACCGGTAATGTAATGGCTTCGACTAACCTGAAGGTAAGTCTACGCCGCTACATCACTGGACGATTAACCGAATCGTCCAGTGATGTAGTCCTCGGTCTCTTTGCGTTTCGGGTTGGTGAACACGGTGCTGGTGTCGCCGAACTCGATCAGGTCGCCCAGGTACATGTAGGCGGTGTAGTCGGAGACGCGCGCGGCCTGTTGCATGTTGTGGGTCACGATGACGATGGTGAAGTCTTCCTTCAGTTCGTCGATCAGCTTTTCGATGTGCGCGGTGGAGATCGGGTCGAGCGCGGAGGTCGGCTCGTCCAGCAGCAGCACCTGCGGCTTGACGGCGATCGCGCGGGCGATGCACAGGCGCTGCTGCTGGCCGCCGGACAGGCCGGTGCCGCTCTGCTTGAGCTTGTCCTTCACCTCGGTCCACAACGCGGCCTTCTTCAGCGCCCATTCGACGCGCTCGTCCATCTCGTTCTTGCTGAGGTTCTGGTACAGCTTCACGCCGAACGCGATGTTGTCGTAGATCGACATCGGGAACGGGGTCGGCTTCTGGAACACCATGCCGATCTTGGCGCGCAGCATGTTCAGGTCCTGGCGCGGGTCGAGGATGTTCGCGCCGTCCAGGACGATCTCGCCGGTTGCCTTCTGCTTGGGATAGAGCTGGTACATGCGGTTGAAGGTGCGCAGCAGCGTGGACTTGCCGCAGCCGGACGGGCCGATGAAGGCCGTCACCATTTTCTCGGCGATGCTCAGGTTGATGTCCTTCAGCGCGCGGTAGTTGCCGTAGTAGAAGTTCAGGTCCTTGACCACGACCTTGGGATTGGCGATGTTTTCAGTGTTCATTGCTAGCCTTGTTTGCGATCGGGTTTAGTGGGTGGTTGCACTCTGGCGGAACAGCACGCGCGCCAGGATGTTCAGCGTCAGCACGCTCAGCGTGATCAGCAATGCGCCGGCCCAGGCGAGGTGCTGCCAATCCTCATACGGGCTCATCGCGAACTGGAAGATCACCACCGGCAGATTGGCCATCGGCTGGTCCATGTCGCTGCTCCAGAACTGGTTGTTCAACGCGGTGAACAGCAGCGGCGCGGTCTCGCCGCTGATGCGGGCGATGGCCAGCATCACGCCGGTGATGATGCCGGCGCGCGCGGCGCGCAGCGTTACGAAGGTGACGATGCGCCACTGCGGTGCGCCGAGCGCGGCGGCCGCCTCGCGCAGCGTGCTGGGCACCAGACGCAGCATGTTCTCGGTGGTGCGGATCACGATGGGGATCACGATGATCGCCAGCGCCAGCGCGCCGGCCCAGCCGGAGAAGTGCTTCACGTGCACGACATAGATCTCGTACACGAACAGGCCGATGACGATGGACGGCGCGGACAGCAGCACGTCGTTGATGAAGCGCGTGACCGGGGCCAACCAGCCGCGCTGGCCGAACTCCGCCAGATAGGTGCCGGCCAGGATGCCGATGGGTGTGCCTATCAGTACGCCGACGAGCGACATCATCAGGCTGCCGACGATGGCGTTGAGCAGGCCGCCGGAACTGCCGGGCGGCGGGGTCATTTCGGAGAATACGACCGGGGCGAGCGCCGGAAGACCGTGCACCAGCAGAGTCCACAGGATCCAGCACAGCCAGAACAGGCCAAATGCCATCGCGAGCATCGAGATGGTCAGGCCGACGGCGTTGACGATGCGGCGGCGGGTATAGAGGGAGGGCATCATGCTGCTCATGAGGATTTCCCTTCGCGTTGTCCGAGTTTGTAGAGCATGAGGCGCGCCAGAGACAGCACCACGAAAGTAATGAAGAACAGGATCAGGCCGAGTTCGATCAAAGCCGAAGTGTAGAGCTCGCCGTAAGCTTCGGTGAACTCGTTGGCCAGCGCCGAGGCGATGCTGTTGCCGGGCATCAGCAGCGACTGGGTGAGCTCATGGGCGTTGCCGATCACGAAGGTGACCGCCATCGTCTCGCCCAGCGCTCGTCCCAGCCCCAGCATGATGCCGCCTACTACGCCGATGCGGGTGTAGGGCAGCACGATTTTCCACATCACTTCCCAGGTGGTCGCGCCCAGGCCGTAGGCCGATTCCTTCAGCAACGTGGGCACCACCTCGAACACGTCGCGCATCACCGAGGCGATGAACGGAATCACCATGATCGCGAGGATGATACCGGCGGTCAGGATGCCGATGCCCATCGGCGGGCCGGAGAAGAACGGGCCGATATAAGGCATCACGCCGAGATGATCGCCGAGCCAGGGCTCGACATGTTCGGCGAACAGCGGGGCGAACACGAACAGGCCCCACATGCCGTAGATGATGCTGGGGATGCCCGCCAGCAGTTCGACGGCGACGCCCAGCGGACGGCGCAGGATGCGCGGCGACAGCTCGGTCAGGAAGATCGCGATACCGAAGCTGACCGGGATGGCGATCACCAAGGCGATGGCGGAAGTGATCAGCGTGCCGACGATGGGCACCAGCGCGCCGAACTGGTCGTTGACCGGATCCCAGTCGGAACTGGTCAGGAAGCCGAAGCCGAATGCCTCGATCGCCGGCATGCTGCCCATGATCAGCGAACCGATGATGGCCGCAAGCAGGACCAATACGGCAAAGGCGGCGATGCGCGTCAGGCTGCGGAACAGCAAATCCAGCACGGCCTGCCGTTTAAGGCGTGCCTCGCGTAATAGCGTTGTTTGCATGGGCGTCGAATCTTTCTGGCAGTTTGTTGCGGAGGTAAAAATCGCGGGGGCCGTGAGCCCCCGCAATTATAGCCTAACGCATCCGGTTATTTCGTCAGCGCAGCGCCGGAGGCGTCGCGAATCTGGGTCTTCCAGGCCTCGCGGATCAGGTTCTGCACGTTTTCCGGCAGCGGCACGTAGTTCAGCTCCGCAGCGAGTTTGCCGCCGTTGGTGTAGGCCCAGTCGAAGAACTGCAGCACATTCTTGCCGGCGATGGCGTCCGCCTGCACCTTGTGCATCAGGATGAAGGTCGCGCCGCTGATCGGCCAGCTGTCCTTGCCCGTCTTGTCGGTCAGGATCTCGTAGAAACCGGTTGCCTGGTCCCACTTCGCGTTCGCCGCGGCAGCCTGGAACGAAACGTCGCTCGGTGCGACGAACTGGCCGTCGCGGTTCTTCAGTTGCACATAGGCCATCTTGTTCTGCAGCGCGTAGGCGTATTCCACATAACCGATGGTGTTCTTCATGCGCTGCACGTTGGCGGCGACACCCTCGTTGCCCTTGCCGCCGATGCCGACCTTCCAGTTCACGGCGGTGCCTTCGCCCACGGACGCCTTCCATTCGGCGCTGGCCTTGGACAGGTAGTTGGTGAAGATGAAGGATGTGCCGGAGCCGTCGGAACGATGCACCACGGTGATGTTCTCGTTCGGCAGCTTCATGTCGGCATTCAGCGCGGCCAGCGCCGGATCGTTCCACTTGGTGATCTTGCCCAGATAGATGTTGGCCAGCGTCTCGCCGTCCAGCTTGAGCTTGCCGGCCTCGATGCCGGGGACGTTGACGACCGGAACCACGCCGCCGATCACGGTCGGGAATTGTATCAGGCCGTTCTTTTCGAGCTCTTCAGGCTTGAGCGGCATATCGGACGCGCCGAAGTTCACGGTCTTTGCCTGGATCTGCTTGATGCCGCCGCCGGAGCCGATCGACTGGTAGTTCATTCCGATGCCGTTCCCGGCCTTGTACGACTCGGCCCACTTGGCGTAGACCGGATAGGGGAAGGTCGCGCCCGCGCCGGTGATGTCATTCTGCTGCTTGCTTGTGCAGCCCAGCATGGCGGCGGCTACGGCGATGCCGAGGATGAGTTGCTTCAGTCTGCTGTTCATATCGTCTCCAATGGGTTGTATCGATCCGGCGGCGCCAATTAAATCAATAAAATGTTCTGGCGCGATGCATGTTATGGGAGTTTTGTGACGGAATTATTACAAAGCCGACCGGAATTTGCAGTGCTTTCATCATGGGTCCGGCAGCGTGACCTGCATGCCATGTGCGGCACGCAACAGGCAGCTCCGGTAGAAATTATTGAATTGAAAAAGGCACGGGGGCTGAGCCCCGTGCCTGCTCCTGGTAGCGACGGTTTATTTCGTTATCGATGAACCGGACGCGTCTCGGATTTGGCTCTTCCATGCCTTGCGGATCAGGTTTTGCACGTTCTCCGGCAGTGGCACGTAGTCCAGGTCGGCGGCCAGCTTGCTGCCGTTGGCATAGGCCCAGTCGAAGAACTTCAGCACTTCACGGCCGGCTGCCGCGTCTTCCTGCATCTTGTGCACCAGGATGAAGGTCGCGCCGCTGATCGGCCAGCTGTCCTTGCCCGGCTCGTTGGTCAGGATCTCGTAGAAGCCGGGCGCCTTGTCCCATTGCGCATTCGCGGCGGCAGCCTTGAACGACACGTCGCCCGGTTCGACGAACTGGCCGTCGCGGTTCTTCAGTTGCACATAGGCCATTTTGTTCTGCAGCGCATAGGCGTATTCCACATAACCGATGGTGTTCTTTACGCGCAGCACGTTGGCGGCCACGCCCTCGTTGCCCTTGCCGCCGATGCCGGTCTTCCAGGAGACCGCGGTGCTCTCGCCTACGGCGCTCTTCCACTCGGCGCTGGCCTTGGACAGGTAGTTGGTGAAGATGAAGGTCGTGCCGGAGCCGTCGGAACGGTGGACCACGGTGATGACGTCATCCGGCAGCTTGAGGTCCTTGTTCAGTGCGACCAGCGCCGGATCGTTCCATTTGGTGATCTTGCCCAGGTAGATGTCGGCCAGCGTCGCGCCGTCCAGCTTCATCTTGCCCGGCGCCACGCCCTCGACGTTCACGACCGGCACCACGCCGCCGATCACGGTCGGGAATTGCACCAGGCCTTCCTTGTCGAGCTTTTCCAGCGTCAGCGGCATGTCGGATGCGCCGAAGTTCACGGTCTTGGCGGTGATCTGCTTGATGCCGCCGCCGGAGCCGATGGACTGGTAGTTCATCGCAACGCCGGTCTTGGCCTTATAGGCCTCGGCCCACTTGGCGTAGATCGGGTAGGGGAAGGTCGCGCCCGCGCCGGTGATGGTCGCGGCGGCCAGGCTTGTGCCGGCATAAGCCATGGCGGTTGCGGCGGTGATGCCGACGATGAGTTGCTTGAGCTTGCTGTTCATGTTGTCTCCAGTTGGGGGGCTGATTTAGAAACTGTGCTTCATGCCGAACGAGAACACGGAAGGCGATGCGCCCACGCCGTTGATGCTGGTCGCGGTGGTCTGCGAGAAACCATAGTTGGCAGCGCGCTGGTTGCTAATGCGCGAATAGATCGCATACACCTTGGTGCGCTTGCTCAGGCCATGGTCGTAGCCTAGGCTGATCTGGTTTCCGCCGGAGTTGGCAGTTACGCCCAGTTGGCCGGCCTTGCCGTAGGCAAACTTGATGGCGTTCATGTCCATCTTGTAGTTGGCGGACAGGTAGTAAGCGTTATGGTCGTTGGTACCCAGATTGTCCTTGGTCTTTTCGTAGACGCCAGCCAGAGTCAATGCATCGATGTCGTAGCTTGCGCCCAGCTTCCAGGCAGAAGTCTTTGCGCCAGTGAGGCTGTTGGTGTTGTGTTCCTGATAGCCCAAGCTAGCATAGAACGGGCCGGTCTTGAACATGCCTGCCGCGCTCAGGGCATTGGCTTTGGCTTGAGCTGCGGTGGTGTTGCCTTCGGCCAGATTGACATAAGCGATTGCGCCGGTGAAACCGTTCAAATCCGGGCTGATGTAGGCGAGCACGTCGGTCGGGCGGCTGTCGAATGCGCCCTTGAATCCCATGATCGAGCGGTTATCCGCGATGCTGTCGCCGAAGATGTCCAGCTTGCGGGTCGCCAGCTTGTAGGGGGTGTCGTGACGGCCCATCAATACGGTGCCCATGTCGTCGCTCTTCAGGCCGAGGAAGGTGTTGCGGGAACCCAGCGTATTGCCGGTGCCGCTGTTGCTGGCGCCGCCTGCATTGTCCATGTTGATCTGCTGTTCGATCTGCCAGACCGCGGTCAAGCCATCGCTCAGACCTTCCGAACCCTTGAAACCAAGCTTGGAAACGTTGCTCGACACGTTGTTTTTGCTCATGCCTGCTGCGCCGGCAGCGGAAGCGCCGGTGCTGATGATGTCATAAGACAGATCGGCCGTGCCGTAGATGCTGACATTGCTGGTTTCGGCCAGTGCCGTTGTCGAGAAGGCGGCTGCTGCCAGCGCGACGACGATCAGTTTCTTTTGCATTGTTTAATCCTCCGTTGTTTGAAAAGCCGCCTTGATGCGACCCGCGCATCCTAAGCAGCGAATATGAAAATTTGATTAAGGATAGATGACAGATTCGTGACAGTTGCGGCGCGCAGGACAGACCCGAGAGCGGCATCGCGACGAACCGTCCGGAGCCGCTGCTCAGATATCGAGCAGCAGCAGGATCTCGAGGCTGAAGGCGAAGAAGAAACTGGTTCCCCAGATCGCGCCTTCGGCGAAGGCGCTTTGCATATCCTGTTTCGGGGATCTGAAAAATATGGAGCCGGCCATCAGTACGATGACCATGACCAGCAGCAACGGCAGAACGGAAAGCAGATCCATCGGTTTCTCCTTTTATATGCGGGACGGGTGTATGAGAATCGGACGGCTACCGGCGGTCCTGTCCGGCCGGCATCCGCGACTTCGGCAGCAGCACCAGCAGGTCGGCGGTGTTGAAGGCCGCATCCCAGGCCGGTTCGCCGCATATCCATGCGCCCAGGCGCAGATAGCCCTTGAGCAGCGGAGGCACCTCCACATCCAGATAAGGGTTCAGCGCATCCAGCGGCAGCGGGTTGCGTGGGAACACGCGGTATTCGATAGGCGCGCCGTAGATGCGGTGCAGCTTGCGGTAGAGGCTGGCGGCGACATGGCCGCCGTCGGCGATGCTGATGCTGGCGCAGCCGATCAGATATTCGTGGCGGTTATGTTCCATATATTGGCTTATTCCGCCCAGCAGTTCGGCGAAGGTCGCGCCGCTCCGGTAGTCGCGGTGCACGCAGGCGCGGCCGACCTCGACCATGCGCTCGCGCAGGTGCGACAGCCGGGTCAGGTCGAACTGGGTCTGGGCATGGAAGCCGCCGATCTTGCGCGCCTGTTCGGGCGGCAGCATGCGGAACGTTCCGACGATCCGGTCGTCTTCGCTCTCGCGCACCAGCAGGTGTTCGCAGTGCCTGTCGTAGATGTCGCGGTCCACGCCTTTCTGGCCGGGCAGGCTGGCGCCCATCTCTTCGGCGAATATCCGGTAGCGCAGGCGCTGCGCTTCAAGCACTTCGGCATCGCTGCGCGCCAGACTGGTGGTCAAGCGGTGTTGAACCGCGGTTCGGGTGTGTCGTTCGAGTTCCAGCATCGCATCCTCCTGGTCGGGTTTGTAGATGCGTGAAGCTTAGGGAGACTCTGTTGCAGCGCGATGACGGGAATGTGAAGAATCTGTGAATTCCGCGTGGGCGTCAGGCGCAGTTCTCCATCGCGGGCTCGGCAGCGCGGGACTCGCGCCGTTCGATAAACAGGCTGTTGCCAGGTGTCTTCTTGGCCATCTTCTTGGCGGCGCTGGCGGCTTCCGATATCTCGTGGTGGGAACGGAACGCGCCGGGTGCGACGCAGACCACGCCGATGGACAGCGTCGGCAGCGGGTGATGGACGATGCGGCCCTGGCGGTCTTCGCTCATGTAGCCGCCGATGGCGCGGTGTCCTTCCTCGAACAGCACCGACGAGGTGTGCGCGAACGAGGTCAGTGCCTGGTTGCAGCGTTTCTCCCAGTCCGGGCTGCGCATAATCATGATGAAGTCGTCGCCACCGATGTGCCCCAGCAAATCCAGCCGCGGATCGCATGCCCAGTTCAGCAAGCGCCCGGTGAACTGGATCGCCTCGTCGCCTTTGCGGTAGCCGTACACGTCGTTGAACGGCTTGAAGTGATCGATATCGCAATAGCACACCGTGAACGGTTCGCCGCCGTGCAGCAGGTGCTCGATGTGTTCGTTGATCGGCACGTTGCCGGGCAGCAGCGTCAGCGGGTTCGCGTAGCGCGCGTTCTCGATCTGCATCTTGGTGATCTCGCGCAGCAGGTCCAGCGCATTGCCGAGGCCGATGTAGCGGCCCTGTTCGGTGATGACGAAGCCACTGGAAAAATGATCGCTCTCGGATGCGGTCAGGAATTCGGAGAGCTCGTGAATGGGCGTGGATTTTTCGACCAACAGCGGAGCGGCATTGATGCAGGAGTCGGCCATGTCCTTGCAGTGCGCGCCGCCCATGCAGGTGGAGCAGGGCTTCTTGCTGAGCAACTCATGGCGGAAGGGCTGGACGAAGCAGGCGATGTATTTCTGCCGTTCGATCAACCCCACCGGCAGGCCGTTCTTGACCACCGGGATGGCGCGCAGGCTGGCATCCTCCGAAAAACGCGCGAAGATTTTTTCATGCGATGTTTCGGGATGGACCGGTTCGACATAGCGCAACAGCTTTTCGGTGTTGATGTGGCGCGAGTTGATGATCTGGCTGGATGCATGACGCGGCGGGTGGGCGAGACTGAGCGACGCGCCGACCTCGACCGGGGCTACCAGCGCCGGCGTGGGATTGGGGCGGGCGATGAAATAGCCCTGGCCGTATGCGATGCCGAGATCGCAGACCGTCCTCAGTTCCGCCTCGGTTTCGATGCCCTCAGCGATCACCAGCGTACCGGCGCTTTGTGCGATCTGCTGGATGGAGCGCAGGAACTGCTGCTTCAGCGGATCGGCATTGATGCCCTGCACGAAATGCATGTCCACCTTGACGAACTCCGGGCGCAGCTCCGACCACAGCCGCAAGCTGGAGAAACCCTCGCCGAGATCGTCGATAGCCGTCTGGAATCCCATCTCGCGATAGTGCAGCAGCGCGTTGCGCATGCCGTCCAGATCGAACGTCGGCTGGTTCTCGGTGATCTCGATGATGACCTGCTTGGGGTCGATGCCGAGCTTTTCCAGATAGCCCAGCGTTTGCCCGTTCTTGAAACTGGGATGGGCCAGCGCCTCCGGGCTGACGTTCAGGAACAGCTTGCCCGGCAGGTTCTGCGCGGCGAAGGATTCCAGCACCACCTGGCGGCACAGCATCTCGACTTCCAGCGACAGCCCCTGCTGTTTCGCCGCGGCGAACAGGTTGATCGGCGAATGCAGCGAACTGTTCGCCGGACCGCGTATCAGTCCCTCGAACCCGAGGAACGTGCCGTCGGACAAATCCATGATCGGCTGGAACAGCGCGGAGAGGTCACGCTGCGAGATGATTTCCTTGAGTGTCTTCATGGCGGCAGTCCCGTGGGTGGAATTGCGCCGCAGGATATCGGGCGATTGTTTCAGCCGGGTTAACGCAACATGACGGATTTGTTACGGTGCATTGCATCCTGCCTCGCGGAGGTATAGGATGTCACTCGATAGTTTAATAATTGTTAAACAATGGAACTATAAGATGATGAAACCGGCTCAGGTGGTGAAGGCATTGGCGGCACTGGCGCAACCCACGCGGCTGGCGATCTATCGCCTGCTGGTGGAGCAGGGGCCCGATGGCATGGCGGCGGGCGAGGTGGCGGCGAAACTGAAGGCCGCGCCCGCGACGCTGTCGTTCCATTTTCGGACGCTGAGCCATGCGGGGCTGGTCGAGAGCCGGCAGGAAGGGCGCTTCGTCTATTACTCGGCGAACTTTGCCGCGATGAACGGCATGGTGGACTACCTGACCGAGAACTGCTGCGGCGGGAATGCGGATGCCTGCAAGGCGCCGGGAAAAAAGTGTTGAATCCGTTAACAGGGAAATCGAAATGAGCGAAAGGCAATACAACGTGTTGGTGCTGTGCACCGGCAATTCCGCACGCAGCATCCTCGGCGAGGTGCTGTTCAATGTGCTGGGCAAGGGCAGGTTCAAGGCATACAGCGCGGGCAGCAAGCCGGCCGGGCGCGTCAATCCGGGTGCGCTGGAATGGCTGCAGGGGCAGGGTTACGACACCTCGGCGCTGCGCAGCAAGAGCTGGGACGAGTTCGCGGCTCCGGGTGCGCCGGAGTTCGATTTCATCTTCACCGTCTGCGACAACGCCGCGGGCGAAGTCTGCCCGATCTGGCCGGGCAAGCCGGCGACCGCGCACTGGGGCATCCCCGACCCGGCGCATGTCGAGGGCGACGATGCGCGCCGCGCCGCGTTCAAGAAGGCCGCCGAGCAACTTGCGCTGCGCATCCAGCTGTTCATGAGCCTGCCTCTCGAAAAGCTGGACCATATGACGCTGAAAGAGAAGCTCGCCGAGATCGGGCGTATCCAGGATTAGGAGGCGATGATGGAACAATCGCAAACATGCAATTCCGCCGCACCTTCGATCTTCACCGAACAGGTCGCAGAACTGGTCGCCATCGGTGCCGCTATCGCTGCCAATTGCGAGCCTTGCTTCAAATACCATTACGACCAGGCGCGCAAACTCGGCGTGAGCGAAAGGGATATGCGCTACGCCGTCGATCTGGCGCAGAAGGTCAAGGATACGCCGGCGCGCGCCATGCTGGGTCTCGCCGAACGCTATCTCGGGGCGGCAACGCCGGAGACCAGGGCGGCGGCCGATTCCTGCTGTGTGAGCGATCCCGAAACCGGAACGGGAGAATGCAAATGAATCTGTTCGAACGCTATCTGACGCTGTGGGTCGCGCTGTGCATAGGCGCCGGCGTGCTGCTTGGCCAGTTCTTTCCCGCGGCCTTTCAGGCGATCGCCGCGCTGGAGGTCGCCAAGGTCAACATTCCCGTCGGCGTGCTGGTGTGGGTGATGATCGTCCCGATGCTGCTGCGCATCGACTTCGGCGCGCTGCATCAGGTCAGGGCGCATGTGCGCGGCATCGGCGTCACGCTGTTCGTCAACTGGGCGGTGAAGCCTTTCTCGATGGCCTTCCTCGGCTGGCTGTTCATCCGCCATGTGTTCGCCGATTACCTGCCGCAGGACCAGCTCGACAGCTACATCGCCGGGCTGATCCTGCTTGCCGCCGCGCCCTGCACCGCGATGGTGTTCGTGTGGAGCAACCTGGTGAAGGGCGACCCGTATTTCACGCTGTCGCAGGTGGCGCTCAACGACACCATCATGATCTTCGCCTTCGCGCCGCTGGTGGCGCTGCTGCTGGGCATCGCCAGCATTGCCGTGCCGTGGGACACGCTGTTCGTCTCGGTGGTGTTCTACATCGTCGTGCCGGTGATCGTCGCGCAACTGCTGCGCTCCCGGTTGCTGTTGAAAGGCGAAGCCGCATTTGCCGAAGCCTTGCATCGCATCGCCCCGTTCTCGATGGGCGCGCTGCTGGTGACGCTGGTGCTGCTGTTCGCGCTGCAGGGCAACGCCATCGTCGCCCAGCCGCTGGTGATCGCGATGCTGGCCGTTCCGATCCTGATCCAGGTGCTGTTCAACTCCGGGCTGGCGTACTGGCTGAACCGCCGCCTCGGCGTGGTCCACTGCGTCGCCGCGCCGTCGGCGCTGATCGGCGCTTCCAACTTCTTCGAGCTCGCCGTCGCCACCGCGATCAGCCTGTTCGGCTTCCAGTCCGGCGCCGCATTGGCGACCGTGGTCGGCGTGCTGATCGAGGTGCCGGTGATGCTGCTGGTGGTCCGGGTCGCCAACGCCTCGCGCGGCTGGTACGAAGGGCGGACCTGACGACGCACGATGGCCGCGCGCATCGGGCGTCAGGCGGTTGCGTGATATCATCGCGCGCCATGAAAACCTCTCCCGATTCCCTGCACCGTTTCCTGTTCGAACATGCGCCGATCCGCGGCGAACGGGTGCATCTGGACGCTGCCTGGCGCAGCGTGCTGGAGCGCCACGACTATCCTCCGCTGCTGCAACAGGTGATGGGGGAGTTGTGCGCCGCCGCCGTGCTGCTGGCAGCCACGCTCAAGCTGGACGGCTCGCTCGTGCTGCAGATCCAGGGCAAAGGGGCGATCCGCTTGCTGGTGGTGGAATGCACCGGAGACCTCAAGCTGCGCGCGACGGCGAAGTGGGAGGGCGATCTGCACGGCAGCCTGCCCGAACTCGTCGGCGACGGACGCTTCGTCATCACGCTCGACCCGAAGAACGGCGGGCAGATCTATCAGGGCATCGTCGCGCTGGAAGGCGGGACCGTCGCGGAGATCCTGCAGAACTACATGACCCGTTCCGAACAGCTGGAAACGCGGCTGTGGCTGGCGGCGGACGAGCATGCAGCCTCCGGCATGCTGCTGCAGAAGCTGCCGGAACAGACTGAGGACGATGCCGATGCCTGGTTGCGTGCGACCCACCTGGCCGCGACTCTGCAAGGCGACGAGCTGATGCAGTTGTCCACGCAGGATTTGTTGCACCGGCTCTACCACGAAGAGGACGTGCGACTGTTCGATGCGCAGCCGGTCGCCTTCCAGTGTTCCTGTTCACGCGACAGCGTTGCGCAGATGTTGCGTATGCTGGGGGCGGAGGAGGTCGCGGCGGCGCTGTCCGAGCGGCCTGTCATCGAGGTGCATTGCGAGTTCTGCAACCACCGCTATGAATTCGATTCCGTCGATGCGGCGCAGTTGTTTGCGGCGGATATTCCGGTGGCGGGGAGCGATACGCGTCACTGATGCGTATATAAAAAAGCAAAACCGTCGGGGGTTGCCCGACAGCAAGTTACTTCTTCTTGTTTCGCCAAGAAGAAGTAACCAAGAAGAAGGCGACCCCGGTTCGCCGCCCGCTGCGCGGGTTCCCTCGCTCAGACGCAAACGAGCGGGGCTGCGCAACTCGCACGATCCGCTTCGCGGCCACGTGCTCAAACAGTGCTCGCCCAACCCCACCGCTCGTTTCCGCCTGAGCGAGGCGGCTCTCAGGGGAAATGAAAAACTGGTGTTGTGTGCGCTGCGCGCACGGCTTGTCTCTTTGAGGTCAGCCCGGCTGTTGCCGCGCTGACAGGCGGCGGGTGCGGCGGAAAAATTATTGCGATGCTGACCCTTCCAGAATTTCTAGACGTGGTTATTCCCGGCCCTCCGGCTTTTGACGCCACTGCTTGTTGGCTGTCCATCCTTCGCTTGCAGAAGGAATGGCGTCATATTTTGGAATATAGGGTTTGATGTCCAGGAGCGGTGTTTCATCTAGCATGTCTGCGCCCTCGACGATGAGAGCGCTACCCTCTCTTCGAATGAGCTTGACGATTGACATCCCGATTCCGTTTGGCCTGCACGGATGCCTTGAGGCAAAGATGCCGTGAGGGGTGTCGTCCAGAAAAGTGGAACGAACCAAGCTGATCGCATCGGCTCGGTCAAACAGATAAAGCAGATAGATGTGGGAGAAGGTTTCAATGTCCTTCAATCCCTCGGCGTACTGTTCCAATACCTCTATGCGCCCTAAAACGTCGGACGTGTAAAGCGGCTGAATCGGACAGTCCTGCTTTGTCTTGTAGGGAGTGCGAATGGTGCCGATAGCGTCCATGGCTTAGTACTTTCGAGGGTTAACGTTAACTAGACACCAAATCTGTTGGCTGCGGATGTCGGGCAGTGCCCATCCTGTTATCCCCGCGTATTCGACTGCGTCCCGAACTGGCTCAGTTCGACGAACGGTGCGGGCTGCCAGCCTTCCTTGCGGTGTTCGGCGACGACGTTGGTGAAGATGCCGCCGCGCACGTAGAACTTGGCGGTGAGGCGCATGAATCTCGGCTGGGTTGCGGCGACCAAGTCGTCGAGGATGCGGTTGGTGACGTCCTCGTGGAAGTGGCCTTCCTCGCGGAACGACCACATGTAGAGCTTCAGGCTCTTCAGCTCGACGCATTGCTGGTCGGCGATGTAGTCGAGGATCAGCGTCGCGAAGTCCGGTTGGCCGGTCTTGGGGCACAGGCAGGTGAATTCCGGGATCTCCATGTGGATATGGTAGTCGCGCTTGGGATTCGGGTTCGGGAAGGTTTCCAGCGATTTGGCGGGTTTCGTGCTCATATTGGTATGCCTGTCGGGTTCAATTAAATGTAATCGTCGCAGAGCGACACGTTGTCCCCCTCGCCCGCCTGCGGGAGAGGGCGGGGGAGAGGGGCGGTCTTGGCGGATGGGGGTGACTTGGTTCGCCATGACCGCTAGAATGGCCCGCATTATAAAACGTTGTTCCGTTTAATGCGTTTATCCCAGATCAAACTAGCCGGCTTCAAATCGTTCGTCGATCCCACGCACATTCCGTTGCCGGGGCAGATCGTGGGCGTCGTTGGGCCCAATGGTTGCGGCAAGTCGAACGTGATCGACGCGCTGCGCTGGGTGCTGGGCGAGTCCAAGGCCTCGGCGCTGCGCGGCGAGACCATGCAGGACGTGATCTTCAACGGTTCTTCCAAGCGCAAGCCGGTGTCGCGCGCCAGCGTCGAGCTGATCTTCGACAACTCGCTGGGCAAGGCCGCCGGGCAGTGGTCTACCTACGCCGAGATCTCCATCAAGCGCGTGCTCCAGCGCGACGGCGAATCCAGCTATTACATCAACAACCAGCATGTCCGCCGCAAGGACATCACCGACATTTTCCTCGGCACCGGCCTCGGGGCGCGCGCCTACGCGATCATCGAGCAGGGCATGATTTCGCGCATCATCGAGGCGAAGCCGGAAGAGCTGCGCATCTTCCTCGAAGAGGCCGCGGGCGTGTCCAAGTACCGCGACCGCCGTCGCGAGACCGAGCTGCGGCTGGGCGACACGCGCGACAACCTGCTGCGCGTGTCCGACATCCTGCAGGAGCTGGACAAGCAGCTGGTGCATCTGGGCGAACAGGCCGAGGTCGCGAAGCAGTACCGCGCGCTGGAAGCACAGCGCAACACCACGCAGCAACTGTTCTGGCTGGTGAAGCGTCAGGAGGCCGAGGCGCAGCGCGTGCGCTACGCGCAGAACACCGAGAAGACCCGCACAGAGCTGGAAGGCGAGACCGCGCGGCTGCGCGAGATCGAGAGCCGGCTGGAGACCACGCGCAGCGGGCATTACCAGCTGGCGGACACGCTGCATGTGAAGCAGGGCGACCTGTACACCGCGAACGCCGAGATCGCGCGGCTGGAGCAGCAGATCAAGCATGTCGCTGAACAACGCCAGCGCGTCGCGCAGCAGATCGCGAACACCCAGCGCCAGATCGAACAACAGCGCCAGCAGCGACAGGGCGTGCATACGCTGCTGGAACACTGGCAGCGCCAGCAGGAGTCTGCGGTGGTCAAGCTGGCCGAGGCCGAGATGGAGGCCGAGGCGCAGGCGGCTAACCTGCCGCAGGCCGAGGACGCCGCGCGCGTCGCACAGGAACGCTATAACGCATTGCAGCGCGAGCAGTTGCAGATGCAGCAGCGGCTGCAGCTGGCCGATACCCAGCGCGGCCATGTGCAGCGCAACCTCCAGCAATTCGAGTCGCGCCGGATGCGGCTGCTGATGGAAAAGGACAACCTGCCGCGCATCGACGACGAGGCGCTGCGGGCGGCACAGGAAGAGCAGGCCGCGCTGGAGATGCAGCGCGCCGAACAGGTGGAGCGCCTGGCGCAGCTGCAGGAACAGTTGCCGCAGGCAGACAATGAGCGCCGCAACCAGCGCGGTTCGCTGCAGCAGCAGGAACGCATGCTGGCGCAGACCGAGGCGCGCCTGACCGCGCTGCAGCAACTGCAGCAGCGCATCGACAACGACCAGAAACTGAACGCCTGGCTGCAACAGCACCAGCTCGATCGCCTGCCGCGCTTGTGGCAATCGATACGCATCGAGGACGGCTGGGAGGACGCGCTGGAGGCGGTGCTGCGCGAGCGGCTGAACGCGATTGCGATGCCGCAGCTCGCCGATGCCGCCGCGTGGAGCGACGCGCCGCCGGCGAAGCTGGCGCTGTTTTCGATCGGCGCGGAAAGCGCGGCGGCCGATTCCGTCCCGGCTCAGTTGAAGCCCCTGCTGGAATATGTCGAGTGCCAGGACGCGCAGGCGCTGCCGGCGATGCGCGACTGGCTGACCCATGTGTATGCGGTCGCGGACGTGGCCGAGGCCTATGCGCTGCGTTCGCAACTGCCGCAGGGCGGCTGGTTCGTGACCAAGCAGGGGCATATGGTCGGCGCGCGCAGCGTGCTGTTCCATGCGCCGGACAGCCAGCTGCACGGCGTGCTGGCGCGGCAGCGCGAAATCGAGAAGCTGGAGCAGGAACTCGAAGAGCAGAACCGCGGCGTCGAATTCACCCGCGAGCAGGTCGCGCAGGCCGAGCAGCGATACCAGACCATCGAGAGCCAGATCGGGCCGCTGCGCACCGCCGGCAACGAGTTGCAGCAGCGCCTGCATACGCTGCAGATGCAGATACTGAAGCTGAACCAGGCGCACGAGCGCACCGCCGAGCGCGCCGCGCAGATCGAGCAGGAGATGCAGGAACTTGCCGAGCAGATGATGGGCGAACAGGGCCAGCAGTCCGAGGCGGACGAGCAGATGGCGCTGCTGCGCGAGCAGATCTTCGAATTCCATTCGCAGGTGGAAGACGCGCAGCGCCAGGTGAATTCGCTGGATCTCACACTGCGCGACCAGCGCAGCCGCGCGCAGCAGGCGCAGCACGCGCTGCAGGAGGCCAGGTTCTTCGCCAAGACTTGCGTCGAGAAGATCGCCGACCTGCAGCACAATACCGAGCAGATCGCCGAATCGCTGGCGCAGTTCGAACTGAACCTTGGGCAGTTGCACGAGGACCTGACGGGCAGCGATGACGAGACTGTGCAGCAGCAGTTGCAGGCCGCGTTGGACGGCCGTCAAGCCTATGAGCAGGCGCTGGCTGAGGCGCGCAACATCCTGGAGAACGCGACCGTCGAGCTGCAGAAACTGGAGCAGGAGCGGTTGTCATGCGAGCACAAGCTGGATCCGCTGCGCGAGAAGCTCAGCGAGCTGACGCTGAAGGAGCAGGAGGCGCGGCTGCATTTCGAGCAATGGGCCGAGCAATTGCAGGGTGTGGACGAACAGGCGCTGTTGCCTTTACTGGAAGCCGGCAACAACAAGCCGACCACATTGCAGAACGAACTGAACCGCCTGGCCGCCGACATCGAGGCGCTGGGCGCGGTGAACCTCGCCGCGCTCGAAGAGCTGCAGGCGGCGACCGAACGCAAGGCCTATCTGGATGCGCAGGCGCTGGACCTGAACGAGGCGATGGCGACGCTGGAAGACGCGATCCGCCGCATCGACAAGGAGTCGCGCGACCTGTTGATGGACACTTACAACAAGGTCAACCAGCACCTGTCCGAGATGTTTCCGGTGCTGTTCGCCGGCGGCGAGGCGCGGCTGGTGCTGACCGGCGAGGAGATCCTCGACAGCGGCGTGCAGGTGATGGCGCAGCCGCCGGGCAAGAAGAACAGTTCCATCCACCTGATGTCCGGCGGCGAGAAGGCGCTGACGGCGATCGCGCTGGTGTTCTCGCTGTTTCAGCTCAATCCCGCGCCGTTCTGCCTGCTCGACGAGGTGGACGCGCCGCTGGACGACACCAACACCGAGCGCCTGTGCGCGCTGATCCAGCGCATGGCGCAGCACACCCAGTTCATCTTCATCAGCCACAACAAGATCACGATGGAGATGGCCAAGCAGCTGGTCGGCGTGACGATGCAGGAAAAGGGCGTGTCCAAGGTCGTCGCGGTGGACATCGAGGAAGCCCTGCGCATGCGCGACGAGCAGGTCGTCGCCTGACCCCGTACTCGCAAGTGATAAATGCTCCTGAATCCTCTGGCTGCGCGCTTAACAGCGAGGAGGCGGCTTTGCAATGGAAATAGCGGGTGATCTCACCCCTGAGCGCTGAGGCTGGAGAGCAGTCGGGATATATTTGCGGGCTTATGCAGCAGGGGCCAATCGCAATTCGCCGCCTCCTTGATAAAAACGGGGGATGTGTCGCCACTCATCAGCACTGCGTTGATGGGCTTGCCTCGTTTCTGGCGGAGCTGATTCAGGAACTGGATTCCGTTGAGTGCGCCGCCCAGCATATAGTCCGCGATGTAATAATCGGCATCCTCGATATTGGGGTGGCACAAGGCATCTTCCGCACTGTGGAAGCATTTGACCTTTCCGCCCATTCCTTCCAGCAAGTTGGTCATGGCCTGCGCGACCATCACATCGTCTTCCACAACCACAAAGTGCTTGCCCCGTGCAAACGAGTTGTCGGGCACGTTTTTCCGCGAGACCGCAGCATCATCCTGCTGCTTCATCCCGATTGTGGAATTGTCCAACGGCAAGTAAAACCCGAAGACTGATCCGCGTCCAAACTGTGAGCGACATACGATCTTCCCTCCCAACAGCGTCAATGCGCGTTTGGCAATGGACAATCCCAGCCCCAGACCGCATGCTCTGTCACGTTGCGGGTTGTCGATTTGATAGAATTCGTCGAAGACTTGTCTGATGTGCTCCGTCTTGATGCCTATGCCCGTATCCCATACCTGGAACAGCACATCGTTTCCGCGTCGTCTGGCGCTAACCATGACAGAACCCTTCGCCGTGTATTTGATTGCATTCGCCACAAGATTCATCAATGCCGATTTGATCAGATCGATGTCGCTGTGAACGACAAGCCGTTCTTTCATCGGGAAGCGCAGCTTAAACTCAAGTTGTTTTTCGCAGGCCAGCGGTTCGAAACTCTGTTCCAGCCAGTTGGAAATCCCGGATACATCGATCGGTTTACAGTCCGGTTTGACGATACCTGCATCCAGCTTGGAAATATTCAGCAGGGCATTGAGCAACTCGCTGAATGTACCCATAACCTGATCCAGTCGACCGATAATTTCGCTTTGGCGAGGTGTGGGGTCGGTAAACTTGAGAGTATCGATAAACAGGTTGGCGGCCGACAGCGGCTGTCTCAGATCGTGTCCCGCTGCAGCGAGGAAGCGGTTTTTTGCCAGTTCATTGTGCTTGAGTTCGGATCGGTACCGATTCAGTTCGGTTATATCGCGGCCCACCCCCAATACCGAGATTATGTTGCCTGACGAGTCGCGCTCCGCCGTCAAGCGGATATGGCTGCAAATCTCCTTGTCGTCTTTGCCGAGCCATTTCAGTTCGAACTGGATATTTTGGCCGGTTGTGAACACCTCATGAATCTTTCCCTCGTAGATTTCTGCATTAGCACCGCCCGGAGCTTCTGAAGGTTTCTTGCCCAACAGTTCGGCGACCCCGCCATCGGTCATGGCAGCAAAAGCTTCGTTGACGTAGATGCGGCGGCAATTTCTATCGTAACGGGCGATGGTGTCGGGAGAGTTTTCGAGAATAGTGCGTGTGGCATGTTCCCGAATCTTGAGAGACTCGATTGTTTGGGCGAGTTCTTGCTTCAAGCGCAGAACCTGGGTCAGATCGTTGTGAGCGCCCAACATTCGTATCGGTTTGCCATTCTGGTCCCGAATGGCGATACCGCGACAGCGAACCCATATCGTCGATCCATCCCGGTGTGTGTATCGAACGATCTGGTCGTAGGGATGGGCGGGATCGGCACAATGCTTGTTAAAGTTGTCGATTGCAACCTGCAAATCGTCCGGATGGATCATCTCTTGCCATTCGGAGGCCAGATGTTTCTTGGTTGCGGGATCGTATCCGAACAATTCCCAGAAACGCGGGCTCATCCACTCGTTCTCAGGATGCTCTAGATCCCAGTACCAGATGCCATCCAAAGACCCGGCCTGAAGAAAGTCAAATAGCGTCGCATCGCTTTGCAACCGTTGGTCGAATTCGTCCTTCAGGTAGTTGTTGTCGCTCATGCTGATTTCGTCCGTTAAAACAAATTCGCGCAAAGGGTTTCGGTCATTATGTATTGGGCGAACAGAGCCGCTCCTGGCACGTTGCAGACTATTTGCACCACTGGGATGCTTCAGCCTGAGCCTTGGTAATGCGCTGCTGGCGGTCGCTGTCCTCGACGTAGCGGCGCTCCCCGCTCTCGTCGAATTCGACGATGCGGCCGCCCTGCTGCAGCGAGCGCAGGGCCTGCTGCGCAGCGTTGCAATTGGCCTTTTCTGTTTCTGCATTGGATTGCTGCAGGGCTGCGCGTTCGGCTGCTTCGGTCTGCGACTGGCGGGCTTTCTTCAGTTCGGCTTCGCGTTCGGCGATGGACTTGGCCGGGGCAGGGGCGCTGGCGGGTGGCGAGGCGGCGCGCAGCTTGGTGGCTTCGACGCCGACCGGCGGCTGGTCGGAATAATGGACCTTGCCGTGTTCATCGACCCACTTGTTGATCCCTGCATCGGTGTTTGCCGCGCTCAGAATCAGAATGGCGAACAGGTATTTCTTCATGGTTGCCGGTCTCCGTTGTTGCGATTGATACAAAGTCTAGCATGCTCGTTGCGCATTGTAGGAGCGGCTTCAGCCCCGATGGACACGTTGCATTTCATCGCCCCCATAGCGGCTGATGGAACTACTAGCCATTCGACTAAGCTGGCAAACAGCTTTGCATAGCCATCTGACCAAATTGGCAAACAACGCCAACCAAGTCATTGGTTAACGTCAGCCAAGTCGCTGGTTATAAAGCCGTTCCCGCGAAAATCGCTGTCCCTTGCCTGTTCATGCGCCAGACCTGAGCAGCGCCAACACCGCGCCGCTACCCCCGTCCCCGGGCGCCGCCTCGCACCATGCGAGCACCTGCGGATGCTGGATCAGCCAATGGCGGGTGTGCTGCTTCAATACGGCCATTCCCTTGCCGTGGATCACCAGCACGCAGCGCAGTCCGCGCTGCTTCGCCCCGTGCAGGAAGACCTGCAGCAGTTGCCGCGCGGCATCGGTGTTCAGTCCGTGCAGGTCGAGGCTGTCCTGGATGGGCCAGTGGCCGCGGCGCAGTTTGCGCAGCATCATGCGCGACAGGCCGTTGCCCAGGTATTCGTCCGGCAGCTCGCCGGATGCGAAGTCGGACAGCGTGTCGGGAACGATCTCCGGCACGGCGGCGTTGCGCAGCAGCGGCCTGCGCGGCGGGGCGTGGCGTTCGATACGGTTCTGTTGCGGCAGGGGATGAACCTCGCCGACGGCCGCGCGGAACAGTGCGGCATCGTCGGGAGTTGCTTGCGGTGTATTCGAAGACCGCTTCACGGGGGGGCCGCGGCAGTCGTGCGGGTCAGACCTTGCCGTTTGAGGCGAGGTACTTGTCGGCATCCAGCGCGGCCATGCAGCCGGTCGCGGCGCTGGTGCAGGCCTGACGGTAGATCTGGTCCTGCACGTCGCCGGCGGCGAACACCCCGGAGATGCTGGTCGCCGTCGCGTTGCCCTGGTTGCCGCCGCGGGTGCGGATGTAGCCGTTGTCCATCTCCAGTTGCCCGGCGAAGAGGTCGGTGTTGGGCTTGTGGCCGATTGCGATGAACACGCCCTTGACCGCGATGTCCTGGGTCTCGCCGCTCTTGACGTGCTTGATGCGCATGCCGGTCACGCCGCTGGCGTCGCCCAGCACCTCGTCCAGCACATGGTGCAGCTGCAGTGTGATCTTGCCTGCTTCCACCTTTTCCATCAGGTGGTCGGTCATGATGCGCTCGGCGCGGAAGGTGTCGCGGCGGTGCACCAGCGTCACGTGGTTGGCGATGTTGGCCAGATACAGCGCCTCCTCGACCGCGGTGTTGCCGCCGCCGATCACCGCGACGTCCTGGCCGCGATAGAAGAAGCCGTCGCAGGTCGCGCAGCCGGAGACGCCGCGGCCCATGAATTCGTGTTCGGACGGCAGGCCGAGGTATTGTGCCGAAGCGCCGGTGCAGATGATCAGCGCGTCGCAGGTGTAGCTGCCGGCGTCACCGCAAAGCAGGAAGGGCTTCTGCTGCAGCTTGGCGGTATGGATATGGTCGAAGATGATCTGGGTGTTGAACCGTTCCGCATGCTGCTGGAAGCGCTGCATCAGTTCCGGGCCCTGCACGCCGTTCGGGTCGGCCGGCCAGTTGTCCACTTCGGTGGTGGTCATCAGCTGGCCGCCTTGCGCGAGGCCGGTGATCAGCACCGGGTTCAGGTTGGCGCGCGCGGCATACACGGCGGCGGTGTAACCGGCCGGGCCGGAGCCGAGGATGATCAGGCTGTGGTGCTGGGTCGGGATGTTCATGATGTCTGTTTCCGTATCGAATCGTCCACGCGGGACTGGTTGCCGAAAGGGGCGAAATTTAGCAGTGGCACGCGGGACTGTCGAGTTAAAATGCGCCCACCATGCGATTCGTATTATACCTGCTGTTCATGTGCTCCTGCGCCGCCCAGGCCGCCGAGCTTCCCGGCATTGCCCCGTTCATCGACGAGATGGTCGCCAAGCACCAGTTCAGGCGCGACGAGCTGGTGCAGGTGTTCGCCCGTGCGCAGCATCGGCCGGAGATCATCGAGGCGATTTCGCGCCTGTCCACCGCGAGGCCATGGCCGGAATACCGCGCGTCTTTCGTGAACCGCCAGCGCATCAGGCTGGGGCTGGAGTTTTGGCACAAGTACCGCGCGACCTTGCGCCGCGCCGAGAAGAAATACGGCGTGCCGCAGGAGATCGTCGTCGCGCTGATCGGCGTCGAGACCATCTACGGCCGCAACGCCGGCAACTACCGCGTGCTGGATGCGCTGACCACGTTGGCATTCGACTATCCGCGCCGCGCCGATTTCTTCCGCAGCGAGCTGGAGAACTACCTGCTGCTGGCGCGCGACCAGCAGTTCGACCTGCTCGATGTACGCGGTTCCTACGCCGGGGCGATGGGCGTGCCGCAGTTCATGCCGAGCAGCTATCGCAAGTACGCGGTGGACTTCAACGGCAACCATACGATAGACCTGCTGCGCGAGGACAGGGACGCGATAGGCAGCGTCGCGAACTACCTGAAGGGTTACGGATGGATCGCCCGGGAAGGCGTGACGGTGCGCGCGGAAGTGGCGGGAGTGCTGCCGGCGGACATCCGGACGCCGCGCACGCCCGCCGACTGGGCCGCACAGGGCGTGACGACCGGGGCGAAACTCGCACAGGACAAGCCGCTGCGGTTGCTGGAGTTCACCGTCGGGGAAGGCAAGGAATACTGGTTCGCGCTGAACAACTTCGAGGTGATCACGCGCTACAACAACAGCGATTACTACGCGATGTCGGTGTTTCAGCTGGCCGGGGAGCTGAAGGCGG
The DNA here is from genome assembly GCA_035654695.1 of Gallionella sp. Taxonomy (GTDB): domain Bacteria; phylum Pseudomonadota; class Gammaproteobacteria; order Burkholderiales; family Gallionellaceae; genus Gallionella. The sequence goes on along the minus strand of DASRWG010000013.1, from coordinate 24,707 downwards.
CGCGCGCAGTCGGCGGGAAGAGGGGCGGGAAGCGGGTCAGCGGGAAGAGGAAATGATGCGCCTCGCGCCGTTGAAGCGCTTCTGCCAGTAGCCTTGGTTCATGTCCTCAACACGGATTCCGCCGCCGCTGCTGGGCGAGTGGACGAAGCGGCCGTCGCCCAGATAGATGCCGACATGCGAGAACGCGCGGCGCAGCGTGTTGTAGAACACCAGGTCGCCGGGGCGCAGTTCGTTTGGAGTTATCCTTTCCCCCAATTCCTTGATCTCGCGGCTGCTGCGCGGCAGTTCGATGCCCAGCGTCGAGCGGAATACATGGCGGACGAAGCCGCTGCAGTCGAAACCCGTCTCGGGGGAGTTGCCTCCGTAACGGTACGGCGTGCCAGTCAGGCTCAGCGCGTAGAAGGCCAGGTCGTTCTGCGCCCCGTCCTCCTGTACGGCCGTTGCCTCCTGTTGCACGACAGCCGGCTGCGCTTCATCCTCCGCCAGACAGACGGATGGGGCGAGCAGCAGGGCGAGCAGCAACGGGGAGATTTTCATCGGATACGCGACGGTTGGCGATGGAACGGGCGGCATTCTAAACCATTATTTCCATCGCGACGAAATCAGCGTTCTCTTATTTAGATCGGACGGCTATTAGCCCGGCTGTGCCGGTAGTATAGTGGCCCATACCCCCGGCCCCATTGAAGGAGAACCATCATGACCGTGTCCCGCCGCGATTTTCTCAAACAGAGCCTGGTTGTTTCATCCGCTACCGCGACCGGCCTGTTGCCCGTCTCCGAAGTCGCCAATGCCGCCGTAAGAAACGCCGAAGCCGGCTGGCGCTGGGACCGGGGCGTGTGCCGTTTCTGCGGCGTAGGCTGCGGTATCCAGGTCGCCACCGAGAACGGCCGCATCGTTGCCACCAAGGCAGATGCCGATGCGCCGGTGAATCGCGGCCTGAACTGCGTCAAGGGCTATTTCAACGGCAAGATACTCTACGGCAAGGACAGGCTCACCCAGCCGTTGCTGCGGATGAAGAACGGCCGCTACGACAAGCAGGGCGAATTCGTGCCGGTCTCCTGGGATCGCGCGTTCGACGAGATGGAGAAACAGTTCAAACGCCATTACAAGGAGCTCGGACCGACCGGCATCGGTTTCTTCGGCTCCGGCCAGCACACTGTGCAGGAAGGCTACGCCGCGGTCAAACTGTTCAAGGCCGGCTTCCGCAGCAACAACATCGATCCCAACGCGCGCCACTGCATGGCCTCGGCGGTGGCGGCGTTCATGCAGGTGTTCGGCATCGACGAGCCGGCCGGCAATTACGACGACATCGAGCACACCGACACCATGGTGCTGTGGGGTGCGAACATGGCCGAGATGCACCCGGTGCTGTGGATGCGCGTCTCCGACCGCAAACTGGGCGACCCGAACGTGCGCGTGGTCAACCTGACCACGGTCAGCAACATGTGCTCCGGCATCGCCGACCTGGAGATCGTGTTCAAGCCCAGCACCGACCTCGCCATCATGAACTACATCGCGCGCGAGATCGTCACGCGCAATGCGGTGAACCGGGAGTTCGTCGACAAGCACTGCGCGTTCGCCGCCGGCCCGACCGACATCGGTTACGGCCTGCGCGGCACGGACAAGTTCGACTACGCCGCCGAGAAGGATACCAACGCGAAGGAGCTGTCCATGCAACTGGGCGGTGCCGAGGCCATTGCCCAGGGCAAGCAGGCTGGCGCGACCGTGGAGCAGAAGAACCGCGCCACGCCCGACAAACACTGGTTGATCACCTTCGAGGATTTCAAGAGGGGCGTAGCACCCTATACGCTGGACTTTGTCGCCGAACTGGCCAAGGGCGACCCGGACGAGTCGCTGGACGACTTCAAGGCCAAACTCAAGCAACTGGCCGACCTCTATATCGAGAAGAACAGGAAAGTAGTCAGTTTCTGGACCATGGGCTTCAACCAGCACCAGCGCGGCACCTGGGTCAACGAGCAGGCCTATATGCTGCACCTGCTGCTGGGCAAGCAGGCCACGCCCGGCAACGGCGCGTTTTCGCTGACCGGACAGCCCTCCGCCTGCGGCACCGCGCGCGAGGTCGGTGTGTTCTCGCACCGCTTGCCCGCCGACATGGTGGTGAACAATCCCGACCACCGCGCCGCTGCCGAGAAGATATGGAGGCTGCCGGCGAAGACGCTGAACCCCAAGGTCGGCAGCCATTTCACCAAGCTGCTGCGCGACATCGAGGACGGGTCGATACGCTGGGCCTGGATACAGGTATGCAACCCGTTTCAGGACACTGCGAACGCGAATCACTGGATACATGCGGCGCGCGAGAAGGACAACTTCATCGTGGTGTCGGACGCCTATCCCGGCATCTCCACCAAGGTGGCGGACCTGGTCCTGCCGGCGGCGATGATCTTCGAGAAGTGGGGCGCCTACGGCAACGCCGAGCGCCGCACCCAGCTGTGGCGCGAACAGGTGCCGCCGCCGGGACAGGCGCGCAGCGACATCTGGCAGATCATGGAATTCTCCAAACGCTTCAAGCTGAAGGAGGTGTGGAGCGAGCAGAAGTTGCCGGGGCTGAAGGAAGAAGGCTATGCAGACGGCAAGCTGCCGGACGTGCTGGCCGGATCGGCGTATGCGCCGGAGGCGAGCCTGTACGAGGTGCTGTTCGCGACGCCGGACAACAGGAAATTCAAGTGGCCCGACGCCATCGCCAACGGCCACGAAAACCACACCGCCAGATTGCTGGGCGGCGACTGGTTTCCGGAGAAGGCGCTGTTCGAGGAATACGCCCAGTTCGGCCGCGGCCATGCGCACGACCTCGCGCCGTTCGACATGTATTTCCGCGACGACGTGCGCGGGCTGAAGTGGCCGGTCGTGGACGGCAAGGAGACGCACTGGCGCTTCAACGAGGCCTATGATCCCTATGTCAAGAAAGGAAGCGGTTTCGATTTCTACGGCAGCGCGTTCAAGTCGCTGCCCAGCGGCAATCTGGACGGCATCACCAAGCCGGAGAAGACCAGCATCGCGGGCCGCGCGAAGATATTCTTCCGCCCCTACGCCGCGCCGGTGGAGCAGCCGGACCAGAACTATGACATGTGGCTCAACACCGGTCGTGTGCTGGAGCACTGGCATTCCGGCACGATGACGCGGCGCGTGCGCGAGCTGCACTGGGCCGTGCCCTCCGCGGTGATGTTCATGCATCCGGCGGATGCCAAGTCGCGCGGCCTGAAGCAGGACGACATCGCGTGGATAGAGTCGCGCCGCGGCAAGATCAAGGTGGCTGTGGAGACCAAGGGGCGCAACAGGCCGCCGAGAGGAACGGTGTTCGTGCCCTGGTTCGACGAGGGCGTGTTCATCAACAAGGTGACGCTGGATGCGACCTGTCCGATCTCTAAGCAGACCGATTTCAAGAAATGCGCGGTCAAGGTCTACAAGGCCTGATCAAAATGAACCCGACCCCAATGAATCAATCAGGGAGAGACAACATGCGCTACGCATCCATCATTATCAGATTATTCGCCGGCCTCGCTCTGATCGCGGCCGCCTCGTCCTTCGCCGCCGAGCCCGTCAAGACGGATTCGATGGGGTTGAACAAGACCAGCGTGTTCGATACGCCGACGCCCAAGGCGTATCACGAGAAGGCGGGCATGCCGGGATCGAACAAGGTGTTGCCCCGCGCCTATAAGGGCGCGCCACCGCAGATATCCCACAGCATAGGAGACTTCCTGCCGATCACTGCGCAGAGCAACATGTGCATCGCCTGCCACAACCAGCCGGCGCTTTGGGGGCAGAAGCGCGAGCCGGGCACGGCCACGCCGATTCCGCCCAGCCATTACACCGACCAGCGCAATCCTCAGGGCAAGGTCGGCGAGAATCTGGTCGGCGCGCGCTACAACTGCAACCAGTGCCATGTGTCGCAGACCGATGCGCCGGCGCTGGTGGGAAACACCTTTTCGGGCGGACGGGCACGCCAGGAGCGCTTGCCCTGATCCGACCGAATCCTTGAGCTAGAATGGTTGCCATGAAAAAGACACTCGCCCTGTTGCTGTTGCTCCCGCTGTCGGCACTCGCCGCCAAACTCGAGGTCATCGAGCTGAAGCATCGCAGCGCCGAAGAACTGCTGCCCATTGTCCGTCCGCTGCTGGACAAGGACGGCGTCGCCAGCGGCATGGACTACCGGCTGATTCTGCGCACTTCGCCCCGCAACCTTGCCGAGATCAGGAAGCTGCTGGGCAGCATCGACGTCGCGCCGCGCAAACTGAGGATCACCGTGATGCAGGATGTCGATCGCGACACCATCGAGCGGCTCACGTCGGTATCCGGCAGCGTCGGCAGGAATCCCCGCATCACCCTGCCGGGCAGCGGCGGCGGGGCGGGCATCGAGGCCGGACAGGGGCGCGACCGGCTGAGGGCCGATGTGGTCAGCACCCGCTCGCTGGATATGGGACGCAACTCCCAGCAACTCCAGGTGCTGGAAGGCAATCGCGCACTGGTCCGCACCGGGCAGAGCGTGCCGCTGCCGCAGCGCCAGGTGATCCAGAACTCATGGGGCTCTCAGGTGATCGACACCACCGAATACCGCGAGGTGGAGCGCGGCTTCTACGTGCTGCCGCGCGTCAACGGAGACCGCGTCACGCTGGAGATCAGCGCACAGAACGACGCCCAGGTGCGCGGCGACCCGCTGGCCGTGAACACGCAGCAGGCATCCAGCACGCTGTCCGGCAGGCTGGGCGAGTGGATGGAACTGGGCGGAACCGGGATGCGGGAGACGGTCGACGAGGGCACGATCTCCTCACGCAGTGCAGCACGCAAGAGCGAACAGCGTAGCGTGCTGATCCGGGTCGAAGAAGTCGAATAGCCCTCAGGTTGTTGCAAAACTACTGCGGTGACCATCTGCGGCGTTGCGCGGTGTTGGCTCCGGCATCACGCGCTTTGCGCATGAGCCTGCACCGCAACTACGTTGTCGGAGTCCGGGGCCGCGTAGCGGCAAACATAAAGTACATTCCGGTTCCTGCGCTCCGTGCGCCTTGCATCCGGTCATCCTCGCTACGTTTTTCAACAACCTGTTAAGCGCATAAGAATCTGCGGACGGTATTCAGGTTTGGTTCAATAGCAACAAAAAAACAGGGCGGAAACTCCGCCCTGTTTTTTTATGGTGCGCCTCTGGATCTAGATCAGCGGCACGATCAGCAGTGCGACGATGTTGATGATCTTGATCAGCGGGTTCACCGCGGGGCCGGCGGTGTCCTTGTAGGGATCGCCCACGGTGTCGCCGGTCACGGCGGCCTTGTGCGCCTCCGAGCCCTTGCCGCCGTAGTTGCCTTCCTCGATGTACTTCTTCGCGTTGTCCCATGCACCGCCGCCGGTGGTCATCGAGATCGCGACGAAGATGCCGGTGACGATGGTGCCGACCAGCACGCCGCCCAGCGCCTGCGGGCCGAGCAGCAGGCCGACGACCAACGGCACGGCGACCGGCAGCAGCGAGGGCAGGATCATTTCGCGGATCGCGGCACGGGTCAGCATGTCGACGCAGGTGCCGTATTCCGGTTTGGCCGTGCCTTCCATGATGCCGGGGATCTCCTTGAACTGGCGGCGCACCTCGACGACCACGCTGCCCGCCGCGCGGCCGACCGCTTCCATGCCCATCGCGGCGAACAGGTAGGGCACCATGCCGCCGATGAACAAGCCGATGATGACCATGTGGTTGGACAGGTCGAAGGTCAGCGCCGGGCCGCCGTTGGTGGCGAGCGCATGGGTGTAGTCGGCGAACAGCACCAGCGCGGCCAGGCCGGCGGAGCCGATCGCATAGCCCTTGGTCACGGCCTTGGTGGTGTTGCCCACCGCGTCGAGCGGGTCGGTGATGTTGCGTATGCTCTCGTCCAGACCGGCCATTTCGGCGATGCCTCCGGCGTTGTCGGTGATCGGGCCGTAGGCGTCGAGTGCGACGATGATGCCGGCCATCGACAACATCGAGGTCGCGGCGATGGCGATGCCGTACAGCCCGCCCAGTTCATACGCGGCCCAGATCGACAGGCACACGGCCAGCACGGGCGCGGCGGTGGATTTCATCGACACGCCCAGGCCGGCGATCACGTTGGTGCCGTGGCCGGTGGTGGAGGCCTTCGCGATGTGGCGCACCGGGCTGAACTGGGTCGCGGTGTAATACTCGGTGATCCATACCATTGCCGCGGTCAGCGCTAAGCCGATCAGCGAGGCCAGATACAGGTTCATCGACGAGACCAGCATGCCGTCTATCATCACGCCCTCGCCGAGTATCCATGTGGTCACCGGGTAGAACGCGGCCACCGCCAGCACGCCGGAGACGATCAGGCCGCGGTACAGCGCGTTCATGATCTTGCCGCCTTCCCGCGCCTTGACGAAGAAGGTACCGACGATGGAGGCGATGATGGACACGCCGCCGAGCACCAGCGGATAGATCACCGCCTCGGGGCTGCCGGTGATCAGCAATCCGCCCAGCACCATGGTCGCGATGATGGTCACCGCGTAGGTCTCGAACAGGTCGGCCGCCATGCCGGCACAGTCGCCGACGTTGTCGCCGACGTTGTCCGCGATCACCGCCGGGTTGCGCGGGTCGTCTTCCGGGATGCCGGCTTCGACCTTGCCGACGAGGTCAGCGCCGACGTCCGCGCCCTTGGTGAAGATGCCGCCGCCGAGACGGGCGAAGATGGAGATCAGCGAGCTGCCGAACGCCAGGCCGACCAGCGCGTGGGTCGCTTCGCTGCTGGTCGTTCCGACCAGCAGCGTCAGGAAGGCATAGTAGCCGGCGACCCCGAGCAGGCCGAGGCCGACCACCAGCAGGCCGGTGATCGCGCCGCCCTTGAAGGCAACGTTCAGCGCCGCGTTCAGTCCGCCGCTGGCCGCCTGCGCGGTGCGCACGTTGGCGCGCACCGAGACATTCATGCCGATGAATCCGGTCAGTCCCGACAGGACCGCGCCGAGCGCGAAACCGAGCGCGGTCTGCCAGCCCAGTGCGACGAAGATGGCCACCAGCAGGATCGCGCCGACCAGCGCGATGGTGGTGTACTGCCGGGCCAGGTAGGCCTGCGCGCCTTCCTGCACCGCGGAGGCGATCTCGCGCATCTTGTCGTTGCCGGTGGGCAGCGCGAGTATCCATTTGATCGAGAGTGCGCCGTAGAGGATGGCGACCACTGCGCAGAACAGTGCAAATCCGAGACCAGTTGACATGATTACCTCCCTAAGGTTGATGCACGATGTTGCTTGCGAAATCATGGGGCCGGGATGCTCCGACCGCAGCTTCATGATAGCAATCATGCCCTGATTCGTCGCTGGGAATTTTTCCGACGAAGTCTCGGGTATCGCTGAGCCGCAGGGCGGGCAAATTATGCGATGATGCGATACTGAAGCCGCCAACCATAAAGTATCCGGAGTCGCATTGGACAATATGACTGTTTGCCGCGTCCTGCTGGTCGAGGACGATCCGGGCGATGCCAACCTGGTGCGCCAATCGCTGCGTCTCGGCGGCGAGGGGCGCTTCGAGGTGACCTGGGTGTCCACGCTGGCCGAGACCAGCCGGCGGCTGCATACGGCGGACTTCGATGTCGTGCTGCTCGACCTGTCGCTGCCCGATTCGACCGGACTTTCCACCGTGCATGCCTGCCGCCTGGTGAACGCCAAGCTGCCGATCATCGTGCTGACGGGTCACGACGACAAACTCTTCGCGCTGCAGACCATCGAAGCCGGTGCCCAGGACTATCTGGTCAAGGGCAGCTTCGACGAGGATGCGCTGATCCGCGCGATGCGTTACGCGATCAGTCGCGCCAGTCTGGAACACAATCTCGCCGAGACCGGCACGAGATTGCGCACGCTGATCAATGCGATGCCCGACATCGTGTGTTTCAAGGACGGTGAGGGGCGCTGGCTGGAGGCCAACGACTTCGACCTCGAACTGTTCCAGCTCGAAGGCGTCGACTATCGCGGCAAGACGGATTCCGAGCTCGCCGTCTTTCAGGATTTCTACCGCCAGTCGTTTCTGGAATGCGAGTCGTCCGACGAGGAAGCCTGGCGCGCGGCGCGGATGATCCGGGGGGAAGAGACCATCCCCAGGCCGGACGGAACGGCGCTGGTGTTCGATATCATCAAGGTGCCACTGTTCAATCCGGACGGCAGCCGCAAGGGCCTGGTCGTGGTCGGGCGCGACATCACCGCGCGCAAGCAGGCCGAGGAGCGCCTGAATCTGTCTTCGCGCGTGTTCGATACCTCCGGCGAGGCGATCTTGGTCACGGACATTCACGCGAACATCGTGGCGGTCAATCCCGCATTCACCAAGATCACCGGTTACAGCGAGGCCGAGGTTCTCGGGCAGAATCCTCGCATCCTTAAATCCGGCCGGCAGGGGACGGCTTTCTATATCGATTTTTGGCGCGAGCTGACGGCGCGGGGCGAATGGACAGGCGAACTCTGGAACAAGCGCAAGAACGGCGAGATATATCCGCAATGGTCGACAATCAGCGCGATCCGCAACGAAGCGGGCGAGAACTCGCGCTTCGTTTCAGTGTTTTCCGATATGACCGAGATCCAGCAGGCGCAGCAGCGCGTCGAGCAGCTCGCTTGGCGCGATCCGTTGACCGGACTGGCGAACCGCGCGCTGTTCCTGCGCCAACTCGATCAGACGCTGGTCAGCGCGAAGCGCGAGAATCATTTCGCCGACGTGCTGCTGCTCGATCTCGACCGTTTCAAGGAGATCAATGAGGCGCGCGGACTGGCTGCCGGGGATGTGCTGCTGAAGGCGGTGGCCGACCGTTTTTCCCGTCTGCTGCACAAGGACGACCTGCTTGCGCGGATCGATTCGGACGAGTTCGCGGTGCTGTTGCCGCGGCTGCGCACCTCCCGCGATGCGGCCGCGCGCGAGGCGCTGGCGGTGGCGGAGAAGCTGAGGGCCTCGATGCGGGATGGATTCGAGGTGGACGGAGAATCCCTCCATGTCGATGCCAGCATCGGCATCGTGCTGTTGCCGGAGTCGCAGGACGAGTCCGCGGCGGACATATTGCGCCACGCCGATACGGCGCTGGCGAGGGCCAAGGCAGAAGGCGGCGGGCGTTCGCTGTTCTTCGAGGTCGAGATGGGGGAAGTGGTGAAGAACCGTTTCCGGACCGAGGCCGAGTTGCGCGCCGCGATTGCCGGGGACCAGTTGCGGCTCTACCTGCAGCCGCAGGTGGACGCGGCCGGCCAACAGGTCGGCGCCGAGGCGCTGGTGCGCTGGCAGCACCAGGAGCGCGGACTGCTCTCGCCCGGCGCGTTCGTCCCGCTGGCGGAAGCCTCCGACCTGATCGTCGCCCTCGACCAGTGGATGCTGTCCGAGGTGTGCCGCCTGCTCGCGCGGTTGGACGGCGAAGGACGTTCGTTGCGCATCGCGGTCAATATCAGCCCGCGGCATTTCCAGCAGCCGACTTTCGTCGTGGACATACGTCATCACCTGTCCTTCAGCGGTGCCGATCCGACGCATCTGGTGCTCGAGGTGACCGAAGGACTGATGATAGGCGACATCGCCGACGTGGTCGCGAAGATGACCGAGCTGTCCGCGATGGGCATCCATTTTTCGATCGACGATTTCGGCACCGGCTATTCCAGTCTCGCTTACATCAAGCGCCTGCCCATCCACGAACTGAAGATAGACAAGAGCTTCATCCAGGATGCGGCTACCGACCAGGACGACGCCGCGCTGGTCGAGACCATCGTCGCCGTGGCGCGCCACTTGCACCTGCAGGTTGTCGCCGAGGGGGTCGAGACGCAGGCGCAGGCCGATTTGCTGGATGCCTACGATAACGTGATCCGCCAGGGCTATCTCTACGGACGGCCGGAGCCGGTCGAGAAATGGCTGCAAGGACTGACGGGGAGTTGAAGTGGGGTTCGAGCGCACACTCCCGGTAAGAAGCGACAGAAGCGAGGACATCATGAGAGAACGGCCCGGTATTGCGGAAGCTGCGATGCGTTCCAGCGGATTTCTCCCCAGGCTGGCGGCAGGCGTGCTGCTGGTCAATCTTTGCGTCGCCGCGCTGGCATGGTGGAGCGTGCAGCAGAATTTAGGCGTCCATCACGAGCAGGCCGAACTGGGCACGCAGAATCTCGCGCGCGCGCTGGAGAGCGACATCGCCGGCATGATCGAGACCGACGAGATGGCGCTGCTCGCGGTGCTGGACGAATACCGGCGCCAGCACGACAGCGGCAGGATAGACGCCGCGGGATTGAACGCCTATATCGAGCGGGCGCGCGCGCGCCGCCCCGAGATCGACGCGATCCGTATCGCCGATGCGCAGGGCGTGCTGGTGTACGGCACCGGCGTGAAGCCGGCAGAGCGCCAGTCGCTGGCCGACCGGCCGCATTTCATCCGGCTGCGCGACGATCCGGCGGCCGGGCTGGTGTTCTCGAAGCCGCAGGTCAGCCGCGTCAACAACAAGTGGGTGATTGCGCTGGCGCACCGCATCGCCAAACCCGACGGTTCGTTCGACGGCATGGTGTTCGCGGCGATCCCGCTCGACTATCTGGCGCGCACGTTCTCCAGCCTGAACATCGGCAAGGACGGCATGGTGGCCTTGCGCGACGCCGATCTGGCACTGGTTGCGCGTTATCCTGCCTCGGGGCTGAAGGACCTGGTCATCGGCAGCAAGCCGCCTTCCCCCGAAATGCCGCAGATGGTCGCTGCCGGTATGGAAGTCGGCAGCTACACCTCGGTCTCGCATGCCGACGGGATCGAGCGAACCATCTCGTTCCGCAAGGTCGCCAATTATCCGTTCTATGTCCAGGTCGGCTGGGCGAGCGACGACTACCTGGCAGCTACACGCAACGAGGCGATGGATATCGCGCTGCTGGTGGCGGCGTTTGCACTGATCACGCTGGCAGCCGGCTGGCTGATCTACCAGTCATGGAAGCGGCAACGGCAGATCAACCATGCGCTGGCCGAGAGCGAGACCCGGTGGAACGAGCTGTTCGAGAACATGAGCAGCGGCGTCGCGGTCTACCGTGCCGAGGATGACGGGAAGCGCTTCGTGTTCAGCGCGTTCAACCGGGCGGCCGAGCGCATCGAGCAGATGCCGCGCGACGAGGTGATCGGCCGGGATGTGGTCGAGGTGTTTCCGGGCGTGGTCGAACTGGGGTTGCTGGAGGCGTTGCGGCGCGTCTGGCAGACCGGACGGTCCGAGCGTTTTCCGCTGTCGTTCTATCGTGACGGTCGCATCCACGGCTGGCGCGACAACTTCGTCTACAAGCTGCCGGGCGGGGAGATCGTCGCGATCTACGACGATGTCACCGAGCGCATGCAGGCTCAGCAGGCGCTGGAGGAACTCAACCGCGATTTCGTCACGCTGCTCGAGAGTTCTTCCGATTTCATCTACCTCAAGGATCGCGACAGCCGCATTCGTTTCTGCAGCCAGTCGATGGCGGTCATCACCGGCCATGCGAGCTGGCGCGACATGGTCGGCAAGCACGACTTCGAAATCTTTCCGCCCGAGACAGCGAAGATCTATCACGAGGAGGAGTTGCCCGTGTTCCGCGACGGCGTTCCGTTGCTGAACAAGACCGATCCGTATATCGACGCCGCAGGGAACCGTTGCTGGGTTAACACCAACAAGTGGCCGGTGTTCGATGCGGACGGCAAGACCGTGATCGGCCTGTTCGGCATCAGCCGAGACATCACGGACCGCGTCCGCGCGGAAGAGCAAGTGCGCTCCAGCATGGAGCGGCTGAACGAGGCGCAGCGCATCGCCAAAGTCGGCAACTGGGAGCTGGATCTGGTCAGCGGCCACCTGTTCTGGTCGGACGAAATTTTCAGCCTGTTCGAGATCGACCGGACGCAGTTCGGCGCTTCGTACGAGGCGTTCCTGAATGCGATCCATCCGGACGACCGCGAGAAGGTCAATCAGGCCTACACCCGTTCGCTGGAGACGCGGGAGCCGTATGAGATCGCGCATCGCCTGCGGATGGCGGACGGGCGTATCAAGTGGGTGAACGAACGATGCGAGACCTACTACGGCGAGCAGGGCAGGGCGGTGCGTTCGGTGGGTACCGTTCAGGACGTGACGGAACGCAAGCTGATCGAGGATGCGTTGCGCCAGAGCGAGGCCTACAACAAACTGCTGTTCTCCGATTCGCGCGTGGCGATGGTGGTGATCGATGCCGCGACCGGACGCTATATCGACTGCAACCGGGCCGCAATGGAGATATATGGTCTGCCCTCGCGCGATGCGCTGCTGGGGCTGACGCCGCTGGATGTCTCCGATACCCGCCAGTACGACGGCGAAGAATCGGCAACGGCTGTCCGTGCCAGGATCGACCACGCATTGCGGCACGGCTCGCTGACGTTCGAGTGGCGGCAGCGCCGTCCGAATGGCGAAGTATGGGACGCGAGGGTGAACCTGATGCGTTTGCGGCAGGGGGAGAGCACCTATCTGCTGTTCACGCTGGAAGACATCACCGAACAGAAACGGATCAGCGAGGAGTTGCGCAGCAAGACCGAGGCGCTGCAGCGCTCCAATGCGGACCTGGAGCGCTTCGCCTACAGCGTGTCGCACGACATGCGCCAGCCGCTACGCGCCGTCAGCGGCCATCTGCAATTGTTGCAGCGCAGCCTGAAGGATAAACTCGACGAAGACGAGCGCGAGAACATGAACTTCGCGCTGGAGGGCGCGCGGCGGATGGACTCGATGATCGTGTCGTTGCTCGATTATTCGCGCGTCGGGCGCAAGACCGAGGCGAAGGCATGGCTGCCGACGCGCACGGCGCTGGACGATGTGCTGGGTTTCCTCGAACCGATGATTCTCGATACCTCGGCTTCCGTGAATGTGACCGGGGAATGGCCGCAGATATTCGCCAGCCGCGACGAATTGACGCGGTTGTTCCAGAATCTGGTCGGCAACGGCATCAAATTCTGCGAGCAGGGCAAGACGCCGCAAGTCGAGATCGAATCCGGGGTGGATGGCGGAATCTGGCGGGTCAAGGTGCGCGACCACGGGATCGGCATCGACCCGCAGCAAATCGACCGTCTGTTCCAGTTTTTCAGCCGCTTGCAGGCGCGTTCGCGCTACGACGGCACCGGCATGGGGCTGGCGCTGTGCAGGCGTATCGTCGAGCATCACGGCGGGCGAATTTGGGCGGAATCCGAAGGCGAGGGCAAAGGCAGCGTGTTCGTGTTCGAGTTGCCGCTGAACGTGGCTGCAAGCGAAGAGGGAGAGAGCGATGCGTAACGTTATTGCAGTGTTGAGTGTGTTCTTGTTGCTTGTGGGCTGCGGCGAGCAGCAGGAGTACCAGCCGGGTTTCGTCGCGCAGCAGGAAAGAGCGGAGAAGAACTACAGTTTCGCGATCCATCCGCTGCACAATCCGGAGATGCTGCTGGAACGCTACGGCCCTATCGTCGATTACCTGAACCGCCATATCGAGGGCGCGCATTTCACGCTGGAGGCCTCGCGCAACTATGAGGAGTTCGACAGGAAACTGTACGCCGGCCAGCTCGATTTTGCGTTGCCGAATCCCTACCAGACCGTCAACTCGCTGAAGCACGGCTACCATGTGTTCGGCAAGATGGGCGACGACAGCAACTTCCGCGGCATCTGGCTGGTGCGGCGCGATTCTGGGATACGCAAGGTGACCGACCTCAAGGGCAAGAAGGTCAGCTATCCCGCAAAGACCGCGCTGGCGGCGACGATGATGCCGCAGTACTACCTGCACACCCACGGCATCGACGTGAACAACGACGTCGAGAACCTTTATGTCGGCTCGCAGGAATCCTCGATCATGAACGTGTATCTCGGCCAGGTCGCGGCGGGCGCGACCTGGCCGATCCCGTGGACGCTGTTTCAGCAGCAGCACCCTGACAAGGCGGCGGAGCTTGAGTTGATCTGGCAGACCGAGCCCTTGATCAACAACAGTCTGGTCGCGCGCAGCGACATGCCGCCGGAACTGGTCGAACGGGTCGCGACGCTGCTGGCGACGCTGCACGAGAACGAAGAGGGGCGCGCGCTGCTGGCGCGGCTGCCGATCTCGCGATTCGAGCGCGCCAGCGATGCGAGTTACGACGTGGTGCGTTCCTTCCTCGCCACCTTCGCGCGCGAAGTGCGCCCGCTGGAGCCGCAATGAACTTCGCACTCGTCATGCTGCGCCGTTTCTGGTTCGCCTCGATCCGGCGGCAGGTGATGCTGTCGTTCGCCGCCGTGTCGGTGCTGGTGATGCTGCTGTTCGGTTACGGCATCCTGGAGCAGGAGCGCGATTTCCTGCGCAAGCAGGGAGTCGAATATGCACAGGGGCTGGCGCACACCGTGGCGGTCAGCAGCGCATCCTGGGTGGTGGCGAACGACGTGGTCGGGCTGCAGGAAGTGCTGGCCAGCGTCGGGCGCAGCCGCAGCCTGCGCTATGCGCTGGTGCTGTCGCCGGAGGGGCGCGTGCTGGCGTCGAGCCAGCCGGAGAATGTCGGGCTGTACGTCAGCGATGCGCTGAGCCGCAGGCTGTTCGATGCAACCGCGCCGAAACCGCTGGTGCTGCTCGACAGCACGGCGATGATAGACGTGGCCGAGCCGGTGCTGGTGGGCAATCGGCTGGTCGGCTGGGTGCGCATCGGTTTCGGTCGCGACGAGATGGCCGCCAACTTGCGCAAGGTCGAAATGGCCGGCTATCTGATGATGGCCGTTTCCATCGTCGCGACGCTGCTGGTCGCGCAGGCGCTGTCGGGGCGCGTGACCGGGCGTTTGCAGCAACTGGTGGACGTGGCGAACCAGATTCATGCCGGGCGGCGCGATGCGCGCGCGAAAGTGAGCGGCAGCGACGAGGTGAGTGCGCTGGCGGATAACTTCAATACGATGCTGAACGAACTGGAGAAAACGGAGCGCGGACTGGCGGCGCGCGGAAACGCGCTGTCGCGCGCCAATGCCGACCTGACACGCTTCGCCGAAATCTCGGCGCATCATCTGATGGAGCCGTCGCGTCGCCTGTCGAGCTACAGCCAGAATTTGCGCGAACGCATCGACGCAATTTCCGATCTGCGCGAGGATCGCGAGGTGCGCGATTCGATCGAATACATCGAGCGCGACGCCGCGCGCCTGCGCAACCTGGTGCGCGACATCCAGCTCTACCTGGCGGCGAGCGAGCCGCGCGGCGCGGTGTGCGAGGAGGATGCGAATGCCGTGGTCGCCGCGCTGGCGCGGCGGCTGTCATCGCGTCTGGCGGAGCAGGGGGCGGTGATCGAATGCGGATCGCTGCCGCCGGCTGTGCTGGACAAGCCGCGCCTCAACGATCTGTTTGCGGTGCTGGTGGACAACGCGCTGATCCACGCCCGCCCGCTCGACCCGGCGCAGCCGCTGCATATCCGCATCGACGGTGAGCGCGGCGAGGGCCTGAGCCGCTACCGCATCGCCGACAACGGGCCGGGTATCCCGGCGGAATACCGCGAACGGGTATTCGAGATATTCGAGCGGCTGACGGTGGGCGGCGAGGGCGGTTCTGGCATCGGCCTGTCGATCGCGCGCCGTATCGTCGAGAGCCGTCATGGACGGATATGGATCGAGCAGGGCGAACAGGGCGGGGCTGAGGTGGTACTCGAGTTGCCGGATCGGAAAAGCGCCGAGTAGTTTACCGCGTGCATGGAGGGCGAACGGATGAGCGATACGCAAAAACAGCAAGCACCCGATTGGTTTTTTTCGCCATACCGCACGGCGGCAGTCGTGGCGCTGGTCTGGACCGCGATCATGGGCGGTTTCCTGGCGTGGTATGTGATCGTGGCGCAGGATCACACGGAACAGCTGGCGCGCAACGAGGTGCGGGTTATTTTCAACAAGGACCTGTCATTCCGTAAATGGGTGACGAGCCACGGCGGCGTGTATGCGCCGGTCACCGACAGGACTCAACCGAATCCTGGCCTGTCCCATTTGCCCGAACGCGACATCGATACTCCGTCTGGCAGGAAACTGACGCTGATGAATCCTGCCTATGTGATGCGCCAGGTGATGACGGATTACAGCGAGTTGTATGGCGGCAAGGGCAAGCTGACCAGCCTCAGGCTCATCAACCAGGCCAATGCGCCGGACGAATGGGAACGCGCGGCCCTGTTGCGTTTCGAGAAGGGCGAGCGCGAGATCGCCGAATTCAGCGATATCGACGGCCAGCCCTATCTGCGCCAGATCGGTGTGCTGATCGTGGAGAAGGGCTGCATGAAGTGCCACGCCATTCAGGGATACAAGGAAGGCGAGGTGCGCGGCGGCATCACGGTTTCGATCCCGATGCAGCCTCACCTCGACCGAATGTATAGCGATATCCGCAAGATGCTGCTGCCGATCGCCATTATCTGGCTGCTCGGGTTGGCGCTGGTCGCGCTGCTGGGTCGACAGGTGCGACGGCGCATCGAGGTGCAACAGGCCGGCGAGGAGGCGTTACGCCACAGCAGCGCCGAGGTGGCGCGTGCCCATGCCGACCTGACGCGCTTCGCCGATGTCTCGGCGCATCACCTGATCGCGCCGGTGCGCCGCTTGTCCAGTTATACCCAAATGTTGCGCAAGGAGCTGGCGGTTCATCCGCAGACTCTGGCCGAACAGGGCGTGGAGCAGGCGCTGCATTATCTGGAGCGCGATGCCGACAGCCTGCGCGAGCAGCTGCGCGATATCCAGCTCTATCTGGTGGCGAGCGAGCCGCGCGGCGAGGTGCATGAGGAGGATGCGAATGCCGTGGTCGCCGCGCTGGAACGGCGGCTGTCATCGCGTCTGGCGGAACAGGGGGCGGTGATCGAATGCGGTCCGCTGCCGCCGGCGGTGCTGGACAAGCCGCGCCTCAACGATCTGTTCGCGGTGCTGGTGGACAACGCACTGATTCATGCCCGTCCGCTCGACTCCGCGCAGCAACTGCGCATCCTCATCAGCGGAGAACGCGGCGAGGGCCTGAGTCGCTATCGTATTGCCGACAACGGGCCGGGCATACGCGCCGAATACCGCGAGCGGGTGTTCGAGATTTTCGAACGCCTGGTGGCGGGCGGCGAGGGCGGCTCGGGCATCGGCCTGTCGATTGCGCGCCGCATCGTCGAGAGTCGCCATGGACGGATCTGGATCGAACAGGCGGAGCAGGGCGGTACGGCGGTGGTGTTCGAACTGCCGGATGCCGGCTGAACGGAGGACAGATGAAGTATGCAAATTTTTCGATAGCTCGGAGGCGGTTTCTGGCGCTGCTGGGAACCGGCATGTTGTGGGGGCTGCTGCCCGGCTGTCGCGGCAAGAGTGCGTCGCCGCTGGCGGTCGCCGCGCATATCTGGCCGGGCTACGAGTTCATGTTCCTGGCGCAACGCGAGGGCTGGCTGGCTGCGAGCCAGGTGACGCTGCGCGAGACGCCATCCGCTTCCGATTCGATGAAGGCGTTGGCGGATGGTGCGGTCGATGCGGCCGCGCTGACGCTGGACGAGGTGTTGCGCGCGCGTGCTGCCGGAACCGCGTTGTCGGTGGTGCTGGTGTTCGACATTTCCGCGGGCGCCGATGTGGTGCTGGCGCGTCCGCCGATACGCGAACTGAAGCAGATCAAGGGCAAGCGCATCGGCGTGGAGCAGAGTGCGCTGGGCGCGCTGATGCTGGCCAAGGCGTTGCAGGCTGCTGGTCTGCAACGCGACGAGGTGCGGGTGGTTCCGCTCACGTTCGACCAACACGAGGCTGCCTGGCAGCGCGGCGAGGTGGATGTGCTGGTTACTTTTTCGCCGGTATCCAGTCGCCTGCTCGATACCGGAGCGGTCAACCTGTACGACAGCCGCCAGTTGCCGGACACCATCGTCGACGTGCTGGCGGTGCGCCAGGAGGCGCTCGAACGCAAGCGCGACGCGTTGCGCCATCTGGTTGCGGCGCATCTGCGCGGGCGCGGCCATCTGCAGCGCAACCCGCAGGACGCGAGCTACCGCATGGCGGCTCATCTCGGGCTGCATCCCGGGGAAGTGCTGGCTTCCTACAAGGGCATAGTGCTGCCCGATCTGGCCGGCAACCGGCGTTTGCTCGGCGGCCCAAATCCTGTGCTGCTGGCCAGCGCCCGGATGCTGAGCAATATCATGCACAAGGAAGGATTGTTGCAGCAGCCGAACCGGCTCGACGGATTGCTGTACGCCGATAGCCTGCCGGAGGCGGAGAATGAGGACTAGTTTGCGCAGGTTGCTGGCCTCACTCGCGCTGCTGTTGGCGGCGGGGGCGCTCTGGGCGGAACCGGTCAGGATCGGCGTGCTGGCGTTCCGCTCCAAGCCGCAGACGCTGGCGCAATGGAAACCGCTCGAAACGGTGCTGGAACGCCAAATGCCGGAGCGCGATTTCGAGATCGAAGCGCTCGACTACGCCGAACTCAACCTTGCCGTCGCCAGCCGGCGGCTGGACTTCGTGCTGACCAATCCTGGACACTATGTGTTGCTGGCGCAACGCAGCGGATTGTCGGCGCCGCTGGCGACGCTGGTGAATGCCGAACATGGCCGGCCCATGTATGCCTATGGCGGAACCATCCTTACGCTGGCCTCGTCCGATATCAGAACGCTGGCAGACCTGCGCGGCAGGCGAGTCGCGACGGCGACGCACGAGGCGCTGGCTGGATATCAGATGCAGGCGTATGAACTGGCTATACAGGGTATTCCTGCACCGGCAGGCGAGCTGCTGGTCGAGACCGGCATGCCGCATGACCGCGTCGTCGAGGCGGTGCTGGGAGGGCGAGCCGATGCCGGTTTCGTCCGCAGCAGCGTGATCGAGCAGATGGCGCGCGAAGGCAAGCTCGACTTGGCCCGGGTTCGTGTACTGAACTGGCAAGACCTGCCGGGACTGCCGTGGGCGGTTTCTACCCGCTTGTATCCGGAGTGGCCGTTCGCGGCATTGCCGCATATCGACGAGCATCTCGCCCGCAATGTGACGGCGGCGCTGTTCCTGCTGGACCACGAGGCAGTCATGACGCGGGCGATGGGCATACACGGGTTCACGGTGCCGTCGGATTACGCGCCGGTGGTGGAACTGCTGCGCGAACTGCGCCTGCCGCCGTTCGATGTCGCGCCGCGTTTCACCCTGGGCGATGTATGGGAACGATACCGCGGACAGGCGTTGGCCGGACTGCTGCTGGTTGCATTGGTGGTCTTGCTCTCGGTCCGGCTGATGGTTTCCAACCGCCGCCTGAGTGTCGAGCGCAAGCGGGCAGAAGAGCAGGCCGGCCAGCTGGCCGAGGCGGAGGAGCTCTGGCGCTTCGCGCTGGAAGGGGCAGGGGACGGTGTGTGGGACTGGGACGTCAAGAGCGGCAAGACGAAATTCTCCCGACGCTGGAAGGAGATGATCGGTTACCGCGAGGATGAGTTCGAGGATTCCTTCGAGGCCTGGGCGGCGCATCTGCATCCGGAGGACAAGCCGCGGGTGCTGTCCGCGGTGCAGGATTACTTCGACGGCAAGACCCCGGAGTATGTCGTCGAATTCAGGCTGCGCTGCAAGGACGGCAGCTGGAAATGGATACTCGGGCGCGGCATGGTGGCGAGCCGCGATGCCGACGGCAAGCCGTTGCGCATGATAGGCACCCATGCCGATATCGACGCGCGCAAGCAGGCCGAGATGGCGCTGGCGCAATCCAACGCCGAACTGGAACAGTTCGCCTACAGTGTGTCGCACGACATGCGTCAGCCGCTGCGCATGGTGTCGGGCCATCTGCAGTTGCTGGAAAAGGGCTTGGGCGATGCGCTCGATGCGGACCAGCGCGAGACCTTGCATTTCGCGCTCGACGGGGCGAAACGGATGGACTCGATGATCGTCTCGCTGCTGGAGTATTCCCGTGTCGGGCGCAAGACCGAGGCGAAGGCATGGCAGCCGTCGCGCGCGGCGCTGGACGAGGCGCTGGGCTTCCTCGAACCGCTGATTCGGGACGCCGCGGCAGAGGTGAGTATCGCCGGCGAGTGGCCGCAGGTGTATGCCAGCCGCGACGAACTGGCGCGGCTGTTCCAGAACCTGATCGGCAACGGCATCAAGTTTTGCGAGGCGGGCAAGCCGCCGCGCGTCGAGATCGAGTCCGCAGTCGATGGCGGAACCTGGCGGGTGACGGTGCGCGACCACGGCATCGGCATCGACCCGCAGCAGATCGACCGGCTGTTCCAGTTCTTCAGCCGCCTGCAGTCGCGGGCACGCTACGACGGCACCGGCATGGGGCTGGCGTTGTGCCGGCGCATCGTCGAGCATCACGGCGGGCGGATATCGGCTGAGTCGGAGGGCGAAGGCCAGGGCAGCGTGTTCGTATTCGAGTTGCCGCTGGGGATGGAAAATGCTGCGCCACCGGGAAGCGGGGCTTGATACACTGCAAATCCGAGTACCAGAATATCCAACATGCAACATGGAAACTGAACCGAGAAGGAGTATGAATATGCTGGTCGAAAATTCACAACCTTTCGACATTCTGCTGGTCGAGGACGAGCCGGCAGATGCCAATCTGGTGCGTTCGGCGCTGAAGGAAAACAGGGTGCTGTGCAACATGCATCATGTGCTCGACGGCGTCGAGGCGCTGGAGTTTCTGCGCCGCCAGGGAAGGTATCCTGATGCGCCACCGCCGGATCTGATCCTGCTCGACCTGAACATGCCGCGCATGAACGGACGCGAATTCCTCGCAGCGGTGAAAGCCGACGAGGAGCTGAAGACCATCCCGGTGGTGGTGCTGACCACGTCGGACGTCGAGCGCGACGTGGTGGCCTCCTACAAACTGGGGGCGGCCGGTTACATCACAAAACCGGTGGACATGGATCAGTTCGTCGATGCGATCCGCCAGCTGGACAGTTACTGGTTCGTGCTGGCACGTTTGCCGAAGAGGATCTGATGGCGCGCAACCCGGTCTGCAAAGTCCTGCTGGTGGAGGACGATGCCGGAGACGCCAGCCTGGTGCGCCATATGCTGCACGGCAACGCCGATGCGAGCTTCGAGGTCGCGCTGGCCGACAGCCTTGCGGCGATGCGGCGGCAGCTGGCGGAGTCCGAGCCGGAGGTGTTGCTGCTCGACCTGTCGCTGCCGGACTCGCAAGGGCTGGAAACCATCCATGCCGCCAGAAGGGCCGCGGGCACGCTGCCGCTGATCGTGCTGACCGGCTACGACGACACCGAGTTCGCGCTGCAATCGCTGGATGCCGGCGCGCAGGACTATCTGGTCAAGGGGGCCTTCAATGCGGACGGGCTGATACGCTCCATCCGCTATGCGATCGGCCGCGCGCGGCTGGAACAGCGCGTGCACGATGCCGAGGAGCGCTGGCGCTTCGCGCTGGAAGGCTCCGGCGACGGCGTGTGGGACTGGGACGTGCAGAGCGGCGGGGTGCAGTTCTCGCGGCGCTGGAAGGAGATGCTCGGTTACGCCGACGACGAGATCGCGGACAGGCTCGAGGAGTGGGAAAAGCGTGTTCATCCGGACGATATGGCGCGGGTGAAGGCCGACGTGCAGGCGCACTTCGAAGGCAGGACGCCCACCTATATCAACGAGCACCGGATGTGCTGCAAGAATGGCGAGTGGCGGTGGATACTCGACCGCGGCAAGGTGGTGAGGCGCGATGCCGAGGGGCGTCCGCTGCGGATGATAGGCATGCATACCGACATCACCGAGCGCAAGCATATCGAGGAGCGTATCCGCCACATGGCGCAACACGACTCGCTGACCGACCTGCCCAATCGCGCGTTGTTCAGCGACCGTTTGCAGCAGGCGCTCGCGGTCGCGAAGCGCGACCAGTTGCGATTCGCGGTGCTATACCTCGACCTGGACAAGTTCAAGCCGATCAACGACAGCCTGGGGCACGACGTCGGTGATCTGCTGCTGAAGGAGGCGGCGCAGCGCATGCAGGCCTGCGTGCGCGAGTCGGACACCGTGGCGCGCATCGGCGGCGACGAGTTCGTCGTGCTGTTGCGCAACGTCGACGAGCCGGAAGACGCCGTGCGCGTCGCGGAAAAGATACGGTTCGCGCTGAACCAGCCGTTCGAGATTAGCGGGCGGCGTCTGAACGTTTCGTCCAGCACCGGTATCGCGATCTATCCGGATCACGGCAGCAACGAGATCGAGCTGTCCAAGAACGCCGACATGGCGATGTACACCGCCAAGCAGAGCGGCCGCGACAACGTCAAGCTGTTCGTTCCCGAACGCGACTCCAGGCCCGGTTGCTGAGCCTGGCCTAAAGTCAGAGCGCGGCGGCGCCCGCCGCGGCGATCTGTCCGTCCTGGAACGATCGCACGCCGCTGATACCCAGTCCCCCGATTACGACGCCGTCGAGCTGCAGCGGCACGCCGCCCTCGGCGGGAATCACGCCCGGCAGCGCCAGATGGATCAGGCGTCCGCTCATCACAGCATCCTCGGAAGCCTTGGTCGGGATATGCAATGCGGCGGCCATGCGGGCCTTGGCCGTGGCCGTTTCCACGCTGCCGAAACGCGTGTCGTGGCTGCGCTGCATATACAGCATGTGGCCGCCGTCATCGACGACGACGATGGACACCTTCCAGCCGTTCGCCTGCGCCTCGGCTTCCGCCGCCGCGGCGATACGCTTCGCGTCGTCCAGCGTCAGGACGGGCTTGGTCGCCATGTTTATGCTCCGAGCGCTTTGAAGATCGCGTCACGGATATCGTTCACGCTGCCGACGCCCGGCACATGCACGACCCTGGGCGCCTTCGCGTCGCCGGCTTTCTGCCAGGCGGTGTAGTAGTCGACCAGCGGCTTGGTCTGCTCGTGGTAAACGGTGAGGCGCTTGATCACCGTATCCTCGGCATCGTCCGGGCGTTGCACCAGGTCTTCGCCGGTGACATCGTCCTTGCCCGCAACTTTCGGCGGGTTGAACACCACATGGTAGGTGCGGCCCGAGGCCAGGTGCACACGGCGTCCGCTCATGCGCTTGACGATCTCGCCGTCGTCCACGTCGATCTCCACGACGTAGTCGATCGGGATGCCGGCGTCCTTCATCGCCTGTGCCTGCGGGATGGTGCGCGGGAAGCCGTCGAACAGGAAGCCGTTGGCACAGTCCGCTTCCTTGATGCGTTCCTTGACCAGGTTGATGATGATGTCGTCGGACACCAGCGCGCCGGCATCCATCACCTTCTTCGCGGCGATGCCCAGCGGCGTGCCCGCCTTGACCGCGGCGCGCAGCATGTCGCCGGTGGAGATCTGCGGGATGTTGAACTTTTCCTTGACGTAGTTGGCCTGGGTGCCCTTACCTGCGCCCGGTGCGCCTAGCAGTATCAGTCTCATGGTGCTTCCTCCAGTGGTTTTATTTTAGATTCGAAAATTTGTCGCGCCGCGTGCAGATCCTGCTCGGTGTCCACGCCGGCGGGCGGGGCTTCGGCGGTGACGAACACGCCGATCTTGTAGCCGTGGTACAGCGCGCGCAGTTGTTCCAGCGCCTCGAATTGTTCGATTGCCGCGGGTGCGAGCTGGCCGTAGGCGCGCAGGAACGAGGCGCGATAGGCGTAGATGCCGATATGGCGTAGCACAGGCAGGCCTTGGGGGAGCGGTTGCTGCGCGGCGAACGCGTCGCGCGGATACGGGATAGGGGCGCGGCTGAAATACAGCGCGTTGCCGTTCCTGTCGATCACCGCCTTGACGATGTTCGGGTTGCGCATCGACGCCTCGTCGTGGATCGCGTGGCAGGCGGTGGCGATGGCGCATTCCGGATGCGCATGCAGGTGCTCGGCGACCGCGCGTATCAGCGCGGGCGGGATCATCGGCTCGTCGCCCTGCACGTTGACGACGATGGTGTCGTCGCTCCATCCATGCTGTTCGACGACCTCGGCGATGCGGTCGGTGCCGCTGGCATGAGTGTCGCGGGTCAGGCAGGCTTTGAAGCCATGTTCGTGCACGACGTTCGCGATGGCGTGATGGTCGGTGGCGATCCAGATTTGCTGCGCACCGCTCAGTGCCGCGCGTTCGGCAACCCGCACCACCATGGGCTTGCCGGCGATGGGCAGCAGCGGCTTGCCGGGCAGGCGGGTGGAGGCGTGGCGCGCCGGGATGACGACGTGGAAGTCGGTCATCTGAGCGCGTCGACTTCTTCCGCGGTGAGCTTGCGCGCCTCGTCGGCCAGCATCACCGGGATGCCGTCGGCTATGCGGTAGGCGAGACGGTCCGCCTTGCAGACCAGTTCCTGTTCGGCCTTGCGGTAGACCAGCGGCGATTTGCACAGCGGGCAGACGAGGATTTCGAGCAGTTTAGCGTCCATGGGGAGCGATCTTTCGCAGTATGTGGGCAATCAGGGCCGGATCGATCCGGGCTTCCACGCGCAGCATCCAGTAGCGCGCGTCGGCGAATGGCGCGCATTTTACCGCATCTTTTTCGGTGAGGAGTATCGCATCGCAATCGGCAAAGGCCAGATCGTCCGCGCGATAAGGATGGTGGTCGGGAAAGGGGTGCGGCGTGTGGCGTATGCCCAACGCTTCCAGATGGCGGAAGTAGCGCTGCGGGTTGCCTATGCCGGCGACCGCATGGTTCTTCGAGGTCCGGAAGTCGGCTGCGGTCGCGGTACGGGCCGGATCGGACAGGTTTTGCAACAGCGCGCCTTCCAGTTGCATCGAGAACTGGCGGGGGGCTGCGTCTCCGCCGTTGACGACGACCGCATCGACCTGGCGCAGTCTTGACACCGGCTCGCGCAGCGGGCCGGCCGGCAGCAGCCGGCCGTTGCCGAAACCTCGCATGCCGTCGATCACAGCGATCTCGACGTCGCGCTGCAGGCGGTAATGCTGCAGGCCGTCGTCGCACAGCACCACATCGCATTCCGGATGGGCC
>DASRWG010000012.1:0-13723 GCA_035654695.1 Gallionella sp. | reverse complement strand
CAGTGTTGCCGCCTTTGGCGGACTGCACGCTGAATCCGACCCTGGCCGGTTGTACCGCAGTGTTGCCGCCTTTGGCGGACTGCACGCTGAATCCGACCCTGGCGGGTTGCACCGCAGTGCTGCCGCCCTTGGCGGACTGCACGCTGAATCCGACCCAGGCCGGTTGTACCGCAGTGTTGCCGCCTTTGGCGGACTGCACGCTGAACCCGACCTTGGCGGGTTGCACCGCAGTGCTGCCGCCCTTGGCGGATTGCACGCTGAATCCGACCTTGCCGGGTTGCACCGCAGTGTTGCCGCCGTTGGCGAACTGCACGCTGAATCCGACCCTGGCGGGTTGCGTCGCAGTGCTGCCGCCTTTGGCGGATTGCACGTTGAATCCGATCTTGGCGGGTTGCACAGCAGTGTTGCCGACCGTGGCTACCTGTATTCAGACGCCGAACGCTCCGGGTTGCACCGCCGTGTTGCCGGTCGTGACGGCATGCCTCGCAACTCCAGCCTTGCCAGGTTGCGCGGCAATTCAGGTTGTCGTAGCGGCCTGTACCGCCACGCCGACCTTACCGGGCTGCGCGTTGGTATTGCCGGTTGCCGTGGCCCCTGTTCAGACCGTGATAGAACAGCAAACCTCCAACGTGCTTAGCTCGACAACGGCTGCGACCAACCCTGATGCCGGAACTAGCCCCAACACCCTCCCCGTCGTCAATGTGCCCGTGCCGACGAATCTCCCCGGAGGCGGGCCTTTGCCTGGAACGCAAGGGCCGGTCACGTTCGGCCCGCAGGGCGGCGGCACGGGAGGAGGTGTCGGCCAGTTTGCCGGCCCGCCATCCGGCTCTTCAGGCACATCGGGTGACAGTGGAGGGCAAACGACTGGAAATGGTCGGAATGGTCAGGAAAACAATGGAACTACGTCAACGCCAACAAATGAGGATGAACAAGATGATGACGCTCCGCCGCCAGCAGCGGCACCCGCTCCCGCTGCTTGCTAGACTGATTCTATTGGCTTGTCTGTGCCTGCCCACGGCATCGTGGGCGGCAGCGGGCATTGTGACGCATTTGGGCGGGGTGCTCAATGTGACGCGGGCGGACGGAACCCAAAAACTGCTGTCAATCAAGTCCGAAGTGCAGCAAGGTGATGTTCTGCGAACGGAGAAGGATACCTACGCCAGAATACGATTTACCGATGGCGGTGAGGTCGTGTTGCGTCCGGAAACGATTTTCAAGATTGAAAGATATCGTTTCAATGCCGTTCCCAGCCAAGCGAAGCCGGATGGATTCATGATGCGCTTGCTCAAGGGGGGGCTGCGTGCGGTGACTGGGCTGATCGGCAAGCGCGACCCGGGCAACGTCAGAATGCGCGCGGGCACGGCGACGATCGGAATCCGCGGCACCCATTGGGGCGTGATGTGCGTTGGAGAAAATACCTGTAAATCCGATGCGGGCGAAGCGGAAGACGATGCGTGGCTGAACGAGAGAGCCGACGGCGGCGGCGTCGAATCTCGCGATCCTCAGGAAAGTGCGGCAGATGTATCCGGGCGCGGCAAACGCGATGCCGCCAATGAAAGCCCGATAGATGTTGCGGCCGGAAATGCTTCGCAAAGCGCGCTGGCCGAAGTCGAAAACCGGGACTCAGGGAGTGAAATGAAATGAAACAAATTTCACGGGCGTGTTTGGCGTTGATCGTTGGCGGGATGCCCATGTTTGCTTGGGGGGAGCAGCCGGCCATGCCTCCTGGGGTCTATACGGATACCGCCAGCGGATCGATCACGATCACCAGCGGAGGACGCACGATCGAAGCGAGAATCGGGCAGTTCACCTTTACGCCGCCGCCAGCCCCGGGCGGCATCGCGCAACCGCCGCAATTTGTGCCGCCGGGCCAGGGAATACAGGTCGTTCTGCCGCCGAATATCATCAGCAACAATGAAAGCGGCGACGGGATAGGGACAGGGAAAAGCAACACCTGTACTGTTCCGGGGAAATAGCGGGAGCAACCGTTTCGGGATTCGAAGAGGGCGAGCGACTTTAAATCCCAATAATCCATTAGAACCGAAACCCTCCAATTTCCCCTTGTCAGGAGGAGCGCTAAGCCCGCTCATCCCCTGAAGTGGGGTAAGCAGGCAATCCGCGTAGCGGATGCTCGCACAAGGGGAGGCTGAGGGGTTTGAGCCTAATGAACAATCCCGGTTAAATTCGTTTCGCCAGTTCCGCCGCCTTGCCGGTGTAGGTGGCAGGCGACAATTGCAGCAATCGCTGTTTTTCGGTTTCCGGGATGTCCAGCGTCGCGATGAAGGCGGCGAGGCTTTCCTTGTTGATGCCGCCCTTGCCGCGCGTCAGATCCTTCAGCTTGTCGTAGGCGTTCTCGATGTTGTAGCGGCGCATCACCGTCTGGATCGGCTCGGCCAGCACTTCCCAGCTGTTGTTCAGGTCTTCGGCCACGCGCTGCGGGTTGGCCTCCAGCTTGTTCAGCCCCTTCAGCAGCGATTCGTAGCCGAGCAGGGTGTAGCCCAGCGCAACGCCCATGTTGCGCAGCACCGTGGAGTCGGTCAGGTCGCGCTGCCAGCGCGAGATCGGCAGCTTCTCCGACAGGTGCTTCAGCATCGCATTGGCCATGCCGAGATTACCTTCCGAGTTTTCGAAGTCGATCGGGTTGACCTTGTGCGGCATGGTCGAAGAGCCGACTTCGCCCGCGACGACCTTCTGTTTGAAATAGCCCAGCGAGATGTAGCCCCAGATGTCGCGGTCCAGATCGATCAGGATGGTGTTGATGCGCGCGAAGGCATCGTACAGCTCGGCCATATAGTCGTGCGGCTCGATCTGGATGGTGTAGGGATTGAACGTGATGCCGCGCGCCTCGACGAAACGCTTGGCGAACGACTCCCAGTCCACGTCCGGGTAAGCCGACAGGTGCGCGTTGTAGTTGCCTACCGCGCCGTTGATCTTGCCGAGGATTTCCACGCCAGCGAGGCGCTGTTCGGCGCGTTGCAAACGGTACACCACGTTCGCGATCTCCTTGCCCAGCGTGCTGGGCGTCGCGGTCTGGCCGTGGGTGCGGCACAGCATC
This sequence comes from Gallionella sp., assembly GCA_035654695.1. Lineage (GTDB taxonomy): Bacteria > Pseudomonadota > Gammaproteobacteria > Burkholderiales > Gallionellaceae > Gallionella. The sequence continues at coordinate 10,668 of DASRWG010000012.1, read as the reverse complement.
GGCAGATCGGCCAGTTGCAGCGCGATGTCCTTCATTTTCGCGATCAGGCCTTGCAGCGCGGGCAGCATCACCGCCTCGCGCGCGCCCTTGAGCATCAGCGCATGGGACAGGTTGTTGATGTCCTCGGAGGTGCAGGCGAAGTGGATGAACTCCAGCACCTTCGCGGTCTCGGGATTGCCGGACAGTTTGTCGCGCAGCCAGTATTCGATGGCCTTCACGTCGTGGTTGGTGCGCTTCTCGATGGTCTTGATCGCCTCGGCGTCCGCTTCGCTGAAGCTCGCGTTGAGCGCATCCAGTTGCGCGACGGTCGCGGCGGAGAACGGCGCGATCTCGTGGATGTCGCTCTGCGCGCTGAGCGCCTTCAGCCACTCGATCTCCACCAGCACGCGGAAGCGGATCAGGCCGAATTCGCTGAAATAGCCGCGCAGGGCGTCGACCTTGCCTGCGTAGCGTCCGTCGAGGGGGGAGAGGGCAGTGAGAGTGTTCATGAGCTAGCCTTGTTTCGGAAAGTTGGTATTTTACGTGAAAGCGGTGACGGGTATCGGTCTACGAAATGATCCCGCCGCCCAGACAGACCTCGCCGTCGTACACGACGACAGACTGTCCCGGCGTCACCGCCCATTGCGCTTCGTCGAACGTGAAACGGGCCGGCCCGTTGTCGTTCAGCACGATGCGACAGGGCGCGTCTGCCTGGCGGTAGCGCGTCTTGGCTGCATAGGGGCGGGTCGTGTCGGGCGCGCTGCCGCTGATCCAGTGCATGTCCAGCGATTCCAGCGTCGGACGCAGCAGCAGCGGATGGTCGTGCCCCTGCACCACGATCAATTTGTTATTCGCCATGTCCTTGCCCGCGACGAACCACGGCTCGCCCGAGCTGTCTTTGCCACCGCCTATGCCCAAGCCCTGGCGCTGGCCGTAAGTGTAGAACGACAGCCCCATGTGTTGTCCCATCACCTTGCCTTCCGGTGTCACCATGTCGCCCGGCTTGGTCGGCAGGTAGCGGTTCAGGAATTCGCGAAACGGGCGCTCGCCGATGAAACAGATGCCGGTGCTGTCCTTCTTCGCCGCGTTGGACAGCCCGTGCTGGTGCGCGATCTCGCGCACCTTGCTCTTGGGGATGCTGTTCAGCGGGAACATCGCCTTCGACAGTTGTTGCTGGTTCAGGCGGTGCAGGAAGTAACTCTGGTCCTTGCTGGCATCGGCTGCCTTGAGCAACTGGAACAGGCCATCCTGTTCACGCACGCCGGCGTAATGGCCGGTGGCGATCTTGTCCGCGCCCAGACGCATCGCATGGTCGAGGAAGGCCTTGAACTTGATCTCGGAGTTGCACAGGATGTCCGGGTTGGGCGTGCGCCCGGCTTCGTATTCGCGCAGGAAATAGCTGAACACGCGGTCCTTGTATTCCTTGGCAAAGTTCACCGCCTCGATGGGGATGCCTATGGTGTCGGCGACCGACACCGCATCGATCAGATCCTGACGCGAGGAGCAGTATTCGCTGTCGTCATCATCCTCCCAGTTCTTCATGAACAGGCCGATGACCTCATACCCCTGTTCCTTGAGCAGGAGTGCGGTGACGGAAGAGTCTACGCCGCCGGACATGCCGACGACCACACGGAGTTTTTTTTGTGAGCCGCGTAGCGGCACGTTTGCTCCCTCGCCCGCTGGCGGGAGAGGGTTGGGGAGAGGGGAACGAGCTTGCTCGTTAGTCATAATGGGTGATCAGTTCCAGTGGATAGCGCTTGCCTGCGAGGTAGTCCTCGATGCAGCGCAGGATCAGCGGGCTGCGATGGCGGTCCTGCGTGGCGCGGACCTCGTCCAGCGTCATCCACACCGCGCGCACGATGCCTTCGTCCAGCTTGCGCTCCGGCTCGTGGCCGGTGATCTCGCCGCAGAAGGCGAAACGCAGGTAGGTCACGTTGGAGTGGTCGGAATGCCAGCGGTAGATGCCGACCAGGTTGCGCGGCGTGAAACGGTAGGCGGTCTCTTCCAGCACTTCGCGCGCTGCGCCCTGTTCCAGCGTCTCGTTCGGCTCCCAGTGTCCGGCGGGCTGGTTGAAGCGCAGGCCTTGTTCGGTTTCTTCCTCGACCAGCAGGAAACGTCCGTCCCGTTCGATGACGGCGGCTACGGTGGCATTGGGTTTCCAGATCATGAAGGTGACCTCAGAACTTAGAAAAGATAAAGGCAGACGAAGGTCTGCCTTTTGGTGTTGGTGCCGGGGGCGGGACTCGAACCCGCACGCCTTGCGGCACCGGATTTTGAGTCCGGCACGTCTACCAGTTCCATCACCCCGGCTTTTGGAGGCGCGCATTATCCCTGAAAGAGACGGCGACATCAACTACAATCCCGCCTTTGCAAAATCCCGTTGTCGTTTCATGCGTACCGAAGAATTTTCCTTTGACCTGCCCGAGCGCCTGATCGCGCAGCATCCTCCCGAGAAGCGAGGCGCGAGCCGGCTGCTGCATGTAAGCGGCGGCGAACTGGAAGACTGCGTTTTCGCCGACTTGCTGCGCTTCATTCGGCCGAACGATCTGCTTGTTCTGAACGACACCCGCGTCATCAAGGCGAGGCTGTTCGGCGAGAAGGAGACCGGAGGCAAGGTCGAGGTGCTGGTCGAGCGCGTGCTGAACGAGCACGAGGTCTTGGTGCAGATGCGCGCCAGCAAGTCGCCCAGGGCGGGCGCGAGGCTAAAGCTTTGTGATGTGCTGCCGGTCGAGGTGCTGGGGCGCGAGGGCGAGTTCTTCCATTTGCGCTTCCTGAACGAAGAGCCGGTGCTGGACCTGCTGGAGCGCTACGGACGCCTGCCGCTGCCTCCCTATATCACCCATGTCGCGGGCGACGAGGACGAGCAGCGCTACCAGACCGTGTTCGCGCGCGAGGCGGGCGCGGTGGCGGCACCCACTGCGGGCCTGCATTTTGACGACGCGATGCTGCAGGCGTTGCGCGACCAGGGGGCGAAGCTCGCCTACGTTACGCTGCATGTCGGCGCGGGCACGTTCCAACCGGTGCGCACCGAGAATATTCGCGAACACGCGATGCACAGCGAGCGCTACGAGATTTCCCAGGCAACCGTGGATGCCATCGCCGCCGCGCGCGCTGCTGGCGGACGCGTGGTCTCGGTGGGCACCACCAGTTTGCGCGCGCTGGAGAGCGCGGCACAGTCCGGGGAATTGAAAGCCGGCTCCGGCGAGACGCGCATCTTCATCACGCCGGGCTATGCATTCAAGGTGGTGGATGCGCTGCTGACCAATTTTCATCTGCCGAAGTCCACGCTGCTGATGCTGGTGTGCGCTTTCGGCGGCATGGAACGGATGCTGGCAGCCTACCGCCACGCGGTGGAAAACGAATATCGCTTCTTCAGTTACGGGGATGCGATGCTGATAGAAAGAAACGAAGGAAAGTAATGGAATTCACTTTATACAAGACCTCCGGCATGGCGCGGCGCGGGCAGGTGGCTTTGGCGCACGGCAATGTGCAGACCCCCGCGTTCATGCCGGTGGGCACCTACGGCACGGTGAAGGCGATGTCGCCCGCCGAGTTGCGCGACATCGACGCGCATATCGTGCTGGGCAATACATTCCACCTGTGGCTGCGCCCGGGGCTGGAGGTCATTGAGGCGCACGGCGGGCTGCACCGCTTCATGGGCTGGGATGGCCCGATACTGACCGACTCCGGCGGCTTCCAGGTGTTCAGTCTCGGAGAGTTGCGCAAGATCACCGGCGGCGGCGTGGAGTTCAGGTCGCCGGTGAACGGTGACAAATGCTTCCTGTCGCCGGAAGAGTCGATGCGCATCCAGAAGGTGCTGAATTCCGACATCGTGATGATCTTCGACGAGTGCACGCCGTATCCGGCGGACGAGAAGGTCGCGGGCGAGTCGATGCGCATGTCGCTGGGCTGGGCCGAGCGTTCGAAACGCGCCCACGAGGGCAATCCCAACGCGCTGTTCGGCATCGTGCAGGGCGGCATGCACGAGCACCTGCGCGACGAATCGCTGGCGGGACTGACCGATATCGGCTTCGACGGCTACGCGATAGGCGGCCTGTCGGTGGGCGAGCCCAAGGACGACATGCTGCGCATCCTGACCCACACCGCGCCGCAGTTGCCCGCCGACAAGCCGCGCTACCTGATGGGCGTCGGCACGCCCGAGGACATCGTCGCGGCGGTGTCGCAAGGCATCGACATGTTCGACTGCGTGATGCCCACGCGCAACGCGCGCAACGGACACCTGTTCACGCGCCACGGCGACGTGCGCATCAAGAACGCGCAATACCGCATGGACACGCGCCCGCTGGACGAGGAATGTCAGTGCTACACCTGCCGCAACTTCAGTCGCGCCTATTTGCATCACCTGCACCGTCTCGGCGAAATCCTGGGCGCGCGCCTGAACACCATCCACAACCTGCATTACTACCAGGACCTGATGCGCGACATCCGTGCGTCTATCGAGGCGGATGCGTTTGCGGAATTCGTCGAACGTTTTCACCGGATGCGCGCGGGCTGATTTTTCGACAAGTTATATCCCGTGATGGACACGCCAGCCGACAGCACCGAATTCATCCACCGCCTGTGGGACGAACTGGCGGACTTCGATGCCGCCCGCAGCGACGAGGCTCTGGATCACTTGCTGTCGGCGTTGTGCCATCTCGTCGATGCCCAGAACGCCAATTGGATAGGCGCGGTGCGCATGGGCAACATTCTGCCGGGCGATCCGGTCGGAGGCTGGCGGCCCCGCTACATTGATTACCTGCATCCCCTGAGGCAGGTCGTGGAAAAAACGGAAGAGCAGGTGCGCATGCTGGAGGCCGGCGTCATCGACATCACCACGGTGAAAAACGTTTCGTTCGCCGGGCGCTTTCGCTGCAACCTGCTTGCCGACCTTGTGCCGCCGGAGTGGTTCGATTCCGATTACTATCACACGTTTTACCTGAATTCCGGCCATGCAGACGCTATCTGGGCGGGATGCCCGGTCAACGAGGATGCGGAAGTTTATTTCGGCATTTTTCGCGACGCCGCCCATAGCCGTTTCAGTGTCGCCGACCGGGATGCCGTCGCCTATGCTTTGCGCGGCATCAAGTGGTTCCATCGCCAGCTCATGCTCTCGCACGGGGTGTTGGTCGCCGCGACGATGCTGACGCCGGCCGAACGGACGGTGTTGCACCTGCTGTTGACCGGGCTCGCCGAAAAACAGATCGCGGTCGAGCTGGGGCGGAGTTATCACACCACCCACGAATATGTCAGCTCCATCTATCGCAAGTACGGTGTCAACAACCGGGCTTCGCTCATGGCGTTGTGGCTCGGCCAGTCGGCTTGATTTCATTTCGCATGGTGGGCGGCACCCGCCCTACAAAATCTGATTCCATAGGTCGGGCTTCGCCCGACGGCAACCCTAGTGGCGATGCTGCGGGTGGAATTCCCCCCCCCTAATTAGGGGGTTTAACCATAGCTGTGGCGCGGGCATAGTCCGCCCCCCATGACTATCGTTATTCCCGAACACGCCGTCCGCGAACGCATCCATACCATCTGGGATGTGCTGGCCGACTTCGACGCCGCCAAGGTGGACGAAGCGCTGGCCTTCCTGCAAACCAGCCTGTGCGAACTCGTCGATGCGCAGAACGCCGACTGGATTGGCGTGGTGCATCTGGATGCCGCCTCCGGCGATCCTATCGACGGCTGGCGTCCTCCCGTGGTTCGCGTCCTGCACCATAACGACAAATTCACCGAATCCGTGAGGGAGCAGATAAAGAAGCTTGAACGCGGCGATGTCCACGAGGTGGTGCTTCGCCTGGTCGAGATGTCCGGCAGCTTCCGGGCATGCCGCTTGTGCGACGTAATGCCGGCCGCGTGGTTCGATGCCCCTTTTTACAAGAACTACTATCGGGGCAGCGGCTACTGCGATGCGGTGTATGTCGCCTTTCCGGTCAACGAGGATGCGGAATCCTGGTTCGGCCTGTTCCGCGCCACGGACCAGCCGCCGTTCACGATCGAAGAGCGCGACACGCTGGCCTATGCGCTGCGCGGCCTCAAGTGGTTCCACCGGCAACTGTTGCTTAGTCACGGTCTGCTGGTCGCCAGCACCCCGCTGACGGCAGTGGAGCACCGGGTGCTCCAGGGGCTGCTGACCGGGCTTGCCGAAAAGGAAATTGCCGCAGCCCAAGGCCAGAGCTACCACACCACCCACGAGCATATCGTTACCATCTTCCGAAAATTTGGCGTGAATAATCGCGCCGCCCTGATGGCCCTCTGGCTGGGCAAAGTCTGATCAAGCATCGACGCCGATATGCGCAGCCGACACCTTGCCGGTTGTTTCCATAGGCTAGTGGGGTGAGGATTTCCCTACCCCTTAATTAGAGGGTTTCTTCATGAGCATCGCGAGGGCATAGTGCGCGCCCTGTTGATGACTCACTTTTAAAGATGGACAGCTTTTCCGGCATGGGCCATCGAGCCATGCCATGACACCCGATTTCGAAACCCGCGAACGCATTCACACCATTTGGGACACCTTGGCCGACTTCGACGCCGCCAAGGTGGATGAGGCCCTTGTTTACCTGCAAACCCAGTTGTGCGAACTCGTCGATGCGTATAACGCCGACTGGATAGGCGCGGTGCGCATGGTGGCCGCGCCTTCCGGCGACCCGGTCGGCGGCTGGCGTCCGCCCGTGGTTCGCGTCCTGCGCAACAACGATAAATTCAACGCGTCGGTGAAAGAGCAGACGCGGAATCTCGAACGCGGCATCGTCAACGACGTGGTGATACGTATCGTCGGCATGTCCGGCAACTACCGGGCCTGCCGCTTGTGCGACGTGATGCCCGGCGAGTGGTTCGATACCCCTTTTTACCAGGATTACTACATGGGCTGCGGTCACCGCGATGCGGTGTATGTGGCCTTCCCTGTCAATGAAGACGCCGAGTCTTACTTCGGCGTGTTTCGCGCCACGAGACAGCCGCCGTTCACGGCGGAAGAGCGGGACACGCTGGCCTACGCGCTGCGCGGCATCAAATGGTTCCATCGTCAGTTGCTGCTCAGTCACGGCCTGCTGGTAGCCAGCACACCGCTGACACCAGTGGAGCGCCGGGTGCTCCAGAGCCTGCTGACCGGACTGACCGAAAAAGAAATCGCCGCCGCCCTAGGGCAGAGCTACCACACCACCCATGAATACGTTGTCGCCATCTTCCGCAAATTCGGCGTGAACAATCGCGCGGCATTGATGGCGCTGTGGTTGGGGCGGGCGCCGTGATTTTTCATGTAGGGCGGGCTTCGCCCGACACGGCGGGCGAAGCCCGCCCTACAAAGCCGTGATAGGCCCGGCAAAAAGTCATTCCCCTTGTTTAGGGGGTACAACCATAACCGCCGCACGGGCATAGTTCGCGCGATGCAAAAAACGGGAAGCAAACAACCATGAACCACACCTATCGCCTGATCTGGAACGACACCCTGCAATGTCAGGTGCCTGCCCCGGAAAACGCCCGCAGCCGCGGCAAGCGTATCGGCCTGAAGCCGCTGGCTGCCGCTATGCTCGCCGCCTTCGCCTGCAACGTCTACGCATTGCCCACGGGCGGTGCGATCTCGGCGGGGGCGGGGAGCATAGGCCAGACCGGCGCGACCATGACGGTGAACCAGAATTCGCAGAACCTTGCGATCAACTGGCAAGGTTTTGGCATCGGCGCGAACGAAACCGTCAACTTCAACCAGCCCAACGCCTCCGCCATCGCGCTGAATCGTGTGCTGGGCAGCGATCCCAGCCAGATACTCGGTCAGATCAACGCCAACGGCCAAGTGTGGGTGCTCAACCCAAACGGTGTGCTCTTCGGTAGAACTGCACAAGTGAATACCGGCGGCCTCGTCGTCTCCACGCTGAACCTCAGCGACGCCGACTTCCTCGCCGGCAAGCGCACCTTCACCGGTAACGGCGGGTCGGTGATTAACCAAGGCACCCTCAATGCAACCGGCGGCGGCTACGTCGCCCTGCTGGGCGGACAAGTCAGCAACGAAGGCACCATCGCCGCGCGGCTGGGCACGGTTGCACTCGCGGCGGGCGACAAGGTCACGCTGGACTTCAACGGCGACCAGTTGCTCAACGTGCAGGTGGAGCAGGGCGCGCTCGACGCGTTGGCGCAAAACAGCCAGCTCATCCGCACCGACGGCGGCACCGTGCTGATGACGGCGCAAGCCGCCGACGCACTGGCCAGCGCCGTGGTCAACAACACCGGCATCATCGAAGCGCGCAGCATCGAGAACCGTAACGGCGTTATCAAGCTGCTGGGCGACATGGGTCATGGTACGGTGAATGTCGGCGGCACGCTGGATGCCTCTTCGACAGGCTCAGGACAGGCCTCCGCCCCGAATGGGGGCGATGGCGGCTTCATCGAAACCTCCGCCGCCCATGTCAAGATCGCCGACGGCGCGGTCGTCACCACCCAGTCCGAAAACGGCCAATCCGGCTCCTGGCTGATCGACCCGGTGGACTTCACCATCGCCGCCGGCGGCGGCGCATTGACCGTTTCCGGTATTGGTGCGACCACCTTGTCCACCAGTCTGGGGCTCGGCAACGTTGCCATCGCCACCGACGCTGGCACGGCCGGCAACGGCGACATCTTCGTCAATGCCGCAGTGAGCTGGAGCGCGAACAAGTTGACGCTGACCGCCCACCGTAACGTCGCCATCAATGCGAACCTCAACGGCAGCGGCACGGCCAGCCTTGCGCTGGAATACGGTCAGGGCGCGGTGGCGGCGGGCAACACCGCCGTCTACAGCCTGAGCAACGGCGCGAAGGTGTACCTCCCCGCCGGCGCCAACTTCAGCACCAAGCTAGGCAGCGACGGCGCGACCACCCCCTGGACCGTCATCACCAGCCTGGGCGCGGCAGGCAGTGTCACCGGCGCCGACCTGCAGGGTATGAGCGGCAACCTTGCTGGCAACTACGTGCTCGGCGCCGACATCGACGCCTCGGCTACGACCGGCTGGAATGCCGGCGCTGGTTTCACGCCGGTGGGGACTGACGCCGTCACCAGCTTCACCGGCAAGTTCGACGGTCTCGGCCACACCATCAGCGGCCTGAAGATCGATCTCTCGGCGGGCAACCTCCGCAACTACGGCATGTTCGGCGACGCGAGCAACGCTGTGCTGCAAAACGTCGGGCTGCTGAACGTCAATATCAAGGGCGGTTCCAACGGGATGACCGGTGCGCTGGCGGGCGCGATCCGGGGCACCACGGCCGTCCGCAACTGCTATGTGGACGGCGGCAGCGTCAGTACGGCGACCCTGGCAGTCGGCGGGCTGGTTGGCGCTGTTTATAACCCCAGCACCATCAGCTACAGCTATGCCAACGTCAGCGTCTCGGCTGGAATGGGTGGCTCGGCCGGTCAGGCCAGGGCAGGTGGACTGGTGGGCGCCAACCTCGGCGCCATCAGCTACAGCTATGCGACGGGCAGCGTTTCCGCTCCGGCCAATAACGCCGCCAGCAAGGAAATCGGCGGCCTGGTGGGAATACAAACCAGCGGCAGCATCAGCAACAGCTACGCCACGGGCCTGGTTACCGGCAACAATACGCTGGGCGGGCTGGTGGGCAATTTGTCCGGCGGTTCGGCCCCTACCGGCAGTTATTGGGACAAGACGACCACCGGCCAGAACAGCAGCGTCGGCGGCGGCACGGCCGGCGGCACGGGATTGACCACCGATCAATGGACGACGCTGGGCCCCATCGCCACCGGCGCATGGAGCAGCACGGACTGGGGAACCGGTTATCCCTATCCGGGAATCAAGGCGCTGCCCTACATCACCATCACCGCCAGCTCCAGCCAGACCTACGGCTCGGCGGCGACCTTCGGCATCGCCAGCATCCTGGACCAGACGGGTGCGAATGCCACCGGCCTCGTAAACACAGGTGGCCTCACTTGGTCGGCAGGCACTACCGCCTCCACCGCCGTCGGCACGACCAGCGCCGTGCGTGGCTCGGGGGCTATGGCGACGGGCTACCAGATTCTCTATGCGGGCAACCTGACGGTGGGCCAAGCGCCCCTGACGGTCACCGCCAACAATGCGAGCAAGACCTACGACGGCCTGGCTTACAGCGGTGGCAACGGGGTCAGTTACAGCGGCTTCGTCAACGGCGAAGGCGCGGGGATATTGGGCGGAACGCTGGCCTACGGCGGCACGTCTCAAGGGGCGATCAACGCGGGCGGTTACAACATTACGCTCTCTGGCCTGACTTCCAGCAATTACGCCATCAGCTATGTTGACGGCACTCTGACCGTGAATCCGGCCCCGCTCGCCGTCATCGCCAACAACGCCATCAAGACCTATGACGGTCTGGCCTGGAGCGGCAACAACGGCGTGAGCTATAGCGGCTTCGTCAACGGCGAAACGAGCGCGGTGCTGGGCGGCGCGCTGGTGTACGGCGGCACTTCGCAGGGCGCGGTCGGCGCGGGTAACTACGCCATCACGCCTTCCGGCCTGACATCCGGCAACTACACCATCGCCTTCAGCGACGGCACGCTGACGGTGAACCCCGCGCCGCTGACCGTCACCGCCAACGATGTTTCCAGGTTCTATGACGGTCGAGCCTATACCGGCGGCAACGGCGTGGTGTACGGCGGCTTCGTCAACGGCGAAACGAGCGCGGTGCTGGGCGGCGCGCTGGTGTACGGCGGCACTTCGCAGGGCGCGGTCGGCGCGGG
>DASRWG010000011.1:0-6914 GCA_035654695.1 Gallionella sp. | reverse complement strand
AAAATACGATTACGCCAATCTCGATGTAACCGGACATACGGACAGCAGCGGATCGGAAGCCTGGAACCGCGAACTCTCGGCAGCCCGGGCCGCATCGGTCAAAACTTATCTGGTCGAGCATGGCGTTGCGGCGGAACGCATCGCCACCAAGGGCGTGGCTTCCACCCAACCGATCGCGACCAACGAAACCGTCGAAGGCCGCGCCCGGAACCGCCGCGTCGAGATCCGCACAACGGTGCGGGTGGAAAACAAGGTGCGCGTCGAGTAAGTTGCCGGAAAACGGACAATTCTATTCGGTGCGACAGCACGCAACACTAAATCAGCGCGTCACCAGCAAATTGACGAACCAGCCACGGCTGCGATACGACAGATTGGTCAGGTCGTCCGAGAAGTCGGTGAAGTTGTAGCCCAGGCCGATCTTGACGTTTTCGTCCACATGCCGGTACACCGCCAGCAAGGCGCCGGACTTGGCATCCATGGCCTCGCGCGCCGCGAGGCGACGCCCCTCGACCACGGCATCCCATTCGTGCACCCAATGGAAGTCCGCGCGCAGCACCGTCAGGTCGGCGCGGCTGGAGAACCACATCCCGTTCGCCTTGCCGTCCTTCAGCTCGCCGAAGCGCATGGCGTATTGGCCGCCCAGCGACAGCCAGGGTTTGACATCGTAAATCGCGTCCACCGCCAGCACCTGGCTCTTCTGCGCGTAGTCGGCGCTGGCGCCCGATGACGCCAGTTGGCCCGGCGACGGCAGGTTGTAGAAGTTGGTGTACTTGAACAAAGTGTTCCAGCGGTCGTTGTCCACCGGACGATAAGCCGCCGCCAGCACCACCTCGCGGTAATCGCCGTCGAAGAACGCGCCCTGGCTGTTGCCGCTGACCGACAGGTTGCCCTTGGCCATCAATCGCCAATCCGGCGTGGCCTGATAGCCCAGCGTGTTGCGCAGCAACCATGTGGTGCGATTGGAAGCGCGGCCAGTCTCCTCGCGGTATTCCAGGTTGCCGGTGTACTTGGTCTTGTCCAGCTTGTAGCCCACCGACAAGCCCATTGCGCGGCGCTTGAGATCGCCCGCCAGCGGGTCGCTCACCGTGCCGAGTTCCAGCTTGGCCCCGGTGTTCCAGCGCTCGTTGGGCGCGAGATCGAGACCGAAGGCCTTGGTCAGGCTTTCCTGTCCCGCGCCGCCGGTGCGGCGAGCCTCGGTGAAAAAGTTGGCATTGTCGCTGACCTGGTAATTGCTGCCGGTCACCACGGAACTTTGCCGCCCGCGATAAGCGCTGTCCGGGCTCTCGTTTTCCACCAGCCAGGTCAGGTAGGCGTTGCTGCGGTCGGTGAACTGGTAATCGCCAGTGAGCTTCATGCCCGGCCCGCCGTTGCCCGCGGAACCTTCCGCCGTGGTCTTCAACGCCTCGGTGATGCGCCAGGTCGCGCCCAGCCCGCCGCGATTGTTTCCGGCGCGCTGCACATCCCGCGCCAGCGTACCTTGGGCATAACCGTAGACGCTCCAATCCTCCGCCTGACCGTTTTCATCCTGCGGCATGTAGTCGGCGCGCACGACGGCGTCGGTGCGCTTGCCGTTGGCGGAAAGCAGGTTGCTGAGATTGGCGGTGCGGGTGTTGCGCTTATCGTGGCGCACGCCCCCGCTCAGTTTCCACTGTTCGGACACCTTGCTCGCCAGGGACAGTTCGACATTGTCGGCATCCTGGGTGTCGGCCTGCTTGCCGTCCGCCTTAAGCGACATTTCGTTGTTCTTGCCCAGCGGCATGTCGAGGCGCACGCCCTGCTGGCTCACGCTTTCGTTGAGGGCGGCGATCTGTCCCGGCCCGGAATAACCCAGACCGCGATGCTGCGCATAGGCCGACATCTTGCCCTTGCCGTCCTCGACGACTTCCTTCATGTCCACCGCCGCATCGATGCGCTGGGCGTCGGCGCGGCGTCCGTCGGCAGACAGCGAATTGAAGCCGAAACCGCCGTCGAGCGAACTCATGGAAGCCGTGCCCGCGCCGACGGAACCCGCCGTCTCGGCCTTGACCCAGGTGCCCGGCTTGTAGCGCAACGTGGCATCCAGGCTGCCCATGGTCTGGCTGCTGCCGGTTTCGCCCTGATGATAAGTCGTCGCGCCAAGCTGGACATGGTCGTTGACCCAGTGATTGGCATGCGCGCCGGTGACCGCACCGCTCAACGCATTGAGGCCCGGCACATACTCGTAAGACGCGACCAGGTGCAGCGCATGGCCGTTGAGCGCGGCGGTCTGCACCAGGCCGCCGCCGCTGGCGGTGGCGGCCAACGGCTCGCGCAGCGTGATGCGGCCCTGGAGGTAATTGACTTCGTAGTCCTGCGCCGGCGCCAGTTGCTTGCGCTCGATCACCAGGCCGGAATCCTTGTCGCGCACTTCCACCCACACCCGTTCGGAGCCTTGCGTGATGTCCTGATGGCGCAGGTAGTAGAGCGAGCCGCCCGTGCCGCGAAACTCGTCGCGCGAGGCGGCAGTGCCGGGCTGCGCGACGAAGGCGTCGAGGCCGGTCTGGCGTTCGCCGTAGCCGGTGGCGGCTTCGGAGCGCCAATGCAGGTTCGCGCCGTACAGTCCGCGCGAATACTGGATCAGCTCGCTGCCGTTCCACTGCGTCTGGAAGTTACCCCACATCACATGCGAATCGCCGCGTTGCAGCTTGACGAAGAACTTGCCCTGAGTGGGCGCGTCGTCCACCGTGGTGCTGTCGTCGCCGTACACCGGGTAATAGGCGTCGGGATCGATGTTGCGCAGCAGGTAGCGCGGGTCTTTCGACGCGAAATTGCTGAACAGGTTGCGCAACGGTTGCTCGCGCGTATCGGCGGCGGCGGTCAGCAGCCATTCGCCCTTGATCTTGCCCTTCAGGTAAAACGCGCCGCGCCCGTCGATATAAGCGCGGTTTTCATAATGGTAGGTATCGTTCGTCACCACCCGCGCCTGACTGGTTGCGCTGTTGCGGCCCGCGGTCAGGTCGGCCAGCGCGATATAGAACCAGTCGTCCTTGGGCAGCGCGAGGTTGCGCTCGAAGCCGCTACGCTTGCCCGCCGCATCTTCCAGCTCGACCCGCACGGTGTGCGGCCCGGTCGGCATGATCTGGCGGATGGCAAACTTGCCGTCGGCGTCCACCGGCGCTTCCAGCCCGAAGGCGTGCGCGCGGCTGCCGGCGGGCAGATGCACACCGCTCACCGTGACCGTGCCGCCGGAGACGGGAATATTGCGCAGCCCCAGCGCGTTCTCGCCGTAGCCCACGTTGCGCTCGCGCTTGGCGACATCCATATCCTGTCCGCCGTGTTCGGAGAACGCCACGGTCTTGAGCGTGGTCTCGTCGAAATGCCCTTCGGCATCGTAGACCCGCAACAGATAGGCATACTCGCGCCCGCCCTCCGGAGCCTGCCAGTGCGTCGCCTTCGCCCACGCCAGCGGCAACACCGCGAGCGGCGATTCCTTCGCATTCTGGCCCGGTACGAACACGCGCACCTCGGCGCGCCTCACCCAGGGCGCGTAATTGGTATAGCCCAGGAACTCGATGGACTGGCCGATTTTCGGGCGCACCGGATAAGTCCAGACGTTGAGCTCAGGATTGAGCGCGAGGCTGTCGAACTTGACCTGCACGTCGGCCCGGCTCAGCGCCACGTCCACGCAACGCGTCACGTCCGCCGTGTTCAGCTTGTCGGCGGCGACCATGGGTTCGCCGTCGATGGTGACGCGGAACGGCAAGCCGCTATCCACAGCGACGGATTGCGCGCATCCCGCCGATGCTACGGGGATGGGCGCTGCCGGACGCGCGACCCGCTCCACGCGCTCGCTCACCGCGTCGTACCAGATCTGGATTTCCACGCGCCGGTTGGGCGCGAGGCAGGACTGGTATTCCAGCATCGGCTGCTTGGCGTCGCATTGCGCCATCGGCTCGCTGTCGCCATGGCCGGCGGTTGCAATCGGCACGTCGGCGAAACCGGGCAGGCCATGCAGGAAAGCAGCGGCTTCCGCGGCGCGCGCCTCGGACAATCCCTGATTGTCCTTGTAGCGCGCGCGCGCCCTCGGCGTCAGGCGCTGCTCGTCGGCATGGCCGACGATGGATAGCCTGAGGTTGGGCTTGCCCGCCAAACGCTCGGCCAGCGCTTGCAACGCGCGGCGTTCGTCCGGCTTGAGCAGGCTCAGGCCGGACTCGTGACCGACCGCCACCATGCGCTCGGTGTGCGGCTCGAATTCGGCCACATTCTTTTCGTCCAGGCCAGACGCTTCCGGTGCAGCACCAACCATCGCCGACGAGATGCGCGCCACCTCGTTCGGCTGACGATATTCCGCGTTGGGCGGCGTCTTGCCGCCCTCGCGGGTCAGCACCCGGCTCCTCATCAAGCTATTGCCCGGCGCGCTCGGCAAAGTGCAATAAGCGTCCTCGCAACGCTTGGCGGCATCGTCCGCCTGCGCGGACATGCCGGTCAGCATGCCCGAGATCAAAGTTGCAATCAGTTTTTTGTTCATGTTAGCGGCCCTCCCCGGACACGACGGAGGGTTGGACGATTTCCTCTTCGATTAACAACGCGTGACAACAAGCCTTCTCGTCCCACAGCGCGCGCAGTTGCGCCGAGACGGCCTTGAGGCGCGCCGCCGCCAGTTCTTCGCCCGCGAGACCTTGCTTATAGGCCAGCCGCAACACGCTGGGCCTGCCCTTCAACTGCTCCGGCATGGCCTGCAATCGCGCCAGCCATTCCGGCTTCAATTGCTCGCCCTCGAACGCGCCGTCGGTTATATCCAGCCGCACCACGCGATGGATGGTCGCGCCGAAGTTCAGCTTGGTCATCTTGCCGCGCGTGACGCGCGCGTCGCGCGGATTCTCGGTGGTCAGGCGATAGCCGCTGGGCAGCGTGCGCTCGTCCAGCTTCATCGCGAAGTTGGAGCCGCGGTCGGCCTGAGGAATCGCCGCGCAGGCGACATGGAAGCGGCCATCCGCATCGCTGGTCACCAGCAGCCCGCGCGCCGTCGCCATGCGCACATTGGGAATGCCGGGCTCGCCGTCGTCCTGGTAGCCGTTGGCGTTCACATCGTCGAACACCTTGCCGATGATGTCGGAACAATCGAATACCGGATCGGGTATGACGCGCACCGTGGCGCTGGCGATGTTGGATGCCGCCGTGCCCGCGCGGAGCGCATATGCCTGATTGACGTAAGCGCCATCGCTCACGCCGCTGCCCACCACCAGGATCAGCTTGTAGGTGTTCTTGCCGTTGCCCGCAAAACTCTGGGCGTTCCAGGTCAGGTCGCGACCATTCACCGCAGGCTCCATCGCCACGCCGTTGACCGTACCGCTGCCCCGGCGATACTTGAAGCCGGGCGGCAACAAATCGTGGATCGCGATATCGGTCAGCGGCGCTGCCAGGGTATTGAAGGCCGTGATGGTGTATGGCACCAGATCGCCCCGCGCGACGTTGACCAGCGGCGTCGTCTTGTTCATCAGGATTTGGCCCGGCGTGACCGGATCGACCGGGATATGGTTGTTGACCACATTGGACGAACTTGTGGCCGCCGATCCCGTCAGCGTCAGGTTGATGGCGAGGTAATAGGTGGTCGCCTGCGTGGCGGAAGGCGCAGTGTTTTGCACCTGGATCGGATCCACGCCGCCTATGGTCGGGACATACGGCCCGGCGGTCGGCGGGATCATGGTGGAGACGCCCGGCGTATAGCCGGCTGGCGGAGTTACCGCCAGCGTGTAAACACCCGAACCCGGACAACCGGCGGTGGCAAACAACAGGAACTGGTAGAAACCGTTGGTGCCGGTCGTCACCGTGTTTTGCCCGGAGGAAATACAGGCCGTCGGCACCAGCGCGCCGCCGAACAAAATCTGCACCTGCGCGCCCGCCACCGGCTGACGCGTCACGGCATCGTACACCACGCCGGACGGATCCAGCGGCAGGTTCTGCTCGACGATGTCGGCGCCCGGCACCAGCGTGATCGCGGTGATTTGGCCGGTCGCTTGGTCGATGACGCCGGCGCTGCCGCCGGACTGCGGCACGGTGGTGATGCCGTTCACGCCGGGGTTGGCAAAGCCGACCGTGAACGTGCTGTACGTCACGCCTGGCCCCGCCGTCATTCCCGTGGTCGGCAATCCATTTGACCACTGCGGGAAATTGGCCAGGCAGGACAGGTTATCCAGGTGATAGTAGCCGGTGGCATCGGTCTGCACCGTGCAGATGATTTCGGTGCTGCCGTCGCTCCTGGTGGCGGTCAGCGTCACGTTCCAGCCCGCGACCAGCGGGTCGGCCACGGCCGCGCCGCGGGTCCGCGTGTGCGTCGCATCGGCATAGACATAGCCGCTGATTACCGGCGGCAGGAGTCCCAATGCGCTGCCGCCCGGACGAGCCACCTCGCCGAACAGGTAGCCGCCGATACTGCCGGCATTCGCGGCAATCGCGCTCGACGTAAACGGGATGGCGGCTATGGTGTTGAAGGACGGCTGGCTGCCGAAGCTGCTGTTGTCGACGACGCCCCCCGCGACACCGGCGGTTTCCTTGCCGTCTTTGTATTGGGGCGTGCCGGCGGCGTCGGTCACCAGATCGACCTGGTTCTGGTCTTCGACCAGCGTGTAGACGCCGGGCGGAATGCCCGCGAAAGAGAACGCCCCGGCGGCATCGGTGGTCGAGATGCAGTTGGCGGGCGTTGCCGCACAGCCGCGCAGCGTGGCGATGTCGACGCCGGCGGTCGTCGTGCCGGAAAGCGTCACCGCGATGCCGGGAATGCCGGCCTCGCCCGCGTCCTTGGCGCCGTTGTCGTTGGCATCCACGTAGACGACGCCGCTCAGCACGCCGCCGCGCTCGCCGAACAGGTACCCGGTGGCGGCGGTGGCAATGGGCAGCTTGATGGCGGCGACGCGGTTCTGCGCCGCTGCCGTGCCGAAGCTGCCGTTGTCCACCGT
>DASRWG010000010.1:0-27302 GCA_035654695.1 Gallionella sp. | reverse complement strand
GGAAACGGGAAACGGGAAACGGGAAACGGGAAACGGGAAACGGGAAACGGGAAACGGGAAACGGGAAACGGGCGTTTCTCCTGAGCCGCGCAGCGGCGAGTCTCGTTTCCCATTTCTCCAGAATTATTGAGGAGAGATAATGAAAATCGCAGTATTGCCGGGTGACGGCATCGGACCGGAGATCGTCGCGCAGGCGATCAAAGTGTTGGAAGCGTTGCGCAGCGACGGCTTGAAGATCGAGATGGAGCACGCGCATATCGGCGGCGCGGGCTACGATGCGGCGGGCGATCCGCTGCCCGAAGCGACGCTGAAGCTGGCGCAGGAATCCGATGCGGTGCTGCTCGGTGCCGTGGGTGGTTACCAGTACGACAACCTGCCGCGTCCGATGCGCCCTGAGCAAGGCCTGCTGCGCATCCGCAAGGGCTTGGGACTGTTCGCCAACCTGCGTCCCGCGCTGCTGTATCCCGAACTGGCCTCCGCTTCCACGCTGAAGCCGGAAGTGGTTTCCGGGCTGGACATCATGATCCTGCGCGAACTGACCGGCGACATCTATTTCGGCCAGCCGCGCGGCATCCGCACGCTGGACAACGGGGAGCGCCAGGGCTTCGACACCATGCACTACAGCGAGTCGGAGATCCGCCGCGTGGCGCATGTCGGCTTTCAGATCGCGATGAAGCGCGGCAAGAAGCTGTGCTCCGTGGACAAGGCCAACGTGCTGGACACCAGCATGTTCTGGCGCGAGATCGTCACCGAAGTGGCGAAGGAATATCCGCAGGTCGAGTTGTCGCACATGTATGTGGACAACGCGGCGATGCAGCTGGTGCGCGCGCCCAAGCAGTTCGATGTGATCCTGACCGGCAACATCTTTGGCGACATCCTGTCGGACGAGGCGTCCATGCTGACCGGTTCCATCGGCATGTTGCCGTCCGCCTCGCTGGACATCAACAACAAGGGCATGTACGAGCCCAGCCACGGTTCCGCGCCGGACATCGCGGGCAAGGACATCGCCAATCCACTGGCGACCATCCTGTCCGCAGCGATGATGCTGCGCTACACCTTCAACGACGAGGCCAATGCGACGCGCATCGAGAACGCGGTGAAGAAGGCGCTGGGGCAGGGCTATCGCACCGGCGACATCTATACCGAAGGCACGAAGAAGATCGGCTGCAACGCGATGGGCGACGCGGTAGTCGCGGCCCTTTAACTTATTGGGAAGGGAGAAGAGGGAAGGGAGAAGGGTAGTGGCGGTGAGAGATTTTCACCCTTATCCCTTCCCCCTTACCCTTCTCCCGATTTATCAGGCTTCACGAGTTTAGTTAGGAAAAATAATGAGCAAGCAATACGACGTATGTATCCTCGGTGCAACCGGTGCGGTGGGCGAGGCGATGCTGTCCATCCTGGAACAGCGCAAGTTCCCGGTGCGCAACCTGTACCCGCTGGCATCCAGCCGTTCGGCCGGTTCTACCGTGACCTTCAACGGCAAGGAAATCACCGTGCTGGATGTGGAAGGTTTCGACTTTTCCAAGGCGCAGATCGGCCTGTTCTCGGCCGGCGGCAGCGTATCGGAAAAGTATGCGCCCATCGCGGCGGCAGCTGGCTGCGTGGTGATCGACAATACCGCGCACTTCCGCTACGACCGCGATATTCCGCTGGTGGTGCCGGAAGTGAATCCGCACGCCATCGCGCAGTACAAGAATCGCGGCATCATCGCCAACCCTAACTGCTCGACCATCCAGATGCTGGTCGCGCTGAAGCCGATCAAGGATGCGGTGGGCATCTCGCGCATCAACGTGGCGACCTACCAGGCCGTGTCCGGCACCGGCAAGGAAGCCATCGACGAACTGGCCGCGCAAACGCGAGCGCTGTTCAACTCGCAGGATACCGAAGCCGTGGTCTATCCGAAGCGCATCGCGTTCAACGTGCTGCCGCACATCGACGTGTTCATGGAGAACGGCTACACCAAGGAAGAAATGAAGATGGTGTGGGAGACCCAGAAGATCATGGAAGACGACTCCATCCAGGTGAACCCGACCGCAGTGCGCGTGCCGGTGTTCTACGGCCACTCCGAGGCGGTCCACATCGAGACGAAGAAGAAAATCACTGCCGACGAGGCGCGCGCCTTGCTGGAAAAGGCCCCGGGCGTGCAGGTGATGGACGAGCGCAAGCCGGGCGGCTATCCGACCCCGGTCGATGCTGCAGGTACCGATCCGACCTACGTGGGACGTATTCGCGAGGATGTGTCGCATCCGCTGGGCCTGAACCTGTGGGTGGTCAGTGATAATGTGCGCAAGGGCGCGGCGCTGAACAGCGTACAGATCGCCGAAATCCTGATCGAGAAGTATTTGAATTGATTTGTATTTGAGCTCGGCTGGACTTGAGTCCGGCTGGGCTTGGGTTGGTTGGCGTTTGAATTAAGCGGGGTTGTGAACTTGAATTATCAGCTTGTGCTGATAACTCCATGATGTTATTTTACTTGTCCAATAAATAAGGTGAGGGTGGTAGCGTGCATAAATCACTACTGAAACTGCTCGGGTTTGTTGTCGCTCTGGCGCTGTCTGCATCGGCCTCTGCCCTGGGGTTGGGCGGCATAAACGTGGTGTCCGCGTTGGGGCAGCCGCTTAAGGCCGATATCGAGCTGGTGTCGGTCGGCAAAGCCGAAAAAGCCAGTCTGGTGGCGCGACTCGCATCTGCCGATGCCTACAAGGGCGCCGGTCTGGAGTATCCCTACGGCAACAAGTTCAAGTTTCAGGTCGAGCATCGCGCCGACGGTAATTCCTACCTTGTAGTGAGCAGTGCACAGCCGGTCAACGACCCCTTCGTCAGCCTGCTGGTCGAACTGACCTGGTCGTCCGGCAAGCTGCTGCGCGAATACACCTTCCTGCTCGATCCGCCAGATTACGTTCCGGAACAGCCCGCGCCGGCTGAGGTCGTCGCAGTTGCACCGGTTGCTCCGGCAGTTGCCGTCGAGCCGGCTGCCGCTCCTGCCGATACTCCTGTTGCCGAGCAGGGCGAAATGGGACAGCAATCGTCTCAGGAAGAGGCGGATGCCCTGAAGAAACAAGCGGAGACCATGCGCGCCGAAGCGCCCAGTGACGAGAAGGCGCTGGCGAAACAGCCCGCACCGGCCCGCAAGCCGGTTGAAAAAGCCGTTCCGGCAGGCGAGGTCGTCGTCAAGCGCGGCGATGCACTGAACCTGATCGACGTTAAGCGCGGCGATACGCTGAACCTGATCGCCGCTGAAAACAAGCCGGTCGACGTCAGTCTGGAACGCATGCTTGTCGCGCTGTACCGCGCCAATGCCGGGCAGTTCGACGGCAAGAACATGAACCGCATCAAGGCCGGCAAGATCCTGCGCCTGCCGGCGCAGGAGGAGTTGATGGGCGTGTCGCAAATCGAGGCGGCTAAGGAGATTCGCGCCCAGGCGGCCGACTGGAACGCTTATCGCCAGAAGCTCGCCAGTGCCGCTCCGATGAGCAGTCAGGGCCAGGATGCGCAACAGGTCTCCAGCGGCAAGATAAGCAGTTCGGTGACGGACAAGGCTCCAGTCGCCAAGGACTCCGCCAGGGAAGTGCTGAAACTGTCGAAGGGCGAAGCCCCGGGCGACCAGACCGCTGCCGGCGGCGGCAAAACTCTGTCTGCGCAGGACAAGAAGAATGCCGCTAATGAAGAGGCGATCGCCAAGGCCAAGGCGATGGAAGAAGAGAAGACTCGTCTGGCGATGCTGGAGCAGAATCTCAAGGATATGCAGCGTTTGGCCGAGTTGAAGTCCCAGGCTGCTGCTCTGACTCAATCTGCCAGCGCAGTCTCCGATGTTGCAGCAGCTGCTGCGGCCTCTGCGGTAGAGGCCGCGAGCGACGTCGCAGCGGCGTCTGCGCCGGTCGCTCAGCCCCAACCCAAGGTTGTTGCACCGAAGGTGGTCGAGCCTGAGCCGACACTGGTCGACGAAATTCTGGGCAATCCGATCTACTTGGCCGGCGGAGCCGCCGTGCTGGCGGCCCTCGGCGGTCTGGGCTACATGGTGCAGCGCCGCCGGAAGAGTCCGGTCGTTGCATTCAGCGAAAAGCAGGATGAGGTTGGCGAAATCACCGGCCGGATAACCACTCCCCCGGCACCTTCTCCCGATACCGGCGATTTCACTATGCTGGCCGCTACCAATGAAGTCGAGAGCGCGCAGTCCGACGACGTTGATCCGATCAGCGAAGCCGATCTGTTCCTGAACTTCGGCCGCGATACGCAGGCGGAGGAGGTGCTGAAGGAAGCTTTGCTGCGCACGCCGGATGATCACCGTATCCATCTCAAACTGCTCGGTATCTATGCCAATCGCGTGGACGTGAATTCGTTCGCGGCCATCGCGCGTCAGCTGCAGATCTCCGGCGACGAGCCGGCCTGGGAGCAGGCGGCGGCGATGGGCCGCAAGCTGGAGCCGAACAACCCGATGTACGGCGGACCGTCCATCGAGGATGCCGCGAGCGCGACCATGCAGACCACGGTGCTGAACACCGCGCCGGAAATCGCGGCCGAGGAAACATCCTTGCCGGCAGTGGATTTCGACCTCGGTGAGGGAGATGCGGCGAAGACGATGATCCTGAGTCCGGAGGAGATGCCGGCGGCGCAGGAAGTCGCGATGGACTTCGACCTGACTTCGACCAATCCGATGCAGGCTGTATCACCCGACATGGATTTCGACATCACCTCGACCAATCCGTCGATGCCGGCCGCCACCGTGGCGGAGGAAGTCACCGTCACGTCTGAAGCACCGGCCGAGGCAGTGTTGCCGAATCTGGACGACCTGGTCTTCGACATAACCTCAACATCTCTTCCGGCTGCCGAGCCGGAAGAGATGAAGGAAGAGACGAAGTCGGCGTCGCATGGCGACGACGACGTCATGGAGTTCTCGCTGGACTTCCCAGTCGAGGAAGTTGCGACCAAACCGGCGGCGGAAGCGCCGGCAGCCGATATCGGTCTGTCCGGTATCAGCCTGAACCTGGACGATATTGGTGCGCCTGCAGCAACCGCTGCGGAAGTCGTCAAGGACGAGCGCTGGCACGAAGTTGCGACCAAGCTCGATCTGGCCCGCGCCTATCAGGAGATGGGCGACCAGACCGGCGCTCGCGAGATCCTCGAAGAAGTGCTGCGCGACGGCGACTCGGAGCAGCAAGAGGCGGCTCAGGCGCTGATCGATCAACTGATCTGATCGTGCGTTTCCTGGTGACGGCAGCTCGAAGCAGGGCTGCCGTTTTCTTTTTGTCCGACGCGGGGAATGCTGCGTGAAATTCCATCCTGCTACTCAGATTCTTGCCTGGTGTTTTCTGGTTGCGATGCTGCAGCTGCTGAAGTTCGGCGCGCTGCTGCTCGCGGCCGGTGCGGTGCTGTTGTTCGCCGTTGCCGTTTCTGGGCACAAGTTCGCGCAGCTGTTGCGTCGCACGCGCTGGATCATGCTGTCGCTGCTGCTGATCTACGCCTGGAGCACGCCGGGGCATGCGGTATACGAACCATTCGGCCTGTTCAGCCCGACCCGCGAAGGTTTGCTCGACGGCATGTCGCAATTGCTTCGGCTACTGGTGGCGTTGGCAGGATTGGCAGTGTTGCTGGATCGTCTGCATCGCATGCAATTGATCGCCGGTCTCTATACCCTGTTTGCGCCCCTGCAATGGAAGGGCGGACTGCGCGAACGTTTCGCGGTGCGGCTGGCATTGACGCTGCATTACGCCGAGGCAGCGATGCTGCGTGGCAAGCGAGGCTGGCGGGAGACACTGGACGGTTTGCTGGAGCCGCATGCCGAACCGACCCGCGAGATGGAGTTGCCGTTGCATCGTTTCGGTTACGGCGATGCGCTGCTGATGGGTGTCGCACTATCTTTGCTGTGGTGGAGCTTGTGATGAGGATCGCACTGGGTATCGAATACGACGGCCGCCCGTTCTCCGGCTGGCAGAGCCAGACGGACAGGTCGACGGTGCAGGGCGCCTTGCAGGCCGCGCTGAGCCGGATTGCCGGAGAAGCCATTGCGGTCACCGCCGCCGGACGCACCGACACCGGCGTGCATGCGACCGAACAGGTGGTGCACTTCGACACGCAGGCTGACCGATCGCTGACCGCCTGGGTGCGCGGCACGAACGGGCTGCTGCCGGAGAGCGTCGCGGTGCGCTGGGCGCATGCGGTGCCGGACGAGTTCCATGCGCGCTTCTCGGCGCATGGACGCAGCTACCGCTACCTGTTGCTGAACCGTCCGATGCGCCCGGCCATCCAGTCCGGCAAGGTCGGCTGGTTCCATGCGCCGCTGGATGTCGAAGCGATGCGGGAAGCCGCGCAGCACCTGCTGGGCGAACACGACTTCAGCGCGTTCCGCGCGGCGGAATGCCAGGCCAAGTCGCCGGTGAAGAGGCTGACCCGGCTGGATATCCGCCGCGAGGGCGATATGATCGTGTTTGACCTCAGCGCCGGCGCGTTCCTGCACCACATGGTGCGCAACATCGTCGGCTGCCTGGTCTACGTCGGCAAGGGCAAGCATCCGCCGGACTGGCTGCGCGAGGTGTTGGAAGGGCGCGAGCGTCGTCTTGCCGCGCCGACCTTCGCGCCCGATGGCTTATACTTGCGCCGCATCAAATACGAGGAAAAATGGGGATTGCCACAAGAGCAGGAGGCAGGACTCGGGATACAGGATACAGGCAGGTGACATGGGGTTTGGAGACAGAATGAATACTCAAGGCAAGAGGAACGAAGCCGGGAATGCTGAATCCCGTATCCCGAATCCTGCATCCTCTGTTGTGACGCGAATCAAGGTCTGCGGCATCACGCGCGCGGAAGACGCGCGTACCGTCGCCGCCAGCGGCGCGGACGCGATCGGGCTGGTGTTCTACGCGAAGAGCCCGCGCCATGTGAGCGCCGAACAGGCGGCGCAGCTGGTTGCTGCGCTGCCGCCGTTCGTCACCACGGTAGGTCTGTTCGTCGATGCCGATGCGGCGTTCGTGCGCGAGGTGCTGGCTGCCGTGCCGCTGGATGTGCTGCAGTTCCACGGCGACGAGACGCCCGAATACTGCGCCCAATTCGGCCGGCCCTACCTCAAGGCGATCCGCGTCAGAGCCGGGGTGGATTTGCTACAATGCGCGGCGCAATTTTCCACGGCCCGGGCGCTGTTGCTGGATGCCTACGTGGCGGGCGTGCCGGGTGGCACCGGGGCGACCTTCGACTGGGGGCTGATCCCGCGACAACTGCCGCTGCCGGTGATCCTGTCCGGCGGACTGGATGCGGAGAACGTCGCGGAGGCGATAGAGCGGGTGCGCCCCTATGCGGTGGACGTGTCCAGCGGAGTCGAGGCGGCGAAGGGAATCAAGGATGCGGCGAAGGTCGCCGCGTTCGTCAAAGAGGTTAAGCGTGTGGACTCCGTTAGAAACCGTAGCGAGCAAGCCTGAGTGCAAGGAGCCGCGCAGTGAATGACGAGACATACCGCATGGTAGGCGAGGAATGAACGAGCACGCGACGCAGCAATCGGGCGGCGCAGTAGGTTTATACGGAGTACACATTGACTTACAACTATCCAGATAAGCGCGGCCACTTCGGTCCCTACGGCGGCATTTACATGGCGGAGACGCTGATGCCCGCGGTCGAGGAATTGCGCCGCCAGTACGAGCATTTTCGCGACGATCCCGAGTTCAAGGCCGAATTTGCGCATGAACTGAAATACTACGTCGGCCGCCCCAGCCCGATCTATCACGCCAAGCGCCTGTCGGAGCATTTCGGCGGGGCTCAAATTTATTTGAAGCGCGAAGACCTGAACCACACCGGCGCGCACAAGATCAACAACGCCATCGGCCAGGCGCTGCTCGCGAAGCGCATGGGCAAGAAGCGCGTGATCGCCGAGACCGGCGCCGGAATGCACGGCGTCGCCACCGCGACCGTCGCCGCGCGCTTCGGCATGGAGTGCGTGGTGTACATGGGCGCGGAGGACGTGCAGCGCCAGGCGCCGAACGTGTTCCGCATGAAGCTGCTGGGTGCGACCGTCATTCCGGTGGAGAGCGGTTCGCGCACGCTGAAGGACGCCTGCAACGAGGCGATCCGCGACTGGGTCACCAACGTCGAGACCACCTTCTACATCTTCGGCACTGCGGCGGGCCCGCATCCTTACCCGATGATGGTGCGCGACTTCCAGTGCGTGATCGGCAACGAGGCCAAGGTGCAGATGCCCGAGCTGATCGGACGCCAGCCGGATGCGGTGATCGCCTGCGTTGGCGGTGGCTCCAACGCCATCGGCATCTTCCATCCCTACATCGATGTGCCGAACGTGAAGCTGATCGGCGTCGAGGCCGGCGGCCACGGCATCGAAAGCGGTTCACATGCGGCGCCGCTGACCGGCAACGCCAAGGTCGGCGTGCTGCACGGCAACAAGGTCTATCTAATGCAGGACGAGAACGGCCAGATCATCGAGACCCATTCGATCTCCGCCGGCCTGGACTATCCCGGCGTCGGCCCCGAGCATTGCCTGCTGAAGGATATCCACCGCGCCGAATACGTCGCGATCAACGACGACGAGGCCATCGCCGCATTTGACGCGCTGTGCCGCTTCGAGGGCATCATCCCCGCGCTGGAATCCAGTCACGCGTTGGCGCACGCGATGAAGATCGCGCCGGCGATGGGCAAGGATAAAGCGCTGCTGGTCAACCTGTCCGGCCGCGGCGACAAGGACATGAACACCGTCGCAAGAATAAAAGGCATCACGCTATGAGCCGCATCCAGGCAGCATTCGAAAAACTGAAGGTGCAGCAGCGCCGCGCGCTGATCCCGTTCGTCACCGCGGGCGACCCGAATCCGCAAGTGACCGTGCCGCTGATGCACGGGCTGGTCGAGGCGGGCGCGGACGTGATCGAACTGGGCGTGCCGTTCTCCGACCCGATGGCGGACGGCCCGACGATACAGCGAGCCTCCGAGCGCGCGCTGAAGCACAACGTGTCCTTGCGCGACGTGCTGGGCATGGTCGCGGAATTCCGCAAGACCAATGCCTCCACTCCGGTGGTGCTGATGGGCTACGGCAATCCGATCGAGGCGATGGGCTGGGAGACGTTCGCGAAGAGCGCGGCCGCCGTCGGCGTCGACGGCGTGCTGACCGTGGATTTTCCGCCGGAAGAGAGCCACGAGGCGTTCGCGCACCTTGAGGCGCACGGCCTCGATCCCATCTTCCTGCTGGCACCCACCACCAGCGACGAGCGCATCGCCGAAGTCGCCAAGCTGGCGCGCGGCTACGTGTATTACGTGTCGCTGAAGGGCGTCACCGGGGCGGGTCACCTCGACCTGGATGCGATAGCGGAGAAGCTGCCCCATCTGCGCAAATACATCTCGCTGCCCATCGGCGTCGGCTTCGGCATTCGCGATGCACAGACCGCGCTGGCGGTGGCCAGGCTGTGCGACGGCGTCGTCGTCGGCAGCCGCATCGTGCAGGAAGTGGAGAATTCGACCGAACAGGATGTCGTCGCCAACGTCGGCAAGCTGGTCATGGAATTGAGACAGGCCATCGATAAGGCCTAAAAAACTCGCCCGCAGATTACGCAGATTCACACAGATAAAAAACAAACACCTTACAAATTACGTTGCAGTTAATCTGCGTAATCTGCGGGTAAGAAGATTTTAAAGAATTTCAAGGAGATCACCATGAGCTGGTTCCAGAAACTGTTGCCCCCGAAGATCAAGCGCCGCGACGGCGATGCGAAAAAGACCGTGCCGGAAGGCCTGTGGAGCAAGTGCCCGAGCTGTCAGGCCGTGCTGTACCACTCCGATCTGGAGAAGAACCAGAGCGTCTGCCCGAAGTGCAGCCACCACCACCGCATCACCGCGCGCACCCGTCTCGACCTGTTGCTCGATGCCGAAGGCCGTTTCGAGATCGGTGCGGAAGTGCTGCCTCTCGACACGCTGAAGTTCAAGGACCAGAAGAAATACTCCGACCGCCTGAGCGCCTCGAAGAAGAGCACCGGTGAGGACGACGCGCTGGTGGTGATGCAGGGCAGCATCCATGCGGTGCCGGTGGTCGTCGCGGTGTTCGAGTTTAGCTTCATGGGCGGCTCGATGGGCTCGGTGGTCGGCGAGCGCTTCGTGCGCGGCGTGCAGGTCGCGCTGGAACAGAAGTGCCCCTTCGTCTGCTTCTCCGCCAGCGGCGGCGCGCGCATGCAGGAAGGCCTGCTGTCGCTGATGCAGATGGCCAAGACCTGCGCCGCGCTGACGCAGCTCTCAGAAGAAAAACTCCCGTTCATCTCGGTGCTGACCGACCCGACCATGGGCGGCGTCTCCGCCAGCTTCGCCTTCGTCGGCGACGTGGTGATCGCCGAACCCGGCGCGCTGATCGGCTTTGCCGGCGCCCGAGTGATCCAGCAGACCGTGCGCGAGACATTGCCGGAAGGCTTCCAGCGCGCCGAGTTCCTGCTGGAACACGGCGCGGTGGACATGATCATCGACCGCCGCGAGATGAAGAACCAGCTCGCGACGCTGATCACGCTGTTGACCAAGCAGGCTGCGGTAGCGGAGATCGAGGCGGCTTAGAAGCTGCCATTTAAATTGCTGCGGAGGGCGTCTGCTGCGTTGCGCGGTACTCGCAATCCGGGGTCGCAAGGCGACAGACCTTGTGTACATTCCGGTTGCTGCGTTCCGTGCGCCTTGCATCCCTCCCTCCTCGCGAATTTTTCTGGCAGCTTCCAGCGTGCGTCCCGGATGGAATGCAATGGAATCCGGGGTTCCGAATGTTGAGACATATCTCTGCACCTTGATGGGCTTCCCCGGATTCCGCTGCGCTGCATCCGGGCTACTTTGTTTCAATTGATCTATGCCTAATACTCTGGCCGACTGGCTCTCCTATTTAGAATCTCTGCACCCCAAGACCATAGAGCTCGGTCTGACCCGCGTCGCGCAGGTCAAGGAGCGGCTGGCTCTCCAACCCGATTTTCCGGTCATCGTCGTCGGCGGCACCAACGGCAAGGGCTCGGTGTGCGCGATGCTGGAGTCCATCCTGCATGCGGCCGGTTACAAGGTCGGCTGCTACACATCGCCGCATCTGCTGCATTACAACGAGCGCGTGCGCATCGCCAAGAAACAAGCGAGCGACGCGGAGCTATGCGCGTCGTTCGAGAGCATCGAACAGGCGCGCGGAGAGACTGCGCTGACTTATTTCGAGTTCGGCACGCTGGCCGCGATGTCTTTGTTCGTTGGGCACAAGGTCGATGTCGCCATCCTCGAGGTCGGGTTGGGCGGCAGGCTGGATGCGGTGAACGTGTTCGATGCGGACTGCGCGGTGGTGACCAGCGTGGACATCGATCATGTCGATTATCTGGGCGACACGCGCGAGCAGATCGCGTTCGAGAAGGCGGGCATCTTCCGCAAGGGTCGTGTGGCGATCTGCGCCGATCCCGATGTGCCGCAGGCGATACGCGACCATGCACGGGAGATCGGCGCGGAGTTGTGGTGCATAGGCAAGGAGTTCGGATTTTCGCTCCCCTCGCCCGCAAGCGGGAGAGGGGCTGGGGGAGAGGGGCGGACAGTCATTACCCTCTCCCGCCCTGACGGGCACCCTCTCCCGCAAGCGGGAGAGGGAAGAGTGCAATGGGATTTTTTCGGAAAGTCTGGTTCGCGCACCTCGCTGCCTATCCCGGCGTTGCGCGGCGCGTTCCAGTTGCACAACGCCAGTGCGGTGCTGGCCGCGCTGGATGCGCTGAAGGACAGGCTGCCGGTGAACATGGATGCGGTACGGCGGGGGCTGATCGAGGTGCAGCTGGCCGGGCGCTTCCAGTTTGTGCCGGGCAGGCCGCAACTGATACTCGACGTCGCGCACAACCCGCATGCGGCGCGTTCGCTGGCGCAGAACCTGGGCAGCCTGCCGCCCGCGAAGACCTTTGCGGTATTCGCGATGCTGAAAGACAAGGACATGGCGGGTGTGGTGCGGATGCTGGATCCGCATGTCGACGTTTGGCTGGTCGCGGGGTTGGACATGCCGCGCGGCGCGAGTGCGGCGGAACTCACCCGGGTGCTGGGTGACTGCGGCGTGCATGGGGCTGTCCGGACCTTCGAGACCGTTGCGGAGGCGCTGCGTCTGGCCTGCAACGAGGCAGGCGAAAATGATAGAATCGCGGCCTTCGGATCGTTCCATACCGTGGCTGAGGCGATGCAGGCCCGGGAGCTTTCCGTCAATTGAGGATAGTAGCATGGCCAAAGAGCTGACCGACGACGAACTGAACCTGAGACGCAAGGCTCGCCGCCGCCTGATCGGCGCGATCGCGCTGACGCTGGCGGTGGTGGTGATCCTGCCCATGGTGCTGGAAAGCCAGCCCAAACCGACCGGCCAGGACATCGATCTGCGCATCCCCGCACCCGAGAAGGCCGGCGAATTCGTGCCGAACGTCGCGATTTCCGAGGTTCCGGTGGCGCTGCCCGTCTCTGCCGTCGTGATGGCATCCGCCGTTGCTGCGGTTTCTGAGCCGGTCGCAATTTCTGCCGTGGCGAGCGTCGCCGCGCCCAAGGCGGCCGAACCCAAACTCACCGAATCCAAGCCTGCCGAATCCACGCCTGCAGTCCAGGCTGCTCCCGCTCCCGCAGCCGATACGGCCAAGAAAGAAGGCAAGGCCGTCACTTACGCCGCCCAGGTCGGCGCCTATTCCAATCCGAACACCGCGAAGCAGGAACTCGACAAGCTGAAAGGCTGGGGCTTCAAGGCCTACACCGAGAAGGCCGGCAACAAGATCCGCGTGCGCGTCGGGCCTTATGAGGAACGAGTCAAGGCGGAGAAGGTCATAAAAATGCTGGAGAAGCATGGGCTGCATCCGAGCATCGTCAGCATCAAATGACCGGTTTCGACTACACCGTCATCGCCATTCTGGTGGCGTCGCTGTTGATCGGCGTGTGGCGCGGACTGACCTACGAACTGCTGTCGCTGGCCGGATGGCCGATCGCGTTCCTGCTGAGCAAGTTCTTCGCGGCCGAGATCGCGCCGGCGATGCCGGGCGAGGGCACGATGCGGGTCGCGCTGGCTTACGCCGCGGTGTTCGTCGCCGCGCTGATTCTGTGGAGCGTGCTGGTGTGGCTGTTCTCCCGACTGGTGAAGGCGGCCGGACTGGGCGGACTGGATCGTACGATGGGCGGCGTGTTCGGGCTGGTGCGCGGGTTGCTGGTGGTGCTGGCGCTGGTGTGGCTGGGCGGGCTGACGAGCATGCCGGAACAGCCGTTCTGGCGCAATGCGCAGACCAGCCGGGCGGCGGAAGATGTTGCGCTGTGGACGCGCGGCTGGTTGCCTGACAATGTCGCGCAGCGCATCCGTTACGGCGCTCGCGGTTAAGAATTTCTGAGTAGTTAACTTTTAGGACAAATATCATGTGTGGCATTCTCGGAGTCGTTTCGCAAACACCGGCCAATCAGTTGCTGTATGACGGCCTGCAAGTGTTGCAGCACCGCGGGCAGGATGCCGCCGGCATCGCCACGCTGGACGGGCGCACCTTCCACCTGCACAAGGGCAACGGTCTGGTGCGCGACGTGTTCCGCACGCGCAACATGCGCGCGCTCAAGGGTAACGCCGGCATCGCGCATGTGCGCTATCCGACGGCCGGCTCCGCGGTGGACCACAACGAGGCGCAGCCGTTCTACGTGAACTCGCCGTTCGGCATCGTGCTCGGCCACAACGGCAACCTGACCAATACCGCAGAGCTGCAGAAGCAGCTGTTCATGGACGACCTGCGCCACGTCAACACCAACTCCGATTCGGAAGTGCTGCTGAACGTGCTGGCGCACGAGCTGCAAGCCAAGTCCAAGGGGCTACGTCTGGACGTGCCGACGATCTTCTCGGCAGTGTCCGGCGTACACCAGCGCTGCAAGGGCGCGTATGCGGTGGTCGCGATGATCGCCGGCTACGGCCTGCTGGCGTTCCGCGACATCTACGGCATCCGCCCGCTGGTGATCGGCGTCAACGAGACTGCGCAGGGGCCCGAGTACCTGGTCGCCTCCGAAAGCGTTGCGCTCGATACGCTAGGCTTCAAGTTCCTGCGCGATGTCGCGCCGGGCGAGGCGGTGTTCGTTGACTTCGACGGCAAGCTGCACAGCAAGCAATGCAGCGACAAGGCCAAGCTGAATTCCTGCATCTTCGAATACGTGTATTTCGCGCGTCCTGACTCGGTGATCGACGGCGTGTCGGTGTACGAGACACGTTTGTACATGGGCGAGTATCTGGCCGAGAAGCTCAAGCGCACCTGGAGCGAGGTGGATATCGATGTGGTGATCCCCATTCCCGATTCCAGCCGCCCGAGCGCGTTGCAACTGGCCAACCACCTCGACATCCCGTTCCGCGAAGGCTTCGTGAAGAATCGCTACATCGGCCGCACCTTCATCATGCCGGGGCAGGCGATGCGCAAGAAGTCGGTGCGCCAGAAACTGAACGCCATCGGCGTCGAATTCAAGGGCAAGAACGTGCTGCTGGTGGACGACTCCATCGTGCGCGGCACCACCAGCCGCGAGATCGTGCAGATGGCGCGCGACGCCGGCGCGCTGAAGGTGTACTTCGCCTCCGCCGCACCACCGGTGCGCTTCCCCAACGTGTACGGTATCGACATGCCCAGCCGCACCGAACTGATCGCCACCGGCCGCTCCGACGACGAGATCTGCCGCGAGATCGGCGCGGACGGCGTAATCTATCAGGATCTGGAAGACCTGAAGGCGTCGGTGCGCAAGGCTAATCCGGCCATCGTCGATTTTGACGCCTCCTGTTTCGACGGCTGCTACATCACCGGCGACATCACGGCCGAATACCTGGATGCGATCGAGGCGGCGCGCGGCGCAAGCAAGTCCGAGAAGCCCGTGGACGACGACCAGATGGAGCTCAATCTGGCGATGAGCGTCACCTCGATGTAATGAACCTGCCGTGACCTGTGCCGGATTGACAGGCCGCGCAGGCCGGTGTTACTTTTCGATTGCGCCGATTTGAGGAACAGCTTGCGGGCGCATAATAAATACAGCTAAAGCGGGCGAACCCGGTTTGGCGCCAAGCTTTCCGGGTTTTTGCATTTTCAGGGGACATTATGTCAGATCAAGATCAATACCAGCCTGAGACGCTGGCGATACGCGCGGGCTCGGTGCAGAGCCAGTTCCACGAACACAGCGAGGCGCTGTTCCTGACCTCCAGCTTCACCTTCGACAACGCGGCGCAGGCCGCGCGTCGTTTCATCGGCGAGGAGCCGGGCAACATCTACGCGCGCTTCACCAACCCGACCGTGACGATGTTCGAGGAGCGTCTCGCGGCGATGGAAGGCGCAGAGCAATGCGTCGCGACCGCATCCGGCATGTCGGCGATCCTCGCTTGCGTGATGGGCGTGCTGAAGGCGGGCGACCATGTCGTCGCCTCGCGCAGCCTGTTCGGCGCGACAGTCAACCTGTTCAACAACATCATCAAGAAGTTCGGCGTCGAGACGACCTATGTCTCCGCGACCGATGTCGCCGAGTGGCAGGCCGCGGTGCGCCCGAACACGAAGCTGTTCTTCCTGGAGACGCCATCCAACCCGCTGACCGAAATCTCCGACATCACGGCGATCGCCGCGGTCGCGAAAGGCTGCGGCGCGCTGCTGGCGGTGGACAACTGCTTCTGTACGCCCATCCTGCAAAAGCCGCTGGAGCTGGGCGCGGACATCGTGATCCATTCCGCGACCAAGTATCTGGACGGACAGGGCAGGGTGCTGGGCGGCGCGGTGCTGGGCAGCAAGAAGAACATGGAAGGCGTGTACGGATTCCTGCGCACCGCGGGTCCGACGATGAGCGCGTTCAATGCCTGGGTGTTCCTGAAGGGCATGGAGACGCTGAAGCTGCGCATGGACGCGCACTCGGCCGGCGCACTGGAACTCGCGCGCTGGCTGGAATCGCAGCCCGGCGTCGCGCGCGTGTTCTATCCCGGCCTGCCGTCGCATCCGCAGCATGAGTTGGCGATGAGGCAGCAGAAGACCGGCGGCGGCATCGTGTCGTTCGAGGTCAAGGGCGGCAAAGATGCGGCTTGGCGTGTGATCGACAACACCAAGATGATCTCGATCACCGCGAATCTCGGAGACACGCGCACGACGATCACCCATCCGGCGACGACGACGCATGCGCGCATCACGCCCGAGGCGCGCGCCGCCGCGGGCATCACCGACGGCCTGATCCGCATCGCGGTCGGGCTGGAGGCGGTCGTGGACATCCGGAACGACCTCGCGCGCGGATTGAACGGCTGATGGATGTTCTGGCCGCACAGATAGGCGGACTGCTCAAATCCCACGGCCTGATGCTGGCGACGGCCGAGTCCTGCACCGGCGGCGGCATCGCCTATGCGGTTACCGAGGTGGCTGGCAGTTCGGCCTGGTTCGAGCGCGGCTTCGTCACTTATTCGAATCTTTCCAAGCGGCAGATGCTGGGGGTCTCCGAGGAGACGCTGCAGCGGCACGGCGCCGTGTCCGAAGCGGTGGTGCGCGAGATGGCCGCGGGTGCATTGCGGCACAGCGGCGCGCAGGTCGCGCTGGCGGTTAGCGGCATTGCGGGGCCCGACGGCGGCACGCCGGAAAAGCCGGTTGGCACGGTCTGGTTCGCTTGGGCGCTGCGCGACGGTCTCGCCTTCTCGCGCATGCACAGACTGGACGGCAACCGCGCCGAAGTCCGCGTCGAGGCGATGCGCATCGCGCTGCAAGGGGTGGCGGAGCTACTGGGGCAGCGCACCGAAACCGCCTGAAAAGCTGTCTTTAAAATTGCTGCGAAGGGCGTCTGCGGCGTTGCGTGGTGCTCGAAATCCGGGGGCGCAAGGCGACAGACTTTATGTACATTCCGGTTTCTGCGCTCCATGCGCCTTGCATCCATCCCTTCTCGCGAATTTTCAAGACAGCTTCTAAAAAATTAAAAAAGAGAACGAACGTTCTGTACAAATGAAAAACGATGTGCCACAATCCGGCCACATTTTTTGAAAGGGGATAAACATGGAAGACAACAAGAGCAAGGCACTCGCGGCGGCACTGAGCCAGATCGAAAAACAATTCGGCAAGGGCTCGATCATGCGCCTGGGCGAGAGCGACGTTGCGAAGGACATCCAGGTGGTTTCCACCGGCTCGCTGGGTCTGGACATCGCGCTCGGCGTCGGCGGCCTGCCGCGCGGCCGCGTCGTCGAGATCTACGGCCCGGAATCTTCCGGCAAGACCACGCTGACGCTGCAGGTCATCGCCGAGATGCAGAAGATGGGCGGCACCGCGGCCTTCATCGACGCGGAGCACGCGCTCGACCCGCAATACGCCCAGAAGCTGGGCGTGAAGGTCGAAGACCTGCTGATCTCCCAGCCGGACAACGGCGAACAGGCGCTGGAGATTGCCGACATGCTGGTGCGCTCCTCTTCCGTGGACGTGGTCGTGATCGACTCGGTCGCAGCACTCACGCCGAAGGCTGAGATCGAGGGCGAGATGGGCGACGCGCAGATGGGCCTGCATGCCCGCCTGATGTCGCAGGCGCTGCGCAAGCTGACCGCGAACATCAAGCGCTCCAACACGCTGGTGATCTTCATCAACCAGATCCGCATGAAGATCGGCGTGATGTTCGGCAATCCCGAAACCACCACCGGCGGCAACGCGCTCAAGTTCTACGCCTCGGTGCGCCTCGACATCCGCCGCACCGGCGCGATCAAGAAGGGCGACGAGGTTATCGGCAACGAGACCCGCGTCAAGGTCGTCAAGAACAAGGTCGCGCCGCCGTTCCGCGAGGCGATGTTCGACATCCTGTACGGCGAGGGTATCTCGCGCGAAGGCGAAATCGTCGAGCTGGGCGTGCAGCACAAACTGGTCGAGAAGTCCGGCGCCTGGTACAGCTACAAGGGCGAGAAGATCGGCCAAGGCAAGGACAACGCGCGCGAATATCTGCGCGAGCATCCGGAAGTCGCTTTCGAGATCGAGAACAAGGTGCGCGAAGCGCTCGGCGTTGCACTGCTCGATGGCGGCGAAAAGACCAAGGCCAAGGCCGCCGGCAAGTCGGCGGCGAAGGACGCAGCCGAATAACTCCCGTCAAATTGCTGCTTATGTCCGGGTGCGCCGGTGAGAAAAAAGCCTGAAACCAGCCTGCGCACGCGCGCCTTGCAATATCTGGCGCGCCGCGAATACAGCCGCGCCGAACTGCGCGCCAAGCTGCTGCCGCATCTGCAGCGCGACGAGGAGTTCGACGGCGTATCGTTCGACCATGCGCCGGGAGAAGATCTCGACGCGCTGCTGGACGACTTGACGCAACGCGGCTGGCTGTCCGACGAACGCGCGGCGACGCAACTGCTGCACGCCAAACGCGGCCGCTACGGCACCCAGCGCATCACCCACGAACTGCGCCAGCGCGGCATAGGCGAGACGCTGATCGCGGAAGCGCTTCCCGAACTGAAGGAATCCGAACTGGCGACCGCACGCGAGGTGTGGCGCAAGAAGTTCGGCGTGCTGCCGCAGGATGCGAAGGAGAAGGCGCGGCAGATGCGTTTCCTGCAGTCGCGCGGTTTTGGATTCGAGGTGGTCGCCCGGGTGTTGCGGCTGGGGCCGGACGGAGATTGATGCGGTCGCGACCATCCGACGTCCCGATGGCGGGCTGATGGTGGGCATGACGCCGGTCTTGCGGTGCTTCCGGTGCGGAGAATCCGCATCGGGACATAAATAGTCGTTCTGTCCGTTCGTATGGCGATTTCGCGAACCCTTCCCCGTGCGGTAGAATGCCGGCCCATGAATACCGTCCAGCTTTCCGTCGTCATTCCCGTCTATAACGAGGAGCAAGGCCTGCAAGCCCTGTTCGACCGCCTGTACCCCGCGCTGGACAATCTCGGCATCAGCTACGAGGTCGTTTTCATCAACGACGGCAGTCGCGATCGTTCCGCCGCGATCCTGCGCGAGCAGTTCCAGAAACGCCCGGACGTGACTCGCGTGGTGCTGTTCAACGGCAACTTCGGCCAGCATATGGCGATCATGGCCGGCTTCGAACAGAGCCGCGGGCTGCGCGTGGTGACGCTGGACGCCGACCTGCAAAATCCGCCCGAGGACATCGGCGTGCTGCTGGCGAAGATGGACGAGGGCCACGACTATGTCGGCTCCATCCGCCGCCAGCGCAACGACAGCACCTGGCGGCATGTCGCCTCGCGCGCGATGAACGGGCTGCGCGAGCGCATCACCCGCATCAAGATGACCGACCAAGGCTGCATGTTCCGCGCTTACGACCGCCATGTCATCGACGCGGTCAACTCCTGCCATGAAGTGAACACCTTCATCCCGGCGCTGGCCTATACCTTTGCGCGCAACCCGGCCGAGGTGGTCGTCGGGCACGAGGAGCGCGCCGCGGGCGAATCCAAGTACTCGCTGTATAGCCTGATCCGCCTGAATTTCGACCTGATGACCGGCTTCTCGCTGGTGCCGCTGCAGTGGTTCTCGATGCTGGGCATGCTGATCTCGGCCGGATCCGGCCTGTTGTTCGTGTTGCTGGTCGTGCGTCGCTTGATCGTCGGCCCCGAGGCCGAAGGGCTGTTCACGCTGTTTGCGCTGATGTTCTTCCTGATAGGCATCGCGCTGTTCGGCATCGGCCTGCTGGGCGAATACATCGGCCGCATCTATCAGCAAGTGCGCCATAGGCCGCGCTACCTGGTCGAGGCGGTGCTGGAGCAGCAGGTCAAGCAGGGAAGGGAGAAGGGGGAAGGGAGAAGGGTAAAACCCGCGGTCGAAGCGGTCGCCGGCGAGCCCGATCCGTTCGTTGCGGAACCCAAAAAGAAAAAGGCCAAGCCTGCCGAACCGGAGCATCCTTCGTTGTTTTCGGATAGCCAGGAATGAGCAAAGCCGTAGTCTTTGCCTGCCATAACGTAGGTACCGTCATGCCACGGTGGGCGAAGCCTTGGTGCGGGCATGACGAGCGGGACGCCAATGATTTGTTTGTGGGAGCTGTGCGATGAGTAGAGCCGTCGTTTTTGCTTACCACAATGTTGGCGTCAGATGCCTGAGTGTATTGCTGGCGCACGGCGTCGATGTCGCGCTGGTGGTGACGCATCGCGACAATCCCAAGGAGACCATCTGGTTCGACAGCGTGCAGAAACTGGCGGAGTTGCACGGCATTCCGACGATCACGCCGGACAATCCGAACACGCCGGAAGTGGTCAACCAGATCGCGGCATTGCAGCCGGACTTCTTCTTTTCCTTCTACTACCGCGAGATGCTGAAAGCACCGCTGCTGGCGCTTCCGAAGCAAGGTGCGCTGAACATGCACGGCTCGTTGCTGCCGAAATACCGCGGACGCGTGCCGGTGAATTGGGCGATAATTCGCGGCGAAACGGAAACGGGCGCGACGCTGCATTACATGACGGAGAAGCCGGACAACGGCGACATCGTCGCGCAGCAGGCGGTGCCCATCCTGCCGAACGATACGGCGCATGAGGTGTTCCAGAAGGTGACGGTGGCGGCGGAGATCGCATTGAACGATGTGCTCCCCGCGTTGCTGGCTGGCTCGGCCAAAGCCGAGAAACAGGATTTGAGTCTCGGCGCTTATTTCGGCGGACGCAAGGCCGAAGACGGCGTTATCGACTGGTCGCAGTCAGCGCAGCAGATACACAACCTGGTGCGCGCGGTGGCCCCGCCGTATCCGGGGGCGACGACCACGCTGATGGGTAAGCCGATGCGCATCTTGCAGACGCTGGTGACTGGATGCACGGTTGCCGGCGAGAAGCCGGCTTTCTACGTGAAGGACGGCAAGGCCTATGCGATCTGCGGCAGCGGGGTGCTGCGCGTGGTGCGCTTCGAGCTGGACGGGGGCGAGATGAGCGCGGCGGAGTTTGCGGCGAAGCACGGCGATACAAGATTTGAATTCAATTGTTAAGGAAGTGAAATGAAAAAAGTACTGATCCTCGGTGTGAACGGTTTCATCGGTCACCACCTGTCCAACCGTATCCTCGAGACCACCGACTGGGAAGTCTACGGCATGGATATGAGCACCGACCGCATCAGCGACCTGATCGGCAAGCCGCGCTTCCATTTCTTCGAAGGCGACATCACCATCAATAAGGAGTGGGTCGAGTACCACGTCAAGAAGTGCGACGTGATCCTGCCGCTGGTGGCGATCGCCACGCCGGCCACTTACGTGAAGCAGCCGCTGCGCGTGTTCGAGCTGGATTTCGAGGCCAACCTGCCCATCGTGCGCGCCGCGGTGAAGTACAACAAACACCTGGTGTTCCCGTCCACTTCCGAAGTCTACGGCATGTGCCATGACGAGGAATTCGATCCGGACAATTCCGAGCTGGTGTGCGGCCCGATCAACAAGCCGCGCTGGATCTATTCCAACTCCAAGCAGTTGATGGATCGCGTGATCTGGGGTTACGGCATGGAAGGCCTGAACTTCACGCTGTTCCGTCCGTTCAACTGGATCGGCGCAGGACTGGATTCGATCAATACGCCGAAGGAAGGCAGCTCGCGCGTGGTGACCCAGTTCCTCGGCCACATCATCCGCGGCAACAACATCAGCCTGGTCGACGGCGGCCACCAGAAGCGCGCCTTCACCTACATCGACGACGGCATCGATGCGCTGATGAAGATCATCGAGAACAAGAATGGCGTGGCCACCGGCAAGATCTACAACATCGGCAACCCGACCAACAACTTCGCGATCCGCGACCTGGCGGACATGATGCTGAAGCTGGCAGCCGAGTATCCGGAATATGCCGAATCCGCGAAAAAGGTGAAGATCGTCGAGACGACTTCCGACGCATACTACGGCGCCGGGTATCAGGACGTGCAGAACCGCGTGCCCAAGATCACCAACACCTGCGAAGAACTGGGCTGGAAGCCGACCACCACCATGGCCGACACGCTGCGCAAAATCTTCGACGCCTACCGCAACCAGATCGCCGAGGCGCGCGGCCTGGTCGATTAAAGCTGGATGCAGGATACGGGATACAGGATTCAGCAGAACCGGACCTGTATCCTGAATCCTGTATCCCGTATCCTGACATGAAACAACTCGCTCTCAAGATCGACGTAGACACCTATCGCGGCACTCGCGAGGGTGTGCCGCGTTTGATGGAAACGTTGCAGCGCCATAACGCGCAGGCGACCTTCTTCTTTACGCTCGGCCCCGATCACATGGGCCGCGCGATCAAGCGCGTGTTCCGTCCGGGCTATCTGTCCAAGGTGTCGCGCATGTCGGTGGTGGAGCATTACGGCATCAAGACGCTGCTGTACGGTACGCTGCTGCCCGCGCCGGACATCGGTCGCAAGTGCGCCGACATCATGCGTTCGGTGCGCAACGCCGGTTTCGAGACCGGCGTGCATTGCTACGACCACATCCGCTGGCAGGATCATGTCGCGGACAAGGACGAGACATGGACGCGGCGCGAGCTGCAGCGGGCGGTGGATCGCTACACCGAAATCTTCGGCGAGAAGCCGCGCGCCCATGCCGCGGCCGGCTGGCAGACGAACCGCCATGCGTTGCGCATGATGCAGCATCTCGGCTTCGACTACAGTTCCGACACTCGCGGCGCGCAGCCCTGCATCCCGACCTGGAATGCCGAGATCGTCAACTGCCCGCAGTTGCCGACGACGCTGCCGACGCTGGACGAGCTGATCAACCGCGACGGCATCACCCTCGACAACATCGCGCAGCATGTCTTGCGCATGACCGAAGCGGAGCAGCCTGCCGGCCACGTATTCACGCTGCATGCCGAACTGGAAGGCGGCAAGTGGATGCCGGTGTTCGAGCAGCTGCTTGCGGGCTGGCAGGCGCAGGGTTACGAACTGGTGGCTATGCGCCAATACCTTGCCGGCCTGAATCTCGCCGCCTTGCCGCGCAAGGAGATATCGCTGCGCGAGATCGAAGGGCGCATCGGCAAGCTGGCGGTGACGTAAGCCCGGCCCCCTTATTCCGCGGCCCCTTATTCCATTGTGCAAGCTCCGCGATTGCGGGTATATTCGCGTGCCATAAGGGCCTGCAGGAGCAGGCCCCGGGGCTAGGGAGGGGCGATGTCGGAAGCTAGGGGACTGGATTACTGGGTTGCGGTGCTGACGCAGGCGGATTTGCCGGTGCTCAAGCAGACCGCGCGCGGCCTGGACGAATTGCGCGCCGACGACGAGAAGCTCACCGCGATTGGCGTTGCCGACATCATCGCACGCGACCCGATCATGACCGTCAAGCTGCTGCGCTACTTGCAGCAGCACAAGCACAAGATACAGACCACCGAAGTCATCCAGGTCGAGCAAGCCCTGCTGATGCTGGGCATCGAGCCGGTGTTCGCCAGGGTCCCGCCCGCGCCGCTGATCGAAGACGCGCTGAAGCACAAGACACCCGCGCTGCTGCACCTGCTGCGCACCATCCATCGCTCCCATCTCGCCTCCGAATACGCCAAGGACTGGGCCGTGCGCCTGCGCGACCTGCATTTCGAGGAAGTGCGCATCGCCGCGCTGCTGCACGACATCGCCGAGATACTGATGTGGTGCTTCGCGCCGGACGAGATGCTGGAAGTCGAGGAACTCAGGCTGCAGGAACCGACGGTGCGCACACGCGTCATACAGGCGCGGGTGTTCGGCTTCACCATGTTCGAGTTGCAGCGCGTGCTGGCCGAGCAGTGGGAGTTGCCGCAACTGCTGCTGACGCTGATGAATGATTCCTGCGCGCACCTGCCGCGCGTGCGCAACGTCGTGCTGGCGAGCAATCTGGTGCGCCATTCGGCCAAGGGATGGGACGATCCGGCGCTGCCGGACGACTACAAGGATATCGCCGATCTGCTGCGCATGCCGGTCGAGGAGGTGGTCGAGATGATCGCGGTGGATGCCGGCATCGCCTGCGACATCCACCAGCCGCACCGGGGGGAACGCGATTAGGTACCGGCGGCAGGCGGCCGTCCTGCCACCGCCTTTCTGGTCACATGATTGATTGTCGCGGGGGAACGATGGAAGCTGTGATCGATATCTGTGTCGCCGTCGTCATGCCGGCATCCGGAAGTGCCGGGAGCCCCCGTCATGCAGTCTGATCCCGGCATGCAGGCTGAACCCGGCATGGATGCCGCCCTGCGGCGTATCCTGTGGCTGCTGGCCGCGCTCGCTGCCGGATTCCTGCTGATCTGGCTGCTGCCCACTCCCGCCGTGTTCCGCGGCATCGCCAACTACCAGCCCATGCACATGACGATGGAGCTGTTCTCCATCGTCGTCGCGATGCTGATCTTCGGGGTAGTGTGGAACGCCTACAGCGACGAACGCGCCGGCAACGTGATGGTCATCGCGTGCGCGATGCTGGCGGTCGGTCTGATCGACTTCGTCCACATGCTGTCGTTCAAGGGCATGGCGGATCTCGTCACGCCCTCGGGGCCGGAGAAGGCGATCAACTTCTGGCTGGCCGCGCGTTTCCTTGCCGCGCTGGCACTGCTCGTCGTGGCGATGCGCCCGTGGACGCCGCTGGCTACTCCCGTGAAGAAGTACTGGCTGCTTGCGGGCGCGCTCGCCATCGTCATGCTGGTCGTGTGGGTCGGGCTGTTCCATCAGGCGTGGCTGCCGCGCACCTTCATCGAGGGACAGGGACTCACGCCGCTGAAGATCGCCGCGGAATACCTGATCGTCGCGATGCTGGCAGTGGCCGCGATGCTGTTCTACCGGCAGGCGCGCCGCGGCACGGTGCACGAGGCCACCGGCCTGTTCGCCGCCGTGGCGATCTCGGTGCTGAGCGAACTGAGCT
The DNA here is from genome assembly GCA_035654695.1 of Gallionella sp. Classification (GTDB taxonomy): domain Bacteria; phylum Pseudomonadota; class Gammaproteobacteria; order Burkholderiales; family Gallionellaceae; genus Gallionella. The sequence goes on along the minus strand of DASRWG010000010.1, from coordinate 2,636 downwards.
TTACGCTGTACAAGGATGTCACCGACGTCTTCAACCTGCTCGGCCATGTGTACAAGGTCATCGCCTATCTCTACATCTACCGGGCGATGTTCGTCACCCTGGTGCGCGAGCCCTACCAGCGGCTGGGGGCTGCGGAGAAGGAGTTCCGCGCCACGTTCGAACTGGCCGCGGTGGGGGTGGCGCATGTCTCGCCGGACGGCCGCTGGCTGCGCGTCAACCGGCGCTTGTGCGATATGCTGGGCTACAGCCGCGAAGAGCTGTTGAACAGGACCTTTCAGGACATCACCCATCGCGACGACATCGAGCTCGATCTGGATTATGTACAGCGCATCCTGTCGGGCGAGATCGCGAATTACTCGATCGAGAAACGTTATTTGCACAAGGACGGCAGGATCGTATGGGGAAATCTCACGGTGGCGCTGGTGCACCATCGCGACGGCAGTCCGAACTATTTCATCACTGTGATCTCGGACATCACCCAGCGCAAGAAGACGGAACAGGAGTTGCAGGCATACCGGCAACATCTGGAAGAGATGGTCGACGACAGGACGGAGCAATTGCGGCAGGCCAAGGAGGCGGCGGAGGCCGCCAACCTGGCCAAGAGCGCGTTCCTGTCCAATATGAGCCACGAGTTGCGCACCCCGCTGAATGCGATCCTCGGCTTCTCCGAATTGATGGCGAACGACCCCGAGACGCCTGCGTCGCAAAAAGCCAACCTTGACATCATCAACCGTAGCGGAGGCTATCTGCTCGGCATGATCAACGATGTGCTGGATCTGTCCAAGATCGAGGCGGGCCGGTTCGATCTGGACGACAAGGCGTTCGACCTGCTGACCATGCTGGAGGATGCCGGCAGGCTGATCGAGCAGCGCGCGTCGAGCAACAACCTGACCTTCAGTCTCGATCTCGATCCGGAGATGCAGCGCTATGTCCGCGGCGACGGCGGCAAGCTGCGCCAGGTGGTGGTCAACCTGCTGGGCAACGCGGTGAAGTTCACCCGCGAGGGCGGGGTGATCCTGCGGGCCGCGACCCGGCCGGCAGATGACCCGACCATGGTCAGGTTGCGCATCGAGATTGAGGACAGCGGCATCGGGATACCGGCGGACAAGTTCGGCGAGCTGTTCAAGCCGTTCGTGCAGCTGGCCGAGCCGAGCGGGACCCGGGGAACAGGTCTGGGGCTGACCATATCCAAATCCCTGATCGAATTGATGGGGGGGCGCATCGACGTCGAGAGTGCGCCGGGCAAGGGGACGATATTCGGCATCGATCTGCCGCTGCCGTTGAGCGATGCGGACGAAGTGGCCGCCAGAACCAGCATGCCCCCTGTGGTGCAGGGGCTGGAGCCGGGCCAGCCTGCCTGGCGTATGCTGGTGGTGGACGACAACCAGTTCAACCGGGTGCTGCTGGTCACCTTGCTGGCGAAGGCGGGCTTCCAGGTGCGCGAGGCCGAGAACGGGCAGGAGGCCGTGCTGGCGTTCGGGCAATGGCAGCCGCACCTGATCTGGATGGACATGCGCATGCCGGTGATGGACGGTTACCAGGCGGCCGCGAAGATACGCAGCCTGCCGGGGGGCGATGCGGTGAAGATCATCGCGCTGACCGCCAGCGCCTTCAAGGAGCAGCATGAACTGATCCTGCAGGCTGGCTGCAACGAGGTGGTGCACAAGCCCTACAAGGCGGCGGAGATATTCAATGTGCTTGCCCGGCATCTGGGTGCAAGGTTCGTCTATCGGGGCCAGGAGCCGGCGGCATCTTCTGCCGGGGGCGTGGTTACGGCTGCCGGGATGGCGGTCATCCCAGCGGAGTTGCGCGCTGCATTGCGCCGCGCCGCGCTTGAGCTGGATGCCCGCGGGGCGGCCGGCACGATAGCGGAGATAACCCGACTGGACGCGCAAATCGGGGGGGCATTGGAGACACTTGCGCGGCAATATCGCTACGACCGCATCGTCGAGCTGATCGACGAGGCGGCTTCACATTGAGGGCGGGCGGCATATGGGCACTGGAGAACAATACAGGAACGGTTCCATCGTCATCGTCGACGATAATCCGGACAACTTGCGGGTGCTGAGCAGCGTGCTGGAACAGGCGGGTTTCGTCGTGCGTCCGGCGATCGGCGGCGAGATCGCCCTGCAGGCGATCCGGCTGAGCCCCCCCGACCTGGTCCTGCTCGACATCCGCATGCCCGGCATGGACGGTTACGAGACCTGCCGGCGGCTGAAGGCCGATCCGCTCACCCGCGACATCCCGGTGATCTTCATCAGCTCGCTGCAGGAAACCGGCGACAAGGTCGCGGCCTTCGCGGCCGGCGGCGTCGACTACGTGACCAAGCCGTTCCAGTTCGAGGAGGTGTTGGCGCGGGTCCGGGCGCACATGGAGCTGCACCACATCAAGCGCCATCTGGATGACCTGGTCGCGGCCAAGACCAGTGCGTTGCGCGAGACGATGGAGTCGCTCGCCGCCAGCCGGCAGCAGTACCGCGCCATCCTGGAACAGGTCATCGACGCCATCGGCCTGACGGTCGAGTATCGCGACCCCTATACCGCCGGCCACCAGCGCCGCGTCGCCGAGTTGGCACAGGCGATAGCCCGCGAAATGGGGATGCCGGAGGACGCGCTGGAGGGGATACGCCTGGGCGC